>JAJPIK010000106.1 GCA_021324795.1 Chloroflexota bacterium
GGAGGGGGGACTCCGCGCATGGGCATGACTTCCCTGAATTTAGACAGACGTAGTCTAGCACGAGGTAGACACGTCGATCAATGACTTTGGGCAATTGCCGGCGATAGGGGAGCGTGCGCTACGAGGCGCCGTTCGCTCGTGTAGAATAAATCTCGTGACGAATAATCGTGTACCAATCGAAAGACTCCGCAACGATGTTCGCTTCCTGGGCCAGCTCCTCGGCGATACGCTCGTTGAGCAGGCCGGACCGGACATACTGGCGCTGGTCGAGCGGGTGCGGTCCGAGGCGATCTCTGCCCGCGATCGGGGTGAGCCGGTCAACCAGACCCTGGTCAACACGGTGACTGGACTCTCCTACGAGCAGATGGCCGCGCTGGTCCGCGCCTTTACCTTATACTTTTATCTGGTCAACGCGGCCGAAGAGAATTATCGCCTCTGGTCGCTCCGTCAACGTATGCTGGCGAATCCGGCCCGGCTGCGGCCAGAATCGATTGCCGCGACGATCGAGGCGCTGCACGAAATGGGGATCACGCGCGATGCGCTCCAGGCGTTCCTGCGGCGATTGAAGATTCGGCCCGTCCTCACCGCGCACCCAAGCGAAGCCCGCCGGCGGACGATTCTCCAGCATCTCCAGCAGGTCAGCCGGCTGATCGCCGAGCTCGACCGTACTCAGGACCGGGAGAAAGTTCTCGAAGAGCTTGCCGAAGTGGCGACCCAGCTTTGGCAAACCGACGAGCTGCGGGTCTCGCGGCCCACGCCGCTCGATGAGATCCGGACCGGCCTGTTCATCTTCGATCGGACGCTCTTCGACGTAGTGCCCCAAATCTACCGCGATCTCGAGCGGGCGTTGACGCGCTTTTATCCGGGCGAGCCGTTTCAGATTCCCGCGTTCCTGAAGTTCTCGACCTGGATCGGAGGCGACCGCGACGGCAACCCGGCGGTGACGAACCAGGTCACACTCGAGGCGCTCGCCTTGCAGCGCGAGACCGTGCTACGCCGCTATCGGGCCGACGTGGCTGATTTGAGTCAAAGCATGAGCTCATCGGTGCGTCGTGTCGGGGTGTCGGCGGCGCTGCTCGACTTGATCGCCCGAGAGGCCGAGCAACTTGGAAACCGAGGGCAGCAGATTCTTGGCGAGTATCCGGTCGAGCCATACCGCCAAATGCTTGGCTTGATCGACGAGCGACTACGCTTGACCGAAGAGAATCTCGTCGGTGGTTATGCGAGCGTCGACGAGTTGCTGACGCAGCTTGACGAGATAGCCAACAGTCTGTGTGAGCATCGCGGACAGCGGATCGCCGCCGGGGCGTTCGCTGACCTTCGCTGGCGCGTGCGCGTCTTCGGCTTCCACCTCGCCGAGATGGAAATTCGCGAGCACAGCAGTCGCCACGCCGAGGCTCTCGCCGAGATCCTCGCGGCGACCGGCGTGTGCGCGAATTATCTTTCGTTGTCGTCAGAGGAGCAAACTAAGCTCCTGATGCGGGAGATCATCAATCCACGGCCGTTGATTCCGAGCGAGTTGCGCTTCTCGCCAGGTACGGTGCGAGTCGTCGAGCTGTTCCGGACCATCCGGCTGGCCCAGGGGCGCTTTGGCGCGGATGCGATTCGTCGCTACGTGGTCAGTATGACCCATAGCCCGGCCGACGTGCTCGCGGTGGTCTTGCTGGCGAAGGAGGCCGGCTTGCTCGATCTGCGTGAGGGACGTTCCCCCCAGGCGAGTATTCAAGTCGTTCCCTTATTCGAAGGCATCAAGGATCTGAGCGAAAGCCCAGAAACTCTCCGAGCGCTGTTTACAATCGGTCCTTACCGCCGCTTGGTCACGGCGACCGGCGACGTGCAAGAGATCATGCTCGGCTACTCGGACTCGAACAAAGATGGCGGCTACCTGGCGGCGAACGTGCAGCTTTACGAAGCCCAGGAGCCACTCGCCGACGCTTGCACGGAGTTCGGGGTGCAGATCGAGCTCTTTCAAGGGCGCGGTGGAGCGATTGGACGCGGCGGCGGGCCGATGGGACGGGCGATCGCCGCGATGTCGCCCCGGGCGCTGAACGCGCGGCTGAAATATACCGAGCAGGGTGAGGTGATCTTCACGCGCTACGGGAATCCGGGCATCGCCCACCGGCACTTAGAGCAAGTCGTGTACTGGACAATGATGGCCGGGTTAGCGCCCCAGCACCCCGCGGCAACCGGCGAGCAGTTTGCCCTCTGGCAAGCCACGTTGAAAGATCTCGCCGAGCGCTCCTTGCTCGCCTACCGAGTGCTGATCGATCAGACCCCGGGCTTCGAGCGCTACTTCCGTGAGGCGACACCGTTTCCGGAGATCGCCCAGCACGCGATTGCCTCACGACCGGTTAGTCGCTCGACGTCAGGACAGCTCGCCGACGTCCGAGCGATCCCATGGGGCTTTAGCTGGACCCAGTGCCGAGTAAACTTGCCCGGCTGGTATGGTGTGGGTAGTGGGGTCGAGAGCTATCTTTCGGTGCATCCGAACAACCAAGGCTTGCTGGCGGCGATGTATCAAGGGTGGCCGGTCTTTCGCTCGATCGTCGACAACTGCCAGGTAAGCCTGGCTACTGCGGACATGGCCGTTGCCCGCTTGTATCGCGACGCGGTAGCTGACCGTGCTCTCGCCCAACGTATCTTCACGCTCATCGTCGACGAGTACGAGCGGAGCCGACGGGCAGTGGTAGCAATCACTGGCCAACGTGTGCTGCTGGGGGAGTCGTCAATCCTGCTCCAGTCGATTCGTCTGCGCAATCCGTACGTGGATCCGCTGAACGTCGTCCAGGCAACGCTATTGCGAACCGTTCACCAGGGAGGCTTCTACGGCGATCGTCGAGCGGTCGATCTGATTCTCCAGACGATCAACGGCATCGCTGCGGGGGTACAGACGACCGGGTGACCAAACGGAGTCGAAAGCATGGCAAGCTATGAGGGTGCAAGCTGGCGAAACTCCATGCGGGTGCGCTTTGATTTCAGCAATTTGCTGGCGGGCGTGGTCGGCGATGAGAATGGGGTCAGCGAACAGGCGCTGCGTGGCCTGACCGGGCAGGCCGCCGCGGCGGCTAAGTGGCTTCAGCAGTTGCGCGCGGGGGGCAAGGCCGAATGGCTGGATTTGCCCTATCAACGCGAGATCACCGAGCGTGTTGTCGCTGCCGGAGAAGCGATTGCTCAGCGATGCGATACTTTTGTCGTACTCGGGATTGGCGGCTCGGCTCTGGGGGCGATTGCGCTCCAGATCGCGCTCCATCACCCGTTTTACAATCAGCTTGGCCCCGAGCAGCGCGGGCATCGACCAAGGATCTACGTGCTCGACAACGTCGATCCGGACTTCGTCGCCGGAGCGCTGGATCTTCTTGATCTAAAGCACACTGTTTTCAACGTGGTGACCAAGTCAGGGAGCACCAGCGAAACAATGGCCCAACTGGCAATTGTCCGGGAGCGTCTGCAGAGCGCAGTGGGGAGCGTGGCCGCTGAGCAAATCGTCGCGACGACCGATCCAAGTCAGGGCGACCTGCGTACTTTGGCCGAGCGCGAGGGCTATCGGATCTTCGACATTCCGCCTACCGTCGGCGGCCGCTTTTCGGTGCTCTCACCGGTTGGTTTGCTGCCGGCCGCGGTGAGTGGGGTCGATGTCAACGCGTTGCTGGCCGGCGCTGCCGAGGCTGACCGCTACTGCCGCGACGACGATCTCTTTGACAATCCCGCCCTTTTGAGCGCAGCGAGTCTCTACCTGCTGGATCAGCAGGGCAAGCGGATCACGGTGATGATGCCCTACAGTCAGCGCTTATGCGGTGTTGCAGACTGGTTTCGCCAGCTCTGGGCCGAAAGCCTTGGGAAGATCAAAATGGTCGACGGCACGGTCAGGCATATTGGCTTGACGCCGGTCACGGCACTGGGGGTGACCGATCAGCATTCGCAAGTCCAGTTGTACATGGATGGTCCGTCTGACAAGGTGATCATCTTCCTCGGTGTGGATCGCTTCGACCGAACCCTGAAGATTCCTTCGACGAAGCTCGGCTTGGCCAGCCTGGATTACCTGGGCGGTCACAGCCTGAATGAGCTGATCAACGCCGAGCGACTGGCGACGACAGTGGCGCTCACCGCGAATGGCCGACCGAACTATACGATTCTCCTACCGGAAGTGAATGCTTTCACCGTCGGCCAGGTGTTGTACACTCTGGAAGTCCAAACCGCGCTGATTGGGAAGCTGCTCGGGATTGATCCCTTCAACCAACCCGGCGTCGAAGCTGGCAAAGCTGCAACCTATGCGCTTATGGGACGGAAAGGCTACGAAGCCGAGGCGAAACGGATCGCCAAGCAGATGGGCGGAAATCGATGGATTCTCTGACGTCTGGCGCTATAATAGTTCACGAACGAATGTTCCAACCTCCGAGGCAAAACGATGACAGAGCGGGTAATGGCGCCGCGGTTGCGCGTTGAAGACGAAGCACTTGATCTCAGCTTGCGTCCCCGGCGACTCGATGAGTACATTGGCCAGGACCGGGTGAAAGAGAATCTCAAGATCTTCATCGAGGCAGCCCAGGTCCGAAAGGAACCGTTGGATCACCTGCTCCTCTATGGGCCGCCGGGGCTCGGAAAGACGACCCTCGCGAACGTCGTCGCCAACGAGATGGGCGTGCAGATCAAGATTACCTCCGGACCAGCGATCGCGATTCCCGGCGATCTCGCCTCGATCTTGACCGTTCTCCAAGAAGGCGACATCCTCTTCATCGACGAGATTCATCGTCTGAGCCGGCTGGTTGAAGAGGCACTCTACCCGGCAATGGAGGACTTC
This sequence comes from Chloroflexota bacterium, assembly GCA_021324795.1. Classification (GTDB taxonomy): domain Bacteria; phylum Chloroflexota; class UBA6077; order FW602-bin22; family CADDYW01; genus JAJPIK01. Next base: position 4,799 of record JAJPIK010000106.1, read on the forward strand.
GCGTGGGATATGGTCCTGGGTAAAGGGATGGGCAGCAAGAGTGTCCGCTTACGCCTTCCGCGTTTCACAATCATTGGTGCGACGACCCGCTACGCCTTGTTGAGCTCGCCCTTGCGCGACCGCTTCGGTGCCACGTATCGATTGGATTTCTATGATTTGAAGTCACTGGAAGAGATTGTCAGTCGGGCGGCGAAGATCCTCGGGGTCTCGATCGATCACGACGGAGCACTGGCGATTGCCCGCCGCTCGCGGGGCACCCCGCGGATCGCCAACCGGCTTTTGAAGCGGGTGCGCGACTTCGCCGATGTCCGGGCTTCCGGAAAGATCACCCGAGTCGTCGCCGACGAGGCGCTGGCTATGCTCGAGGTCGACGACCTGGGGTTAGACGACATCGATCGCAAGGTTCTCCGGACGATTGTCGAGAAGTTCGACGGCGGGCCAGTTGGTCTGGAGACGATCGCTGCCTCGATCAACGAAGAAGCTGACACGATCATGGATGTCTACGAGCCATTCCTGCTTCAGCTCGGCTTCATCGACCGCACGCCGCGCGGCCGAGTTGCCACCCGCCGCGCCTACGAACACCTTGGGCTGCCGCCGCGGGATCCGGCGAACGTGCAGCAGCCACCGTTATTTTGAGGATGAACAGTCAACCAGTGCGATCCTGGCGCGACATCGCGCTCGACGTCACGCTCATTTGGATCATCATGATCCTCGCCTATCTCGCGGTTGGCGTCCTACGCGGACGTCAGCTCGTGCGCGCGGCGTGGAGCCGACTCTGGCCCGAACGGGATCTGTTTGAGTGACGAGTGAAGTGACGAGTGAATGGATGAGTTCGCACGTTTGTTAATCGTCCTCGGGGCGATCGTGGTTTTGGCCGGGGTCGTGTTATTGTTAGTTGGACGGATTCCGTTCCTCGGTCATCTCCCCGGTGACATCCGCATCCAGACCGATGGCGTTTCCTGCTTCGTGCCGCTGGCAACCTCGCTATTGTTGAGCGTGCTGCTGTCTTTACTACTGAATCTGATCGCAAATATCTTGCAGCGTCACTAGTCTATTTACCTTACTCGATACACTGCGATCCAGACGCCGATGGCGACGAAGATGAGGGTGAAAGGGCTGATGATCGTGCCCATCACGACGTTAAGCGCAAGCGGGACGAGCATGCCTGATTGAAGCAGCTCTAGCGGGCCGTGGAAGAAGAACTCGCCGAAGCCAAGGACCAGGTAGCTCAGGACGACGCCGGCCCCGGCCAGGATCTGAAGATACAGGTGGCGCTTGCGATTAACCGACCGGCTAATCGCCTCGGCGAGAACGATCCCGACGCCAAATGGAAAAGCGATGAGCAAAAGCGGAACGATTCTCAGCACAATGCTGCCAATCAGGCCAAGGCCGACAGCGACGAACAGGGTGACGAAGAAGGCAACTATCACGTTGAGCGGCGAAAGGACGAAGGTTGGTAGAAGGCGTGCCTTGGCGCAGACGGCGCACTTAGCGCCAACCGGGGTCATCACCAGGCAGCGTGGACAGATTGGTTTACCGCACTGGGCGCAGCGCAGGTAGGTTTCAACGTTGGGGTGGGTCGCGCAGGCGATTGCCGCGCCGGTATTAGAGGTGCTCACCGAGGGTCTGCACCGACGAGGTTTCCTGCGCCCAATCGACAAAGTTTCGGTAGAGACGGAGCCCGTGAGCAGCGCTCTTTTCCGGGTGAAATTGGCTGGCGAAGATGTTACCGATGGCGATCACACTTGTAAACGGTAGGCCGTAGTCGGTTGTACCGGCAATAACGCTCCGGTTGTCGGGCACGACGACGTACGAATGGACAAAATAGAAGTTAGCTTGATCAGGAATGTCATTGAAGAGGCAGTGTGGCTTCTCCTGGTGAACCTGATTCCAACCAATGTGCGGAATTTTCAAGCCATCCGGCAAGCGAACGACTCGGCCCGGCACGATGCCGAGGCACTCGACCCCACCATCTTCGTCGCTCCAGGTCATTAGCACCTGCAGGCCGAGGCAGACGCCGAGAAACGGTCGTCCAGAAGCGACGGCATCACGCACTGGACCGACGAGATCACGCGCGATCAAGCCGCGCATCGCCGCGCCTGCCGCGCCGACCCCGGGCAAAACCAGGGCGTCGGCCCCGACGAAATCGCGGCCGCGCTCGGTGACAATCGCCTCGGCGCCGGCGGCTTCTAAAGCACGAGCGACGCTGCGCAGATTGCCGGCGCCATAATCGACGACAACGACTCTTGGTCGTGGTTGATTAGTGTCCAAAGTCTGCTCAAGCCTTTCCGTATCGAGCAACGTAAGGCGGAGTTTTGTGAGAGAAGAGATTCATCGTCCAGTATCTGCCCCGCTTTCACACCAAGATATTACCACATTAGCTCGATGGAAGCTCGTGCGGGCGTCTCGCCCGCACTCCCGGGACTGTTATTCGCCGTAAGGTGTCTTTCCCTGACGAGTCAGGCAGTGGTATACTTTCGCCGGAGCTTGCTCTGGGCAGGCGCAGACCCGTGGAGAAGCAATGAAAGTCCAGATACCGACCGAGTATTCATTACGCTTGGTATTGCCCGGCGTGGTGGGGCTAATCACCACGGAATATCGGGGACGTTACAATGTGACCACGGTGAGTTGGCTCATGCCGGCCGGCCGCGAACCGCCGTTGGTCGCGGTGGCGATTAATCCATCAACACTCTGTTATGAGTTCATCAAGCGATCCGGCGAGTTTGTCATCAACATCCCGACCCGCGATGTCATCAATCAGGTGATGACCTGTGGCCGGCTGTCGGGCAACGACGTCGATAAGTTTCAGCGCACTGGTCTCACTATGGAAGAGCCGAAAGTTGTCCGGCCGCCCTGGATTGAGCAATGCCTCGCCCATCTGGAATGCGCGGTGGTGAATGCCTACCAGCCGGGAGATCACGTGATTTTCGTTGGCCAGGTCGCTTGGGCAGTGGCGGAAGAAGGCTCGTTCGAAGAGGGCTGGCTACTGAAGGAGAAGGAACTGAAGCCGCTCCACCACCTCGGCGCGAATTGGTTCGCGGCACTCGAAGAGCGAATCGAAGCCACTTGAAGCATTGGTAGGGGGCTCGTAGGAGCGAGGCATACCTTGCCTCTACGAGCCCCCTACCATCCACTACCAATACCTCAGGCGGCCTTACCCTTGGTAGCTTGAAATAGCTGAACAAACGTTTCAACAATCGTCGCGAGCAAGCGCCCCGGTGCGCTGACGATGGTCACCAGCGGCGACCCGGATTGTCCACTCAGTAGATTAGCAGCGTTCAAGTGAGCTTCCCAAGCTTGCTGGAAAGTGGCGGTGGACATGCCAATGCTCTGTTGAAAGGCTTCATCGGAGGTATCCCCCTCCCGAAAGCCAGCGATCAGCGCGCTGAGTTTCTGACGGCCGTACGTGCTGACAAAGTAGCGAACGATGTCTTCGCTCTCGGCATAGGCGAGGGTGGCACCGTCGGTATCGTCTGGAAAGTTGCCGGAGATTGCTTGAATGGAAAGCAGGTGGTGTGTTTTGGCAGCATTAGCCAGCGCCTGCTGAAGCGCTGGATCAGTTGATCCCTCGGCTACATTGGCGATCCCTTCGTCGAGCCAGGTAGGAAGGGGGGCAAACGCATCATTAGCGCTGCCGTCGAGAAGGATGTGAGTCATCTCCTCAGCGACGCTGCGTTGATCGTCGGGGACGTCACTCGACGGTGCCAGGATCAGGATCACCCGGTAGGTCGGAAAGGCTTGACCACCGACCCATTGCTGAGTTCCGCTGCCCAGCGCTCCCTGAAAATCGGTCGGTTGGGCGTAGGCGAAGATCTGCACGGGTTGCAGCCCAGGCGCATTGACATCAAAGTTTGCCGAGGTGATCGCGTGAGACGCGGCTTGGAGGAGCGCTGCTGCGAATTGGTCGTCACCATCGTACCAGTTCACGGTCACGGGGCCCTGGGTTTGGCTATGCCAATTGAAGCGTAGGTCAGTGATCGACAGGTCAGCCCAGTTCGTGACAAGCTTTGCCCCGCTTTGATCTTCGATTTGCCAGCGATAGTGGACCGTGACCCCGGGCGGGTAGTACTCCCGGCTGAGGTCAATCTGGTAGCTCGCATGCACCATGGCGGCCGGCACGAATTGAGCATCGGCAACTGAGATGACCGGATCATCACCGACGCGGTAGTTCAAGCGTACGGCGGTAATCGTGGATGAGCTACTGGCTTGCAGAGAGAACGTGAGACCGGTCGGGAATCCATTTTGGGCAGTCGATTGCAAAACAGTGATACCCGGTGATGCCGCGTTCGCCACCGTTGGGCGGAGGGCAACCAACGCTGGCAAGAGCAGTGCCACGACCAGGCTAGATATCAAAGGCCAAAGGCTACTTAAGCCTCTTCTCCGAGCTTCCACTGCAGGTACGACTCCATAAACGGGTCAATCTCCCCGTCGAGCACCGCGGTCGTATTGCTCGTCTCGGTATTCGTACGGTGATCCTTAACCATATTATACGGATGAAGGATGTAAGAGCGAATTTGATTTCCCCAACCCGCTTCGACGTGAACTCCCTTGATCGCCGCTCGCTCGGCTTCACGCTTCTGCTCTTCGATCTCGGCCAGGCGTGCCGCGAGGATGGTCAGCGCCGTTTCTTTATTCTGGAGCTGCGAACGCTCGTTCTGACAGGTCACAACGATTCCCGTCGGGATGTGGGTGACCCGTACTGCGGTGCTCGTCTTCTGGACGTTCTGGCCGCCAGCACCGGACGAACGGAAGACATCGATCTTGAGTTCGTCCGGATTGATTTGGATCTTCGCCGCTCCCTCCGGCTCGGGCATAACCTCGACGAGTGCGAACGAGGTGTGGCGACGATGCGCCGCGTCGAATGGCGATAGGCGCACGAGGCGATGGACCCCTCGCTCCGACTTCAGGTAGCCATAGGCGAAGGGGCCACGCAGCTCAATAGTGACGCTCTTCACTCCTGCCTCTTCACCGGGAGTCTCGTCGAGAATCTCCGTCTTATAACCATGGCGCTCGCCCCACCGGAGATACATGCGCAAGAGCATTTGGGCCCAATCCTGGGCCTCGGTGCCCCCGGCCCCAGCGTGAATCGCTAGGATAGCCGGGCGTTTGTCGTACTGGCCGCTCAGCATGAGCTCGAATTCGAGCTGGTCGATCTTCTTGGTCAGCTCTTGAGTCGATTGCTCGATCTGGGTGCCCAGGTCTGGGTCATTTTCAGCAATCGCTAATTCGAGGAGGCCCAAGTCCTCGTCGATCTGTCGCTGGATCCCTCGCCAGAGGTCGATCGTGTCGCGAAGCTCGGTAATCTCACGCATTGTCGTCTGAGCGGTTTGCGGATCGTCCCAGAAATCCGGGGCAGTCGAGGTGCGCTCGAGCGAAGTCAGCTTTTGTTCTTTGCCGGCTAAGTCAAAGACGCACCAGAATGTGCGCGACGCGGTCGCGCAGATTTTCAAGCACGGTTTTCAATTCCTGCATAAGTTTCCTTGTGTCCTTTATCTATCTGTGGTTGGCTCAGCTTCTCTTAACTGAGGTCGCCGCCACTGACGCCGGTCTCTCGCCAGGTGAGCCAGTCACGAACGATCTGTTCGTCGTGCTCGAAGGCGAGCGTTGGCAGCGCGTCGGTCGCAAAGAGTCCGGTCTCTTCCACTTCGTCACAGGAGATCGGGGCGCCGCCGACGATCTCACCTCCGTAAACGACGAAGACGACCGGTCGGTTGGCACTCGCGTAGACCCCGACGAGGCCAGAGAGATGGATCTCATAGCCGGTTTCTTCCCGGACCTCCCGCATGGCCGCCGCAGCGGTCGTCTCGCCCAGGTCGACGTAACCGGATGGGAAGCTCCAGCGTCCCTTACCGGGATCAATCGCCCGTCGGTTCAACAGCAACCGCCCGTTGTGTACGATCAGCACGCCCACGGCGACCTTTGGACCGGCGTAGTGGACGAACCCACAGGCAGGACAGGTCGGTCGATCGTGGCCGTGGAGAAAGCGACTAGCGAGCGGACTCGCGCAATTGGGGCAAAATTTCATCTCATTCGAACTCAAAAGTATATTCTAGAGCGGCGAGCCAGGGAAGTCAAATTCGTATTCCTGCGGAGGGTTGACAACTAGTACTCTGATACATGCTAACTCAGCCGATCCAGTGACCGATTGATCCGGTCAAGGCAAGTGCCTCTTACCTAGTGACCTAGTGCTCCTGTCCATCAGCAAGGCTACTGCCTCGTCAGGATGGTTGGTCCAGACGCCGACCAGGCGTTCCTCTTGTTGATAGAGGACATTGATCTTTTGAGCGGGTCCACGCGATTCAACCTCGTCGATTGCCGCGCTCAGATCCCCTTGTACCGATTCGTCGATGAGATAACCCACTACCCCTAACCGCCGAAAAGCCTGCACCACTTCGATGGGCGAGTCGTTGTTCTGGCCAGTGGCGACGAAGGGAACCCAGACTCCGTCGAAGCCGGCCGCGCGGGTGGCGGCATTGAGCGCCGCGAGGCGCGCGTCGGACGGACGCGTCACCGAAAGCAAACCGAAAATCGCGGTGTGGGAGCCGATACGCGGGGCATGGTAGACCGCGTGCAGCACGGTGACCGGAAGCTGGCCCGGCGCGGTGCGCCCACCACGGCCGAGAGTCGCGAAAGTGAGCAGGCAGTTGTCGTAACGCAGGGCGAGGATCCGGCTGAGCAAACCCGCTTCGCCCATCGCGATCGAGATGGTGGGCTTAGGCGAGCGGGAGAACGATGCGAAGACTGGCAATGTGTCTTGGATCCGTTTGGCCATGCCAACCGTTTTGACGACGTCGGCGCCTCGCTCCAAGGTGAGATCGACCCAATCCACGAAGTCGGCCGGCATCATGGGGAAGGAATGGCGCGAGATGATCACCTGCGCGCCGTTGGCTTTGAGGGGGGCCAGCGCTTTCGGGGTCGCCGCGTCCCATTCAACGTCGACGTAGTCGGCACCAAACTCGGCGGCCTGGTGCAGCACGGCCAGGCGCTCGGCGTCGGACTGGTTGCAATGGCCCCCTTCGCGGGGGGGGCGGTTGGTCACGATCACCGGGATCGGTCGCTCGCGGAGCAGCCGGCGCAGATCGTACGGCTCCTCAAAATAATCGAGCCGATATTCGACGATGTCGGCCGCGGCGGCGATCCGTGGAAGCGCGTCGAGCGCTTCCGCCATCGTCTTAGCGCCAAGTGCGACGCCGATGAGGCGACGTTTGTCCTGTCGATAAGTCGTTTCTAACAAATCGGTTCCTGTCTCATGCACGATCAAGGGACATTCGCGGAAATGACCCATGACCGAGCGCTGGCTCCCACCAAGCTTCAAGGCACGCTGTCATGGTGGGCAAGTTCAATCCGATTATACGCTAGGTCAAGGCAGTGTTGGGCCAAAGCGAAGACTCCTCTTCTTTATCTTTCCAGATCTCTCAAGCAATCCGGTGAGGACGTCCGCTCATGAGCGTGGCCGTCGACATGTCTTACAATAACTTAACAGCCGCTTAACATAGTCCTCGCCCCCTTATCTTATGCTTACTTTTGGAGGTGGGGACTGGGGCGAGAATGGTCGAACCCACCAAAGACGAATGTACTGCAGCAATCCACGCCTCTGAATTATTGTCCGCGAAAGCGTTCCGATCTCCTCCATTCGTGTTTGTGCCCCGTCGTGAGCGGACGGGGCACTTTTCTTTGTCCGTCATTTGCTTGTTGCGACGACTTGGCCCGTGGTAGAATCTCCTCGTGTTCTGCTCGACCTTTCACCCGAGTATTGCTCGTTGACCGCCGATCAGTTTTGCCGTTTGCTCCAGGCGCTCGTGTGCTCACCACGCGTTCAGTCGCAGTGGCAGATCTCCGATCGGGGGATGCCGGTTTTCGCGCATACGATCGACGTGGCGCTGCTCTGTCTGGATGCGTACCCCGATTGGCGGGAGCGGTTCCCCGATTTCCGACTGGACGTCGTTCTGATTGGCTGTCTCCTTCACGATCTTACCAAGGTTAACGCGCGCATCGGCGACGGTTTGTCCCACAGCCACATCATGACCCACGAGCCGGCGATCGCGGCGGGCGAAGCGATGAGCGCGTTGGACGAGGCCCAATCTACTGTCTGTGTCTGGCTTGATCAAGAAGGCATCGATCACGTCTGGCACGTCGTTGCAGCCCACCACGGTCGTTGGGGAAAAGTCGCGCCGCGAACTCCCGAGGCGGCCTTGGTCCATCAATCGGATAATTACTCGGCGACGCATCACCGAACTGCTCCGGTTGATGCTAATGATGTGTTACCACTTCTTGACCGGGGATATAAGTGGGCGCAGATCGGCCAGTTGCTCGGAGTGAGTCGAGCGATTGTGAAGTCGCGTCTCCAGGATGCCTGCCGTGCCGAGCGGGTGCGCAGCACAACCGAGCTTCTTGGCATCTGGCGTGAGCAGGGCGCAGTGCGCCCGGCAGACGACGAGCACGCCGAGCAAATTGAGCGTGCCCGCTTCATCGTCGACTTTGCCCGTCGCTGTCCGGAGAGTTTGTTGGAGCGAGTGCGACCATGCTTACCGGTGGAGGAACAATCGTTGGATCCGGTTTTGGATTGGTGAAGGACTAGGGATTACACGGAAGGAAAAAGCAGCCCGCCTAGGCTGCTTTTTCCTTCCGTGCGCATGGAAAAATGGGAATATCCTGGTGGAACGGTTACATCTGTTCGGGCGCGCTCACACCAATCAGATCGAGGGTATTGCGCAGAGCAATCTGGGCGGCGGCGGCAAGCTTCAGGCGAGCCTTGGTCAGCGGCACGTCGTCCGAGACGACGCGACACTGCGTGTAGAATGAGTGGAAGACCGCGGCCAGATCCATCGCGTAATGCGGCAAATGGTGCGGCTCTAAAGACGAGGCGGCGGTTTCGACGAGCTCAGGGAGCTCAAGCATCTTCCGGATGAGTTGAAGCTCGGCCGGATGCTGAAGTAAGGTAGCATTGCCGTCGGCGTAATCGATCTCGGCAGCCTTCCGAAGAATGCTCGCGATCCGGGCGTGGGCGTACTGAACGTAGTAGACCGGGTTCTCGTCAGATTGCTTCTTCGCCAGATCCAAGTCGAAGTCGAGGTGACTGTCGGCCGACCGGGAGACGAAGAAGAAACGGCAGGCATCGGTCCCGACGTCGTCGAGCACTTCCCGCAAAGTGATGATATTCCCGGTTCGTTTGGACATCCGGACCGGCTGACCGTCCACCTTGAGCGTCACCATCTGATGGATGATGATCTGAAGGCGATCTGAATTTACACCGAGCGCACCAACCGCGGCTTTCGTCCGGCCAACGTGGCCTTGATGGTCGGCCCCCCAGATGTCGATCGCTCGATCGAAGCCCCGCTGGACGAGCTTGTCGTAATGGTAGGCGATGTCCGACGCGAAATAGGTCGGTTGGCCATTCGAGCGAACGAGGACGTTATCCTTGTCTTCACCAAGCGATGACGAGACGAACCAGATCGCCCCTTCGCGGCTGACGACGTAGCCAGCTTCCCGCAATTTCTCGAGTGTGCGCTCGACCTCACCACGTTCGTACAGGCTCTGCTCGGAAAACCAGCAATCGTAGCGTATCCCCAGCCGTTCGAGGTCTGCCTTGATTCCGTCAAGGAAGTAGCGGATGCCGATCGCCGCGAGTTGAACGTAGGCCTCTTCGGGGGGCAACTTCAGGAAGCGGTCGCCTTGGGTGTCCTTGAGGTAGCGACCCAGCTCAACCAGGTATTCGCCGTGGTAGCCGTCGGCGGGAATCGGCACGTCCTGGCCGAACTGCTGGGCGTAGCGTGCGTAGATGCTCTGTCCGAAGACCTCGACCCGGCTACCGTGATCATTGACATAATATTCACGACTTGCTCGATAACCGGCGGCCTCGAGAATGCGAGCAAGGGAATCGCCGAGTGAGCCGCCGCGACCAGACGCGACCGGCAAAGGACCGGTCGGATTGGCGCTGACAAACTCGAGCTGAACCGTGGCGTTCTTGCCGAGATCGACATTGCCAAAATCGGAGCCAAGCTGAAGAATGGTGTCGACTTGCTCGGCGAGCCAGCGATCGCTCAGCCGGAAATTGATAAAGCCAGGGCCGGCGATTGTCACCTGGCCAATCGCCGGCGACGCCGGTAGCTCGGTGACCAGGATCTTAGCGATTTGATTGGGATTCATCCGCGCGGCGCGGGCCAGCTTGAGCGGTAAAGTACTGGCGTAGTCACCGTGGGAGGGGTTAGCGGGGCGCTCGATCGGGCTGGTCGGCAGCTCGGTTGGGGGGATGAGCCCTTTGGCTTGAGCACGTTTGGCTGCTTCGTCGAGCAGCTCTGCGATTTCTTGGCGAATCAGTACACTTTGCATGGTATCAAATTATACCATTCTTCAGACAATGACTGGCTCGTCGGGAACGATCGCCCAAGCCAAGAGGTAAGCGACGAAGGCCGGAACGAAGCCGAGTAAAACCGCACCGACCCAAAGCAGACGAACGATGGTCGGGTCAATACCCAAATACTCGCCGACACCGCCGCATACCCCGGCGAGCATACGATTCTCCCGTGACCGAAAAAGCTTCTTTGTCATGTGCCAGTCTCCCCCGCGGCAGCCATGCCCGTGCTGATTTCTTCCTCACTATACGAAGGTTATGCCCGAAAGGCAAGCTGATCGGGACGCGGGAGGCGTACGCGAACCAGCCGAATCGCGAGTGGAATCAAGCAGACTTCGATGACGCCAACGCTGGTGATCACCGTCGCGGCGCCGAGCGGATCAGCCAGACCACCCGCTAAAGCTGCCGCCAGCAACGAAAAGACGTGGACGAGGGTACTGTACATGCCGAAAATACGGCCGCGCAGCGCATCGTCAGTGTTCTCTTGGATGAGCGTCGTTCCCGCGATCGAGGATGCGATCTGACCACCCCCGAGCACCGCGTAGCCAAGGGCAGTCAATGGTACCATTCGACTGGTTCCTACGATGATCACGCCAAGCGCGGCTAACCCAAAGCCAATGCGATAGGTAAGGTCGCATCGAAAGCGGTTACCCGCTGTACTCACGATGGCCGCGGCGAGCAGCGAACCCACACCCATCGCCGAGACGATCAGGCTATAGCCGCCGGTGCCGGCGTTGAGCACCTGCTCGGCAAGCACGACGGCGAGGACGGTAGAAACGCCCGGACCGAGCACTAAAACGGAGGCCATGGTCGTGACGCCGCGCAGGACCGGCTGAGTGCGCAACTCGTCCCACCCTCCGCGTAGCTGCTCCCAAAACGACGTTGTCGCTCTCCGAACTATTGAGGTTCGCGGCACGGTAATGCAAAGAATGCAAAGCGCCGAGACGATGTAGGAAGCGGCGTCCAGGTAAAACGCATGGCGTACCCCGAGTAGTGTGATGGCGATGCCACCAATCGACGAGCCGAACGCCATCGCCATCGTTTGGGTCGTCGATGACAAACCATTGGCGCGAGCGAGTGTCGAAGGATGGACGAGATTAGGGATTGTCGCCGATTTGGCCGGTGTGAAGAAAATGGTCGCAGCGTTGACCCCCAACGACAGGACGTAGATCTCGGGAACGTTCGTGCTAATCGCCATCAAGGCGACTAATCCGGCCCGGATCAGGTCCGTGGCGAGCATTGTCGTCTTCCGGTCCCAGCGGTCGACGTAGACGCCGGCGAGTGCACCGAGGACGAGCTCAGGTCCAGCATGGGTTGCTCGAAGCACGCCAAGCGCGAGGCCGGAGTCAGTAAGCTGATAGATGAGGACAGTGATCGCGACGAAGTTGATCCAATCGCCAACATATGAAACCGACTGCCCGAACCAGAGCAGCAAAAAGTCGCGGTTCTGGCGTAGCGAGGCTGGCACCTCGACGGCACGTCCGGGCGCCGACCGTAAACTGGGACGGACTGACATTGGCAACTCCGACGGGATCGGGCTTGGCGTGATTGCTGATCGAGGTGAGTCGCCGCCCATGGCATTATCTTACTGCCAACGGAGCTTCCACGCACCTGGTCGACCTGAGCAGCGCTCTCGGAAGGCTGTCCTACCTCGGACGATCTTGCGTTCCCCCCAGTTTAGCAGGATTTAATGAGTTGAGTAATGACGTTGACGAACGATTGAGAGGCGTGTAGACTGGCTCCCACTTGAAGGCGTGCACTATGGGATTTGTTCGACAATCGGCCTATCGTGTTGATGAGAGCGAAAGAAAAAGCTTGTCTTGTTTCCGTCGCCGTGGTCAAGCCACTCCGACCCCGCCTTCGGTTAGTAACGAGTCCGTGGCGCCTGTGGTAGAGCTTGGAGGCATAGAATCGAGAGGGATGCGGGCATGGCGTCGACAATTTGTGCCACGCCGGGGGGGGTGAGTGGTCAGAGTTCTCGAAAGTGAAGATGCTGGTCTGATCCGGACCGCCTCGGACGGCGTTGTCCGACGGGATGACCCCGAGGTAATTCTTCAGCTCACCGACGTCGTCCGGACGTACCGAATGGGTGTCGAGGATGTCCATGCGTTGGCCGGCGTTAGCTTGACCGTCTTTCGCGGCGAGTTCATCGCAATCATGGGACGGTCCGGCTCCGGGAAGTCGACCTTGCTCAACATCATTGGCTGCCTTGATCGCCCGACGTCCGGCACGATCATTCTTAGTGGTGTCGATGTTACCAGAGTGGCCAAGGGAACCCTGCCGCGGATCCGACGTGAAAAGATCGGCTTCGTTTTCCAACAGTTCAATTTGATTCCTACTCTGACCGCTTTGGAAAATGTGATGCTGCCGATGGAATACGCGGGATTGCCCGAGCGCACGCGGCGCGAGCAAGCGCTGGAAATGCTCGAGGCGGTGGGGCTGACCGATCGCTTGAACCATCGGCCAACCGAGCTTTCCGGCGGTCAGCAGCAGCGCGTGTCGATTGCGCGTGCGTTGGCTCCCCATCCGGCCATCGTGCTCGCCGATGAGCCGACCGGTGCGCTGGATACGCAGATCGCCCGCTCTATCCTTGATCTCATGCGGCACTTCAATCTCGAGCGACGGCAGACGTTTATCATCGTCACCCACGACCCCTTGGTGGCCGCTCAGACAGATCGGGTGATCCACTTGTCCGATGGCCGGGTCGTCAGCGACGAGGTTAACCCGGAGCGCTCGACGTGATCCCGATCCTACGGAATATGGCCCGGCGGCGAGTCCGTACCGCGCTCACGATGTTTGGTATCGCGATTGGCGTCTTTGCCTTGACGGTGATGGGGGCGATGAGCGAGAACTTCGCGACCCAGATCGACAACGCGGAACGGCTTTACCAGGATCTGATCCAGATCAGTCCATTGAAAACCGGCCCCGCGGGACGGCTGACCAGGGCGACCATTGTCCACCTGCGGCAGGTTGATGGGGTGCTCTACGTGGTCAATATTATTGGTGCGAGCTTGGAGGAGAATGGTGACAATGGGATCAGCTTTGGCCCACCGGAAACGATGATGGGTGTTGATCCGACCTACATCACGTACGTTTTTGGCACGGTGCCACTTCAGGCCGGGCGCTGGCTCGATCCGGGCGACGGACGTGATCTGGTCGTCGGATCGAAGGTTGCCCAAAAGCATAACCTGGGAATCGGTAGCACGATGACCTGGCGAAAACACAATTATACCGTTGTCGGAATCATGTCCGATACCAACACGTTTCCGGATCAGTATGCCCTGGCACCTTTCGATGAGGTACAGCGGGACTTAGGGCTCCCGTCGAACGTCGTCGGGGAGCTACAAATCATTGTTCAGCCCGGTGCCGATCCGGAGGTCGTGACCAGACGGATCAGACAGGAAGTTCCCACGGTCAAAGCGACGTCGCCGAAAGAGGAGGCGGCCCAGATCGCCCAAGCAATGGCAGTCTTTAACGTCATCGTCCTTGGTGGGGCCGTGCTCGCTGGCATCGTCGGCGGCCTGGCCGTGGTGAACACGATGATCATGAGTGTCAATGAGCGGACCCGGGAGATTGGTATCAAAAAGGCCCTCGGGGCCGAGGATCGAACCATCGTGCGCGAGTACCTGACCGAGGCGATGTTGATCGGGCTCTTTGGAGGGCTGGCCGGCTTATGGAGTGGCTGGGTGGTAGCGAGTTTACTGAATGCGACGATCGCCGCGAGTCTGGGTGGCTCTGACGTTTGGCTGGTTACGCCACGGCTCGCGCTCTACGTCATGCTGTTCGCGGTCGCGCTCGGGCTTGTCGCCGGTGCCTATCCCGCTTGGAGCGCCGCCCGGTTGGATCCGGTTCAAGCGCTACGAGCAGAGTAGGGAATCCCTGCTCTCTGGTTTTTAAGCCAAAGAGCATTCCTGACTGTCCGGGCGCACACTCTTGTACTCACATCGGAGGAACGCAAGGTGGCCCTTGTTGGCTCGCCGGTGAAGCTTCCGCTTCGTCAGGCCTGGCAATGGAAGTGGCGAATTATTACCGTATTGGTAGTCATTGGACTGACCGCGCTCGTGCTGATTCTGAATACGCGGCGGGCAAATCCGCCCCTTGCCCCGGCCGCCCCGTCGACCGAGCCGTCGATTGTTGCTCAAGCTCAAGCGGTGCCGGCGCGGGAGAGTCAGTTGAACTTTCAAGAAACTGGCATTGTCAAAGAGATCAAAGTCAAGGTCGGCGATCAGGTGACGGCCGGCGAGGTGCTGGCGACCCTGGATACCCGTGACCTCGAGCTGAAGCTCAAAGATGCCCAGGCAAATCTGGCGATCCAGAAAGCCATGGCTGCTCAAGCGGCGGAAAATGCCTCGGAGGCCGACATCACCGCGGCGCGGACCGCGCTCGCGAGTGCGCTTGCCAAGCAACAGGAGGTCGAGGCTGGCTCGGCGCCGGCCGATCTGAAGGCGGCCGAGGAAGCCGTAACGAGCGCTCAAGCAAGTCTGGAGAGTGCTCAAGCACAATACAACAAGGTGATTCAGGGACCGACTCCCAGCGACGTCGCGGCGGCCGAGGCGAGTGTAAAATCCGCCGAGGCGCAGGTCGCGAACGCTCAGCAGAGCCTGGACGATCTGAAAGCCAAGCCGAAGCCGCAGGACATTATCACTGCCGAACTCGCACTCGAGCAGGCGAAGGATCAGCTCTACTCGGTGCAGACCTCGCGAGATGGCACCTGCGGCGCAGTCGGCTCAGGGAGTACCGCTTGCAAGAGCGCGGATGCCAGCGTGGCTGCCCAGGAAACTGCAGTTCAGTCGGCCCAGGCAAGCCTGGTGAATGCCCAACAGCCGGCGACACCGGATCAGCTTGCTTCGGCTCAGAAAGCGCTCGAGAACGCCAAGGCCCAGTTGAGCAGCAGCCAGGCAGCATTGGCCAAGCTCAAGGCCGGTCCTACCAACGCCGATCGCCAGGCCGCGAAATCCGCGCTCGACCAAGCTCAATCGACTTTGCGAACCAACCAGGCGAAGCTGGCTCAACTCCAGGCCGGATCTACGCCGTCTGATAAGGCCGCGGCTCAAAACGCCGTCGACCAGGCCCGAGCGAATCTGGCCAAGCTCACGAACGGCGCGAGCCCGGCCACCCTCGACTTGAACCAGGCGCGCATCCAGCAGGCAGAGATCCAGGTGCAGGAAGCGCAGCAAGCCATTGAGGACGCCAAGCTCGTCTCGCCGATCGACGGCGTTGTTACCGCGATCAACGTTCACCTTGGCGAGCCGGCGATGCCCGAGACGAGTGGCACGAGTAGCAGCTCAACCGCGCCCAACGCGATCATCGTCGCTGATCTTTCCTCGCTTCACTTCGAGACGAGTGACCTCGACGAGGTGAGCGCGGCGAAGGTCTCGATCGGCCAACCGGTGACCGTGACGATTCCCGCCCTCAACAAGCAGTCATTCGCCGGCACGGTCACCGAGATCGCGCTTCAGCCCAGCATCACCACCAGTGGCGATGTCAACTACGTGGCCAAAATCGCTCTGGACCGGATCCCATCCGGGTTGAAATGGGGACAGACCGGGCGGGTAGAGTTCGTACCCGAGAAGAAGTGACGAGACCCCGCTAAATCCCCCTCTGGAAAATAGCATTGACAAGTAGTACCACCGATTTGTATATCTCTTCCTGGGTCGGTATACAAAACCCACCCGGCACCGTTGCGATTGTATGAAAGGTGAGAGAAATGTCAGGTCATCCGGTCCGTGTCAGTCGTCGCCTCATTCTTGGAAGTCTGGCCGGTGGAATGGCGGCTGTGCTCCTCGCGGCCTGCTCGAATCCAGCCCCGGCGAACTCTCCCACGGCGAGGGCTACGCCGGCTGCCGCAGCGAATCCGACGCCAACTGCGCCTATGGTAATCCAGGCTCCGACACCCGCGCCTGCTCAAGCGAATCCCACCACGGTTGCCACCGCTCAGCCAACCACGGCCGCCGCGACGACGGCACCAACCCAAGCAACGGCGGCAACCTCTGCCAATGTCAAGCGAGGCGGTTTGTTGCGCACCGCGGTGCAGGGTGACTGGGCGACGATGGATGCTCCGCTCGCGCAGGTCGGCTGGACCGACGAAGACTTAGTCTACGATTACCTGACGAAGGTCGTCCGCAACCCCTCGACCGGTGTCTTCGAAGTGCAGCCATCGCTGGCCGAGTCCTGGCAGATCGCAGATTCGACCACGATTATCTTCAAGCTCCGCCAAGGGGTTAAATTTCACGATGGCTCGGACTTCAACGCCGGGGTTGCGAAGTGGAACATTGAGCGGATGATGACCAATCCCAAGTCGACCGCTAAGAGCGAAGTTGCCAGCATCAAGAGTGTCGATACTGTCGATGACTACACGCTGAAACTGAACCTCAAGAGCCCGAGTCCGGCCATCTTTGTCAATCTGTCGAGTGATGCGTTTGGCGTTGGCGCGATGGAATCCCAGGAGCACTGGCAGAAAGTTGGCGATAGCGGGGTCGCTCGGCAGCCGGTTGGGACTGGGCCTTTCCAATTCGTTGAATGGAAGCCCAGTGATCACATTCTCTACAAGAACTCCGGTATGTACTGGAAAAAAGGAGTCGATGGAAAGCCGCTCCCTTATCTCGACCAGGTCCAGGTCAACTTTCAGCCGGATTGGACGGTGACGGTGGAAGGGCTGCGGACCGGGAACATCGATCTGATGGGCGGGATTTCCGGTAAAGACGTTCCTTCGGTCAAGAACAATCCGAATCTCGTCTACGTCGAGGCGCCCTGGCAGGCAACCACCTATGGCATGGTATTCAACGCCCGGCCGGGCGCGAAGTTTGCCGGCGACAAGATGTTGAAGGTCCGTCAGGCTGTTTTCTACGCGATCGATCGCGACGCGATCGCCAAGGCCATTGGCTTGGGCCTTGGCGCAGCAAGCTATTACCATCTCGTCCCCGGCCAGCTTGGCTACAGTGACGCCGTGGATAAGTATACCTATCAGCCTGACAAGGCTAAGCAGTTGTTGAAGGAATCCGGAGTTACGCTTCCTCTCGAGATCACCGTCGATTACATCTCGCGCCCCGAAGACATTCAGAATGCTCAGATCTACAAGGAGATGCTGGCGAAAGTTGGCATCAATCTGACGCTGCGTCCCCAGGATCGACTGGCCTGGGTTAGCCGGACCCAACATGGGGAGTTCGAGTTGGGCACCTTCCAGAGTGGAACTTTCGTCGATCCTGACACGACAGTCTCATTTCGCTTCGCGACAAATGGTCCTGGCAACTATGCTGGCTGGAGCAACCCTCAGCTTGACAAGCTCGTCCAACAGGGGCGCTCAACCTATGATACGAAGGAGCGCCAGGGGATCTACGAGCAGATTAACAAGATTGTCTTCGATGATGCCTACTATGGCTTCATCTGGCGCCGTTCGGGGAACTTCGGGTTTACCAAGGCGCTGAAGAACTTTGAGACGCCGTGGAGCGGCTACTTCATGAACTCAACTGAGCTCTGGCTAGATAAGTAGGGAGTGAGCGCGAGGCTTTATCATGTGGTCTTTCATCTTCCGGCGTCTGCTCTTGCTGATTCCGGTCCTATTCCTGGTCAGCCTCGTCTCCTTTGGTCTGATCTTTGTGCTGCCGGGCGATCCGGCGATGGCCATGCTCGGCCCCGATCAGGTCGAGAACAAGCAGCTTTACCTCACTTTGCGCGCCCAGTTGGGGTTGGACCGTCCATTACCGGTCCAGTACCTGAACTGGTTGGTGCAGGTGCTGCATGGTAACCTGGGCACGTCGATTCGAACCAATTTCCCGGTTACGCAGCTTCTGTTTCAAAGTCTTGGTCCCACCGTGCAACTCGCGGTTCTGGCGATGATTATCGCGCTAGTGATTGCCGTGCCGGTGGGAATCATTTCTGCCGTTCGTCCGGGGTCGTGGGCGGACGTGTTCACCACGATTGGCGCACTTGCCGGGGTAGCGATTCCAGACTTCTGGCTGGGCATCATGCTCATCTTTGTCTTTTCGCTCACGCTACGCCTCCTTCCGCCCTCCGGCTACGTCTCGCCGGCGAAGAATTGGGGGCATTCATTCGAGCTGATGATTCTGCCGTCCTTCACTCTTGGCACGGCGCTCGCGGCGGTGATCACCCGACAAATTCGTAGTGCGATGCTCGAAACCCTGCAACAGGATTATGTCCTGACCGCGCGAGCCAAAGGACTTCGAGAACGGCTGGTTGTCATCCGCCATGCCTTTCGCAATGCTTTGATTCCGGTCCTGACGGTTATTGGCCTGCAGATTGGCCATCTGATGGGAGGTGTGGTGATTGCCGAGACGATCTTCGCGATTCCCGGGATGGGGCGGCTGGCTGTCGATTCGATCTCCTTTCGCGACTTTCCCGTTGTCCAAGGGGTGGTTCTGGTGATGGCTGTCGCGGTTCTCCTGGCTAATTTCGTCACCGACCTTCTCTACGCCCTTGTCGATCCGCGCATTCGGTATAGCTGAGATGGAATAGAGATCGCGATGGCTTTGAAGACATGGCACTAATCGATCGCTCGACCGAGCTTGACGGCTCGGCAACCGACACGCTATTTCCAAGTGAGAACGTCGGGCGATTCGTCGCCTTGCGTGATGCCTTCCAGCGGCTCTTGCGGACCCGATTGGCCGGTTTTGGCCTGGTGGTTCTTGGTCTGTTGGTCCTCTTGGCCATCTTCGCTAGCGTGCTCGCGCCGTACGATCCGCAAGACCAGGCTTTGGAGAGCGTACTCCAGGCACCGTCGAGCGTCCACCTTTTTGGCACCGACGACCTGGGGCGTGATATCTTGTCTCGGGTTATCTATGGGTCGCGGGTATCCTTAGAGGTCGGGCTGATCTCGGTTTCGGTTGCGTTAGTTGGTGGCTGCTTCATTGGATTAGTCGCTGGCTACTTCGGAGGTTTGGTCGACGAAGCGCTCATGCGAGCAATGGATGCCCTGGCCGCGTTCCCGGCTCTGATTCTCGCACTGGCGATCACGTCGGCGCTCGGCATGGGCATTGGCAACGCGATGATTGCCATTGGCATCGTTTACATCCCGGCGTTTGCCCGTCTAGTACGCGGACAATCACTTTCGGTCCGCGAACGCGACTTTGTTACGGCCGCGCGCTCGCTGGGCGCGGGACATTTCCGGATTATGTTTTGCCACATTTGGCCAAACGTCACCGCGCCGATTATCGTTCAAGCGTCGCTCTCGGTTGGCTTTGCGATCATTACCGAGGCCGCCCTGTCCTTTCTCGGGGTCGGCGTGCGTCCGCCTACGCCATCTTGGGGCTCGATGCTGAATGAAGGCTACCAGTACCTGGAGACCGCTCCCTGGATGTCGGTCGCGCCCGGGGCGGCGATCTTCATCACTGTGCTTGGCCTGAACCTTCTGGGTGACGGTTTGCGGGCTATGCTGGATCCTCGGCTTTCCCGCCGCTAGGACGTGTGCCCGGAGATGTGACCAATCGGGTAAATCATTAATGTGATAGTCCTGCCTCTAACGGCAGAAAAGTTAATGGCCGGGGCAAGCCGCGCCGGGATTGGGAAGCTCGATTAAGTGAAGCATCCGAGCACAGCCTTAGCAGGCGGTTGCGGATTGATCTAGTGTGCCTTACAATCGAAGCACCCGATCTCAGCGTGGAGGTAAAGTGGCTATGAAGGCGGTCCTGATGGCGGGGGGGGAGGGGTCGCGGTTACGTCCGTTGACGATTCTGCGACCAAAGCCGATGGTGCCGATTGTCAATAAGCCAGTTATGGAGCATGTACTCGCTCTGTTGAAGCGACATGGCATCACCGATGTCATCGTGACAGTGCAGTACCTGGCATCGGTCATCCAGGACTACTTCGGCGATGGTAGCCAGCTCGGCATGCAGATCTCCTATTCGGTCGAAGAGGTTCCTCTCGGGACGGCAGGCAGTGTCAAGAAGGCACAGGATCTCCTCACCGATACTTTTATGGTCATCAGCGCCGATGCACTGACTGATTTTGATCTGGGCAGTATTATCGATTTTCACCGAAGCCGCAAGGCAACCGCTACGCTCACCCTTTATCAGGTTCCCAACCCGTTGGAATACGGAGTCGTGATTATTAACGAGGAAGGAAAGATCCGCCAGTTCCTCGAAAAGCCAAGCTGGGGTGAGGTTTTTTCTGACACCGTCAACACCGGGATCTACGTCCTCGAGCCATCGATCTTTGACTACTATGAAAGTGGCAAATCGGTCGACTTTAGCCAGGATGTTTTCCCCCAGCTACTCCGCAATAATGACCGTCTATTCGGTTACGTGGCCTCCGGTTATTGGTGCGACGTTGGGAACATTCAAGAATACATGCGCGCCAACGCCGACGTGCTCCAGGGTAAAGTGAATATCGAGCCACTGGGCCGAGAGTTGGGCAACGGCATTTACTGTGAAACTGACGACGTCGAGATTGCCCCGGATGCCCAGCTCTATGGTCCGGTCTTTCTCGGTGAAGCCTGCAAGATTAAAGGGGGCGTTGTTATTCGTGGTCCAAGCGTCATTCGCGACTTCACCATCGTCGACTCGCGTGCCCAGATCGATCGGAGCATCATCTGGCGCAACTCGTACATCGGCGAGCGCACCGAGGTGCGGGGCGCAATCATCGGTCGACAGTGCAGCCTGAAGAGTAAGTCGATGGTCTTTGAAGGTGCGGTGATTGGTGACCAGACGATTATCG
Source organism: Chloroflexota bacterium (assembly GCA_021324795.1). GTDB lineage: Bacteria > Chloroflexota > UBA6077 > FW602-bin22 > CADDYW01 > JAJPIK01. The sequence continues at coordinate 25,818 of JAJPIK010000106.1, forward strand.
GCGAAAACGCGATTATCCAGCCTGGCGTGAAGATTTGGCCGGACAAGGAGATCGAAACCGGCGCGACGCTGTCGACGAGCTTAATCTGGGGCTCGCAGGGGCGTCGGGCGTTGTTTGGACGCTGGGGGGTGACCGGTTTGGTCAACATCGATCTCACTCCGGAGTTTGGCGCTCGACTCGGTGCTGCCTACGGCTCAACCTTGCCGAAAGGAGCGAGCGTGATCGTCAATCGCGACGTCCATCGCTCGCCGCGGATGATTAAGCGCGCTCTCATCAGTGGCTTACCCTCGGCCGGCATCAACGTGATCGACGTCAAGTCGATGCCCATTCCAGTCGCGCGCTTCATCACGCGTAACTCGGAAGCGATTGGTGGAGTTCACGTTCGGTTGTCGCCTTTTGACAATCGAGTGATCGACGTCAAGATCTTCGATGCGAACGGTCTCGACCTCGATCGGAAGACCGAGCGAAAGATCGAGAGCCTCTTCTTCCGCGAAGACGTTCGGAGGGTCTATCTCGACGAGGTCGGCGTCATTACCGAACAGCCTTATCTCGCCGAAGATTACACCAAGGCATTCTTGAAGTCGCTCGACGTTGAAGCGCTGCGCCGAATTCACGACTACGCCTTGGTGCTCGATTATGCGCACTCGCCAGCATCGGAGATTCTGATTCCTATCCTTTCGCAAATCGGCCTCGAGGTTGTCTCGCTCAACTCGACGACCCGTGAGGATCGGCCAACTCAGCATTCTAACGAGTTCGAGTTGGCGATGAATCAGCTCGCGGTGATCACGCGCAGTTTGCGCGCCCAGCTTGGTGTACGGTTGGATGTCGGCGGCGAACGTATCTTCGCGGTAGACAACCGGGGGGAGTCGGTCTCGGGTTGGAACTTACTAGGCGTTATTGCTTCGCTCGTCCTGCGGGAACGGCCAGGCGGGGCGATCGCCGTCCCGGTGACCGCCCCGAACATGTTCGACTGGGTCGCCGCGCGTCATGGGGGGTCAGTCATCCGGACCAAAGCCGATTCGGTGGCGCTCATGCAGGCGGCTGGCCGCGATGACGTCGTCCTGGCCGGCGACGACAACGGGGGCATCATCTTCCCGGAGTTTCAACCGGCGATGGATGGTCTCTTCTCTCTGGTCAAGCTGCTCGAGTTGCTGGCGAAGCGCGACGTGACGCTGAGCGAAGAGCTCGCATCACTGCCGAGCTATTATACCGCCGAGACGACCGTGCCCTGTCCATGGGATAATAAAGGTAAGGTGATGCGCCTGCTGTCGCAGCAATTCCAGGCCAATGGCAATCAGAACGTTGATGGTGTCCGCATCTCGCTCGGCGATGCCGAGTGGGTTCTGGTCTTGCCAGACGTTGACCGACCCCTCTTCCACGTCGTCGCCGAGTCCATCTCGAACGACGGTGTGCGAGTGCTCCTGGAAAAGTACGCGGCGCTGGTCAGCAGTTTGCAACGATAATGCTAGGGGCTGTTCTCTGGCCTGAAAGCCAGAGAACAAGCCTTTCCAGAAAGGTATCTGTTTAGCTCAATGGTCGACCTCGATACGCTCTTTACACTCTGCAAACGGCGGGGCTTTGTCTATCCGAGTAGTGAGATCTACGGCGGCTTTGGCGGTTTCTGGGATTACGGTCCGCTCGGCGTCGAGATGAAGCGCAATATCCGTGATCTGTGGTGGCGCTCCATGGTTCAGGAGCGAGACGATGTCGTTGGCTTGGACGCGGCGATCATCATGAATCCAAAGACCTGGGAAGCCTCCGGTCACGTTCAGGGCTTTGTCGATCGACTCGTCGAATGCAAGATCTGCAAGCAGCGCTTCCGTGAGGAAGATGTCGCGGCCATGGCCTGCCCGAGTTGCGGCGGTCAGCTTTCCGAGGCACGGTTGTTCAACACGATGTTCCGTACCTTCGTCGGCCCAGTCGAGGGTGAGGCGGCCGTGGCCTATCTGCGTCCGGAGACGGCACAGGGTATCTTCGTCGACTTCAAGAACGTCCTGACGACCTCGCGGAAGAAGCTGCCTTTTGGGATCGCTCAGATCGGCAAGGCGTTTCGCAACGAGATCACGCCCGGTAAGTTCATCTTCCGCCAGCGCGAGTTCGAGCAGATGGAGCTCGAATACTTCGTCAAACCGGGTACCGATGAGGAGTGGTTCCGGTACTGGGTCGAGCAGCGCAAGAACTGGCATCTGCGCTACGGCATTTCCCCAGAGAATCTGCGGATTTATGAAGTGCCGGCTGAGGAGCGTGCCCACTATTCCAAGTTGACGGTCGACCTGATGTTCAACTTCCCGTTCGGTTGGGGTGAGGTAGAAGGCATCGCCGACCGGACCGATTTTGACTTGACTCGGCACAGCCAGGTGAGTGGCGAAGACCTGACCTACTTCGACGAAGAGACGAACACGCGTTACATTCCCTACGTTATCGAGCCATCGGTTGGTGTCGACCGACCGTTCCTGGCCTTCTTGTTCAACGCCTATCAAGAAGAGCCGGACAAAGAGGGAACGCGCGTCGTCTTGAAGCTGCATCCCAAGGTTGCCCCGTACAAAGTCGCGATCTTACCCCTTTCGCGAAAGGAGAATCTTGTCCTGAAGGCACGGGAAGTCTGGGCGCAATTGCGACCACATTTCATGACGACCTACGATGACTCCCAGAGCATCGGTCGTCGCTATCGTCGACAGGATGAAATTGGCACTCCTTGGTGCGTGACCATCGACTTCGATACTCTGGAAGATCAAGCGGTCACGATTCGCGATCGAGACAGCATGATTCAGGAGCGAGTACCGATTGTCGAGCTGGTGAGCAACATTCAGCAGCGTCTGGCCGTTTGCTGACGACCATGAACGAGCGATTGGGGTTTGGCGTCGTCGGAGTGAATCCCCGGATTCGTCGGTCGATCCTGGCGGGTTTGAGTCGGGCCCGCCAAGCCCGGCTGGTGGCAGTCTGCAGTCGAGACCCGGTCAAGGCCGCGCAGACCGCGGCCGAGTTTGGCGGTGTTGGCTACACCTCGTTCGACGAGATGCTCACGGATCCCCAGGTCGAGGCCGTCTTCATTTGCACCCCCCATCGGCTGCATCATCCGATGGCGCTGGCAGCGTTCGCGGCCGGCAAGCGTGTGGTCTGCGAAAAGCCGCTTGCCCTTACCTTGGCCGAGGCCGAAGAGATGGCCGCGGCGGCGCAGCAGAGCGGCTTGCCGAACGCTGTGAACTTCACCTATCACTCGATGAGCGGCCACCGCGCGATCGCACGCTTACTTGCCGAAGGGACGGTTGGCCGGATCCAGCACCTGAGCCTGACGTACTGGCAGGCTCGCCAGAAGCTCCCTGGCGCACCTCCCGGCGACGCTCTGCTCGAAATCGGCTCGCATCTCATTGATCTGGTCTATTGGTGGAGCGAGTTCGGGCAGGCCGGCGAGATCCGCACAGTGAGCAGTCAAGAAGTTCTCGACGAACGTGGTCAGGTACCGATGTGGAGCTCACTCGCGCGCACCGACCGCGATGCGATCGTGACGATTCAGGGTAATCGCACAGCGGCGGGCTGGCGGAACGGGATGGATTGCTGGCTGGTGGGCGATGCAGGAACCCTCGGCTTCACCTTCGATACTGACACGGCCTCGATTCAGTTGGCACGCTTCGGCGACGGTAGCCCCGAAGGAATTCTCCACCCGGTCGCCATTCCCGACGACCTGCAGGTCAGCTATCAAGATTTCCCGCACGTCCATCTCGACCGCTTATCCCGAGCCTTACTCGGTGAAGAAAGCTTCCCCGACTTCGCCTACGGCCTTCGCGTTCAGCACGCCCTCGAAGCCTTGAAAGTGGCCGCCCAGGAAAAGCGCTGGGTCGAATTGGCTGAGTTGGGCGCTTCGGACCACGAATAACACGCACCCGTTTGGGCCACGAAAGGCGCAAAGGCAACGCGAAAAACACGAACCCATTTCCGCACCGGCATTTTTCGCGTCCGTCTTCTTCTATGCTATTGTTATTCGTGGTCCAAACCGTTGATCTTTCCGGTCATCCCGTTTACCCGGATGATCTTATCAAATCCTTCGGCCAAGCTAGGCGGCTCAAGGTGTTCTCCGAAGCGATTTACTACCTCAGTAGGGACGGGGACTGGGCGTCCTTGGTTGCGCTGGTGGGCGGTGGTGAGTGGTGTTTCGACGTAGACGGCAATCGGCGACAACCCGTGTCGGCGGGCCGCGGCGATTGCCGCGGCCCGCCGAGAACGAGAAACATTGGTTGCATCGAAGAGCAGGTCGCGCTTCAGCTTCGTGGCTTGACTGGCGAGTGACTCGATGAGTGCGTCGGCAGCAACCGCGACGGCCGGCTCGATCCGGGGATCGAAAGTCTGGCCGCAGAACATGAGGCGAAGGTCGTCGAGGGAAATGCGGAGCGCATTCGGCAAGTACCGCCGGGCGAAGGTGGTTTTGCCACTGCCCGGTACGCCGACCATGACGTAAAACTTGGGTTGGTCGGTGGGGGGGATAGGCTGTGGGTCACTCATTCGCTTCTGCCTCATCGTACTCGATCGCTGCGCCACCGGGGTCGGGGTCAGGGACCCAGGCAGCGGGAGCACGGCCGTATTGGCCGCCCCGACCCCCGATCTCCGGTTAGTAGCTCTGGTACCAGTCAGGCGGGAAATCGCCGGGCGTGGGGAGCTTGATGCTCTGGTGCTGGAACCAGGGCAGCGCGTCACGTTGGGCGATGTGGCTAACCATCCCGAGATTGTGGACGGCCTTTTGCTTGAGAGCAGCACGTCGCTCCGTCGAGTTACCAATCTTGACGTAGTCTTTCCAGATCGCACGCCCGGCCAGGAAACCGGAAGCACCGCATTGGCAGGCGATCAGAAGAGCCTCGGCGAAGCGGTCGATGTCGGCGCCCGCACTCAAGAGGACCCAGGGTTGAATCGAAGCCTGGTTCAACTCCTGGCACTGACGTGTGAGCGCCGCGCGATCGGCACCTGGAACGATGTCACCGGGGAACTCGGCCTTGTACAGATCGCAGTAGCGACTCAAGTCCTTGGCGGACTGAATGACGAGCTGGGGCTTTTCGCGAGCAAAGTCTTCCTTGCTCTGGTTATTCAGGGCATAGGTGACCGCTTCGAGGACGAACGGGATGTCGCACCGCTTGCAGTCTTCGCAAACCTTTTGTACGACCTCAAGATTCTGCTTGGCGGCCTCCTGGAGGTCGGGGCGATAGCGAACGAGCAGCTTGACCGCGTCGCCGCCCATCTTCTGGAGCTTTTCGACGCTCCATCCTTCGGCTATCGTGGTGACGATACCCTCGCCAACCTTCCTGGGATTCTCGCCTTCGAGTGTCACGATCAGTCCAATGTGGGGATCGAGCGTGCCGGCGGCGATCGCCTGGGGAGCACCGTATTGAGGGTCGATCAAGATTGCCGTCGAATGCGGGCTCAGGGTGCTGGCGAGATCGATCTTAATGTCGGTCAGTTGCCGGGCGGTAACGCTATTCGGGTTGGCTGGATCGACTAGCACTTTCAGCGAATTGCGCTGATCCATCGCGGTAATGCGAAAAATACCGCGATCGTCGGCCAGACGACGCAGACCGCTCAGTTTACCGATCGAGAGTGTCATTCTGAAAACTCCAATCACAAAAGCATATCGGCCGCGAGTCCACCCGTGACCTAGCAAACGGGTTGCTGCGCCGTAATCGTTCCGAGGAATCAAACAACAAAAATCCCGGTCGCTCTTCTAGTTTACTATAGATATGCCAAGGTGAAATGGAGAGGGGATGCCGCGCATCCCCTCTCCATTTCACCTTGGCACTCCACCCAAGAGCGGTGCGCCTTGCGCGCTCTACGTCCTTCGCATCTAATCTAGGTTTTCGGCATCGCTGCGAGGGCGCTGTAGGCTGGGCGCGGTGTCCCGTCGGGATTCAAAACACCAAAACCCCACTTTTCGTCGGTTTGTGGGACGACCGACTGGAAGTTCAGGTTCCAGACGAAGATGGCGCCCAGCCATGGATAATGGGATCGGGCATACTGAAATAGTTGCACCAAATAGGTCGCTTGCTGCTGATCACTAACAGTCCAGCCGTTGTAGCCGGCCGGTGCCATCGGATTCGAGTCGTAGCCGATCTCGGTTTCCCAGATCTGCTTGTTGCCATCGCCCATTTGAACCATCAGGTTGCGATAGTCTTCGACCTGACGGAAGAAGAAGCTCGGATCGTTGGCATAGGCGGGTTGAGTATGGGTTGCCACCGTCTGATCGGGGGGGTTCCAGTAAGGCTCGTTATGAGCACCGAGGACGTCGAAGAAGTTCTTCACGATTCCGCCCTCGCATTGATACATCTGCTGGAGATAAGTAATGTCCCGCTCGGCGATATTCGGGTCGTTGACGCCGGTCGGCGTCGGCGCACCGGAGAGCACGATGGCATTGGGATCGGCCGCTTTGATCGCCGGATAGGCTGCCTTTAGCAAATCGACGTAATTGCAGGCGTTGATGTTCCCCGGGCCGACCTCGCGGGCAAAGTTCTCTTCATTCCAGATCTCGTACGCGGCGACCTTACCCTTGTAGCGCGATGCCATAATGGACATAAAGTTGGCGAAGTCTTGAGGGTTCTTCGGATATTCACCATTGGAGACCGAAGCCCAGCTTGGTGCGGCGACAACGCTGAAAAGCACCTTCACACCGGCCGCTTGAGCCAGGCTCGCCGCCGAGTCGAGGGGGCCCCAATTGAACGCCCCCGGAGTCGGCTCGACGTCAGCCCAGCGTACCTGCTGTTTGACCCAATTGAACCCAGCGCCAGTTACCTGGTTGAGAACTTGCTGTTGATTCACGCCATAGAACTGGACCTGGAAGCCGTAGTGGAAACCAGTCGTCGGAGACGGTGCAGTAGATGGGGTGGTCGTTCCCGTTGCCGGCTGCTCCTGCACGAACGCATTCGCCATGCTCGTATTGGGCAGGGCGTTGGGGTTGTTCAGACCGTTCGGATTCGCGTTATTGTACTGCTTGAAGAACGGGCTATTCGCTGCTTCAGACGCGAGGTCGGCTGGCAAATTGCTGCCGGTCAGAATCGACTTGAAGTAATCACCGAGCAAGA
>JAJPIK010000101.1 GCA_021324795.1 Chloroflexota bacterium
GATCGAGTTGATCGTGCCGGTGGCCTTGGAAGAAGGGCTGCGCTTTGCGATTCGGGAGGGCGGCCGCACCGTCGGCGCAGGCGTCGTCACCAAGATCCTCCAATAGGTTCCGGGAATAAAAGCGATCAGCCGGTCGAAAAAGGTCGATCGACTGGCTGAGGAGTGAAGTAAGATATGCCAAGACAACGAATTCGGATTCGACTGAAAGCGTACGATCATAAAATTCTCGACCAATCGGCAGCGCAGATCGTCGACACGGCCGAACGGATGGGGGCGCGGGTCGCGGGACCCGTACCGCTACCGACACAGATCGAAAAGTTCTGTGTTATTCGGTCGCCACACGTCGACAAAGACTCGCGAGAGCAATTTGAGATTCGCACTCACAAGCGCCTCATTGACATCGTCGAGCCTACACCCAAGACCGTAAATGCGCTGATGGGCCTGACACTGCCGGCCGGGGTCGATATCGAAATCAAACTGTAAATATAGGTGATACATGCTACCAGTGATCCTGGGCCGCAAGCGCGGCATGGCGACGGTCTTCACCCCGGAAGGCACGGCCGTAGCTGTCACCGTCGTCGAGGCTGGGCCCTGCTATGTCACGCAGGTCCGCACGCTAGAGCGCGACGGCTACAGCGCGATCCAACTGGGCTATGAGGAGACGAAGCGGCTGACGAAGCCGGAACGCGGGCACTTGAAGAATCTGCCTTCACTGCGCTACTTGCGCGAGTTTCGGGTTCAACCCGAGGGGCTGCCCGCGGTTGGGGAGAAAATCGACGTGAGCGCGTTCACTCCGGGTGAGCGTGTCGACGTCGTCGGAACGTCGAAAGGCAAGGGTTTTGCCGGTGTGGTCAAGCGCCACCACTTTCGTGGTGGTCCCAAGACCCACGGCCAAGCTGATCGACTCCGAGCACCGGGCTCGATTGGTGCCACGACTACGCCCGGTCGCGTCTTCAAAGGTATGCGCATGGCAGGGCACATGGGAGCCCGCCGGGTCACGACGAAGAATCTGCAAGTAGTTCGCGCCGATCCCGAGCGAAACCTGCTCCTTCTCGCCGGCGCGATCCCGGGACCGACCAGCGGTCTCGTTATGATTCGCAAGAGCTCTCTGCCTAAGTAACGGGGGTGCTCTCTGTCTTGAAAGACAGAGAGCACCCCTTCGCGGTAAATCGCAGCACGCGGATCAGACGTAAATCCTTGAGCATCGGCTCGGATTCCTGTATAATTGACACTTGTGGCCATCGTTTGCCGTGCCACCCTTACGGTGTGATCGGTACGGTGATCGAGCTGTGCCCTGAGGAGTACAGCGGTGGAACTACCTGTTTATAACCTGGCCGGCGAAGAAGTCGGCCAAACTGAGCTAGACGAGAGCGTATTCGGTCAGCCTTTTAATGAGCCATTGGTTCATCAGGCGATTGTCCGCTACCTCGCGAATCAGCGCGTCGGCACGCACAATACGCTGCGCCGTGGGGAGGTGGCCGGAGGAGGCAAGAAGCCGTGGCGCCAGAAGGGGACGGGTCGGGCTCGTCAGGGAAGCGTGCGCGCTCCGCACTGGCGGGGTGGTGGGGTGGTCTTTGGACCGCACCCCCGTGAGTATCGCCAGGAAATGCCGGTGAAAATGCGCCGCCAGGCCATGCGGAGCATGTTATCGCAACGCGTCCGCGAGAACGGCCTGCGCCTCCTCGAATCGCTCGAGCTTGAGCAGCCGCGCACCAAAGAGATCGTGGCCCTACTCAAGGCACTGGGGATCACCGAGCGCGCTTTACTCATCACACCCGAGCTGAATCGAAACGTTTACCTATCGGCCCGCAATCTTCCGGTCGCCGATGCGACCTTTGTCGACCAGCTCAACATCTATGATGTTGTGCGTCATCCGATCCTGATGCTCCCGGTTGAAGCGGTTCGCCGGTTAGAGCAACGGCTCGCAGTACCGGCTAAATCCTAAAAACCCGCCAGGTACAAGGCGTACCGGCGGGTTTTCATTCCGAGGACAAGATACATGGAACTGTACGACGTGCTGCGTCGGCCTTTGATTACTGAAAAGAACACGATGCTTGGCGAGCAAAATAAGTACACGTTCGAAGTCGCCGTCGCTGCAAATAAGCCGATGGTTCGACGCGCCGTCGAGGCCCTCTTCAAGGTGGAAGTCGTCGACGTCAACATGATCCGGGTTCACGGGAAAATGCGTCGCGTCGGTCGCAACCGGGGTATGACCCGCAATTGGAAGAAAGCGGTCGTCACGCTCAAGCCCGGTCAGCGCATCGAAGTATTCGGCAGCGCCTAAAACGAGCGTGAGAGGAACGACCAATGCCAATCAAAGCATATAAGCCGACGTCTCCCGGTCGACGGGGGATGACTGCCTATACATTCGAAGAAATTACCAAGAAAAAGCCCGAGAAGTCGCTGATCCGCCCATTACCCCACAAGGCTGGTCGCAATAACCAGGGCAAGATCACGACTCGGCACCGAGGCGGTGGCGCCAAGCGCGCCTACCGAATCATTGACTTCAAGCGCAATTTGCGCGGTGTTCCCGCGGAAGTGATCGCCATCGAATACGATCCGAACCGATCGGCGCGCATTGCCCTTTTGCAATATGCGAATGGCGAAAAGCGCTATATTCTAGCTCCGATTGGGCTCGAAGTCGGCCAAACGATCTCGGCCGGACCAGAAGCCGAGCTTCGTCCCGGCTGCGCGGTGCCTTTGGGAAGTATCCCACCGGGCACGATGGTTCATAACGTCGAGATCTTCCCGGGGCGAGGCGGTCAGATGGTCCGGAGCGCCGGGGCCGGTGCGCAGATCATGGCCCGTGACGGCGACTATGTACTTTTGCGCCTGCCCTCGGGCGAAGAGCGACGCTTTCACACGCGCTGCTATGCCACGATCGGTCAGGTTGGCAACGTCGAGCACGAGAATATCAACCTAGGAAAGGCCGGCCGTAAGCGAAGACTTGGCTGGCGGCCGACGGTCCGCGGCTCGGCAATGACGCCTCGTGACCATCCGCACGGTGGTGGTGAAGGTAAGGCACCCATTGGCTTGCCCGGCCCGAAGACTCCTTGGGGCAAGCCGGCGATGGGTTACCGCACCCGCAAGAAAAACAAGCCAAGCTCCCGCTTTATCGTGCGACGGCGAAAGTAAGGAGGAGACATGACACGTTCGGCGAAGAAAGGCCCTTACGTCGATGTCGGTTTACTCAAGAAAGTCGAGACACTGAATCGCGCCGGCGAAAAGCGGATCTTGAAGACGTGGTCGCGCGATTCGACGATTTTTCCGCAGATGGTGGGACACACCATCGGCGTGCACGATGGACGACGCCACGTGCCGATCTACGTAACCGAGAACATGGTCGGACACAAGCTTGGCGAGTTCGCACCAACCCGCCATTTCCGCGGACACGGTGCTGGCAAGTCAGCAGAGCGTGCGACTTCGGTCAAGAAGTAATTTAGCGAGACAAGAGAACGATGGAAGCACGAGCAGTTGGTAAATACATCGGTGTCTCGCCACGAAAAATGCGATTGGTCGCGGAAATCGTCCGTGGTAAGCCAGTGAAACAAGCCTTGGCGTTGCTGCAGTTCACGCCCAATAAGGGCGCCCAGTACGTTCGCCAGGTGATCGCATCGGCCGCGGCAAATGCCGAGAACAACCACGCCTTAGACGTCGATTCGCTCTATGTTTCGCGAATTTTCGTCGACGAAGGTCCGACCCAGAAGCGGTTTCGACCCCGAGCGCATGGGCGGGTAAGCCCGTTGCTCAAGCGGTCAAGCCATGTAACGGCTGTCGTGGCGGAGAAGGAGGAATTCTAAGTGGGCCAAAAGGTCCATCCCATCGGCTTCCGATTGGGAATCGTCAAGGATTGGGAAGCGCACTGGTTTGCCGAGAAGGAATACACGCAGCTTCTCCACGAAGACATTGCCCTGCGCAAGATGATCATGACTCAGCTTGCCGATGCAAGCGTAGCCAAGATTGAGCTCGAGCGCTCGGCAAATCAATTGGTGATTACGATTCACACGGCGAAGCCCGGGATCGTGATTGGCCGTAACGGAGCGAAGGTCGAAGAACTGCGGCATCGGCTCGAAGAGAAGACCGGCAAGAAAGTTCGCGTCAACATCAACGAGATCCGGCAGCCGGAGTTGGACGCGACCTTGGTAGCGCGAAGTATTGCCGAGCAGTTACAGCGCCGCGTGGCATTCCGTCGGGCGATGAAGCAAGCGGTCACTCGATCGATCCAGCGCGGTGCCAAAGGGATCAAAGTCATCGTGTCGGGTCGACTCGGCGGCGCCGAGATGTCCCGTCGTGAGCGCGAAGTAGCCGGAAAAGTCCCGCTGCACACCTTGCGGGCCGATATCGATTTTGGAATCGCGGAAGCTTTGACGACCTTCGGAGTGATCGGAGTCAAGGTCTGGATCTACAAGGGCGAAATTCTGCCGCGGGCGAAGGCCGCGCCGACAACTGAAGCGCAAGCTGCGCCGGCACCGGCACCGGCGAAGACTCCGGCTCCCGCGTGAACGGAAACGTCCACAACGAGGTGCTGATCGTATGTTAATGCCCAAACGGGTGAAGTATCGCAAAGTTCACCGGGGGCGCATGAAAGGTCAAGCCCATCGGGGCAACACTCTCGCATTCGGCGAGTACGGCCTCACCGCCTTGGAAGCCGCCTGGCTTGAAAGCAAGCAGATCGAGGCAGCGCGACGTGCGATGACTCACCACATCAAGCGCGGTGGCCAAGTCTGGATCCGAGTTTTCCCGGACAAGCCAGTAACCGCCAAGCCGGCCGAAGTGCGCATGGGTGGTGGTAAGGGTGCACCGGATCATTGGGTCGCCGTCGTCAAACCCGGGCGCGTTCTCTTCGAAATCGGTGGGGTCACCGAGAAGGTCGCCGAGGAAGCGCTACGTCTGGCCAGCCACAAGCTGCCATTCAAGACGCGCTTCATTCAGCGGTCAGAAGAAACCGCCGGCGAACCCGCCGGAGCGGCGGCGGAATAGACAATGTCCCGTGAGGGTAGGGGGCGAGGGCACCCCGTTCACAAGTGATAAAAGGCGGGGACAACAGGGAATGAAGGCACGAGAGGCTCATCAGCTCAGCGACGAAGAGCTGCGCCAACGTCTGGCTGATGCGTATCAGGAACTCTTCAACCTGCGGTTTCAGAAGGAAACGCGCGAGTTGGCAAATTTCGCCCGGATTAGGCAGGTTCGCAAGGACATCGCGCGGATCAAGACGATTCTGCGGGAGCGCGAGCTCGGATATACGTCGCCGGTCGGCACTGGCGCGAACGTCAAGGAGTAAAATTTTAGAATGGTCGCATCCAATCGCCCAAAGAAAATCGGGCGAGTCGCCAGCAATAAAATGCAGAAAACAGTCGTCGTCGAGATTGACGTGGTCAAACAGCATCCGCTGTACCACCGGCCGATCCGCCGAACGGCTCGGCTCAAGGCCCACGACGAGCACAACGAGTGTCAAGTTGGTGACATCGTCCGGCTGGAGCAGACGCGTCCTTTGAGTAAGGAAAAGCACTGGCGTGTCGCCGAGATTTTGGAGCGAGGGAAGGGCCTGACTCCGATCGAGTAGCCCTAGCTATCGCGCGCGACCGTCGTCATCGTTGACCGCGCGCGAACGGCGCCCCGACTGACCCACCTCCGGTCTGGTCTGACCGCGAGGGATCAATGGTCAGGGTTGTCGTCACGACGGACCCGGCCTTTACCTGCGGAAAAGGAAAGAGAGGCATGATTCAGCCACAATCGCGACTGAAAGTCGCTGACAATACGGGCGCGCGGGAGATCATGTGCATTCGCGTGCTTAATGGCTCTAATCGAAAAACCGCAGAACTTGGTGACGTGATCGTCGCCGCGGTGAAGAATGCCGCACCGGGGGGGTCCGTGAAGAAGGGGGACGTCGTCCACGCGGTCATCGTTCGCACGACGAAAGAGCACGCTCGACCGGATGGCTCGTATATCCGATTCGACGAGAACGCGGCAGTTATCCTCTCCGATAAGAACAATCCGAAAGGAACTCGTATCTTTGGTCCGGTCGCTCGCGAATTGCGCGAGCGAAATTTCATGAAGATCGTTTCGCTTGCTCCGGAGGTGCTCTAGCGATGCACGTTCGAAGCGGGGATAACGTGCTAGTGATCGCTGGCCGGGAGCGCGGCAAGACCGGTCAGATTACGCGGGTGTTTCCCAAGGAAGAACGCGTGATCGTCAGCGGTGTGAATCTGGTCAAGCGCCACCTGAAGGCGCGACCGGGGGTTGCCCAAGCTGGCATCATCGAAAAGGAAGCACCTTTGCATGCCTCGAACGTGATGATCCTTTGTCCGTCGTGCAATAAGCCGACACGGATTGGCCATCGCGTCTACGAAGAGGCGGGTACCAAGCGCAAAGAGCGTGTCTGCAAACGCTGTGGCGAAGTTATTCCGGTCAACCGGAACGTTGGCTAACAGTTCCGTCAACTCGTGTCCAGCCGAGACGGAGGAGCTGGGGATGCCCCTGATCTCCACGAGATCACAGGCGGGACAGTGAAGGGACATTCGCAGGAATGTCCCTCGTTTTTGCACTAGAGGAGTAAATATGGCAGTCGCGACGCGAGAACGGTTGCGGGACCTGTACCGCGAGCACATCGTTCCGACGATGATGCGAGAATTCGAGTACACAAACCCCCTCCAGGTTCCGCGCATTGAAAAAGTTGTGATCAACGTTGGCCTGGGTGAAGCCATTCAGAATGGCCGAGCAATCGAAGCAGCGTCGAAAGACCTGGCCTCGATTACTGGCCAGCGGCCGGTCGTAACCCGAGCGAAGAAGTCAATCGCCGCCTTCAAGCTCCGCGCCGGTATGCCAATTGGGATTATGGTGACCCTACGCGGCGATCGTGCTTACGCGTTCTTGGACAAGTTGGTGAACGTCGCTTTGCCGCGGGTGCGCGACTTCTCCGGCGTTTCGCCAAAGGCATTTGATGGACGTGGAAACTACACGCTCGGGGTACGTGAGCAATTGATCTTTCCGGAGATCGAGTACGACAAGGTCGACCGCGTCCGTGGCATGGAGATATCGATTGTCACGAATGCGCGATCGGACGAGGAAGCACGCCGACTTCTGCAGTTGTTCGGCATGCCGTTCCGGGCAAGTTAACCCATGATTCGCGGAGCGGTTCGTGAGCTGCTCTACGAATTTGCACTAACTGGATTGGAGAACGATGGCCAAGAAGTCGAAGATCGCCAAAAGCTTGCGCCCAGCGAAATACGCCGTTCAAAATCACCACCGGTGCCATATTTGTGGCCGACCGCGCGCTTACATGCGGAAGTTCGGACTATGCCGAATCTGCTTCCGCCAGCTTGCGCTGCGTGGTCAGCTCCCCGGCGTGGTGAAGTCAAGCTGGTGAGCCACGGCGAACGAGGAGATATATTATAATGTACATGACTGATCCGATCGCCGACATGCTCACCCGGATCCGAAACGCCTCGGTGGCGCGCCACGAGTACGTCGACATCCCGGCGTCCAAGCTGAAGCGAAATATCGCGCAGATTCTGCGTGAGCAAGGCTTTATCAAGGATTTTGAAATCTTGAAGGACAGCAAGTACCCGACCTTGCGGGTACGCCTTCGCTATACCGGCAAGCGCGAACCGGTTATCACCGGGCTCAAGCGGGTCAGCAAGCCCGGCCAACGGATTTACCGGAAAGCCTCGGCCATGCCACGGGTGCTTGGCGGCATGGGGGTAGCGATCGTGAGTACGCCCCGTGGGCTGATGACCGAACGCCAGGCACGCCTAGGGAACGTTGGTGGCGAAGTGCTCTGCTACGTCTGGTAGGAGATAGACATGTCGAGAATTGGACGGATGCCGATTCCCGTTCCCAGCGGTGTCCAAGTTCAGATTGAGGGGCACAGAGTCCGAGTGCGGGGACCACGGGGTGAACTCATGCGTGAGATTCATCCGGCGATGAACCTCGAACTCCATGACGGCCAGATCCTGGTGACCAGACCGAGCGACAGTAACCAACACCGGGCGCTGCACGGTCTAACCCGCGCGCTCGTCGCCAACATGGTCAACGGAGTGACCAACGGCTTCTCGAAGACGATCGAGATCACCGGGGTTGGCTATCGGGCAACAAAACAGGGAGAAAAGCTGGTCTTCCAGCTTGGCTACTCGCATCCGGTCGAGCTCGTCCCGCCGACGGGCATTCAGATCGGCAACATTGAAACGTTCACGCCGACCCAAGCTAACGAATGGCTTTCGACACGGTTTGCCGTGACCGGCATTGACAAGGAGCTCGTCGGAGAGGTCGCGGCAAAGATTCGCAAGCTCCGCGCGGTCGAACCATACAAAGGCAAGGGCATCCGCTACCAGGGCGAAGTCGTTCGCCGCAAGGCGGGTAAGGCCGCTGGCAAGGGTAAAACGGCAAAGTAAGCTCATAAGGACTCGGATAGATGGCAAAGCTTACACCTCGGCAGCAGCGGATCCGCCGCCATCATCGCGTTCGTCGCAAGGTCGTCGGCACGACCGAGCGACCGCGTCTGGCGGTCTTTCGCAGCCTCGAGCACATTTATGCCCAAATTATTGATGACACAACCCGCCGTACCTTGACGGCTGCTTCAACACTTGAGCCGTCCGTTCGTAGCGAGGTAACGGGCAAGACAAAAACCAGCCAAGCGCGACTGGTGGGATCGCTCATCGGAGAGCGCGCGAAAGCCTTGGGAATCGAAAAGGTTGTCTTCGACCGGGGCGGGTTCCTTTATCACGGCCGGGTTCAAGAACTCGCGAACGCGGCGCGCGAAGCAGGTCTGCAATTCTGAGCAGGAGGAAGAATGCCACGCATTGACGCCGCGACACTGAACCTCGAAGAAAAAGTGGTCAGTGTAAATCGCGTCGCGAAGGTTGTGAAGGGTGGACGTCGGTTCAGCTTTAGTGCCCTGGTCGTAGTCGGTGATACTGCTGGTCACGCCGGGGTTGGCTTGGGCAAGGCGAATGAAGTTCCAGACGCGATCCGTAAGGCCGCGGAAGCGGCGCGGAAGAATCTGATGCTCGTGCCCATGAGCGGAACGACGATTCCCCACGAAGTCGTCGCCCGTTTCGGTGCCTCTCAGGTACTACTCAAACCGGCGGCGCCAGGTACGGGTATCATCGCCGGAGGGGCAGTCCGGGCGATCGTTGAAGCAGCAGGAATTCAAGATATTTTGACAAAGTCGCTGGGTAGTGCCAACCCGATCAACGTTGCCCGTGCCACGATGGCCGGACTTGCTGCGCTCAAAGAGCCGACGGTAGAGGCCGAACGACGCGGTGTGCCGTTGCACGTCAAGATACTGGCACCGGCCCCGCGTATGGCCGTGCGTGCTCCCGAGCCACGAGCGACCGAACGTGCGGGTGGCCAGCGCCGTGGCCGTGGTGGACGTGGCAATAGTCGTGGCAGCGGTGGTGGTCGTGGTGCACCCGCATCGGCCGCGTCAAACCAGGAGAGTCGAGGATGAGTCCAATTCGCGTCACTTTGGAAAGAAGCAGTATTGGCCATCCCCGTGACCAGAAGGCGACAGTGCGTGCTCTCGGATTGCGCCGCATGCACCAGACGGTGGTCGTTGCTAACAACCCGTCGATTCGCGGAATGATTCACAAGGTTCGTCATCTGGTCCGGGTGGAAGTTATCGAAGAAACCGAGGATACCGGAGCAGAGCAATCATGAGCATCTCTCTCAATGATCTGCACCCAGCACCCGGCTCCCGCCCGAGCCGACGTCGGCTTGGACGCGGGCATGGCTCGGGCCGAGGAAAGACGGCCGGCAAGGGAACCAAAGGGCAGAAAGCACGGACCGGCGCCCATATGCCGCGTTTCTTTGAAGGTGGCCAGAATCCATTGATTCACCGCATGCCAACGCGGCGGGGCCTTCACTTCCGTAAGGCCCCGGGGCAGAAACCGGCCACGGTGAACTTGCGTCAGTTGAACACGTTCGCCCCGAACCAGACGGTCGATCTACAAACCCTGATCGCCGCGAGAATAGTGGGGAAGAACGTTCGAGAAGTCAAAGTGCTCGCTGACGGCGAGCTCGCGCACCCGTTGACCGTCGCGGCCAACCAGTTCTCAGCAGCCGCGAAATCGAAAATTGAAGCGGCTGGCGGTCAGGCCGTGGTGGTAGGCGCAACGCGAACCCAGGAGAGCTAACCATGCTCCAAGCTTTGAAACGGGCGCTGCAACTGCCCGATCTGCGCAACAAGTTAATCTTTACGTTCGCGATGCTGGTAGTTTTCCGGATTATCGCGCATATTCCGGTCCCCGGTGTGGACCCGACCCGGCTGGCTCAGCTCTTCCAGACGAACCAGCTCATGGGCATGCTGAATTTGTTCTCTGGCGGCTCGATGACGACGTTCTCGATCGCCGCGATGGGTGTCTATCCATACATCACTGCGCAGATCATCATGCAGCTTCTCGGCAGCACCATCCCGAGCTTGGAGGAGCTCAGCCGGGAAGGTGAGATGGGACGCCAGAAGATCAATCAGTACGTCAACTTGCTGACCGTTCCACTCGCCGCGCTGCAGGCCTATGGCACCGGCATTCTCTTGCACAGCCAGGGCATTTTGGCCAACTTTGGGCTCTTTGGTCCGGCGACCCTTCAGACCATCGCATTAATTATGTCAATGACCGCTGGGACGGTCTTCCTGGTTTGGCTCGGGGAGTTGATCACCGAAAACGGCATCGGCAACGGAGTTTCGATCATCATCTTCGCCGGCATCGTCTCCCGGTTGCCTCAGATGGTTGGTCAGTCGCTTGTCAGCGGTGGGAATTACTTTGCGTTGGTCGTTTTCGCTGTGCTCGGCGTCTTCACAGTCGCGGCGATCACCGTGGTCCAGGAAGCTCAACGCCGAATTCCGGTTCAATATGCCAAGCGCATTCGCGGCAATCGGATGTACGGCGGACAATCCACCCACATTCCGCTGCGCGTGAACTCGGCGGGCATGATTCCCTTGATCTTTGCCATGTCGATTATGCTTCTGCCCGGGACAGTCGCCAGCTACTTCGCGGTAGCTCCGGGAATCGTCGGTCAGGTCGCATCGACGATTCGCGACGTGTTCAACGCCACCGGCGCGATCTACTGGACCTGCTACTTCCTGCTCGTGGTTATGTTCACTTTCTTCTACACAATGGTGATCTTCCAACAGCAGAATTTGGCAGAGAACCTGCAGAAATATGGCGGGTTCATTCCGGGTATTCGCCCCGGTCGGCCGACAGCCGAGTATCTCAATCGTGTGCTTTTCCGAATCACGATTCTGGGCGCGGTATTTCTGGGAGTTATCGCGATCTTGCCTTTCTTTGCGCAAGGGATCAGCACGACGCTCATCCTGAGCAGCACTGGTCTTTTGATCGTCGTTGGCGTCGTCCTTGATACGATGAAGCAGCTCGAAGCGCAGCTCATGATGCGCAACTACGAGGGCTTCATCAAGTAAGGTGACCTGAATTTAACGTGACTTACGACGACTACTGGGCGTCTCGAAACGCCCGACCATTCGGCCGGGCCAGGACTGAGCCATGATCGTAGTCATGCTTGGCCCCCCCGGGGCCGGCAAGGGCACACAATGCGAACTATTGGGCGAAAAGCTCGCCTTGCCGCATATTGCTACCGGCGACCTGCTGCGCGAAGCAATGGCGCGTGGCACACCGTTAGGCCAGCTCGCTCGTCCTTACATTGAACGTGGGGAACTCGTTCCGGACGACGTGATGATCAATATCATCAACGAGTGGCTGGCAACGCCAGGTCACGAACATGGGTTCATTCTCGATGGCTTTCCGCGCACCGTCAACCAGGCGCGAGCGCTTGATCAGGCACTCGCCCGAGTTGGCAAAGGGGTAGACCGCGTCATCTATCTGAGCGTGCCGGTTGAAGAGCTCTTGCAGCGCATCGCCGGTCGTTACGTCTGTCCCCAATGCGGAGCAAGCTATCACCTCCGCACGTCGCCACCCCGACAATCAGGTTACTGTGATCAATGTGGCTCGACATTGACCCAACGTCCGGACGATCGTCGGGAAGTGGCCGAACGGCGCATGGCCGTTTATTTCGCACAGACGGCGCCGGTGATCGACTATTATCAGAAGCGAGGAGTCTTGAGCGAGGTCAACGGCGCGCAATCGGTCACTGCGGTGCTCGACGCCGAGCTCGCAATACTCCTTACCCTCCCATCGAGGACGCATACGAGAACGGATAGGCATGGCGATCCATCTCAAATCTGATCGAGAGCTAGCGATTATGCGCGAGGCCGGACGAATCGTGGCAGTGACGCTCTTAGAATTACAGGATAAGGCTCGCCCCGGCATGTCAACGGCAGACCTTGACCGCATTGCCGAAAAAACGGCAACGGCGCTCGGTGCAACGCCGGTTTTCAAGGGCTACCTCGGTTACCCGGCCAGCCTATGCGCGTCAATCAACAACGAAGTAGTTCACGGTATTCCGAGCCCAGAGCGGGTGCTCACCGAAGGCGACATCATCAGTCTGGATTTTGGCGTACTTTATCACGGATACGTTGGTGATGCCGCCGTCACGGTGGGAGTGGGAACGATCAGTCCGGAAGCACAGAGGCTTCTTGAGATCACTCGCGCTGCGCTCGAGGTGGGCATCGCCCAGGCCCGGGCAGGACGCCACTTGTCTGATGTCTCGCACGCCGTCCAAACCTACGCAGAGAAGCATGGTCTGGCGGTGGTCCGAAAATACGTTGGGCACGGGGTCGGCCAGACGATGCACGAGGCACCACAAGTGCCCAACTTCGGTCCTCCGCACCAGGGGCCGATCTTGCGACCGGGCATGACCTTTGCAATCGAGCCAATGTTGAACATCGGAACCGAGGAGACGATGGTCCTCCCTGATCAGTGGACAGTCGTCACCAAGGATGGCGGCCTCTCGGCGCACTTTGAGCACACGATCGCCGTGACCAACGGCGACCCAGAGATTCTGACGCTGCCGTGATCCGCCAAGGAGACAGACGGGAGATATGCCAAAGCAAGAAGCGATCGAAGTCGAAGGTAAGGTCAACGAAGCACTACCGAACGCGATGTTTCGGGTCGAACTCGCCAATGGCCACACCGTGCTCGCCCACATTTCGGGTAAGCTTCGGTTGAACTTCATCAAGATCTTGCCGGGGGATCGCGTTATGGTCGAGCTTTCCCCCTACGACCTCACGCGTGGGCGAATTACCTACCGTCTTAAAGGCTAATTTGACGGCGGTGGTGGTGTCGAGTATACTAATAAATTAGGCCGCTCGCACAATCGAGCGGTATTTTGTGTCGCGCTGTTACAGGCGACCGGACAGGGGAAAATCGGTGAAAGTACGAGCATCGGTGAAGCCCCGCTGCGAGAAATGCCGCGTGGTCCGGCGAAAGGGTACCGTGCTGATCCTTTGCCAGAACCCGAAGCACAAGCAAAAGCAGGGCTAGAGGAGAGAGTGTGGCGAGAATCGCGGGGGTCGACATTCCACGCGACAAGCGTGTTGACATTTCACTCCGATACATCTATGGCATTGGGCCAACGTTAGCCACCAAGATCTGCGCGCAGACCCAGGTTCGTCCGGAAACGAAGGTCCGCGATTTGACCGAGGATGAAGTCCTTCGCTTGCGCGACGTGATCGAAAAGGAATACAAGGTCGAGGGTGACCTCCGTCGGGAAGTCAACCTTAACATCAAGCGATTGATTGAGATTGGCTGCTACCGCGGATTGCGTCATCGTCGTGGCTTGCCGGTGCGGGGGCAGCGAACGCGCACAAACGCCCGCACGCGGAAGGGACCACGCAAGACGGTCGCTGGTCGCCGCAAGGCAACGGCGAAGAAGTAGAACCGCAGGAGAACTCCACACCGTGCGTGGGGTGGCTTCCGGTCGCGAGTCCAGTCATGGGGGAGGGTGACCGGGTAGCTCTCCTTCGCGTCGGCGCCCATTCGATCCGGAATCTGCGTTCCTTCCATCGCGTGATTGACCGGGTGGCCCCTGGTCTTTCGGCCGGGTAAAATGAACAACCAATCAATATCGGGCAGGAGCTTGCATGCCGGTAAAAAAGAAAGCGACACGCGTCCGCCGACGGGAACGACGACAGATTCCCCGAGGGCGCGCATACATTCAGTCTACATTCAATAATACGATCGTCACGATCACTGATCCGACGGGCGCGGTGCTCGCCTGGAGCAGCGCGGGGGCGAGCGGTTTCAAGGGTTCTCGCAAGAGCACACCATTTGCTGCGGGCATGGCTGCCGAGAACGCAGCACGCAAGGCGATGGAGCAGGGCATGCGCCAAGTAGATGTGTTCGTCAAGGGGCCGGGCTCGGGACGCGAGGCGGCGATACGCTCGCTTCAAGCGGCCGGTCTTCTCATCAATGCCATCACCGACGTGACGCCGATTCCCCACAACGGATGCCGGCCTCCGAAGCGGCGACGGGTCTAAGGGGGAACAAGGGGAACAATGGCACGTTACACTGGTCCTGTTTGCAAAATCTGCCGCCGCGAAGGACTCAAGCTTTTCCTCAAAGGCGAGCGCTGCTTCTCACCCAAGTGCGCGGTCGAGGCAAATCGAAAGCCTTATCCACCGGGGCAGCACACTCAGCGCCGCCGCAAGGTATCGGAATACGGTATTCAACTACGCGAGAAGCAGAAGGCGCGCTTCCTTTACGGCGTCTTGGAGCGGCAATTTCGCCGCCACTTCGCCGAGGCCGAGCGACGCCAGGGCTCGACAGGCGAGAATCTCCTGCGTATTCTCGAAATGCGCTTGGACAACGTCGTCTTTCGACTGGGATTCGCCGAGTCGCGGGCTCAGGCTCGCCAGCTTGTGACCCATGGACATATTACGGTCAATGGTCAAAAGGTCGACATTCCATCGTATGAGACCAGGGTCGGCCAGGTTATCGGAGTTCGTCCACGCAGCCGCCAGACCGAGTACTTCAAGATGCTTCCCGAAGTGCTCAAGCGGCGCGAGGTGCCCGAGTGGCTGAGCTTGGACGTCGAAAATATGAGTGGTCGCATCCTGAGAGCTCCCAGTCGCCCGGAGATCGACGCGAACCTGCAGGAGCAGCTCATTGTGGAGTACTACTCGCGCTAAATCGGTCCGCGCGAGTTGCTCGGGATGGATGAGCTGACGCTCGTCAGTCACGAATATTCGGGGAAGATTGCCACGCCCCGTACAGCCTACCGACGAGCGAAGGCCCCGGTCATGGGAAATGGCCCACCGAGCGATGACAAGAAGGGTGGACTTCAATTGATTGACATCATGCTTCCGAAGGTGGAAACAAAAGAATCGAATACCACCTACGGTCGTTATCAAATCGAACCGCTCGAGCCAGGCTTCGGCACGACGCTCGGCAATGCAATGCGACGAATTCTCCTTGCCGCTTTGCCTGGCGCGGCCGTGACCTCGATTCGAATCGACAACGTCTATCACGAGTTCTCAGATATTCCGCATGTCAAGGAAGACACGACGGAGCTGATCTTGAACGTCAAGCAGTTGCGCCTGCGTAGCTTTACTGACCGGCCGGTTCAAATGCGGATCGACGCGCGGGGTGCTGGCGAGGTGACCGCTGCCGACATCATCGCTCCACCCGACGTCGAAATTGTCAATCCTGAGCTACACATCGCAACTCTTGACTCACCTGATGCCCAATTCAGCATCGAGATGACAGTTGAAACCGGCAAAGGCTACCAACCCGGCGATCACCGGGAGGGCTTGCCTCTTGGCGTGATTCCTGTTGACGCGATCTTCACGCCGATTCGCAAGGTGAACTTCACCGTCGAGCCAACGCGAGTCGGCCAAGTGACCGATTACGAGCGATTGTTGCTCGAAGTTTGGACTGACGGAACAATCACCCCCGACGATGCGGTCTCCCAAGCGGGAAACATCTTGGTCCGTCATTTGTCGCTGTTCACTGAGTTGGTGAGCAAGCAAGTTGGACGCCTGGAAAAGGCGACCGCTGGGGCAGCGGCGATTCCACAGCGCCTCTACGAAATGCCAATCGAGGATCTGAACCTTTCGGTTCGCGCGTACAACTGCTTAAAGCGCGCCGGCATTACCAAGGTGGGACAAGTTCTCGAAATGTCCGTCGACGACCTGCTGGGTGTGCGCAACTTCGGACACAAGTCACTCGATGAATTGCGCGAGCGTCTCGCCGCTCACGGATTGCTTGAGCACTCACGCCTCGGTGAGAGCAGCGAGGGCGAGTTCGCCGCCGAGGAAGGTATCCCGGAGGTAGCGGCCGCCGAGATGTCGTACGAAAATGAACGTGAAGAAGCCGAGAACGAAGAGGAAGAGGAAGATCTCGGCGACGAATACGACGAAGAGTACGATGATGACGAATACGAAGATGATGAGTACGAAGACGACGAGGAGTAATTCGGAATGAGACACGCCGTCGCTGGGCGGAAGCTAGGACGGCCGACTAGTCACCGACTAGCGCTGTATCGGAATCTGGTTACCGATTTGATTCGCTACGAGGCCCTCACGACGACGGTCGCCAAGGCTCGGGCGATTCAGCCGATCGCTGAGAAGATCGTGACGATTGCCAAGCAGGACAGCGTTCATCATCGCCGACTGGCTGCTGCCCAAATTTACGATCGTAAGATCGTACAAAAGCTGTTCGACGTGATCGGTCCACGCTTTGCTGATCGACCGGGGGGCTACACGCGCGTGATCAGGCTTGGTCCTCGTCTCGGGGACGCCGCGGAGATGGCCCGCATCGAGTTCGTCGAACGCAGTTAAGCGCTGATGCGTGTCGCCTAAAGGTCGGGAAGCCCCAATGCGGACAATCCGCATGACCGTTCAATATGACGGTACTGACTTCGCCGGCTTCCAGGTCCAAAACGAACGACGCACAGTCCAAGGGGTACTGGAGGAGGCACTCGCACGGGTGACCGGGCAGCCAATTCGCGTTGTTGGCGCAGGGCGCACCGACGCTGGTGTACACGCCACCGGTCAGGTAATTAGTTTCGTCACGGGGAGTAGTCTCGCGCCGGAAACGCTACGGCGAGCGATGAATGCGCTTCTGCCGGATGACGTAGCGATACTCGATGCGATGATCGCGCCAGAAGGGTTCAACGCTCGCTACAGCGCACGCAGCCGGATCTATCGTTACACGGTGTGGAATGCCGAGGTTCGTTCGGCTATGCGCCAACGATATACGTTTCACTGGCGCCAATTTCTCGATGCCGAACTGATGGATCAAGCGATCAAACGTCTTGTCGGTCGTCGTGACTTCGCGGCGTTCAGCACGGCGAGTTACGGACGTGAACGGCCAGGAAACACCGTTCGTTCGCTTTTTCGGGCCCATTGTTGGCGCGAAGGGGCCGCCGTTTGTTTGGAGCTCGGCGCCGACGCTTTTTTGCCGCATATGGTGCGGAATATCGTCGGCACCCTTTTACTCGTAGGGATGCATCAAGCGACGCCCGAAACGATGGTCGAGATCCTCGCCAGCGGTGACCGGCGCCGGGCCGGGGTGACCGCCCCGGCTAAAGGTTTATGTTTGACACACGTCCAATACGTCTGAGAAAGGACGAACTGAAAGACGCAGATGAAAACGCATGCTGTCAAAGCCGCGGAAATTAGCCATGCTTGGTACGTTGTCGACGCCGAGGGTCAAACGTTAGGGCGTCTTGCCACCCAGATCGCGACGATTCTCAAAGGCAAACATAAGACGATCTACAGCCCCCATCTCGACGTTGGTGACTTCGTCGTGGTCGTGAACGCCGGCAAAGTTCGACTCACCGGGCGAAAGCTGAATCAGAAAGTGTACTATCATCATTCTGGTTATCCAGGTGGTCTGAAAACCGAGCCAATTGCCCGCGTCTTGCGCGAGCATCCAACCCGAGTGATTGAGCGCGCCGTTCGAGGAATGCTACCCCACAACGCACTTGGTCGACACATGCTTGCTAAGCTGAAAGTTTACGCTGGCCCGACGCATCCACACGCCGCGCAGCAGCCGCAGCCGCTGCCGACGACGGGCAAATGACGAAGGAGCACTAACCGTTGATGAGTGAGAAGCGTTATCTCTATGCGACTGGCCGCCGCAAGAGCGCTGTCGCGCGCGTTCAGCTCCACGAAGGCACCGGTCAGATCGTGATCAATGGACGCCCCATGGAGCAACTTCTGCCGCGTCTGGTTGACCAAGTGCTGGTAAACGAGCCGTTTCGCGTGACGAACACAACTGGCCGTTACACCGTCATGGCAAAGATTGTTGGCGGTGGTACCTCCGGTTGGGCCGGAGCGTTGACCCATGGCATCGCCCGGGCGCTTGCGCTGGCCAGCGAGGAAAACCGTCTCGCACTGCGGCACGCGGGGTTGCTCACACGCGATGCCCGGGTAAAAGAACGCAAGAAGTACGGTCTCAAGCGCGCGCGCAAAGCACCTCAGTACACCAAGCGCTAGTCACCGAACTTCGAGATTTTCTCTCGTCCTATTCCCTCTCCCACTGGGAGGGGGCTAGGGTGTGAGTAGTACGGCCGCTTGCTTACTACGACGACTTCTGCCTGCTCATCCTGCCTGACGTCCCCCGGTTGTCCACTCATGCATGGGGAATTTTCGCGGAGCGTAACCTGCTGCTTCGCTGGGTGTTATCTTAACGGATAGCCATTAACCGGAGGGTAGTGCCTCGTGCGAAGACGCGTGGTGGTGACCGGGCTGGGCGCCATCACTCCACTGGGAAACGGCGTCCAGACGACCTGGAAGGGGCTGACGTCAGCCCAGTCGGGGATCGGACCAATCACTCTATTCGATCCGGAGCCATTCGCGGTCAAGATCGGCGGAGAGATTCGCGGGTTTGATCCGCTCGATTGGATCGACCGTAAGGATGCCCGGCGGATGGATCGTAACGTTCAATTCGCCGTTGCCGCTGCACGGCAAGCCGTCGCCGATGCCCGGGTCTCGATCGACTCGACCAACGCCGACGCGACGGGCGTGATTATTGGCTCGGCGATTGGTGGCATTAAGACGATGCTGGATCAGCAAAAGCTACTGGACGAGCGGGGACCGAACCGGTTGAGTCCATTCTTCTTGCAAAATCTCATCCCGGATACGGCATCGGGCCAGGTAGCGATCAGCTTGGGGGCGAAAGGTCCCAATATGGCCGTCGTTTCGGCGTGTGCGACCGGCGGCCACGCTCTTGGTGAAGCCTTTGAAACGATTCGTCGTGGAGATGCTGACGTCATCCTGGCCGGTGGCACCGAAGCAGCGTTGGTCCCCTTGGTGTTGGCCGGTTTTATCGTCATGCGCGCCCTTTCTCCGGGGGATGGAGATCCGACGCGCGCTTGCCGACCGTTTGACCGAACCCGGCAAGGTTTCGTGATGTCAGAAGGCGCGGCAATCCTGGTTCTCGAGGAGCTCGAGCACGCCCTGGCACGCGATGCTCAGATTTACGCCGAGATGGTAGGCTACGGCTCGACCAACGACGCCTTCGATCTCGCTGCGCCAGCCGATCGTGGCGAGGGCATCGCCCGCGCCATGTGTCGCGCCTTGCACAAAGCGAACCTTCGGCCTCAGGATGTTGCGTATATCAACGCCCACGGCACCGGTACACCTCTCAACGACAAAGTCGAAACGGCGGCGATCAAAACGGTGTTTGGAGACCACGCCTATCGCTTGGCGGTGAGCTCAACCAAATCGATGACCGGTCACATGATGGGAGCAGCCGGAGCGATCGAAGCAATGTCATGCGTGCTGGCGATCAAGACTGGCATTCTCCCGCCGACGATCAACTACGAGAATCCTGATCCTGATTGCGATTTGGACTACGTCCCGAATCAGAAACGGGAAGCACAGCCGTCGGTTGCGATGTCGACGTCTATGGGGCTAGGTGGACACAATTCCTGTGTTATCTTTCGCTCATATCCCAACAACTGACGGTGACTAGCGAGGGTACCGCACCTGCCAAGAATGGCAGATCGGCTCGCGAGTGACCAATGGTACGAGATTTTGGGTCGTCCCCAAGATCCCTCAGCTCTCAGGCGGGCGTGGCCTGGGAGCCGAGACGAAAGCAGTTCCTTGGCCTTGGGCTTCGTCAGTCACCTGGAGATTGCGCTGTGAGCTACGCACAAATCATCGGTTGGGGCTATGCGGTCCCTTCTCGAATCATGACGAATCACGACCTCGAAAAAATGGTCGATACGTCTGACGAATGGATTCGTACGCGGACCGGTATCTCCGAACGTCGCATCGCTGGCCCCAAGGACACCACGGGCACCCTGGCGATCCGGGCAGCTCAAAATGCACTCCAGGTAGCCGATCTCAGTCCCAGCAAAGTCGACCTCATCATCGTTGCGACCTGCACTCCTGATCATCCAATGCCCGCTGTCGCATCGATGGTCCAGGACGGACTTGGAGCGTCACGGGCGGGAGCGTTTGACCTCAACGCCGCCTGCTCCGGCTTCGTCTACGCCTTGTCGGTTGCAAGTGGCTTAATCGCGGGGGGGCTGCACGAGCGGATCCTGGTCATCGGCGCAGACACTATGAGTCGGCTGGTCGATTGGAGCGATCGGTCCACCTGCATCCTCTTCGGCGATGGCGCAGGGGCTGTTCTTTTGCAGCGCTCAGAATCCCCCACTGGCCTCCGTGCAGCCGTCCTCGGCTCCGACGGTTCCGGGTTGAGCTCTCTTTACATTCCAGCGGGTGGAAGTCGCCTGCCGCTAACACCCGAACTCGTTCAGAATCGACGGAACTGTATCACAATGAAAGGAAGTGAGGTCTACCGCTTCGCGGTCAATGCGGTCACGCACGCTACCAACCAGGCCCTGAGCGCGGCCGGCCTTTCTATCGACGACGTCGATCTCTTTATTCCCCACCAGGCCAACATTCGGATCATTCAATCGGCAGCTAAGAGCTTGAAGATCCCCCCGGAAAAAGTCTATTCCAACGTTCAACACTATGGGAACACCTCGGCGGCTTCGATCCCAATGGCTCTCTGTGAAGCAGTCGAAGAGGGCCGTGTGCACGCCGGGGCGAATCTGGCAATCGTCGGCTTCGGGGCGGGCTTGTCTTGGGGCGCCGCGGTGGTCCAATGGGGAGTGGACACGACTCCGGTGCCGTTCTCGTGGTGGAAGTCGGTGGTTCGCAACTTCCATCGGCGCGAAGCAGTTGTCCGATCCTTTGCGCTGCGCACCCAGCGTCGCTTGGATGCGCTCCGGCGAATGAACGGAATCAATGAAGCCTAGTTTAATAGGTTCCATCTCACTCATTGCCGGCCACGAGCCTCCGGAGACTGGGGGCCCAGCAGACAGGAACGCTCGGGATCGGTTTACGGATGTTATCCTAAATCCCAGGAGAAGAAGTCATTGTCGCCATCGACGCCAGTCGTCCTGGTCACCGGTGCCTCGCGGGGAATCGGTCGAGCAATTGCTCTCCGATTCGCTCGTGATGGTGCCCGCGTCGGGATCAACTTTCGTCAAAACAAAGCGGCGGCTGAAGCCACAGCCGAAGAGGTCTCGCGCCTGGGCGGCGAGCCCCTTTTACTCGCCGGGGACGTCTGCGAGTCCGAGGGGGTCAAATCTATCTTTTGTACCCTGCTAGACAACTGGGGCCATATTGACGTCCTAGTCAACAACGCGGGGATCGTTCGCGATACTCTCTTGTTGCGTATGGGTGACGACGACTGGGACAGTGTTTTGGCCACCAATCTCCGTAGCGCGTTTCTCTGCACCCGTGCCGCGCTGCGGCCGATGCTCCGCCAAAAAGAGGGGCGAATCGTTAACCTCGCGTCGATCTCGGGAATTCGCGGAAACGCTGGCCAAGCTAATTACGCGGCGAGCAAAGCGGCACTGATTGGTTTCACCAAGTCGGTCGCACGCGAAGTGGCTAGCCGAGGGATCACCGTAAACGCGGTTGCACCGGGGCTCATCGAAACGGACATTACCACCCAGATGCCCGAAAAGGCACGGGAAGCACTCATCCAACAAATCCCATTAGGGCGCATGGGCACGGCGGACGAAGTAGCGGAAGTGGTCGCGTTCCTTGGCTCGCCACTCGCGGGATACATCACCGGCCAGACCATTATCATCGATGGCGGCCTCGCAATGTAAGCATCGTCTCGAATATGTTCAATCAGTAGATTCAGTATTTTGGCGCGAGAACGCGCATCAGGAGAGGGTGGGGATGCAGGCACCTTTCGAGCAGCGGCGGAACCTCGCATTTGTGTTTCCCGGCCAAGGCTCGCAATTTGTCGGTATGGGAAAGAACCTTGCCGAGCTGTCAGCAGCGGCACGAGAGGTTTTCGCCCATGCCGACGAGATTCTCCAATTTCCGCTCACCCGGTTGTGCTTCGAAGGGCCGGCCGATGAACTACGTGACACGGTCAACGCACAGCCCGCTATTCTTACCATGAGCGTTGCTTGTCTAGCCGCGCTTCGTGAGCAGCTCGGCGACGCCGCCCAGCGAGTCCAGCCCCGACTCGTCGCTGGTCACAGCCTGGGCGAATACAGCGCGCTCGTCGCCGCGGGGGTTCTCGACTTCTCAACAGCGCTCCAACTCGTACGCGAGCGCGGTCGCTTGATGAAAGAGACTGGCGATCGTACCCCAGGTGGCATGGCCGCAGTTATTGGCCTTGATGCCAATCTGCTTGAAGACGTTTGCCGGCGTGCCACGGAGAAAGGTGTCGTTTGCCCGGCCAATTACAACTCACCCAGCCAGACGGTCATCTCCGGGGAGCTAGCGGCGCTCTCGACAGCAATCGAGCTCGCGGTAGCTAGCGGCGCTCAGCGGGTAATTCGTCTGGCGGTGAGCATTGCTTCCCACTCGCCAGTTATGCAGAAGGCTTCCGAGCAATTCACGGAGGTCATCAACCGATTCCGCCTTCATGATGCGGTTATTCCCATCGTGAGTGACATCTCCGCCCGGGTACTCGTTTCCGCCGAGGAGATCCGCGCCGAGTTGTCGCGCCAACTCTACTCGTCGGTCCGCTGGACCGACACCGTTCGTGAGATGCTCGCGGCCGACATCACGACCTACGTCGAAATCGGGCCTGGCGACGTGCTCTCAACCCTGATCAAGCGGATCGACCGGCGTGCCCAAACCTACAGCATCAACGACGCCTCGTCAGTCCTTACCGCGGCGGAAATCCTCGCCTCGTGAGGAATGAGTGATGAGTGCCCAATGATCACTCATCACTCATTCCCCTGCCCCTGGCACGGAACGTGCGTCATTGCCACGTGTGCGTCGTCGCAGGTGGTTCGCCGTGACTGCGCGGGTGTCAGGTGTCAATGGAGCTCCTGTTCACGTCCACGGCTGGAGTATCCCTCTGCAACGCCGCTAGAATCATACGTCAGACGGGGCACTCTACGTACGGAGGCAGCAGAGAGCCGTGGCCAAGACAGATTTTGAACGGCGGGCTAACCAAATCCGCGCGCAAATCGAAGATTTGCGGGACAGCTTAGACGACATCTTGGGCAATTACAACGGGCTGATGGCGTCCATTACCGATTTCCTCGAACAGGCGCGCAAGCAAATGCGCGGAGTCGCCCAACAGGCGCAGCAAAACGCTAGCGAAGTCAGTGAAGGACTCGCCAAGATGGGGTTCTCTTGGTGGCTTCCAGTCGCGATCATTGCCGCGGTTGGCATCGGCATTGCTGTATTTAACTCTATGCGGCCACAAGCGGAAGAGACACTCCGTCATACGGCCGCACTGCCGAACATGGCTGGACAAACGCCAACCTTCAACGTCGGCGAGCAGATCTAATCGACGCCACGAAATTGCCTGAGAAGGATTGGCACAAGATTTCAACCTAGGAGGATTGTGATGCCGTTTCAGATTCCTGGCAGCCTGGTGGTTGGGGAAGAGACCGTGACCGAAGCTACCGCTGCGAATCCTACTTCCACACCTGAGGTCGGCAACGAGGCACCAGCGGTCGGGGAAGCAATCCGCATTATCCAGAGGCACATCGACAAAGAAGCACGAAACCGCTGGGTCGAGCACCTCGAAGTTCGAGACCTCTGCCCCCGGCAGAAAGCCGATTTGGTCAACGAACTGGCTCGCCTATTCTAGAAATCGAGACGGGCCGGCGCCCACCTCGACGTGGGAAACCCCAACCCCTTGGAACGCAAGTCGCCCTCACCGCTCGACGAGCGGTGAGGGCGTTTTTGTGTCATCGATGAGATCTAGCCGGACAGATCCTGGTCCTGTAAGGGATCCGCTGCGCCGATTTCCGCTGAATAATTCGGGCTAGATCTCAGTCACCACCGGCAAGATCATCGGTCGCAGGCGAGTTTGGCTGAAGATCAGACTACCCAGGATATCCTTGATCTTTCTATTGAGGTAACCATATTCGACCTCTCCGACTGGCCGGCGCTCGAGCGCACGCTTTAGCCGCGCTGCGCCTTGCTCGAGCACCGAACTCGCACCTGCGGCGATGAAGCCACGCGCTGTGACATCCGGTCCACTAAGGAGTTCACCAGTCTCCCGATCGACTGCTATCGCGGCGATTACGACGCCATCCTCGGCAAGGTGGCGGCGATCGCGCAGTACAACCTGAGTTACGCCACCGACGGTCAGGCCATCGACGAGTACCGAACCAGCGCGAACTTTTCCATCGTGGCTGATCCCTTCGGGGGTAACTTGGACGACGTCGCCGACTTCAGCGAAAACCACCCGGTCCTGAGGGACACCGGTCTCAACCGCTAATCCTTTGTAGTGAACCATCTGGCGATATTCACCATGGACCGGCATGGCATACGCTGGGCGTAACAGCTCGAGTAGTGCGCGAAGTTCGTCGCGACTAGCATGGCCCGAGACGTGGATGTTTGGCACAACGGGTGGGTACAAGACTGATGCCCCTCTCCGCATAAGATTGTCGATCGTCCGGGTGATAGTTTCCTCGTTTCCCGGAATCGGAGTCGCCGAAATAACAACGGTATCCCCGGGAATGATCCGAACCAGCGGGTGATCTCCCATTGCAATCCGACTGAGCGCTGAGGTTGGCTCACCTTGGCTCCCAGTGGTCAGAATCATCACCTCACGGGATGGCGCCTGCTTGAGATCTTCAAAAGGAACGACCACATTCTCCGGGATGTCTAAATACCCTAAACGTGCCGCCACATCGATGTTTTGTTCCATGCTGCGACCGACAACGGCCACGCGGCGGTGATAACGCCCTGCAATCTCGATGGCTTGTCTGAGGCGGATGATATTCGAGGCAAAGGTCGTCACGATGACTCGGCCCTTCGCATCGTGAACAATGCCGTCGAGTGCCTCGGTCACCACGCGCTCGGAAGGCGTTACTCCGGGGCGTTCGATGCGCACACAGTCCGAACACAGCAACTTCACGCCTTCGTCGCCAATCTCCCGCAGCCGGTTGAGGTCCGGCGGGGTGCTGGCAACTGGCATCTGATCAAATTTGAAGTCACCGGTGAAAAACATGGTCCCGACTGGGCTCCGGACGACAATTGCAGCACTATCTGGAACGCTGTGACTAACCGGTACAAACTCGATCCCGAACGGTCCCAGGGAAAAGCGCTCTGGACCAGAGACACCAATCAGATCGGCATAGCGGAGGACATGGTGTTCATGCAGCTTTGGCTCGATCAGCCCAACGGTCAGCGGTAAACCATAGATTGGAACCTTTCGCCCAAGTTGCTTGAGCAAGTACGGCAACGCTCCGACGTGATCCTCGTGCGCATGAGTGATTAGAATCGCACGCAAGCGGTCTGCCCGCTCTACCACGTAGGAAAAATCTGGTATTACCAGATCGACACCATGCAACTCCTCCTCCGGAAACATGACGCCAGCGTCGATCATGAGCAGGTCGTTACCGTATTCAAGGAGAAGTGAGTTCTTGCCAATTTCGCCAACCCCGCCTAACGGAATTAGCTTCGCGACCTTCTTTTCTTTTGCCATGGCTCACCCTGAACAGGTTGAAAAACCAGCTAGACGGTGCAAATCATGTACCGGTGGACGGATACGGCATAGCTCTTGCAACTTTTTATCCAATACTATCGAGGGCAGCCATGGACCAGCGTCAGGCATCTCCTCGGCAAGACCTCAATGACGGCATAGCTCCGCCTCGGGCCATCACGAATCAAGCCGCTGCACGCCTACTGGACCGAATTGCCCAACTCCTCGAAGCCAAAGGGGAAAATCCCTATCGAGTGCGCGCCTACCGAGAAGCCGCTGCTCAGATCGAAGCAATGCAGACCAACCTGCGCGAGCTCTGGCAAGAAGGAAAGCTCGAGACGATTCCCCGGGTTGGCCCCTCGATCGCCGCGAAGCTGGCCGAGTTTTTGAAAACCGGTCGAAGCTCCTATCTGGAGGAACTCCAGCGCAGCGTACCGCAAGGCATCGAGCGCTTACTGGAGGTACCTGGCATCGGTCCAGCACGTGCCCGGTTTCTTTCCGAACATCTTGGCATCCATACCCCCGAGGATCTCATCGAAGCCGCCGAGGCCCACCGCATTCGCGCCCTTCCTGGCTTCGGGGAACGCTCTGAACAACGCCTGTTGATCGAAGCCCGGCGGTGGGCTCAGCGTGAGCGTCGGCTCCTCCTAGGTACCGCCTGGCCAATTGCCCAGGAGATCATCAATCTCTTGAAAGCCGATCCGGCAATCGAGCAGGTCTCCATGGGTGGCTCCCTCCGGCGCATGCGAGAAACTGTCGGCGACGTTGACCTGCTTGCCGCCGCCGCGGTTCCCGAAGTCGCTAGCCTTCGCTTCAGCCAGATTCCAATCGTTCGGGAAGTTCTCGCCAGTGGTCCGACGAAAGTATCGGTGCTCCTCGAATCAGGGCTCCAGGTCGACTTGCGCGTCGTTGAGCCGGCCTCGTGGGGAGCCGCTTTGCAGCACTTTACCGGCTCAAAGCAGCACAATATTCATCTGCGGGATCTGGCGATCGGCCGTGGCCTCAAGCTGAACGAGTATGGAATCTATGACATCGCGACCGGTCGACGTATTGGCGGTGAGGTCGAAGAGGACGTCTACCATGCCCTCGAGCTCGATTGGATTCCGCCCGAGCTACGCGAAGATCGAGGCGAGATCCAAGCAGCAGCCGAACACACCCTACCGGTTCTGGTCGAACTGAGCGATCTTCACGGCGACCTTCATGTCCACACTGCCTGGAGCGACGGCTCGGTCAGCATCGAAGCCATGGCGGTCGCCGCACGCGAGTTTGGGCTCGATTATATCGCTGTCACCGACCACTCCCAGTCACTGGCCATCGCCCACGGACTCAATCTCGTGCGTTATCGTGAGCAGCGACACGAGATCGACGCCTTGAACCAGAGACTCGCGCCATTCCGAATCTTCGCGGGTGCTGAGGTCGACATTCTCACTGACGGATCACTGGATCTACCTGCTGACGTCGCCAACGAGCTGGATTACGTCGCTGTTTCGATCCACTCACGCTTCCAAATGGATCGCGAGCAGATGACCCAGCGGATCATTCGGGGCATCAGCCATCCATTTGTGAACACCTTAAGCCATCCGACTGGCCGCATTATCGATAGGCGTCCTGGCTACGACATCGACCTCGAAGCGATCTTGCGGGTTGCTGCCCGAAACGGCGTAGCGGTCGAGATCAACAGCGCAATTGATCGCCTTGATTTAGATGACATTTGGGTGCGCCGGGCAAAGGAGCTAGGCTGCCGGCTCGTGGTAAACTCCGATTCTCACGGGCCAGACCAGTTTACGAACTTACGCTTTGGCGTCGCCGTGGCCCGACGCGGCTGGCTGACCAGCGCCGACCTCGTGAATACGCTACCTTTAGAAGGCTTCAGTTCCTGGCTGCGCCAACGTAAACGACAGCGAACCGCTTAATCCTACAGTCGCATTTTGTCATTTGCGGCGGTAGGATTAAGCTCAAATCACCAGATCGGAATCATCGCGCACGTCACGAGATTGATGTATCATTACAGGGTATGCTGATCGGTTAGACCAGAGTTAAGTATCGCCTTTTGGGGTCTCCGCGACAGACGATTTCGCGGAGAGCCCTCTCGCCCTTTCGCTGGGCTCAGGGCAAGCTCTTACTCTCTCCGGGGGGAGAGGAGATTTCGGAGGAGACACAAGGCATCTCTCATGGCATTCGACTTCTTCAATCGTGAGCGCAAAAGTCGGACTGCCCACGCTGATCCGGAGCGGATCCCGCCTGGTCAAGTTGTGACCGACAAGTGGCCGGTCCTCCACTATGGTGGTGTGCCGAGCGTCGACTTACAGAGGGGGGACTTCCAGATTTTCGGGGAGGTCGAGTCGCCTCTCCGCCCGACCTGGGATGAATTCCAGCAATTGCCACGGACGACAGTCCGCTCTATTTTTGGAAGAGCGCGAAGTGGGTTCGTGGCTTTGAATTCTTGAAAGAGGATCAGCCCGGATTTTGGGAGCAGTACGGCTACCACATGCACGGAGCCCTTTGGAAGGAAGAACGTTATTCGTGATCGCCCAATGATCGAGTCGGGTCAGGTTTCGGACGTCAAGGCCAACGTCAGCCAGCAATTAGGTCCCCTCGTCGCCATCGAAGGTAATGAATTTGTCATCGATGGCAAACGCTTCGGCCGCCGCCAGTACCATAAACGGAGCGACTTGGAAATTGTCCCGCGACCGGCCGATCCAGCCTCGTGGGATAGTCAACTCCTCGTCCTTGCTTCGCCGCTTGAACTCGAGCGCGAGGTACCCGATGAATCCGAGACGTTCTCGTACCTTTCTCCGACAATGGCGCGAATTCTTCGACGCATCGCGGAAGTCGACACGGCGCAGACTCAACGGGGCTTCGTCCTTTTACTAGGTCCGACCGGCTGCGGTAAGACAACGATGGCCAAGACCTACTGTCGTCTAGCTAACCAACCCTGCACCGAGCTGACGTTTAGCGGTGACACCGCGTTGAGCGACTTCTTCACCTCTGTCGAACTCGTTCGCGAGAATGACGTCCAAACCAGCACTCTCACGGTCCCCGGCCCGGCTGTCGATGCGATGCTCCGGGGCAAGAAGCTGTTGCTCAACGAGATCAACATGCTGCCACCGGATCTGCTCAACGTCTTTTCCCAGGCTATGGATACCGGGCGTGTCGTTCTCTCGGGAACCGAGCGCGGAAACGTCGAGATTCAGGTTCATAAAGAATTCGGGCTAATTGGCACAGCCAACCCTAATTACGTTGGTACCCTCGACATGGGGCGCGCCTTCGAGCGCCGTTTTGGCCGGGGCCTCGGCTTCATCGAGATGGATTTTCTGCCAATCGAGGAAGAGGCGCGGGCAATTGGCCACGAGTTTGCACGGGAGCGTCTGTTCGCCCAGAATCGCATTGTCGTCGACCCTGCAATTTGTACGCGGTTAGCCGAGCTGGCAAACGCGCTGCGACGCGATGAGCAGATTGGCAACGTCATGCGCAGCCGTCTATCCACTCGCGCCTTGGTTTCCTGGCTCGGGCTGGCTCAGATTACCGGATTACCCCTCGTCGAGGTCTTAGAGCAGGCGCTCCTGACAACCGCGCCATCGGATGCTCGTCAGCAGGCGATCGACCGTTCTCGCCAGGCACTCGGCAATCTTCGACTCGACCTGGCCGGGACCGAAAAGCTCCGGCCATACCGGGTTACCTGGCCTTCCCTTCAGCCGGGCGAAGCCGTCGCTTTGGATAGGATACTTCCACCGATCCGTCACCCGGATCCTCCGAGCCCGCCACGGCGGACCTCAGTGGTACATCGCGTCCGATTTGTCCGCCGCTTTCCCGATGGGAGGAAGGCACTCATTGCCGAGCCGATGCTGGCAGAGAATGGCCGCCGCTATGGCTTGGGTCTGCGGATACGCGCCTACGATTCCCAGGGCCGCCAGATCACCGATCCGGCCCAAATCGAGGAAATTGCCTCACTGCTGCGCGATGAAGACGGTCTGAACGTGCCAGGGGCACTCGGTCGCAAGCTTCGCCCCTCGGAACTTCTTCCATGCCTAACCCGGCACGCGGTGACGGCGCTCGAGCTGGTCGAAGCCGCGCTGCTGCTCGGACGACCGGCCTTCATCGCCGGACCGACCGGGGCCGGCAAGTCAAGCTTGGCTCGGACTCTTGCCTATCTCCGCGGCCGACCGGTCATCGAACTTGGCTTCACCGGTGAGACCGCGAAGACCGACCTCAGCGCGGTCCGTCGGCTGATCGGTGGCGTCACGCGCTGGCAGACCCAGGCGTTTCTCGAGGCGGTATCTCAAGGCGATACCATCATTGCCAACGAGTACAATCTAGCCTATCCGGACGTTCACTCGCTGCTCAACGGGCTTTTTGATAAAGGTGCTCGCTTCGTCTTGCCGGATGGTCGTGTATACGACGTTCATCCATCGAGTCGGATCCTGGCCACCGGCTACCTCGAAGGCCCCGGCGTCAAGCCACTCAACGAAGGTGTAGAGAACCGCTTCGGAGCAATCGTCAGCCTCGGTTATCCGCCGATCGCAGATGAAGTCGCGATCCTGCGCTACGTTTCGCCGGGTGCTGATCCCGGCTCGATCGAGCGCTGTGTTCGCCTAGTCGATTACTGCCGACGTCTCGCCTCGGGACAAGCCGATCCGGCCGCGCTGGCTGGACTCTCCCGAGCATCCCAGGAAGCATTGCGCCAAGCCGCGCGGCGAGCAGCTTTGAGTACTGCCGAACTCGTGGCGCTCGCGCGCGTGGGAAACGGCCCCGATTTTGCCGAGCGTCTGCGTCTCGGAATTCTCGATGGTGCCCCCGAGCGGGTCCGGAAAATTCTCGAGCCAGTCCTTCTTCAATACGGTTTGGGTTGACCTACCTTGGCCGCTGAACCTCTCTCTCGCGTCGACGCCAGTTCTTATGAGCCCGCCGAGCTGGAAGCAGTAGCACGCTTGCTTCTGCAAGATCAGCGCGTTCGGGTTGTGCCCGGAGCGTGGTGGAGCTATTATCCGGAGCGCAGCGAGGTCGCCTACCCTCCCAATCTCCTCGCTGAATGGCCAGGGCCGCGCTCACTTGGCGCACTTTGTCACGAAATCGCCGAGGTGCTTTTCAGCGGTAGCGCCGCGATCCCACTATTCGAGCGCTTCGTTGGTTGGGCAAGCGCGCGCGGCTGCGATCCTCGATCGGCTAGTCTCTTGCTCAACGCGGTGAACGACCTGCGGGTGAATCGTCTCTATCTAGAGCAGTTCCCCGGCAGCCGCCGATATTTCGCGACGCTCTATCGCAGCTTGAGCCTACTTCCCAAGAATGATCTCAACCTCGGCCGACGGAAAGTCGGGCCACTACCTCACCACGCTCTGATCGATGCGCTGACCAAGCGCTGGGCAAGTAGTCTTGTAGCCGAGCCTGCCGAACCAATTACTGACGAGCGTGTTCGCCGAGCACTCACGCGTATCTGGCCGAGTATCGAGGAGGCAATCACTTGTGATGACCTGGATAGCTTGACTAGGATCGTCCAGAGTGCGATCTTTCCGACCTTTCAGGAACTGCTGCAAGCCAGTCTCGACGAGCTACGCCGCGCCGAGGTTGACTCGGGAGACGACGTCCAGCCGACTGCGACGGCCTCGTCTGCCGAGGACGAGGCCGATGCTGACCGCGCGATCGAAACGACGCCGGGGATGCTCCAAGGAAGTCCGTTTGACGAGGGTCCAACCGAATCCTGGGTTTTCATTCCACCGGAACCGCCCCAAGAGCCCGAGGACCAACCATCTCCGCCCGCCCCGGCCGCTCCAGCGTCTAACGGCACGGCACGACCGCTCCCACCGTCCGCACAGGGCAGCGGCGGAATTATTCTCCGCTTCCGCCGAGCCAGTCGCCGCACTCGAACCACACCGACCTACGAGGAGTTCAATTACGTCGAGGCAGTACAGCGGCTCAGTCCGCAAATCGATGCACTATTGAACGGCTCTGCCGAGCGTGACGGATTGATCGCGATCCTGAATCGCCGCCGCTTTGGGACAATTGATCCCTGGCGTCGACCACGGCGGCGCCGTCGCGGAGACAGCGGCGATATCGACTCCGATCATCCGGAGAACCTCATAATCGATCCTTCGATCGCTTTTTTGAAAGGACAGCATCAGGCACGAGACGACAGCCAAAAAGACTTCGCTCACGCCATCCTGCTCGACGTGAGCGGCAGCATTGTCCAACACGGTTATCAGAGTCGCAAGTTCGACCAACTCATCGATACAACTGTCGTCTTCTGCGAGATTCATCGCCGACTGAAAATTCCCTTCGAGCTAATCGCCTTCAGTGAAGAGGCGATGGTCATTCATAGCTTCACCGATTGCCACTACGACAATAACCAGATCGATCCGACGTCGTCGTACGTCGTCAAAGACCTTAGCTATCTGGTCATCGATATGTACCACGCTGACCACGGCGAAACCCACGAGACAATAGCTCTCCGACGTGCCATTGCCGACCTGGCCGAGCAACGCGGCTTGAAAACGATCTTCGTGGTCACCGATGGGATCAGTAGCGAGCGTCCGGCACTCACCGCCCAGCTCATCGAGATTGAGCAGCGGAATCAGGTCGTGCCCGCCAACGAAAGCGTCATGGTGCTTGCCTTTGGCCTGGGGCTGGCCGAAGAAGAGTTCAACGCTTCCTATCAGCCGGTGTGGGAGGGCACGCCGATTCGCTGCGCGAGTGGACAATTAGTGCGAACAGTCGAGGCCCTACCGACGATCGTTTGCGACGCGGTGGACTGGCGGATCCGGACCGCGTGAGGGGGAGCCGTCAGGGGTAGGGGCTGGGGACAGGAGAGACCCGGGAGCGAACCCAAGGATCCTCCTCAGCCTCCGGGCGGCGTTGGCACCGGGGTGACTTCACTGGCAAGGACTGGCTGGATCCGATCGCGAATCGCGTGCAAGCCATTCGCGGCATGCTGTGACCCCAGCAGGATAGGCTGGAGATCGTTTTGGCTGACCGTAGCGGCCGGTGGCCACGCGGGGACACGGTGTCCAACCTGAATGCTCTGGATGTACGCCTGGCGGCCTGACTCTGGATACAGCGTAGCGAATGCTTTCGAATAGGCAAGCGATTCGCGTGCCGGCACATAGGCGTGTCCGGGCTCGTCGGGTAAGTGGCTCGTCAGATAGTTGATGAGTTCCCAGGAATCGTCGGGATCGTGCGAAGTTGCACTGATTCCATAGCCGCTCACGTAGTAGATGGAGGTCTGCACTTTCGCCTTCGGCACCATCGTCACGTCCCACGAAAACTTCCAGCCCGCTGCGGGAACCGGCGAGGCGGTTACCGTCGGGGTCAAGCTGTTTGGGCGTGGCTGCATATACGCCGGCAGTTGCTCACGCTGATCCATGAAAAGACCAGTCATCGCCGCGCGTCCAGCAAACCAAAGACCGGTGCTACGGTTACCAATCTCGGTTGGCATCACCTTTTGGCGTAGTCCTAGGTCAGCAAGCCACTGCATTGCGGCAATCGTCTGCGGGTCGTCGAGCCAGTGCGCGTAGGGGTCGTCGAAGCCACTTTGCGGGTCGACACCGTAGGCTTCGGTGAACGCCAAGAATGCCTGGGAAGGGTCGGTGACGAAGCCAATTGTCGACTGTTTCTTCGAAGTCGCTCGCTGAACGCGTTGAGCATCAGAGACAAATTCACCGATTGTCCAATCAAGCGATGGGAACGGCACCTGCGCCGCTCGAAACATC
Organism: Chloroflexota bacterium; assembly: GCA_021324795.1. Classification (GTDB taxonomy): domain Bacteria; phylum Chloroflexota; class UBA6077; order FW602-bin22; family CADDYW01; genus JAJPIK01. Next base: position 33,494 of record JAJPIK010000101.1, read on the forward strand.
TGCTTGTTGTAGAAAATCACCCAGGGAACGATCTCTGACGGAATGGCAAGCTGCCGACCTCGATACTGGAAATCAGAGAGGACAGTCGGGAAGAAATCGTCCAATGCAAAATCGGACTGCTCGATAATGTAGGGACTGAGATTCATCAGATCATAGGGGTTACTCATCAAGGCGAGATCCGAATCACTCAAGGCGATGACGTCAGGGGCAAGCTCCGACGTATTCAGTGCCTCGATCGCCGTCGAGACGTCTCCGTTGCGAATTTTGCCGAGCTGGTCGAACACCTTAATCTGAATATTGGGGTGATCGTGCTCGAACGGAACGATCCGTTGACGAATCGATGCCCCAATCGAAGGATTATCGACCCAGACGACGAGAGTGACCGGGGCACCAACGCTTGTCGGCGCCACTGCACACGCCGCGACAACAAACAACACCGCGATCAGGGCAGCGCGCAGTCGAGCGTCAATCCGAGGTATACCATTCCGAAGAACGCCGGTCCGAAGATTGATTGCCAGTTTCATCATTCCACCCGACTGAAGCCACCCCAACCCTTCAGAGGACTAACCGAACCGAACCACGAAGGCACCGAGAAAATTCTGGGGTTCGTCAGCTACTCTTAGCTTGTCAGGGTATCAAGTTGGACGGATGACTGTTTCCAGCTCAGCATCGCCCCTCTCGCCTTTCGACGACTTCAGCAATGCATATTCTAAACTATCGGCGAGGGCGAGCCAACTGGCCTCGATGATGTTAGGCGAGCTTCCGATCGTTGCCCAGCTTTCCTTGCCGTTGCTGCTCTCAATCGAGACCCGGACCACGGCGCCGGTTCCATCATTGCCGTCAAGAACACGCACCTTATAGTCGACGAGCTGCACGCCGGCCAACTCGGGATAGAACTGCAGCAGCGCCTTACGGATTGCAACATCGAGCGCATTCACCGGTCCATTGCCCTCGGCCGCAGTATGGTAGATCGTGTCGCCCACCTTGATCTTCACCGTTGCCTCGGCGACGATTCCCATGTTTCGACGGCGCTCGATGATCACGAACAAATCCAAGAGCTCAAATGGAGGATGGTACTGGGGCTGGAGTCGACGCATCAAGAGCTCAAAGCTTGCCTCGGCTGCTTCGAACTGGAAGCCTTCATTTTCGAGCTGCTTGAGTGTATCGAGGAGAACCCGCACGTCGCCGGACTTGTCACTCAGATTTACGCCAAATTGCTCGGCCTTGACCAGAATGTTGCTCCGACCACTGAGCTCGCTGACCAGGATACGCTGGCGATTGCCAACCAGCTCCGGCTGAATGTGTTCGTAGCAGCGGCTATTCTTCATCACCGCATTCACGTGCAGGCCGGCTTTGTGCGCGAACGAGCTGGCGCCGACGAAGGGGAGGTGGCTATCGTGAGCGAGGTTGGCGATTTCAGCCACGTAATGAGAGAGATCAGTGAGCTGACGAAGCTGATCGTCGTCGATACAGCGATAGCCCTGCTTGAGCTGAAGGTTGGGGATGATCGAGCACAGGTTGGCGTTGCCGGTTCGCTCGCCGTAGCCGTTGATTGTCCCCTGAACTTGCGTCGCGCCGACCGCCACTGCCGCCAGGGTATTCGCTACCGCAAGCTCACTATCGTTGTGGGTATGAATGCCAATGTGCGCAGAAGGGAGCGCGGCAATCACTGCCTGGACAATCTGTTGAACCTGCTCCGGCAGGCTCCCGCCATTCGTATCGCAAAGAACTAACCAATCCGCGCCTGCCTCGGCCGCCGCTTTGAGCGTTGCCAGAGCATAGCCCGGATCGTCCTTATATCCATCGAAAAAGTGCTCGGCATCATAGATCACCTCACGGCCGGCTGACTTCAGGTAATCGACCGAGTCAGCAATCATGCGGAGATTTTCTTCGAGCGTTGTCCCGAGAACCTTGTCGACGTGGAGCGTCCAACTCTTGCCGACGATACAGGCAGCCGGGGTCACCACGTCAGTCAGCGCGATCAGACTCGCGTCGGGAGTTGGTGAGTTGGGGCGACGGGTACTACCAAAGGCCACCAGTTTCGCCTGCTTGAGCGCCAGCTCACCAATCCGGGAAAAGAACTCGATATCCTTCGGATTCGATCCCGGATACCCACCTTCAATGTAGTGGAACCCGGCTTCGTCCAGCCGACGCGCAATCTTGAGCTTATCGTCGACCGAGAGGGAAATTCCCTCGCGCTGGGTGCCGTCGCGTAAAGTGGTATCGTAGACGAAAATCTGGCGCTCCATTGTCTTTAACTCCGTGCAATCCGGCTCGCAATCAGATCGCCCATTTCGCACGTCCCAACGACCTTCGTATCTGCCGACTGGATGTCGGCAGTGCGATACCCCTCGTCGAGGACCTGCTGTACCGCCCGCTCGACCGCGTCGGCCTCGGCAGGGCAATCCAGGCTCAAACGCAACAACATCGCCGCGCTCAGAATGGCGGCGATCGGGTTAGCAACGTTTTGACCGGCAATCTGAGGGGCTGAGCCGTGAATGGGCTCATACATACCCAACTTGCCATCGGCAAGGCTAGCCGAGGGCAACATTCCCATTGAGCCGGCCAGGACCGACGCCTCGTCGGTCAGAATGTCGCCAAACATGTTTTCCGTGACGATGACGTCAAATTGGCACGGATCCCGCACGAGCTGCATCGCGCAGGTGTCGACGAGCATATGCTCGACGACGACGTCGGGGTTCCGGGCACCAACCTCGGTTGCAATCTCACGCCAAAGCCGCGACGACGACAAAACGTTTTGCTTGTCGACCGAAGTCACCTTCTTCCGACGGCCCCGAGCAAGATCGCATGCAACCTGCACGACCCGCTCGACCTCGTGCTCTGAATAGATTAGCGTGTCAACCGCCTTGCGGCCACTATCATCGGTCCAGCGCCTGCTCGGCTGGCCAAAATAGAGTCCCCCGGTCAGCTCACGAACGACGATCAGATCGACGCCACTCACTACCTCCGGCTTGAGCGTCGACGACGCCACGAGCCCCGCACTCAGCTTGACCGGGCGGAGATTCGCGTACAGCCCCAGCCCTTTGCGCAAAGCAAGCAAACCCTGCTCGGGGCGCACCGCTGCGCGCGGATCGTCCCATTTCGGTCCACCAATCGCCCCGAAGAGGATCGCCGCGCTGTGCCGGCAGAGATTCAAGGTCTCATCCGGCAACGCGGTTCCGGTTTCGTCGATTGCCGCGCCGCCGACAATAGCAGTCGGAAATGAAAACCGGTGGCCGAAATGTTCAGCCACCGCCGCAAGTACTTTGACCGCCTCGGCGGTCACTTCAACGCCGATACCGTCTCCCGGCAGCACGGCGATGATCGCTTCCAAGAAGCCGCTCCTCCACTTTTCGCTTTGAGATTCCCCTCTGTCTAGGAGAGGGAAGGATGAAGGCTACCTGCCGATTTTAGCGGCCGAGATAGCCCCACCTTGGAATCGTGAATAGATCTTTTATCCAATCACCGTTGCCGGCTCACGCGCCGCTGCTAACAGTTTGTTCAAGGCATTCACGTACGCCCGGGTGCTGGCTACGATCACGTCTGTATCCGCGCCCCGGCCACCGAAGACTCGACCCTCAGACTCGATCCGAATCGTCACTTCGCCGATCGCGTCGAGACCGGCCGTCACCGACTGGACCGAGTACTCGATCAGCCGATTCTCTCGATTAATCAACCGGTTCACCGCCTTGTAGACCGCATCGACCGGACCGGTACCGGTCGCCGAGTCGCAAAGCACCGCGCCATCCGGCCCGATCAAACGGACCGTCGCCGTCGGAATACTGTGATCGCCACAAGAGACCTGGACGTGGTCGAGGCGATAAATCTCGGTCGGCGTACGGATCTCGTCAGCCACGATCATCGCCAGGTCTTGGTCTGAGACTGCCTTCTTCTTGTCGGCCAGTTCCTTAAAGCGGGCAAATGAACGGTTCAGATCCTCATCCGAAAGCTTATAACCGAGCTCCTCCATACGTGTCTTGAAGGCGTGGCGACCACTGTGCTTGCCCAGGACAAGCAACGTTTCGGATTGGCCGACATCCTTCGGATTCATGATCTCAAAGGTCGAGCGCTCCTTCAAGATCCCATCCTGGTGAATCCCGGACTCGTGAGCGAACGCATTCGCACCGACAACCGCCTTGTTCGGCTGAACCAGGATGCCGGTGTAGTTCGAAACCATCCGGCTCGTTTTGTAAAGTTGAGTGGTGTCGATCCGGGTGTCTACCCCGTAGTAGTCCTGGCGGGTACGCAGGGCCATTACAACCTCTTCGAGTGAACAGTTGCCGGCGCGCTCGCCAATGCCATTGATCGTACACTCGATCTGGCGAGCCCCACGCTTCACACCGGTCAGGCTGTTGGCAACTGCCATACCCAGGTCGTCGTGGCAGTGAGTGGAGAAGATAACCTTGTCGGCGCCCGGTACATGCTCGATCAAATAGGCGATCAGGTTACCGAACTCTTCGGGTACCGCGAACCCGACCGTATCGGGAATATTCAAGGTTGTCGCCCCGGCCGCGACCGCGACCCGCAGGATCTCGAGGAGATATTCTGGCTCCGAGCGTGTCGCATCCATTGGCGAGAACTCGACGTTCGAGACGTAGCTCTTCGCGCGGCGGACCATTGCATCAGTAATCTCGAGTACCTCCGAACGGTTCTTGCGGATCTGATGCGCCAGGTGGATATCCGACGATGAGATGAAGACGTGGATCCGCGGATCCTCGGCATCCTTTACGGCCTCGGCGGCCCGGTCGACATCGATTGGTACCGCCCGTGCCAAGCCACAGATCGTTGCGCCGCGCACCTCGCGAGCGATTCGCTGCACCGCCTCGAAGTCACCCGGCGAGGCGATCGGAAAGCCTGCTTCGATCACGTCCACACCGAGTCGCACGAGCTGGTGGGCGATATCGACCTTTTCTTCGACATTCAGGGTCGCGCCCGGCGATTGCTCGCCATCACGCAAAGTCGTATCAAAGATGATTACCCGGTCCATTGCTCTCCTCGTTCGCTCACCTAACATCTGCTCGCGTTTTTGTCGTCGAGCAGAACTTCCGATCAATCCCTTGGATTACTGTCTTGGCTTCAGCCAAGGCATCATCGCTCGAAGCTGCTTGCCCACCACTTCGAGCTGATGGTTGGCATCCTTGTTCCGCATCGCGTAGAAACTCGGGCGTCCGGCCTGGTTTTCGAGGATCCAGTTCTTCGCCCAGACGCCACTTTGAATGTTCCGCAAAACGTCGCGCATCGATTCACGCACGTGCTCGTCGATCACCTTTGGCCCCGACGTATAGTCGCCATACTCCGCCGTATCGCTGACTGAATAGCGCATGTAGCTGAGGCCCCCCTGGTAGATCAGGTCGACAATCAGCTTGAGCTCGTGGCAGCACTCGAAGTACGCGAGCTCGGGCGCGTAGCCGGCTTCGACGAGCGTCTCGAACGCCGTCTTGACGAGCGCGCTCACTCCACCGCAAAGCACCGACTGCTCGCCAAAGAGGTCCGTCTCGGTTTCGTCCTTGAAGGTGGTCTCGATGACGCCTGCACTCGTCGCTCCGATGCCCTTTGCATAGGCAAGGGCATCTTCGCGCGCGTGACCCGAGGCATTCTGCTGCACTGCGATTAAGGCCGGCGTCCCAACCCCTTCGGTGAAGAGGCGGCGAACGATGTGCCCTGGGCCCTTCGGAGCGACCATGCTGACGTCGACGCCTTCCGGCGGCTGAATCTGTTTGAAGTGGATGTTGAAGCCATGGGCGAACATGAGCGTCTGCCCCGGACGTATCGCCGGTCGGATCGCTCGGTCGTAGAGCTCCTTCTGAGTCTGATCCGGTACCAGCATCATGATTATGTCTGCCGATTCGGCCGCTTCCTCGACCGTCGCAACCTGAAGTCCAGCTTGCTGGGCCACTTCCCACGATCGGCTGCCCTTGTAGAGACCAATCATCACGTCCAGGCCGCTGTCCTTGAGATTCAGCGAGTGGGCATGTCCCTGGCTCCCATAGCCAATGACCGCGATTTTCCGACCTTTCAAGCGGCCTAGGTCGGCATCGGCATCGTAATAAATCGTGACTGCCACGAAATAACCTCTTGGAGTTAATTTTGTAAAAAGATGATTACGGTCCGACCGGCTGGCGTAAAGCCCGCCCGGCGAGCTTGGGTCGTCCATCGCCCGGTTCTTCGTCCGGGGCGCGAGTCGATCCTACGCCCCGGACGAGCGCGACCCGCCCGGTCCGTACCATCTCCTTGATCCCAAAACCACGGAGCAAGGTGATCAACGAATCGATCTTTTCTTCTGGTCCGGTTACCTCGATCATCAGCGCCTCGACTGAGACGTCGACAATTTTTGCCCGGTAGACGTCGACGATCTGCATGATCTCGCCGCGAGTCGCGCTCGTTGCCGTTACCTTGATCAGTGCCAGCTCGCGCGCAACGACCTGTTCTTCGCTGACGTCTGAGACTTTCACGACATCGATAATCTTGTAAAGCTGCTTGACGACCTGTTCGATGACCTCGTCATTCCCCTCGACGACGATCGTCATCCGGGAAATCCCTGACTGATCGGTGTGCCCAACGGTCAGGCTTTCGATATTGAAACTCCGCCGACGGAGCACACTAACGACCCGGTTGAGCACCCCCGGACGATCCTCCATCAGCGCGACGACTGTACGCTTCACTCGATTCCTTCCTTATCTCCTCACCGTGACCTCGGGGCTGTCTACCGAGCCTGATCGAGGATGATGTCGGAGAGTGCCCCCCCCGGTGGAATCATCGGGTAAACGTTCTCTTCTTCCTCGACGACGAACTCGATCATGTATGGCCCCTCGGTTTCCATCGCTTGACGGATCGCCGGCAATGCCTCCGCACGATTCGTTACCCGCATGGTTGGGATCCCATAGGCCTCACCAAGCTTGACAAAGTCAGGTCCCGAGATTGGCGAGGCGGCGTAGCGTCGGTCATAGAAGAACTGTTGCCATTGCCGCACCATCCCCAAGTAACCGTTGTTGACAATAGCAATCTTGACCCCGATATTGTCTTGGACGATTGTGCCGAGTTCTTGCATCGTCACCTGGAAGCCACCATCGCCGATCACCGCCCAGACCGTCTCCTCCGGCCGCCCCAGCTTTACCCCCATCGAGGCCGGCAAGCCGTAGCCCATGGCTCCGAGACCACCCGAACTGAAGAAGCTATTTGGCTTGTCGTACCAGTAAAGCTGCGCCGCCCACATCTGATGCTGGCCAACGTCGGTAACGACGAGCGCGCTACCACCAGTCGCATCGTAAATGTCACGAATCACATGCTGGGGCAGAAAGCGTTCGGTATCCCGAATCGAGGTCATCGGCATCTCCCGTCGCCATTCATTCATCGCCGCGATCCATGCGTCGTGTCGATCTGTCTTTACCTCGCGAAGCAAAGCAGTCAACACGTTCTTACAGTCCCCAACGATTGGCACTGTGACTTTCACGTTCTTGCCAATCTCAGCCGGATCGATGTCGATGTGAATAATCTTCGCGTTCGGAGCAAAGCCAGAGATCTTGCCGGTGACCCGGTCGTCGAAGCGCATACCGATGCCAATCAGGAGATCACATTCGCAGACCGCCTTATTCGCGTAGGCGGCGCCGTGCATCCCAAGAAGACCGAAGCTCAGCTCATGAGATTCCGGGAACGAGCTAACGCCGTGGAGGGTGGTCACCACCGGGATCTGCGCCTTCTCGGCCAGGGCTAATAGCTCAGCGTATGCTTTCGAAATGACGACGCCGTGACCGGCCACGATCAGCGGACGCTTGCTCTGACTGATCAACTCGGCCGCCTGGCGAACCTGACGGACATTGCCGTGGGTGGTTGGGCGGAAGCCGGGAACTCGAACGTGCTCCGGCCAGACGAAGTCTGCCTCTTTCTGCTGGACGTCTTTCGGCACGTCAATCAAGACTGGACCAGGGCGGCCATGGCTCGCAATGTAAAAGGCTTCACGGATGATTCCCGGCAAATCCTCCGGCCGCTCTACCAGATAATTGTGCTTGGTAATCGGTAGCGTGATCCCGGTCGTGTCGATTTCTTGAAACGCATCTTTCCCGATTAAAGAGGTCGACACCTGACCGGTGATTGCGACGATCGGCACCGAGTCCATCATCGCATCAGCAATACCGGTGACCATATTCGTGGCACCGGGCCCAGACGTAGCGAGGCAGACGCCAACCTTGCCAGTGGCGCGTGCGTAACCACTCGCTGCGAAGGCCGCTCCTTGCTCGTGGCGTACGAGGACGTGGCGAAGCGGATACTCCATCAGAGTATGGTAGAGCGGGAGAACCGCGCCGCCGGGATAGCCGAAGATGAGGTCGACTCCCTCACGGCGGAGGCATTCACAAAGAATGTGTGAGCCGCTCATCCGTTGCGGCGTCACAGTTGCTTTTTCCGAGACCTGCGTCCGAGGTGTTGTCATTGCCATGGTTTCCTCCTGCTCCCTGCATCAAGCCACGCTGCCATCAAAAAAAGCTCTCGTCCAGCTAGGGACGAGAGCTTCTCTCGTGGTACCACCCTACTCCGGTGTACGCAAACCGTGAGTAACAAAAAAACCCGCCCACCAGGGGCGGGATCTGTCCCGCGGTACCACCCTTATCGGTAGTTACGCCACCGTCTGGAACGCCCGTTCATCGTCTCCCACGCCACCTCGCGGGGGCCAACCGCCAATGAAAGAAACGATTCCACTCGGGCACGATATCGGATGCCCCAACCGGCTAAAGCCTACCTGACTCATCCTTGAATCGTCGACTAAGCTGCTCCGGGGTGAGTTCAGCACCTCCTCGGTCGTCGGGCTTCCACCATCCCCGATTCGCTGGAAGACCTCAGCAGCGCCTACTACTCCCCATCGACGCGTCGGGTTTTCACTTAGCGCTAACTATAACACGCCCTTAACCATGAGTCAACGTATTTTGAAGAACTACGTAACGTGTTTGATATGCTGAACCGCAAAACGCTAACGTGGTCGAGAGGCCACCAATCTACCGCCCAACTTGCCGCCGCCCTAGCGGCGGCCGGGGTCGCGCGGCCGTACCGGCCTGACGCTGTCCGATATTCAGATCGCGGTAATCACCCGCGGTGATCTCGACGATCTTGCAGAACGAGCGATCGCAGATGCGCGACTGGATCCGCTCTTCGATGCTGTCGATCCGACGATTCGTCGTGATGACAGTTGGATAGCGATTGTTGTAGCGATAGTTGATGATTTGGTAGAGCTTTTCCTGGGCCCAGGGGGTGCTACTCTCGGTGCCCAGATCATCGAGGACCAACAACCCGGTGTTCCGTACCAGGTCGAAGAGGCGGTCGTAACGAACCGGACTATCCGGGGAAAAGGTGGAACGCAGATGATCGAGCAGGTCCGGCACGACAACAAAAAGTGACAGATGGTTTCGCCGTGCCTCGCGAATGATCGCCACGGCGAGATGGGTCTTGCCTGATCCGCAGCCCCCGACAATGACGAGCCAGCCGTCGGGATTGCGCGAGAACTTCCAGGCTTCTTCAAAAGCCTCGCGCGTACCGGGAATCCGTGAGTCGAAATTGTCGAAGCTCATGTCGACGTGAAATTGGCTGAGCGCTGATAGCTCTTCGAGCTCACTCGCCCGCCGGGCCTCCTCGGTGGCCATCAGGCATTCGCACATCACCGGCTTGCCGAACGCTGGATGGCCGACCGGCAGATCGAGACGGAGCCAGCCGGCGCCTTTACAGATTGGGCACTCAGCGTTTCCCGCGACGACCGGCACCACCGGTGTTGGGACGGTATGCGTTCGGATCACCTCGCCGACCCTTCGCATCGACTTTTCCACGCTCGGCCCAACGCTCGAGGATGCGCCGGATGTATCGCCAATTCCGTCGGTTATACCTAATGGCTTCTCGGAAGGCTTCTTCAATCCATTCCCCCGGATACAAGCGCTCGGTCTCGGCTAGCTCGTCAACCAAGAGCGGCGGCACGATCCCAACGTTCTCCTCGTACAGTCGGTAGATGTTGGGCCGCTCGGCTCGCTCGGACGTGGGCTCCGGACGCACGACCTGGCCGATGTCAAGGGTTCCGTCCTCCAGCGCACGGACGGCCCGACGTCCGCCCGCCGTATTCAAAAAGTAGCACTGATGAGGCTCCCGGCGCAACACTATTTCACGATGGATTAATGCCCGCCGATGGACCAGTCGCTCCAGCGCGGCCTCAATCGCGCTTGGCTCGAGCGCGGTCCGGACGACCTCATCCGCTAGGAGTTCGTCCCGGGTAAGGAAACGAACAAGGCCCTTCTTCTGTCCCAAACGCCAGAATACGAAAAGGAGCAGCCTGAGCTCGGCGAGGTCGTCAATCTGCCCCAACAGCTCACTGAAGAAGAGACTTGGGACGATGGTCGCCTCGAGGCGACCATCCGGAAAGCCTTGAAACGGTTTTTCAGCCATCGATCAATCAAGCATCGGGTTGGCGGTACACTTCGAGGTCGGCAAAGCGCGTTTGGGAGGGGAAGAAACGAACCGGAATCTGGCCAATCGGACCGTTGCGATGCTTGGCAATGATCACGTCGGCAATATTTTTCCGATCAGTGTTTGGATTGTAGAGTTCTTCGCGATGGATGAACATGACAATGTCCGCATCTTGCTCGATTGATCCCGACTCTCGTAAGTCCGACAGCACCGGTCGGTGGTCTTGGCGCGATTCGACAGCGCGGGAAAGCTGGGAAAGAGCGATGACGGGAACATCCAGCTCACGGGCCAGCGCTTTCAAGCTGCGCGAGATCTCCGAGACTTCCTGGACGCGGTTTTCCAGGCCGCGGCCTTGCATGAGCTGGAGATAGTCGACTACGATCAGCTTGAGGTCATGCTCGGCTTTCAAGCGACGCGCCTTCATGCGGAGCTCGGTCGTCGAGATACCGGCCGAGTCGTCGATGTAGATTGGCGCGTCTGAGAGCACGCCAAACGCCTCGCTGATCCGGCGCCATTCGAACTCGTCGATGAATCCCGAGCGAATCCGTTGCGAGTCGACCGCGGCTTCCATGCACAGCAGCCGCTGTACGAGTTGCTCGGTCGACATTTCCAGACTGAAGATCGCCGCAGGGGCCTGAAATCGGGTGGCAGCGTTGCGAACCAGGGACAGGGCGAAGCCGGTTTTCCCCACGCCCGGCCGCCCCGCGATGATCAGCAGGTCCGATGGGTGCAGCCCACCGGTCAATTGGTCAAGGTCATGAAAACCAGTTGGTACGCCGACGACCTCACCCTTGTGCTGATGGAGGTATTCGATCGTGTCGAAATAATCGCGCAGGGCATCCCGGAGTGCGGTGAAGTCTTGTGATACCCGCCGCTGGGAAACCTGGAAGAGCGCCTGTTCGGCTCGATCAAGCGCATCGTCGACGTCAGAGGGGTTCTCATAGCCAATCGTCGCGATCTGGCTGGCTGCATCGATGAGCCGACGCATCAGCGCACAGCGTTCGACAATGTGCGCGTAATACTCAACATGTACCGCGGTCGGCACGTCGCTCGCCAGCTCGGTCAGATAGCTCACGCCTCCCACCGCTTCCAATTGCCCGCGGCGGCGCAGTTCGTCCACCAACGTCACGAGATCACCTGGCTCGCGACGATCATAAAGATCGTTGCGAGCAGCATAGATTACCCGATGGCGTTCGCGGTAGAAGTCCTCCGGCTTGAGGAACGAGGCGATCTCGCCGATTGCCTCGCTGTCGATAAGCAGGGCACCGAGCACGGCGCGCTCGGCCTCGATGTTGGCCGGAACTGTCCGTTCGGCAAGTGACATGCGACTCCCTACCGTTTGCGAATGCTAGCTGGCTTCAGCTTCGACGACGACCGTCACCGACGGAACGAGCTGGGGAGCGAGGCGAATCGGCACCTTGTACGAGCCAAGATGGCGAATTGGCTCTTCTAGCTCGACGTCACGTTTGTCGATGGGATGGTTAACCTTTCGGCTCAGCTCCTCGGCAATGTCGCCGGCCGTGACCGACCCAAAGAGACGGTGCTGCTCGCCAACTTTCGCCTTGAATACGAGTTCGGTATTTTGCACCGTATTGGCGAGCTCTTCCAGCTCGGCCTGGACGCGCGCTTGCTTCCCCTGAGCCATGACTTTCGCTTGCTCAGCTTGCTTCACTGCCCCTTGAGACGCCGGAACGGCAAGACCACGGGGAATAAGGAAGTTACGAGCGTAGCCATTAGCGACGTCTTTGATCTCACCACTTCGTCCCACGTTCGGGACGTCTTTCGTCAGCAAAATTTTCAAAGGATGCTCCTCCAATAACGTGCCAGCGCTCACCAGTATATCGGAACGTGTACGCTCCGACTACACGCCGGCAACCTTGAGTCCAATCGCACTTCGATTCTAAGCCCCTGACTAGCTGCTGTCTACCGAACGACCAAGCCAAGCCGGAAATATCATCACGTCATCGGACGCGGTATACTGGTGTTACGACGTGAATCCAAGACATCCTTGGCGCGGCCGACGACGGTGAACGGCAAACAGCACAGCTACTATTATGAGGTCCTCGACGCCCTGACCGGTCCCGGCTGCGGCGTGTGCGCACTTGTCACGCGCGCCCGCATACGCTACCTGGACGGACTCGCCTACGAGAGTGTCAACGACATCGCGATCCGCGAAAAGCTTCGAAAAGCGCTTGGCCTCTGCAACCGCCACGCCTGGTTTTTTCTCAACGACGTCCGTGAGCCGCTCGGCACGGCGATTATCTATCGTGATATCTTACGCACCCTCTATCGTGCGACCGCGAATGGCAACGCGCCCCGAGCGATTGTGTCCGTCGGTCCTTGCCTGGCGTGCACCATCGAGCGGGTCGTGGCCGACAACGCACTTTTTACGATCGTCGACTCGCTCGACTCCATCGAACTCATCGAAGCACTGCAACAGTCCATTGGGCTTTGTGCCCCGCATCTCGTTCGCGCCTGTCAGCTTGCCCCGCCTCGCACTGGCCAGCGGCTGCTCGAAATCGTCCAACAAAGCTGGACACGCCGAATGGTCACTCTACATGCTTCGCTCGCCATGCTGGCGACCGGAGCGCCGGGAACATTCCCGAAGGATCAGCCAACGGTGCCCATGATAGAATCGACAACGAAGATCGGGCTGCCCGCGACAGATGATCCCTACACCTGTCCAGTCTGTGCTTACGTCAACGTCAATCTCTTGAACGTTGATCCGAGCCACCTTACTGACAAACCTTCCGGCCTCTGTAACGTCCACGCTTGGGCACTACCCACCGACGGTTTCACCTCACTTCTTCAGCAAACCCATCAAATCTATCTCAATCAGGCACGATTGCTCGTCAACCGCCCTGATCGGGGGACTATCGTCGAGAAAGCGCGTTTATTCTGGCGAACCCGTCATCCCCCCTTACTGGTTAGGGCACCAGTGGCTTGTGTCGTCTGCGCCCGACAGGCGGCCATCGAAGCTCAATGCGGTCAGGAAGATCACCAGCTGCTCTGCCTCCCCCACTTGCGCCAGGCAGTTGCCGCGGCCAATGCAAACGTACTTCCGCGTATCCGACCGAGCTGGCTAAGTCTATCCGAGCTGCTGGGCGAATATATTCGGAAAGAAGATTATCGTTTCCGGCACGAGCCACGCGGTAGTGAGCGCGATAGCCCCCGCTGGGCAACCGCTCTGGTCGCCGGAGCACCGGGCTTGGCTTAGAAGGTCCAGCTAGCGGACACCGACGATGGGAGTGGCGCACCTACATGACAGTTGATCCTCAAGACAGGCAAGTTGCCGGAGGAAACAACCTACGATCAGGGAAGCCTCCGCGTACGCCCTTACCGCCTGACGCAATGCTCTGCTCAGTTTGCTCCACTGTTTGGACTGGGCCAACATTGCCACCGCCCTTCGCCACTAGTGCGCCGAGATCCAGCACGCCCTCCACCTTATCAGTACTCTACTCTCCCATATCTGACTTTGGCATGATCCTAACGAGCGCACGAGCGCTGGTGCCTATTGACTCCGCGTGCCACTTCCCGTAAACTCCGGGCACTTTTGTGGCTAGCACCAGTCCCGAATTCTGCTGACTCCGACCAGCGAAACGCAGGAATTCTTACCGTAGCATCGGGTGACTGCAGTGATGGCACGTCCTGTGCATAGGACAGGCTAACGAGAACACTTGGGAGTGTTCTGCCATCTGGTAGTATCCCTGCCACCGGTAGATTGTGACAAACGACCGCAGCGGCTAGAAATACGGCCGAAATTCTGCAAAGTGCTATTCAGTGCAGCCATACTTCTAGACGCTCGTCAGCATCTGCCTGGAAGCAATATCTATGAGCAAGCGGTGAGGTAATATAGGTGGGTCTACAAGCGATCGCATTCTTTCTAGCATTTGCGCTGCCAGTCTCGATGGTGGATCGGATCAGTTCCAGCGATTTCAAAGCGTCGACAAAATGGACACTCGCCGTGATCGCAGTGTGCCTTGGTGCCCTTCCCCTCCTTCTAGTGAATTACACGGGCGCTTTCCTCCAGTTCATCCAGATCATCCGCCTCTCATATCTGGCATTTGCGATCGTCATCGTCGCCGTCATCGGTCACTCCGGATCGGTCGCGTGTAAACAGACCGAGGAACAAGTCAAAGATTGAAGCATCGCTAAAGTGCGGAGGGCAAATTACTGCGCAATTTGCCCTCCGAGTGGGAAAAAGTTGACAATTGAATGCACGATAAATATATTTATATTGCATTAAGAGGGGTAGTCCATGGTAACAGTGCCAAGCGCTCTCGAACCCGTGGGGCCGCGTCCCGCTGACGCCGATCTCATCGAATTGTGGCTGCGCGACCGTAGTCCCCACACGCAATCAGCCTACCGACGCGACGTGATGAAATTCCTCGACCACGTCGGTAAAGTCTTAGCCGAGGTGAGCGTGGCGGACCTGCAAAGCTACGCGGAAGCCTTATCGCACCTAGCCGAGGCAAGTCGGGCTCGTATGCTCAGCGCGATCAGATCGCTCCTGGCGTTCGGCCACCAGCTTGGGGCACTCCCAGCCGACGTTGGGTGGCCGTTGAAGCTACCGACAGTGCCCGATAACCTGGCGAACCGGATTCTCTCCGAAGCCGACGTTCAACAGATCATCACGAAGGAACCCAATCCCCGTAATCGAACTCTTGTTCGATTACTCTACGGTGCTGGTCTACGGGTATCCGAGGTGTGTAATCTCGAGTGGCGCGATCTCGCTGCTGATGGCGACGCTGGCCAGATCACGATTCGCGGCTCCACGACCGCACGAGTGGTCCAGCTCACACGCGCTACCTGGGATGAGCTTCTTTTCCTGCGGGATCGAGCGTTCGCTAGCTCGAATGGCAGCGGACCAGTGTTCCGATCCCAGAAAGGAGGACGCCTTCACGCATCCACGGTGTGGCGGATCGTCCGCGCTGCTGCCAAGCGAGCGGGCGTGGATCTGCCCGTATCACCGTATTGGCTGCGCCATGCGCACGCGGCTCATGCGCTCGATCGCGGCGCGCCACTCCACGTGGTGCAGGCGACACTGGGCCATCGATCGGTGGTCTCGACCGATCGCTACGTCCGGTCGCGGCCAGCGGCAAGTAGCGGGCGGTACTTACAGGTGTGAGAGGCACTGCAAGGTACGGTTCAAATTATGCGTCGCCAGCCGCCAGTCGATGGATGCAGCCGCGACGGCCGATCACAGTTGCAGGTACACCCTTGTGACCAGCTAGCTGGTGGACACCAATCAACGAAGGAGGTGACCGGGGAACCCATTAAGAGAGGACTCTTTCGATAAGCTGTCTGCTGGCCATCGCGTGCCTCGTCGTTCGAGGCCCCATCCAGGCTAGGCTGCGAGCGACACGCTTGAGTCGAGCAGACGAGGAAACCTGTGATATATCATTGCTCATTCACACAAGGGGGCCAACGATGACGTGGGCTGAACGTGTTGGAGACCTCGCGACCCGATTAGTCATGGTTATCCTGATGGCACTGCGCATCATCACTGAGCTCGTCCGCCTGTTCTTCGTGATGCTTGATAGCTTCGTGATGGATCTCGGGGGGCGGAGCGAGCGGGGCTTGAGCGGCTTGGATGCCGCGAGCCGAACTTGGGTCAGACTGCCCGGTATGGTCCTGCTTGGTATTGCGTTCGTCATTCTCCAATTCATCGCAATCTTCACGGTCTTTTTCCGTCAGGCGTCGACAAAGATCAATGACTTTGTGATTGGTTTGGCAGAAGGCGAAGCGCGAATCACTGGCCTGCCAGAGGCCACACCACTGACCGCAGGTGCTGGCATCACCGCCACGCCGGCGCCACAGATCACCGGCGGTGCCGATAGCGGAACGTCACCACCAACTCCACCGGCGACTCTCGGCTAACCGGCCACCGGCCCGAAAGGGAAATGGGGAAAAAGCCGCACTATGCGGCTTTTTCCCCATTTCCCCGCTTGGATTCTTCTAACTTTTCTTAACTTTTAATGGGATGGTTCCTTTTCACGGGAGCGGAGGGTAAAAGGCGATGAGTTGGGCGCTGCTCCACCACGCGATGATACCACCCAGTGTCGAGGTGCTGGTCGCAGCACTGCGCCGGGAAGTCGAGCGCCTAGGCCTGCAAACCTTGTTGATCGGCAGCGGATTCTGGGTTGAAGCCGCTCGATGTGCCGAGCGATTCGTGGCCGATCTCGCCATTGCCTTCGAAGAGCGAGGCATGTATACCTCCGTATCCACCGAGGGACATAAGGCTTACCACATCATCGCCGTGATCTTTAGCCGGTTGGGTTATGCCGCCAGGCGATGCGAACCCCCGCTGGCAACCTGGCGGGGCCAGGCTGCCAGATTGGATCAAGAGCTTCTCGCCCGTCGCCACGCAGGCTCTCGCCGAGCAAAGTCGGTAACCACGGAGTGCTGAAAGACCAATCGATCGTTAGCCGGACAACGGTGAAGACGGAGCCCTAGTCCGGCTCGCTCCAGACTATACCCGACCTCCATGCACCGTGGCTATCTCCTTGACAATTTGAAACCTGGATCAGACAGGACCTGCTATGATTACTTGGAGAGCAAGTAAGGTCGTGAGCGTATGTTTTACAGTGGCGGCGGTTACGGCTGGCGAATGCTGCACCGCGGCGAGGAGCAAAAGGAATTCAAGCTAACCCGTTCGCTCCTTCGTCGAGTGGCAGCCTATGCCCGGCCATATCGTTACCGCATCGCTATCATGCTTGTCACGTTACTTATTGGCTCTGGCCTAGGGCTGATTCCGCCTTTGCTCTACCGCGACCTGATCGACAACGCCTTACCGCACCGCGATTATGTCCGTCTCGACCTGTTGGCAGTCGGGATGATCGCCATACCGGTGGTGAACGGCTTGGTCGGCGTGCTTCGCAACTACCTGAGCTCGGCTATTGGCGAAGGGATCATTTGCGATCTGCGGCGCAGCCTGTACGAGCACATGCAGCGCATGTCGCTCCGCTTCTTCACCGCGACGAAGACCGGCGAACTGATGTCTCGGCTCAATAACGACGTCGTTGGCGCTCAACAGGCGGTAACCTCCACCATCACCAACATTCTTTCTAACGCGATTAGCCTGGTGGCCACACTGGCAATCATGGTTGCCCTCGAGTGGCGCCTCACTCTCCTGGCTGTCATCATCTTACCCCTCTTCATCTTTCCCGCTCGGGGTGTCGCGAACGTGCTGCGGGAGATCGCCCGTGAGCAGCTCGACCGCAATGCCCAGATGAACGCCCTGATGAACGAAACGCTAAACGTGAGCGGCGCGCTCCTCGTCAAGCTATTTGGGCGAGCGCCGCTCGAGACCGCACGTTTTGCCCAGCGTGCCACCGCGGTCCGCGATGTCGGCATTCGCCAGTCGCTGGTCGGGCGCTGGTTCTTCTTCAGCTTGAGCCTGGTCGGCGCCGTGGGTACAGCGCTTGTCTTTTGGGTCGGTGGTGAGTTCGTCCTCAGCGGCCAGTTTACGATTGGGACGATCGTCGCCTTCGCATCCTATCTGGGTCAGCTCTACGGACCGATCACTGCCCTGACCAACGCTCGCGTTGACTTTGCGACCTCGATGGTCAGCTTCGAGCGGGTTTTCGAAGTCCTCGACCTGCCAGTCGAGATTGCCGACCTGCCCGACGCGATTGCGCTGACGAACGTCGAAGGGCGGGTAGCTTTCGACGACGTCTCCTTCAGCTACAATCCCGACGCGACGCCGGATCGCCCAATCGCATCGCTGACTCCAGTAGAGCGCCGTCACAAGCGGATTGAAGAACAGCCGTTATCGGCCGGTGATCGGGATGAGCTAACCGCCAAGCCCGCTCCGATTATTGCGCGCCACCAGGCGCGTCCGCTGGCAATTGAGCACGTCAGTTTCGAGATCCAGCCAGGCCAGCTCGCTGCACTCGTCGGACCGAGTGGCGCCGGCAAGACGACGATTACCTATCTCCTGCCACGGCTGTACGATCCAACCAAGGGGCGGATCCTGATCGACGGCCACGATATTCGCTCGGTTACCCTGCAATCACTGAGCGAACAGATCGGCATGGTCACCCAGGAAACCTATCTCTTCCACGACACGATCCGAGAGAATCTCCTCTATGCCCGTCCGGGCGCGAGCTTCGAAGACATCGTGGCAGCCTGCCAGGCCGCGAACATCCACGACTTCATTAGCGAGCTTCCGCACGGCTACGAGACGATCGTCGGGGAGCGGGGCTATCGCCTCTCCGGAGGCGAGAAGCAGCGGGTCGCGATCGCTCGTGTCATTCTGAAGAATCCGAAGATTCTCGTCCTCGACGAGGCTACCTCGCACCTGGACTCCCATTCTGAAGCGCTGATCCAAGCCGCCTTGGTTCGGGTCATGAAAGGCCGAACGAGCCTGGTGATCGCCCATCGCCTGAGCACCATCCTCGCCGCCGATGTCATCCTCGTCCTCGACCGAGGTCGCTTGGTCGAGCACGGCACCCATACCGAGCTCCTGGCCCATGACGGCCTCTACGCTTCGCTCTACCACACTCAGTTCAACTCACCAGCCGCCCGAAATGGCCTTCGGGCCGGTGCAAACGGACTCGTGGAAGAGGAAAACGGAGCCACGGAGGGTAGCAAAGAAGCGAGCGAAGAGCTTCTACCCTCTTAATCTCGCAAACGCCCCGCTTCAAAGTCGTAGCGATCGCTCACTCGGATGACCTCGCCGGAGCCGGGCTCGGTTTCGCGCCAGATCAGATCCCGGAGCGTTTTCCCAGGGGGAATCAAGGGGAAGACCTGACTCTGCTGGGGGAGCTCGACGTGGATTAGATAGGGACCATCAGTGGCAAGCATGCGCTGAAAGGCGGCGGGAAGCTGCTCTTTGGTGTGAATCCGCTCAGCGGGAATGCCGTAGGCAGCAGCAACACCGGCAAAAAGTGGCCATTCGCTTCCAGCCAGTCGTTCTGCCGCGCGACAGATGACCGCACTGAGCTGATCCTCGGTCGTCACGCTTTCCAGCGCGTCGAAGAGCGCCTTCTTCATTCGTGAGACATCGATCGGATCTATCGGCCGATCTCGCCGACGATCGCTGGTGAGCTTGCGTCCCTCGAAGAACAGGCTGTGCCAATTCGTCACCATGCCCAGGTGGGCATCGTCGAAGAGAATGATCTTCACCGGAAGGCGATAAGCACCGATGGTATCCAGTTCGTGCGAGGACATGACGAATCCGCCGTCGCCTACGTTTGCGATCAGCGTCGCCTCGGGTCGTGCCATGGCCGCGCCGACCGCCATCGGAACTGCACACCCCATGCTCCCCATGCCCCCAGAGGTGATGAACGAGCGAGGTCGAGAAATCGGAAACCACTGGGCACCCTTCATCTGATGGGTACCGACATCGAACGTTGCCACCACGTCTTGGAGGTCGCGCTCACGCAGCATCCGGGCCAGCGTGGCATAGACGTATTCGTGATTGAGTGTTTCGCTCTCTGGACGGTCATAGCTGGCGATTGGCATCGCCTGACGAATCTGTGCCAACTCGCCAAGCCACTCACGTCGCTCGTTTTCGGATGGGCGCTGTCCTTGGGCATCGAGGGTCTTCAACAGCCGACGTAAGGCGTGCTTCACGTCGTCGTGAATCGCCAGATCCACCCGACGCACCCGATTGATCTGGTGTCGATCGACTTCAACATGGACGAGACGAGCACGCGGCGCAAAGCACTCTGGACGGGCGCTCACCGTACGATCGTCGAAGCGAGCACCAAGGGCGATTGTTAAATCGGAGCGATAGGCCGCCAGGTTCGCCGCGACGGTTCCGTGCATGCCGATCATCCCCAGATTTAGGGGATCCTCGGCATCGAGTACGCCAAGTGCGTGAACGGTCGTCGCAACTGGAATCTGGTAGTCGTGACTGAGCGCACGAACCTCCTCGGCAGCATCCGCGAGTACGGTACCGTGGCCAACGTAGAGAAACGGCCGCTTCGCAGTCGCCAGCCAATCAGCGAGCTCACGGATCCGATCCTCGGATTCAGCCGGTGCCTGCCAGGTCAGACGGTCGATCAACTCTTCCCAGGGACGCATCGTCGTCTCGCCGCTTTGCACGTCCTTAGGAAAATCGACAAGCACGGCGCCGGGTCGACCGGTTACCGCCAGGTGGAACGCCTGCACCAGGATGTCCTGCACTTCGTCAGGCCGACTCGGGCGAAGCGAGCGCTTGGTTGCCTTCCCATCGGTGATCGCGACGATGTCGAGAGCCTGGAATGCCTCGTTTTCGGCCGTCGTCGCCGCATTGCCGGTAAGGGCAACCACCGGTCGACTATCCCGAAACGCGTCGGCCAAGCCGGTGATCAGATTGGTCGCGCCGGGTCCAGAGGTCGCGGTGCAAAAGCCGGGCTTGCCACTCGCCGCCGCGTAGCCTTCCGCTTCGAAGGCTGCCCCCTGCTCGTGGCCGGTCAAAATGTAACGGAACGCACCATCGACGTGCGCGTGGGTCAGGGCGTCATTCAAGGGGAGACTATTCCCACCGGGAATTCCGAAGATGACCTCGACGCCGACGAACTTCATAAACTCGGCGACCAGTGCTGCACCGCTCACTTTCGTCCCATAGTGTTCGCGTCCATTCTGCTCAGCGCGCTGGCTGCCCGGAAAGAAGCGCGCTAGCGCCGCTTCCAGATTAGATTTCTCCGCGGCCACCGTGGAAATCATCATGACTGGTCCCTCCCCGCTATTACTCGCCCTGAATTGCGAAGACTATCCCGATCGCCTGCCGCTGCGACCAAGAATAAAAAAAAGCTCCCGTCCCTTCAAGGGACGGGAGCTACTGTTCCCGTGGTACCACCCACCTTGACGCGCCGACTCAGGCGGCATCGCCCACTCAACCCGATAACGGCGGGAACCGTCCTAACCTAGACGCGCCTTGAAAAAGGCAACCAGGTGCCCAACACTACCTGGAATCGCGTTTCAGCCCGGCAGCTCGGGGGCGACTTTCGACCGTTCTGCTCCACCGGCTTTCACCATCCACCGGCTCTCTGTCGGAGTGAGGACGGACTACTCCTCCCCGTCGTCGCTTGTCCTTCTCTAAAATTCCCTCTCCCACAGGGAGATGATTAGGATGAGGGCTGCCTGCCGATTGCATTTATCATGGCAGCCCAATAGCTACGCCTGACTTTGTAGAGATTAGTAGCCATTGTACGGACTACCAATACGGCTGTCAACACTTTCCACCAGGGAATCGACAAGAGTAAAGTCAAATTTCTTGACGACACGGGCACTCGAACGGTATAGTGATCACAGCACAATTGAATACGGTTAACCCCGCGGGGGAGCGAGTAGCTGAGAGGCGGGATCAAGCCCACCAACTCTTCGAACCTGATCTCGGTAGCACGAGCGTAGGGAAGCGGGAATCACGCTAGCCGATGACGATCTGAATTCTTCGATTGATTGGATCCTCGCTAGTGATTCTGCCATCGCGGGAGTGATTGTCGTGATGGCTTTTTTATTGGCCACGAGAATCGCTTCGAGTATTGCTACTTTGGCCGGCCGGCGATGAATACTGTCCTCCTGCGGACCAATTAAGCCCGATTTATTCGCGAGCCTCTTCGCACCCTGGCCCGGTAGCACGGGGGCCCAGAGAGTGCCCGCCACGTGAGGCCGAGGAAGGGACAAGTCTCCCGCGCTACAGTTCGGCGCCGCTGACCCCTCGCGAATAATAAGGGATAGTCCCGTTAAGCCAGCAAGAGAAAGGTGTAGTGACATGGCGTCCACGTCTAAACCACGCTCGGGATCCTGGTCAACTCGCGACATCGTCGTCACCGCGGCCCTCGCCGTCGCCAGCGGCGTCTCATTCATCATCGTCGACTGGATCTACATCCTCGCCACTGGCGCCCT
The DNA here is from genome assembly GCA_021324795.1 of Chloroflexota bacterium. Classification (GTDB taxonomy): domain Bacteria; phylum Chloroflexota; class UBA6077; order FW602-bin22; family CADDYW01; genus JAJPIK01. Next base: position 55,766 of record JAJPIK010000101.1, read on the forward strand.
CGGGCAGATCGCCCAGCCTATCTTCGAAGGGCTCTGGCTCACCGGTGCCTTGATCGTCCCTTACGTCGTTCGACGGCCAGGCTCGGCACTCTTTGGCGAGCTCGTCGCCTCGATCGTCGAGGCTTCCTTCAACCCTTTTGGGATTACCGTCATCATCGCCGGTCTTCTGGAAGGGATTGGCGCCGAGGTGATCTTCTTTCTGACCGGCTACAAGCGGTTTAGCTGGCAAGTGATGGCGATCGCCGGAGCTTTTGACGCTTTGCTGTTCTTCGTCACCTGGCAGTCCTGGCGCTCAGGATACATTAATGTGAGCGGTGGCTTCCACCTCCAGATGACTCCGGCCCTGATCGTCGGCTACCTAGTGATCGAAATGCTGAGCGGCGCGGTGGCCGGCTGGCTAAGCAAAGGTGTTGGCGACGCCCTGGTGCCGACTGGCGTCCTCGACGGCTTCC
>JAJPIK010000123.1 GCA_021324795.1 Chloroflexota bacterium
CAGAAAGGTGAAAGTGCGACTGACCGGATACCCAAAGGTGTTGATCCCCCCCCGATGCTGAAAATAATCCCAGAACTTGTCGTTATCGATCCGGTAGCCGGTCTGAGGAAAGAACCGGATGTCGATCGCCTCGGCAGGCATTCCGAAGCCGACGCCGCGAGCGAAAACTGTACTGACGTTGGCAAAAAGCATCAGCACGATAGTCAGCCAAGCTAACCATGGGGAACAAGTATATCTTTTCATTGGATCCTCCCACATAGCTCCCGGGAAGATCCGCGTTGTCGACGCCTTCGAGGCCACCAGCCTCTACCGGTCCACGGCACCATGACCACGCAGACGACCCTAGACTATTTAGGCTGCCTGCCAGCAAATTTCATGCCGGGCGTCAGCTTGCCTGGACTGCGTAGCCTGCGAGAGGATAAGCAAGGCGTAAAAGGCGTTGCTGCTCCCCTAAGTCTTGGCCCCTCCCTTTCGCTGGGTTCGCTCCCAGCCAACGAACATATAGTAGGCCAAGGCCACGACGGCCACGAATGCGCCCATGATTCCGATCACGGCAAGGAGGATCTCCATGAGTTCGCCCTTTCGCCTAAGCTTTCATCAAAGAATAACCCGACCACGCACGGCGGATGTCAGCGAGACGGCGCTTTTTCCGCGCCCTTATCGACACGCACGGACGAGACATGCCCGCCCCTACGTCTGCAGATTGGGGGCCAGGCGGACCAGGACCCGGTGCTCCTGACCGTCGTCCTGCAGTTGAATTGTCGGCTGCGACTGACGCTGGCCATCCAGCTCAATCCAGGCAACACCACGTTGACCACGATCAGGGTTTTCTATCGTGACCGAATACATCGCACTCCGGTACCGGTAGCGCACTTTTACCTCCGGCCAATCGCGCGGTAGCACCGGAGCAAAGCTAAGCTGATTTCCCTGCAGCTTGAAGCCGATGACTTCTTCAAGCCAGACTCGGTACATCCAACCACTCGATCCGGTGTACCATGTCCAGCCACCTCGGCCGACCTGCCCTTCCAAAGCGTAGATGTCGGCGGCAACAACGTATGGCTCGACTTTATAGAGATCTGCCTCGCTGAGATTCCGGGCGTGCTCGACCGGGTTCAACAGGCGCAGCACTTTCACGGCACGGTCGCCGTCGCCGGACCGAGCGAACGCCATGGCGACCCAGATGGCCGCATGGGTGTACTGGCCCCCATTCTCCCGCACTCCCGGCGGATAGCCTTTCACATAGCCGGGATTCGGCTCGAATCGCTCGAAGGGCGGAGTAAAGAGGAGAACCAGCTTCTCTTCCTCACGAATCAGGCGTTCTTCGACCGCCCGCATCGCTATCTCGGCGCGGCTTGGAATCGCCCCTCCCGAGATCACTCCCCACGACTGGGGAAGAGAATCGATCTGCGCCTCGGCATTCAGTTGAGACCCGAGCGGCGTCCCGTCGTCGAAATAGGCACGCCGATACCACTTCCCATCCCACGCCTGGACCTCGACCGCGGCGGCGAGCTCGGCCGCTCGGGTCCGGTACTCACTGGCCAGCTCAAATTGCTGCACCTGTTTCAATAGCTCCGCGAATTGTCGTAAGAGGTCAACTAAGAACCAGGCAAGCCAGACACTCTCACCTTTTCGGCCGATGCCAACCAGGTTCAGACCATCATTCCAATCGCCGGTGCCTATCAGCGGCAAGCCATGCACTCCCGTTGTCAGGGCACGCTCGATCGCCCGTCGACAATGATCGAGCAGCGTTCCGGCTTCCAGTGTGATCGACGGTACGAAGTAAAGCTCGTGCTCATCGGGACCAAGAATATGGCCTTCCAGGAAAGGGACAGCTTCGTCGAGGATCGCTTGGTCACCGGTCACTCGGACGTAATGGCAGACCGCGTAGGGCAACCAGAGCATGTCGTCAGAGATCCGCGTCCGAACGCCGCCTCCCGACTGGGCGTGCCACCAATGCTGGACGTCACCCTCCACGAATTGCCGCGACGCTGCCGTAAGGATGTGGCGCCGGGCGAGATCGGGCGCGCCATAGACCAGAGCCATCACGTCCTGAAGCTGGTCGCGGAAGCCGAATGCTCCGCCAGATTGGTAGAAGGCAGAACGTGCCCAGACCCGACAACTCAACGTTTGATAAAGGAGCCAGCGATTTAACAAGAAGTTTACCGAGAGATCCGGTGTCTCGATCTGGACCACCCCCAGAAAGCGTTCCCACCATGCAATCGTCGTTCGGAGCGCTTCCTCGACGCACTCGGGATCCCGGAAGTAGCGGATCAACCTTCGTGCCTCCACCACATCAGTCGCCTGGCCGAGCAAAAAGGTCACTTCGGTCTCCCCTCCCGGCTCGATCGTCACGCTCACCTGCAAGGCGGCACAGGGATCGAGTCCAGCGCCGACACGGCCAGAAAGCGACTGGCGTAACAAGGCCGCCGGCCGCGCATGCGAGCCGTTCCGACCGAGGAAAGTCGTGCGATCCGCGGTGTAGCTGCTCACCGCCAGACTGGCACTAGCAAAGGCGACCCGGCTTCCGTAGTCAGGATGATAAACATTCCGGGCGAGCAACGACTGGCTTTCCGCGTCCCAGGTCGAGACGATGTGCATCTGCGTCTCTTCCCGACTCCCTCCGAGCACCCATTCCGCGTAGAAAGTAATCGTCAGGCGACGTCTCCGCGAGGAGCGATTCCGCAGTCGAAGCCTTTGCAATCGCACCGGCTTTCCCCCCGCATTGTCGAGAGGAATGAACGTCACCAACTCCTGGTCGATCGCGTGGCTATTGTGCTCGAACACGGTGTAGCCCTGGCCATGACGCGCCCGATAGGCGTCGACCTCGCGGATGGGTGACGACGTCGGTGTCCAAAAGCGCCCGGATTCTTCATCACGAATGTAGATCGCATCGCCGGACGGATCGACGACCGGATCGTTCGACCATGGTAGGAGTCGGTTGCTCTGGCTGTTACCGTACCAAGTGAATCCTGTCCCACTCTCCGATACGAGCGCACCAAAGCTGGGATTCGCCATAACGTTCACCCAGGGGGCCGGGGTGACCATACCTGGGCCGAGGTAGATCGCGTATTCGCGGCCATCGGGCGTAAAGCCTCCAAGACCGTTGAAATATGGCAACTCCAGGAACGGGAGCGGGGCTGAGGGCTCTTCCGGCGTGCGCGGGCGGGCGATCAGCGGTGGAGGGACATCGAGCTCGCTGACTTGGCTGAGCTGCTGGGCAAATTGTCCCCGTGCGGCGACCAGCACGACCCGCGCAACGGTGAGGAGTAAATTGAGATCCTCCAGCGGCATGTGTTCGAGCGGGCGGAGGAAGATCCCACCGGGCTGATCGAGGCCAGTGTAGCGTGCATAATTCTGGATGAGTGTCTTTAGATAGTCTTGAAGTGGCTGCTGATATCCCCTCGCTTCTTCGTTGAGAATTACCAGGTCGCACCACAAGCCACGCATTCTCCAGAAGGCATGCGCCAACAATGCTTCTCTTACCGCGTCGGCATCACGCCGGTCGCCGACCACGACGACCATAATTGGCAAATCGCCGGAGATCCCATAAGCCCAGAGGCGTGACTGACCCAGGCGATTCTGCTGAAGCTGATACTCGGCAGCTCGCAAGCGGGGACTGGGGAAAAGCAAGTGACCCGCCATCTGCTGAAAGCGCTGGGCATCCTCGGCGGTGATCCGAAGATGCCGCAGCTCGAGCTGTGCCCGAAAAGCAGCAAGTTCAAACGCACGCTCAACCGAGCGCGGATCTTGGTAGCGCTCGACGATCTCCATCACCGCTTCTCGCCTCTCGGCCGCACCAGTGATGAAAGCGAGTTGAACCGATTGACCAGGCTCGACCGAGATCCGGCAGCGGAGGCTGAAGATCGGATCCAGCACCGAGCCGGTGCGCTGGCTCAGTTCTCTCTCGAGGGCAACCGGATTCTCAACACCGCGTCCCCGGCCGATGAACCCGGCACGGTCAGTCTCGTAGGTCACCGACGAAATCACATCGGGCGGCAAAACCACGCTGTGAGCGGCCCAGATCGGCGCATCGTGCGGTGAGCGTGGCTTGCGCCAAGCCAGCAAGGCCGAGCGCTCGGGCACCGCTTCGGTCTGAACGAACAATTTACTGAAGGCGGGATGGGCATGGTCGCCGTTGTGCGGCGCCAGTGCCAGCTCAACATAGCTGGTCAACTCGAGGTGGCGCGTACGGCTCGAATGGTTCGTCAACGTAACTCGCCGAATCTCGGCGTCGGCTTCGGTCGAGACAAAGATCTCGGTAAATGTGACAACATTGGCATCTCGACGGGCAAAGACCGCGCGATCGGAAGCAAACGTGACCGAGTAATCTAATGAGCGGCAGATCGGTTGGTGGGTAGCCGACCAGATCAGCCCGCGATCGACGTCGCGCACGTAGATGAAGCTTCCCCAAGAATCTAAAGTCGTATCGGCGCGCCACCGCGAGACATCGAAGTCCCGCCAACGGCTGTAGCCCCCCCCAGCCGCGGTAACCATCAACGCGTAGGATCCGTTTGCCAGGAGATGAACGCGCGGCGTGGGGGTGTCCGGCGAAGTCAGGTGCGCGGCAGTGTCGGGCGCGCCCGCCGGAATCGGACGGGTCGGCACATTACCCCGGGCGATATTGTCGATCACCGGTGGCGCAACCGGCATTCGCTCGAAGAGAAGTGGCTCGAACGCGCGAATACGCGGATCGGCATGGAAGCGCTGTTGCAGAACCCCACGGTGCATGACGTTATCGATGGCCAGCAGAGTCATGCCCTGGTGATGTGCCATATAGGTGGCAACCACGGTGCCCGACTTCCCTTCGGGCCGACGTTCTGGCGTGAAATCGATCGAATCGTAAAAGCCATAGCTTCCTCTTGCCCCAAGCTGGCTGAGCCGTTGCAAATTGCGCACGGCTTTCGGTGCGTCGATCAAGAGCGCCAGGGCAGTGGCATAGGGTGCTACCACCAAATCTGCACCAAGTCCCCGCTTCAGGCCAAGGTCCGGCACTCCAAACGCCTGATACTGGTAAATCTGATTGACGTCGACCGCACTGAACGCCGCCTCGGAGATGCCCCAGGGCACGCCGCGCCGTTTCGCATAGGCGATGTGACATTGCACCGCTTCTCGGCACGCGATATCAAGCAGCGAATTCTCGTAGCGACGGGTCAAGAGCAAGGGCATCAGGTACTCGAACATCGTGCCGGTCCAGGAGAGCAATACTGGTTTACCATCCGATAACCCGAATGGCCGCCCTAGAGTGAACCAATGCTCGATCGGCACTTCCCCACGAGCGATCGCCACGAGGCTCGCAAGACGCGCTTCGCTCGCGAGAAGATCGTAATAGGAGCGATCGAGCCGACGCAGCTCGACATTGTAGCCGATACTGAACAAGCGCCGCTCCGGATCGTAGAGAAAGCGCATCTCCATCCCATCAGCCAGCGCATCGACCTGACGAGTTAGAGCTTCCAAGTGGGCGAGGGTTTCTGCCGCGTAGCGCCGAGCCACGACGCTGACATCAGCGGTCATCATCATCCCCGAGTGAGATTCCCCGCCATCCGATCTATCCTCTCCTGATTGAGCGTGCCCGACGCAACAATGACAGCACTCTCCAGAGGCCAGAGAAACCAGAGTCGGGGCAACCGAGGGAAGTTCATGGCGATCGCACCGGTCGAGCCAGCCAAGGTATCGATCGATCACGGCGAGCCAAGAGTCAATCTGCCGCTTGATTTGGCTCGCCCAATAGACCGCGTCTGACGTTGGCTGATCATGACCATCCTCGTCTTGAGACGCCGCCCCGACTCGGGTATTGACAGCAGCTTCTCGCCCCTCAAGTGCCCGAACCAGCTCGCGAGCTGGTTCGGGCGCGGCCCGTAGCCGTGCCACGACTTCGACCCAGGACTCAGTTGGCGTCTCGATGAGCGACGCTAGCTTACTCAGTTGATCCTCAACCCCGACACTATCGAATAGCTGGCCAAGCTTCTCCGATTTCAGCGCTTCTCGGAGCAATCCCAAGGCATCAGCAAGACCGCTTAATGCCGATTGCCCGATTAAAGGGGCGGTCGCCAGCTCTCGATATCCTTGCGCAAGAGCCCAAAGACTCGCGAGAAGGTTACCACTATCGACGGTAGAGACGTAGCGTGGTGGCAGCGGCTGTAACGTCTCAGCGTTGTACCAATTCAGCAAGTGTCCATGAAATCGTTCGAGGTGACGAAGCGTATCCAGTGTCGCCGCGCCACGATCAATAACCTGATCGGGCGTCAAGTAGCCAAAATCGTGCGCAGCGAGCGTTGAGAGCAGCCAGAGCCCCACGTTGGTCGGCGACGTCCGGGCGGCAACCTCGACCCGGAGCGCGACCTGATAATTATCAGCGGGGAGCCAGTTCGTCCGTGAATTGACAAGATCGTCGAAATAGCGCCACGTCTGACGGGCGTAGAGCCGGAGTTGCTGCCGATCGGAAGGGGTTAGCTGGCCATTAGCCTCCGGCTTGCGCTCTCCATCGGACCAGACAACGGCAGCCGGCGCGAGGAGCCAGAGAGCCAGGAAAGGAAGCGCTGCCGGCAGCGCGGCCGGCGCTTCCCAGCGCAGAACCGCACCGAGCACGAGGGCGAAAAGGCTGACTATGGCTATCTGCTCGAGAAATTGCCGTCGCCGCTCCTGACTACTCTGATGGACCATCTGAAAGGTCTGCCACTCCAGGAGATTACGATGCGTGATCAGTCGACGGTACCAGACCCGACCGATCGCGTCGATGGCAGTCAGCGCCTGATGTGGCAGCACCGAAATGGAAAACAGACCGGCGCCCCAGGCCAAGCCCTGCTCTGCCCAACCTCGCCGGATAGCTCTTCCGGATTCCCCCGGCGCGGTTAGCCACCGGATGAGCTGGAGCAAAGGCGGTGCGAGCAATCTAAGTCCGACCATGGCGCTCCAGACGGCGGCACGATCGGGCAACCAGAGCCAGCCAACCACGAGCAAGGCAACCGAAGCGGGCGCGAGCAGACTGCGGCGCAAGTTATCGAAGATCTTCCAACGGTTGATTGCACTGAGCGGATTTTTTACGAGGCTACCGTCAGCGCCCGGCACCCAAGGGGTACACCAGGCCGTGATCTGCCAATCACCGCGTATCCAGCGGTGAGCACGTGCGCTGAATGCCTGGTAATTTCGCGGGAACGATTCGAGTAGCTCAATATCCGAGGCAAGACCAACCCGGAGATAAGCGCCTTCGAGGAGATCGTGACTCAGCAGGGTCGCCTCGGGGAAGCGCCGACCGAGAACCTGAGCAAACGCCTCCAGATCGTAGATAGCTTTGCCGTGATAGATTCCTTCACTAAACAGGTCTTGGTAGACATCGGAGACGGCCTGGGTATATGGATCGGTACCAGCCGGTCCGGCCATGAAGCGCGCAAAGCGAGTCGCGCTGGCACTTGGCAAGCTCGTGCTCACGCGCGGCTGGATGATCCCATAGCCAAGGCGAACGACGCTTCCCTCGGGGGGAAGCATCGGGCGGTTGAGCGGATGGGCCAGCGTTCCGACCAAACGTCGAGCGGTCCCGTGGGGCAATTGGGTGTCCGCGTCCAGGGTGATGACAAAGCGCACCCCAGCGAGCAACCCGGTATCTCCGACATGATGAATGGTTAGCTCGCGATGCCATTCCCCCGATTCGCCTCGCCGCTCAATCAGCCATTGATTCAGCTCTTCCAGTTTTCCTCGTTTGCGCTCCCAGCCCATCCACACTTGCTCGCTCTGGCTCCAGATCCGATCGCGATAGAAGAGTGAGAAATGGCTTCCACCATGCCGATGGTTGAGCGCCTCTATCGCCTGTACTGCCTCTGCGAGGAGCGCCGCGTCGTCGGGCATCTCCGATTTTGGCGCATCAGTAAAATCAGCGAGCAAGGCAAAGTGCAGATTGGGATCCTGATTGGCGAGATAACGGATCTCCAGGTTCTCGACGTCGTCACGAATGCTTTCCGAAGATACGAGTAAGGTCGGCACGACGACGAGAGTTCGCCATTCATCGGGAATACCGTTTTCAAGCTCCAGCTTTGGCAAAGGCCGAGGAGGAATGACTTGGGTGAAGACCGAGTTGACCACCTGCATCGCTAACTCACTGGCCGGGAAGAGCGCTAAGACCACGACCAGGATTGGCAGGATCGGTCCAGCCACGACCTGACCAATCAGTCCTCCCCAGCCAATCAGCCCGACGAGAATGAGAGCGGTCACACTGCCAATACTCCCAAGATAGACAACCAAGGGATGGCGGCGTGACCAGCGATGGATCTGCTGACCGACGGTCGGTTGATAGTCGAGCCGACCTTCGAGCTCTGCCCGGCCTACGTCCACCAGAAAGTAGCCGACGTGGCCATCTCGCTGCCGGGGATCGTGCGCCCGGGCCAGGTCAACGGCCAGGCGTGCTACCTCAACTTCGGTGGCTTCCGAGCATCGCGCCAATTGCTCGACCGCTGCACGGTAGCGGTCGCGAGTTCCAAAATCCATCTGCGAGTAGATCCGCGCCGGATCTTCCAACAGAACACGCTCGACTGCGCTCGTCTGCTCGAACACCTTGCGCCAATCAGTTTGAGCTAACTCGCGCAGACTCCCGATGGCACTGGCGATCGTGATCTGCTCGGCAGCGTGCTGCTGCTGCTCTCGCTGAATGACATCGGTCAGCGGTGCCCCTAGCTTGCGTTCCAGCCAAGCGCGAATCGGATCAAGAGCAGTCGCCTCACCTTGAAGCTGGCTGACCAGACGATCGACGACGTAACCGGACGGATTTGACTGCTCGCGCGCCAACTGGGCAACCATTGGCAGCAAGTAGTCTGGTGCATGGCGTGCCGCGGTGAGCAAACGATTTGCCCAGAAGTCGGACAACTCGTGTTCGATCTGTCGCTTCTCGACAAGTAACGCCATGTGGCGCAAGCGCTCGATGAGGCAGAGACGCAGCATCAACGGCAAGCTCCACAGCTCACCAATAGTGAGCTGGCTCACTTCCTGATACGCTCGCACAAAGTCGACAAGGTCAGCGAGGTGGATTTCGGCCTCGCTGTGCCTCACCAGCTCGGCGGCAAGGTCATAGACTCTTGGCTCACCCGCATTTCCTTCCGATTCCAGACGAGGTAAGACATCGTAGAAGCCTTTCGAGAGATTTCGCTGGACGTCACCACTGTGGCGTTGGATCACATAGGCGTTGTCGAGGAGCCATTCGGCAGACGGGGACACGCCCTGTTCGAGCTCAGCCACCTTCGCCAGATCGACCGTCACCGCCTCGATCTCCTGAGCCGCCTTGACCAATCGCGACCGGAGCCGGTAACTCCGCCCTTTCCCGATGGCCGTCTTGGGAGAAGCGATCCTGTGGTGACGAGCCAGATAAGCCGCGTGCAAGCGAAGGCGCTCCAGGGTAAACCGCTCGCGAGGCAGCTCGGCTTCACCTGATTCGACTAATCGCATCGCACGCAACACGAACGTCGCGGGCTCACTTCCTCCCCCGCGCCTTAGCAGATTCAAGGCAGAATCAGCCTTGGCAAGCGGGATCTGGACGATCACCAAAGTTTCACCCGGAGTGATCCAGCGCCGGTAGTAGCGGATGACTTCGTCGTCAACGCCGACTCCGAGCCAGCGCTCACCAGCCCAGCCAATTATGCCCCCAACGATGCCGCATAGCGTTATCAAGAGCAGGCCGACTGCAGGGGACACCGCGGCGAACAGAGTGCGTTCGAGAATGCCGCCGCTACCAGCGAGGGCCAGCGCTACCAGCAAAATGATACCAACCCGAGCAGTCGATCTCCGCCCCAAGATCAAGAAGGTGCCCGTGGGAGCAAAGTGGAGCATCGCGGAGCGGCGAAAGCCATTTTCACGGAGAGCACGCCGTGCTTGACGTGCACTATCTGGATCCGTATAGATTCCGAGAATGGTAGAAGCTGTTGAGTTCATGCTGCTACTCTTCTTTAATTGGCGGAGCTTATGCAGTTTACAGTTGGGTCGATGAGGAAAGGCCGATGCCATGATGATATGTCAGCTTCCGGCGCCAGGAACGGTTTCGCTGGTTTTGCTCACTGGCGCCAGGGGTGGGAAGAGCGCCTGCTCCGCCAGACCGCCGCCTCCTGCCATCCTTACCAGTATATAACAGGAACGCCATCCGTCCAGCAAGGTCAGAGTAGTACAGGGACTATGCCTTTGGAGAGAAGTTGCCGGCGAAGGCTCGCGGAGCTATTGGAGTTGATCGCTCGTACCCGGAGGCGTTACGCTCGGATGATTGACAGAGGGTCGGCGCGGTCGCTACGATGTCCCCGCCGAGGTTCTCAGCCGAGGAGCCTTATCATAGAGTCGACGCGCCGATCGCCGGCGAGGTTTGACGTGAGGAGGCTAGCAGCAGGGCTCGGACGGGATCACCCTGGAGGAAGAATCGCATGCACAATGTCGCTGACCATGCTACTCGTTTCGTCTTTGCTGGACCCGCCTCATGGCCACTCGAGCGAAGTATTGAGTGGGCGGCGAGCCACGGCTTTACGCGCGTCGACTTCAACGCCGACGCACCCGCCAATTACCCGGGGACCTTCACCCCAGACCGCCAAGCCCGGATTCGCAACCTGGTTACCCAACACCAGATCACCCTCGGGCTCCATACGCTGTCCGCGGTCAACATGGCTGAGATCACCCCGGTTCTCCACGCGGCGATCGACGAGTATTTGCGTCAGAATTTCGACTTGATCCAATCCTTGGGAGGAAGCTACGTCATTTGTCACGGCGGATTCCACTTCTCGAGCGATCGGGAAGTGCGTCTCGCTACCGCGGTCGCTCGGATGCAACGCGCGGCGCGGCTTGCCGAGGAACGCGACCTCGACATCTATTTCGAGAACCACAACAAGGAACCCAATGACGCCGAGATCCACTACATGCCTCGCGACGTCGTCGAGACGCGTCGGTTCTTTGACGCGGTGCAGTCACCTCGCTTTAAGTGGGCTTGTAACGTCGCCCACGCCAACCTCGTCCCCGACGGCATCGACGGCTTTCTCAATGCATTTGGAGTCGAGCGGATTGGTCAGGTCCGCCTGAACGACAATCGTGGCATCTACGAAGAGCACCTCCTGCCCGGCCAAGGAAATATCGACTTCCGCTACGTCTTCCATCGGCTTACCGAACTTGGCTACCACGGACCATTCACGCTCGATTTTGGAGGGCCGGCGGAGCGAGTGGCCTGGCGCGACACCTTCGCCAAATGGTTGGCGGAGATTTGAGCTTCAGGAGCTTCACTTCATGAAATGAAGCTTTTCACCCGTTGGAGAAATCGGTTATGGAGTCCCCCCGACCTTCCATCCCAGCCATAACGCATTCAGCTTCCGCCACTCGCCCGGGAATGTTCAGCTCGATTCAAACTAATCCCAACTTTCGGCTATATTGGGGAGGAGCGTTCGTTTCCAATGTCGGGACCTGGATGCAATCGGTCGCTCAAGGTTGGCTCGTCTACCAATTGACTGGATCGACCTTTCTGCTCGGTGCAGTCAGCTTCGCCGGATCAATCCCCATTTTGTTTCTGTCTCTTTTTGGCGGAGCGCTGGCCGATCGCTTCGAGCGCCGTCGACTGATGGTCGTGACTCAGACGGGCCTGATGATCCTCGCTTTCCTCCTGGCTGCGTTGGACTTCGCCAAAGTGATCACTGTCTGGCAGATCATGGGTATCGCATTTCTGAGCGGCGTGATCAACGCGTTCAATGCACCGGTTCGTCAGTCATTGATCGCCGATCTTGTGCCTCGCAACCAGCTCCAAAACGCGATCGCTTTGAATTCGGCGCAATTTCAAAGCAGCCGAGTGGTCGGGCCAGCGATCGCCGGAATTACCCTCGCTGCTGTCGGCCCAGCCTGGTGCTTCTTCATTAATGGGGCAAGTTTCCTCGCGGTGATAGCTGCTTTGCTACTGGTCGTCGTTCCACCACTACCGCCGCGTTCTCCCCAGTCGATCTTCCGGAACGTCCAGGAAGGATTGCAATACGTCTGGCACGAGCCTACTATTTTCGCACTTCTGCTCGTTGCCACGATTCCTGGGCTATTCGGTCAGCCCTATCAGCCACTGCTTCCCGCGGTTGTCTCGAGCGTTTTGCACTACAACGCAATCGGTCTTGGCCTCCTCGAGAGCTCGGCTGGGGCCGGATCGGTGGTCGGTGCCTTGATCGTCGCGTCCCTGGCTCAGAGCAAGCAACGGGGCCGGCTTCAACTCTACATGTTGACCCTTTTTGGAATCGGACTCATCTTGTTCAGTCAAAGCCGCTGGATGCCGTTATCAATGGCCCTGGTTTTTATCATTGGATTGGCGAGTATGGCTTACAGTTCCTTGAACCAGACGTTCTTGCATAGCCTGGTCAGCGATGAAATGCGGGGGCGACTCATGAGCTTGTTCACCCTGACAACGTTTGGCCTGCAGCCTTTGGGATCTCTGCAGGCCGGCTTCGTGGGTCAAACCTTCGGGGTCAGCACGGCGCTCCTCTTAGGGGGGATGGTTTGCCTCGTAGTGAGCTTCGTCGCGACTCGAGCCAAGCGCGCCGGGCTCGACGAGCTAGCCTAAGGCGACCTGAAACCTTACCATCCTCACCTTGCCTTGCTTGAGATCAGCTTGCCCCGAACTCAATAATCCGGCCGTTTCGGAGCCTACAGCGGCGAGCGAAAGATAGGGGGCAAAGTGACCTCGGCAGATTTCACCGAGCACACTCTGATCGCTTGCTGCGAGCGCTAGTCGGCGCGTAGCCTGCCCATCTACTGAGTAGCAGAATCTCCGTCCTTCCGGTCCAGCCGGCCAGTCGCTGAACTGGAGCGGGCTAATGGCAAAGTATCCAATACTGGCCCCCCTTAACTCCTGCGTCTACACCTCGGAAACGTAGTGCGTTACCAGGGCGTCGAAGTAATTTCGATCCCTAGCTCGCGCGCCATCGTCTGAATCGCGCGCTGCGCCTGGTCGAGCGCGCCCGGATCCGGTTGCCCTTTGACCATCAGCACCGGCATCATGCATCGACGAGTGACTCGTTGACCATAGTCATCCACCTCCCAGAGTTGGTAGAGATAGTAGCCCGCGTAGGCCAAGTCTTCACGCTCGACAATCCCGTGTCTCATCGCCGGTTACCGCCCTTCTTCCCGAACCTGCGGTTCCGGCACCTGGGCGATAGCAGGTAATCGCCGAAAGCGATGATCCTCTACCTCGCATCGCGGAAACGCAAGAGCTGTCCAACATGCGGGGCGAGAAGGTTGAGCGCAATGACGACACCGCGACACGAGTCGGCTCTCCCACACTTGCCTCGGTCATGTATGATCGAACAAATAGCAGGAATCTCTCCAGGTCTATCCGGTGACAGCCTCGAATCTGCGAAAGGCGTCAATACCCGAAGGTTTCATCGTGCTCCTCCGGGCCGGCGAGCCGGAACTGCATCGACGGCGAGGGCGTCCAGGGCTCCCTGACCGACAAAGGGCAGTCATAACCGAGGATTGCTTGATCAGACCGCGAGGGGGACGAGTTCAAGAAGGTGATCGTCCGGGTCTCGAAAGTAGAGACTTTGGCTTCCTTTTTTCCCGTATCCCTTGCTTTCAATCACCACCTCGTGCTGGCTCAACCACCTTTCCCAATGGTCTAGATCCGCCGCGTCGATCGCAAACGCCATGTGCGTTCGTCCATCTCCCCGGCGCGGCGGCGCGGTCGCTCCTGGAGTGACCATTGGATGAATCGGCGCCCCTTTCTTGAAGAGAAAGAGAGTCTGTTTTCCCGCCATCCGCAGGACAGCCCGACGTTCATCGGAGCTAATCATTGGGAAACCAAAGAGCGCCTGGTAGAATGCTACCGAGCGTTCGATATTTCTCACGCGCATTCTCGTCATCAAAGCAATCGTAATGGTCGACATCAGGATCCTCTCCTCTGCATAAGACCATTAGGAAATCCGTCCGTGACGAACCCCTCTAACGAGCCTTAAAGCATCGCCGACAGACGGTTTTCGCCGGTCCCTTTCACCTTAGCGAACGGACCGAACGTTGACCGCCTTGGGAGTTCCCCGACGCTGGTCCCGGCCAACGTCATACTCGACGGATTGCCCAAGTTCCAACTGCTCGAAAGGGACGGTTCCCTGCAGGTCGTTACGGTGGAAGAACAGATCGTTGCCGCCAGCGGTTTCTCCCTCAGGAAGAATGAAGCCAAAACCGCGGTCCCGGACCAGGTTCTTGATTGTACCTCGTGCCATATGTCCTCATTTCATGCGCTTCAGCGAATCGCCAGATGTCGGGCAAAAGACCAGTTGCGTCGGGCGACCGTCGTCCGTCGTATAGTTCGCTATGGTCCGTGCGCCCTTTGACGCACGGCAAATCATGCTTTAGAATACATGTATATCTGGTCACGTGATTCGAGCTTACTCTTCCCGCGTGGCGGTGTCAAGCTAAACGCGAAGGCGAGGGCTCGCGGATATGGCACAGGGAAAGGCGAGATGGCAGAATGGAGCTTTCTGACGAATCACGGATTGGTGCTCACCTACATTGGGCGGCATCCCGATAGCACCGGGCGGGAGATTGCCCATGCGGTCGGGATTACCGAACGAGCAGTCCGCAGCATTGTCACGGACCTGCGAGCCGCGGGATACCTCGAGCCCGAGAAAGTGGGGCGCCGCAACCGCTATCGGATCAACACCAGTCAACCGCTGCGGCACCTTGGGGAACGCAGTATCACCGTCAGGGAGTTGCTCGAGCTACTCTGGCGCGACAAAGATCGGACCGTGGAAAACGAGAGGATGGTAACGGGCCTCTCCCCAGGGCGGGCCGAAATGCCATCCCCTTAGCGGTCCGCGTGAGCACTTGATTTGAAGAAGGTAATGAGCAGTGGCCGTGAAGAAGTTGTGTACAACCTACCGGTATGTGGTCCGGGTGGGGCCCACATTTGTCCATGGAGGAATCACCGACAACCTCGAGCTCTCGAAGGCCGAGGCGAAAGCTGCCTGGCCGACCGGGCGGTTTTTCCAGGTAGGAGAGAAGACGAGCCTGAACGAGGCACGCGACTGGGTGACAAGGAATGGCTTCTCGGCCGAGAGGTCATCGTGATGACACCGGAGACAGAGCCGACCGGCCAGCGGGACGGGAAGCGGCGCTCTGGCCAATGAGGCCAGCCCCATGACTCGTGTGGTCACCCTTACGAGACTAGCAACGGTTCTTGACGATGATCGCCGCGTGGTGCGATCGCACACGGGGTCGGAGCCGCCAAGCAGAAGTAGGGGTCTCTACATACTCTTCGGCTGATTATTCGGTCAAGACGACCGTTCCATCAAGCTCGGCATACTCGGGGCATAAAATCAGACCGTCACTGAGCTCTCTTTTCCAGCAAGCGCGGCTCACCAAGGGTGACGACCAACTGGTTTCCTGGTTTCCGAGCGTATTGACATCGGGTCGGAATAAGAGTATCGTTCCATGAAAGTATTGATAATACACGAATTATAATGCGTGATTTTCTATGCACTATAGTGTCTGTGCATCCTCTTCGACGATGCCGCCGATGATGTCCGCCAATGCTACATCTCAGACGATCTGACGCCTGGCAACGAGCGTAGCTCTGAAAGGATCACATTCATGGCAATCGGTACAATCAAGAACCTGGTTAGCGATCGCGGTTTCGGCTTTATTGTCCCGGAGGGAGGACCGCCTAATGGCAAGGATCTATTCTTCCACCGGAGAGACGTAAAGGAGCCAACATTGTATGAGCAATTCCAAGTCGGGCAGTCGGTGGAGTACGATCTGGGACGTGACGAGCGTCGCGGGACACCCAAGGCGATCCACGTTCGATCCGTTCTGGAACCGGACCGATGATCTGCCAGAATTGCGCGACCTCGCTCCCGGACGATGCCCATTTCTGTCTGCGCTGCGGTACGCCCCAAGCGCCTGGCGGAACCACCTTGGAAGTTCGCCGGGAGATCTGCGAGGTGTATCGGAGCAAGGAGAGTGGCAGTTGGTTCCGGGCCGGAGATACGTTTTGGGAAGCAATCGCCGTCGGACCACGCGGCCGCTATTCAGTGGGTCGGTCAGACACATGTCCGCGCAAAGCTCTGGGAAGCTTAAAGGGAGTCAAACGCGCAGATACTCTCTTAGATGAGTTAATCAATCAGCTCATCCGTGAGGAGTGGCAGCCACTTCCGCGCGGCCCTGAATGGTACAGCTACCGATTCGAGCGCCACGTCCGAACCGGATCATCAGCCACGAGCGTGAAGGACATGGCACAATCTGGCGAGAGAACAAGCGGCGACGCCCACCAATCCGTCGATTAGCGTCATCTACCGCGTGATAGTCTGCGGAACGCACCGCGAGGTTTCGCTTCGATGACGAATACGATGCCCTTTTTGGTCCGTTGCAAGGCCGATAGATCCAGGCTCCCCGACCACGAGTGACCGAAGCGGGCGAATGGCCCTTTTTGCTGTCCGACGTGCGGGAAGAGCTTTATCCTCATCCCCCGGTCGCTCGGCTGCGACGACCTGAGCGACCGGATCCACTCAGTGGTGAGACAACTGCTCCGTAACAGCGGATGGAGCCGGAATCTGAAAGGAACGCGCTATCGGCATAATAAGGATTGGCTCGAAGACCGTCTCGGATCTCGTCCTCGGCTCTTATCCGGATCGCGAAGCCGGACGGCTAGCCCTGCAGAGCATCCGCCATGCCGGCTTCCGACGTGTGGCGGCTATCTCCTGCTTGCCTGGTGGGAGAATCGTCGTCGATAACTTCGGCGTGCGCGACTCTCTTCTCAATCGTTACCAGCACTCAGTGATCATCGGTGAGACGCTGGTTATCGTCGAGGTGCAGACCAACCAGGCCCGGGCACTCGTTGCCCTGCTCCGCCAAGGGGAAGACACTTCACCGGCGATATTCATTGTCCGCCCCCACCGCATCATGTCCGGGCGCGCCACCGAGCTTCAGCGCCGGGAGCGCCTTTCGCTGGACCGGTTGCGGCTTCACGCTGCCCGGCTGGCGGACCAACACACCGGAGTTCTCCGGTCGCGTCGCCCTCAGCCGCTATGGGACCAGCTGCGCGACTGCGAGCAAACCATCGACGCGATCACCCGGGATCTTGTCCAGGCCATCGAGCTAGATCAGACGATCTCTATCTCGGCCGAATGGCTGCTCGACAACGCTTACGTGATCCAGCGGCAGCTCGCGGAAGCGCGTCGAAATCTCTCCCACCTCCCACCAACTCTACACTGTCTTGCCAACATTAGAGATCGGCTCCCATCAAGGCGAGCCGCGCGCGTACGACCTTGCCGCTGAATTCGTCGCTCATACCGATGCGGATTTCGCCGAGCAAGACATGGTCGACTTTCTTCTCGCCTACCAGCGGATCTCACCTTTAACCATGAGCGAGCTCTAGGCCCTGCCCCTGCTGCTCCGGCTTGCTCTTACCGAGCGCTTGAGCTATCAGGCCACCCGGATTGACGACCAACAACACGAGTTCGAATGGGCCGACTTCTGAGCCAATCGGCTCCTCCTCGCCGCTCGTCGATCGCCCGACCATTTGTTCGTCATCCTCGCCGAGTTGGCTCGTGAGCAGTCTGACCCTTCCACCGTATTCGCCGACCGTTTGATCGGCCAGCTTCAGGACGAGTCTCTCGTACTCGATCCGGTGCTCGCTTGGCTGGAGCTGAAGTGGGGCGAGCCGGTGTTCGAGGCAATCCGTCAGGAAGATTGTCGCCATGTCGTCGACCAGGCGACAATTGCTAACGGGATCAGCAGCCTGCGACTCCTTGCCCGGTTGGATTGACGTGACGTCTTCGAACAGGTCAGCCTTGTCGAGCTGGCCTTGCGGGCGGAGCCAATGGATGTCTACCGCCGCATGGACTTTGGAACGCGCGATCGCTATCGCCACGTCATCGAGGAG
Organism: Chloroflexota bacterium; assembly: GCA_021324795.1. Taxonomy (GTDB): domain Bacteria; phylum Chloroflexota; class UBA6077; order FW602-bin22; family CADDYW01; genus JAJPIK01. Next base: position 17,849 of record JAJPIK010000123.1, read on the forward strand.
ATCGCCCAGCGCTCCCACGCGACCGAGATCTCGGTCGCCGACGCCGCCGTCGCGGCAGCTTCCGTGGCTGGTGATGGCGTTCAGGGCCACATCGGCTACCACCTGATCGACGCCGGGCGTCCGCTGCTGGAAGCGCACGTCGGCTACCACCCGACGATACGGCAACAACTCTACGTGAGCCTTTTCCGCTGGCCAATCTCCCTCTACCTCGGCAGCATCGCTTTCGGTACAACGATGGATCATGCTGTTTCTGCTTGCGTTCGTCGTCCAGTCAAATCTGAGCTTGGCTCGACTTCCGCTCCTCGTTGTGCTCTGCCTTCTAGAGATTGTCCCAGCGAGTGAGCTAGCGGTCCAAGTCGTCAACTTCCTCGTTATGTTGGCGCTTTATCCCCACCCGTTACCAAGGCTTGCCTTTGCCGATGGCGTGCCCGAGGAGTGGCGGACGCTAACGGTAGTCCCGACACTCCTGGCTTCACCAGAGTCGATCCAAGAAGACCTGGACCGCCTTGAGATCCGCTTCCTGGCGAACCGTGACGCCAACCTTCGGTTTGCACTCCTGGCTGACCTGGTGGATGCACCCGAACCAGAGATGCCAGAGGATTCCGCCCTCGTTGCCGCTGCCGTCCAGGGCATCAATCTATTGAACTGCCGTTATCCCGAGCGTCAATTTACCCTCTTCTGCCGCCCACGCCGTTGGAGCGAGACCGAGCGATGCTGGATGGGCTGGGAGCGCAAGCGTGGCAAGCTCGAGGAGCTCAACGCCTGGTTGCTCGACAAGGACGGGCCCTCTCCCGAGACACTGCGGCCGATCGCGGGCGATCCCTCGCAGCTTCACGGCGTGCGACTCGTGATCACCCTGGACGCCGACACCCAATTGCCACACGGCACGGCTCGGAGGCTGATCGGTACGCTCGCGCACCCTTTGAACCGGCCGCGTCTGGCCGCCGACGGACGGCGGGTCGTCGGTGGCTACACGATCATCCAGCCCCAGGTGAGCCCGAGCCTGCCCAGCGCGACCGCGACGCGCTTCGCCCGCGTCTTCGCCGACTCGGTTGGCGTCGATCCGTACAGCCACGCCGTCTCCGACCTCTACCAGGACCTCGCCGGTGAGGGCAGCTACTATGGAAAGGGCATCTACGATGTCGAAACTCTCCACCAGGTGCTGGGCGACCGTTTCCCAACGGCGACACTCCTCAGCCACGATTTGCTCGAGGGCGCTTACGTCCGAGTCGGCATGGCCACTGATATCGAGCTATACGACACCTTCCCGAGTAGCTACGTCGCTGACATCGGGCGCCGGCACCGCTGGATTCGCGGCGACTGGCAGATTATCGCCTGGCTTGGGGCGATTGTGCCCCTGCCAGGAGGCTCACGGGAGAGCAATCCGATCGGAATCCTCAATCGCTGGAAGATTCTCGATAACCTCCGCCGCAGTCTGGTCCCCGCCACCAGTATTGGTCTCCTCCTCAGTGGCTGGCTGCTATTTCCGGACTCGGCGGAACTCTGGAGTATCCTCATCGGATTAACGCTCTTGCTGCCCGCGACACTGCGCCTGGCCACCTGGATGCCTGGCCAGTCACCTGAAGTCCTGGTGTTGCGGGCTGAATAGATCGCCGGCATGTTGGCAAGAGTAATCGCCGAGAAGGGGAGCGCATCGAAAATGGCGAGACCCGCAGCGCAGGGCGCGGGTCTGGGA
>JAJPIK010000042.1 GCA_021324795.1 Chloroflexota bacterium
ACTTCACCGGCTGGCGCAGTCAGCGCTTCTACAATCCGCGCCGCTCGACCTTGCCGGAGCGCTCGAATCCATTCATCGAGCTCTATCCGGACTACTGCATCTTTTGCGCGCGCTGTACCCGCGTCTGCGACGAGATCATTGGCGCCTCAGCAATCGACCTCGCCCGACGTGGTCCCAACTCGAGCATCAGCGTCCACTTCGACCGCAAGCTGACCGATTCACCCTGTATCTATTGTGGTGCCTGCGCGATCGTTTGCCCGACCGGCGCCTTGATGAAGGCGGATGTCACCTTTGGCCGTATCCCCGAATATGGCGTGCCGACAACGTGTTCCTACTGTGGCGTCGGCTGTAGCTTATTCCTGAACGTCAAGGGGGGCCGCTTGATTAGCGCCTCACCGGACGTCGACGACAAGGCGAGCTCCGGTTACCTCTGTGTGCGCGGTCAATTCGGCTACGATTACACGGCCAATCGCGAGCGCCTGAAGGCTCCGTTAGTTCGCTTCAACGACGAGCAGAGCGAAGCAACCTGGGATGAAGCGCTTGATCGTGCTGCCGATCAGCTCGCGGCAATCGTCAAGGAGTATGGTCCCGAGGCGGTTGGAGTCATCGGGTCCGGCAAGATCACGAACGAGGAAGCCTATCTCGTCCAAAAATTCGCCCGAGCGGTGATCGGCACGAACAACGTCGATTATCCATCGGGGCAGCTCTACCAGGCACCGACCGTCAGTGCCCTTGGCCGAGCGATTGGCCTGCCGGCGATGACGATGCCGACCGAGGATCTCGAGCACGCCGGCTGCATTCTGGTTGTCGGCTCGAACACGATGGAAAGCCACCCGGTCCTCTTCTTCAAAGTTCAGCGCGCGGTCCGCAAGGGGGCCCGGCTGATTTTGATCGACCCCCGCGAAAGCAGCGTCGCCCGCTTCGCCTCGGCATGGCTCCGGGTCAAACCGGGTGCCGACCTCGCGGCGATTAATGGCCTGCTCCGGGTCATCCTGGACGATCAGCTCATCGATCAAGAATTCGTGGCCAACAATTGCGACGGCTACACCGCGGTCGCCGCGCAGATTAACGAGCACACCGTCGAGGAGTACGCTGAGCAGGCCGGTCTGGCTCCCGAGGATCTGCGCAAAGCGGCGCGCCTTTTCGCGAGTGGTGGCGCCGACAAGCGCTACCCGATTCCGGATTCCTGGTTCGGTCTCTTTGTGACGCCCGGTCAGCGTCCGACGACCAAGAACTCAGCGATTCTCTACGCGAGCGGCTTGCTCCACCAGCGCCATGCCGAGGACGGCGTCCAGGCCCTGGCTAACCTTGCCTTGCTCACCGGTATGATCGGCAAGCAAGGTGCGGGCATCTGCCCGCTCGCCGACCAGAACAACACCCAGGGAGCCGCCGACATGGGCGTTCTACCCGATTTCTTGCCGGGCTATGGGCCGGTTGGCGATCGCGAGACTAGTGGGCGACTGTCTCATGCCTGGGGTGTAGACGTGCCAACTGCTCCTGGCCATCGCTACCTCGAAATGCTCGAAGCGGCTCGCGAGGGGAGAATCAAAGCGCTCGTCGTAGTCGGAGCGAATCCGGCCGGAGGATCGCCCGGCAATGAAGAAGCTAGTCTTGCACTCCAGAACCTTCAATTCCTGGTGGTTTCGGATGTTTTCCCGACCGATACCACGCGGCTCGCCGATGTCGTCTTCGCCGCCTCGACGTCGGCGGAAAAAGATGGAACTTTTACTAACCTCGAGCGACGGGTTCAGCGAGTTCGGACGGTCGTTCCGCCAGTCGGGGTGAGCCGACCAGATTGGCATATCTTCACCGAACTAGCCAAGCGTACCGCCCGGCGCCTCGGCAAGAAAGCCCAATTCAACTACAGTGGTCCGGGCGACATTCTAGCCGAGATTGCCTCGCTCGTGCCCTTCTATGGTGGCATCAGCTTCGAGAAGATCGAAAATGGCGGGATCCAGTGGCCATGCCCGACTGCTGATCACCCTGGCACGCCGTACCTCTTCGAAGAAGGCTTCGGCAATCGCAAAGCCCAATTGGTTCCCGTCCGTTATCAATCCGTGGCAAGCGACCCGCGGTTTCCGCTGCTCGTCTCGCCCGGCCGCAGCGTCTACTTCAGCACGGGGGTACTGACCGAGCACTCGCGTCGCCTCAGTCAGATGAAAGGAAATCCGTACGCCGAGATCAATCCCGCTGACGCCGCGGCGTACGGCATCCATGAGGGCGATCGGATCCGTCTCACTTCGGCGCACGGCAGCCTCGAATTATCCGCCGAGATCACCCGCAAGGTTCTTCCCGGCCAGCTTTACGCATACATCAACTACGCGGATAGCCCCGTTCGCCGCCTGACCAGCCTGCAAGACCTTGGTGACGGAACGCCATCGCTCAAGGCCATTCCAGTCCGCCTCGAGCGCATTGGCGGTCCGCTCAACGGCTCGACCAATGGGAAAGCCGCGATCCAAATTCCCTAACCCGCTGAGAGAGGGAAAGAGACCAGGGCTTCAGTCCGATTCCTGCTCTCTGTCTTAAAAAAGCAGAGAGCAGGCGTCTAGGGAAACAGATCCGTGCTCAGATACTTCAGGCCGGAATCGTTCGCGGTGGTGACAATGAGCGCACCGGGGGTCGCGGTCTCGGCAATCCGCAACGCCGCGGCGACGTTGGCGCCGGTTGAGAAGCCGGCAAAGATACCTTCCTGGCGCGCGAGCTGGCGGGCGGTTTCGATCGTTTCTTCGTCCGTTATGCCAATGTAACCATCGCAAAATTCGGGATCCCAGAGCGGTGGTACCTGGGCGTAGCCGGCCCCCTGAATCTTATGCCGCGTGTTGACGACCGGTCCGCCGGCCAGAATTGGCGCGCCCGCCGGCTCGACCGCGTAGGTTCGAATCGCGGCATTGCGCTTTTTGAGCGCCCGGGCCACGCCCATGAACGTGCCGGCCGTTCCGACTGTCCCGATGAACGCGGCTACTTTCCCCTGGGTTTGCTCCCAGATCTCCGGACCGGTCGTGAGCTCGTGGGCTTCGACGTTGCTCAGATTGTGGAACTGATCAGCCCGAAAAGCGCCGAGCTCGCGGGTGAGCTCGACCGTCCGCTGCTCGACGAGATCGAGATCTTCTTTGGAGACCTGCCCAGGACACGAGCCGCCCGCTTGCGGCACCAGCTCAACCCGCGCCCCGAGAGCCTCCAACATTCGCCGCCGCTCGACGCTGTTTCCTTCCGACATGACCGCGATGAGCTTGTAGCCCTTGACCGCGCAAACGACCGCCAAGCCGGTGCCGGTGTTTCCACTAGTGAGCTCGACAACCGTCCCGCCCGGTTTGAGAGTTCCTTTTCGCTCAGCAGCCTCGATGATCTTGAGGGCAATCCGGTCCTTGATGCTGTAGCCCGGGCTAAAGAACTCGAGCTTCAAGAGGATACGTCCTGGGCGGTTTCCCACTATGCGGTCGAGCGCAACCAAAGGAGTGTTCCCAATTGCTTCCAAGACGCTTGGCAAAAAGGTCTTCATGCGATCGAGCATGCTTCCTCCGCAATTTTTAAGTCCGCGGCCCCGAACGGGGAATATTAAAGCTGAATCGACTACCACGTCCCTGTCCCTCGGACTCCACCCAGATCTTTCCGCCGTGAGCTTCGATCAGCCCTCGACAAATCGCCAAACCAAGGCCAGTCCCCGAGGAGACATCCACCGCGTTGGCCCCCCGGTAGAACTTCTCGAAGATCCGACTCTGATCCTCCGAGGGAATGCCGATCCCATGGTCCTCAACCGACACCGTGACCTCCTGGTCATCACCCTTTAGGCATATCTTGATCTCTTCCCCCTCAGGAGAGTAACGGATCGCATTGCCGATCAAGTTGGTCAAAACTTCGGTGATGCGTCGCCCGTCCATGGTTGCCCATGCTGGCTCGTCGATTCCTTCGACAACCAATTGGTGGCGGTTGCTAACGACTCGCATCGTCTCGACGACCTGACGGACCAACGCAGCGAGATCCTGACGCGCCAGATCCAGTTCGAGGCGCCCGGTGCTCAGCCGGGTGATATCGAGCAAATCGTCAACCATTCTCGCGAGATGGATCGCAGATCGATGGATCTGTTCGAAAGCCGAAGCTTGATCGCCTGGAGAAATGCGCCTCCGGATGAGCAATTCGCTGAATCCAACGATCGACGTCAGGGGAGTACGCAAGTCGTGAGAGACCATCGAAATAAACTCGTCCTGAACCTGTTTGAGCTCCCGCAGACGCCGCGCTTCCTCCGCTTGTCGGGACAACTGTGCGTTCTGGACGATGATCGCCAACTGCGCGGCGAAGTTACGGGCGAACTGTTCGAGTTCGGGGGTTACGTCACGGGCGCGTTTCCAATGGAGTCGCAACTCGCCAAGAACAGCGTCTTTCGCCTCTAAAGGGATTGTCAAAGTGTACCCTTTTCCAACGGGCGGATCTCCTCTTTCACCTTGGCTGTTTAGAAACTCCGATCTTTCCGACGAGCCATCAACCGGCCACAAGGCAGTCATCGCCCGCTCGCAGCCTAATAGTCCTTTGAGTCGCTCCGTTGCCACGTTCAAGCTTTCGGTCAGCGAGCCCTGGGCAAGAATCGCCAAATCCACGTCGTGCAGCGCGGCGATAAACCGCGCACGGAATTCGGCGCTCTCGACGTTACGCTGCAGTCCCCGGAAGAGAACATTGCAAATGATCGCGACGACAACCAAAATCGGTACTAGAACGAGTGCGGGCAACAGCAGGCTCAGCGTAGGCGGACCGGAGTAAAGGATATAGCTCGCGGCGGCAACTGAAGCGACCACGGTGACTAAGATCAATGGGCGCGCGGTATAGTACGCGCCCGAGGCAACGACGACGAAGAAGTAGAGTGGGAAAAACACACTCGTCGCTCCGCCGGTCCAATAGATGAGCAAGGCGATCAGGGCCGAGGCGGCGAGGCCAATGGTCAGAAACCAGTTTGGGTGGTAGCGATACCAGGGAAACCAGCGCACGAAAAGACCAGTGGCGAATGCGACCGTGAGCAATGAAAACACTTCGGCCCGGTTGCTGCCATCGACGCCGCTCACGTAGGCGAGGATCGCCACGAGCATCGTCGAGAATAGAAAAAGTAGAGCCGATAAACGGCGAATTCGCTGGAGATATTCCGCCAATTATTTTCCAACTCATCCTGACTGGGAGACTGGTAGTACAATACCATGAATCGACTTCTTCCGGCGGATGCCAGGAGGAGACACGGTGCAGCAGTCGTTCTTCGATTCTGAAATGCAGTCGACCTCGTCCAACGCGCATACACGCGGCCCACTTGCCGCGCGTATGCGCCCGAGCCAGCTCGACGAAGTCGTGGGTCAGGAACATCTGCTCGGACCGGGGCATGTCTTGCGCCAGATGATCGAAAGTGGCCAGATTGGCTCGCTCGTCTTCTGGGGACCTCCCGGCACCGGCAAGACCAGCCTCGCCCTCGTGATCGCTCGGCGGGTACAACGTCCGGTGGCAACGCTTAGCGCGGTATCGGCAGGGATCGCCGAGCTGCGCAAGGTAGTCGAGGATGCGCAGCGGCGTCGCCCTTCCGGCGTCGTTCTCATTCTGGATGAAGTCCACCGCTGGAACAAAGCCCAGCAAGACTCGCTCCTCCCGGTCATCGAGAGCGGTTTGGTAACGCTGATCGGCTTGACGAGTGAGAATCCCTATTTCGATCTCGTGCCAGCCTTGCGGTCGCGCTTGCGGATCCTCCACCTCGAGCCGTTGACTGCTGACCATCTTCGGGTGCTCTTGAGACGGGCCTTGAGTGATTCAGAGCGTGGCCTTGGCGACATGGGGCTCGACATCGAAGATGCCGCACTCAAGGCGCTTGTCCAAACCGCGGGCGGCGACGCCCGACAAGCGCTGAACGGCCTAGAGGCCGCGGCTCTCCTCACTGCGCAGACTAACCACCAGAGAACGATCACCCTCGAAACTGTACGCGAAGCACTCCAACAACGAAATCTTCGTCACGATCGGGCAGGCGACGATCACTATCAGACGATCTCCGCGTTCATCAAGAGCTTGCGTGGCTCGGATCCCGACGCCGCGATCTACTGGCTCGCGGTTTTGCTCAAGGGAGGAGAGGAGCCACGCTTTATTGCCCGTCGGATGGTCATTTTGGCAGCCGAGGACGTCGGCATGGCCGATCCCCAGGCTCTGGTCCACGCCGAGGCGGTCGCGCGTGCAGTTGAGCACGTCGGCATGCCAGAAGCACAGCTTATCCTCGCGGCCGGAGTGATCTACCTCGCCACCGCCCCGAAGTCGAACAGCGCGGCAAAGGCACTTTGGAGCGCCCAACAGGCGATCGAAAGTGGGACCAGCATCGAGGTTCCACTCCATCTTCGAAACAGATCGTTCCAAGGTGCTCAGGAACTTGGCTATGGGGTTAACTACGAGTACAGCCACGATTTCGCAGCAAACGACCCTCGTCGCTATGCCCAGCGCTACCTACCGGACGGCGTCGAGCTTAGATTTTTCGAGCCACGAACGGAAGGTCGGGAAATCGAGATTGCCGAGCGGTTACGAGAGATACACGCACTACGCGAGAAGGGGCAAGCCAATGAGGGAATAGAATAAGGCGAGATCAGCGGCTTGGAATCGTCTCCGGTACTGGAGCCTCACCTTCCGACGAGCTTAGCGAGGCCGTGTCCACGGTAGCCAGCCTTTTTTCTTTACGGTATTGGAGATAGGACGGAACCCCAAAGAAAAGAAGCACCACGCCGGCCCAGACGAACCAGAGCCGGGCGTGACTTTCGATCACCGGGGCTACCCACATCCCAACTTGGCTGCCGATGAAGAGAAACGTCCCCCACCACACGAGGGCCGAGGCAGCGGTCGCCATGACGAAGGTCGGATAGCGTACACCAAACGTTCCCGCCATGAATGATGACCCGCAACGCATGCCCGGAATCAATCGTCCAACGAATACCGCCAGTCCACCATAGCGGTCGAGCCAGCGCTCAATACGGGCCTGCCGGTCGCTCGTCAAGTGGAGGTAACGCCCATAGCGAGTGAGAAGCGGTCGGCCGCCGCGTCTGCCAATGACATAGAGAATACAGGAGCCAACCAGAGTGGCTAAGACGCCGGCCAAGAGCGCCTCGTACCAAAACATGTAGCCGAGATGAACGCGATAGCCGGCGTACATCATCACGATGTCGCCAGGGACAGGGATGGGTACGCCGGCCTCCTCGACGGCAAGAAGCCCAAAAAGCGCTAACGGATCGTGGTGATGAAGCAAGAACCAGATCTCGCGCGCCACCAAGCATCCCTCCCACTCGGGTTAACTAACCCACTCCCCGAGCGATCGACTACGCCCCGTACCAGTCACATCGAGTTTACAACGTAGCTAGCAGTGGCGCAAGCAGCAATGCCGAAAAGAAATCTTAGCCGAGGTATCGCTCCACGGCCGTGAAACGATACCTCGGCTAAGATTCGGGTGCCTTAGCGCTTCTCGAGTGGTACAAACGTCATTCGGGTCGGTCCGACATACTCGGCGTCCGGACGAATCAGACGATTATCCTTTAGCTGCTCGATCACATGGGCTGTCCAGCCTGCCACCCGACTAATCGCGAAGGTCGGAGTAAACAAATCGTCCGGGAGCCCAACGCCGTGGAGCACGGCAGAGGAGTAGAATTCGACATTGGTGTAAAGTCGGCGGTCGGGTTTTCGCTCGTGGAGCATCTTCAACGCTAGATCCTCCACCCGGATCGCCAAACGAAAGAAATCGATCTCGCTGGTGCGCTCGGCGAGAGAACGCAGCACTTTAGCCCGAGGATCTTCGGCCTTGTAAACGCGGTGGCCGAATCCCATCAGTCGCTCACCTCGGTCGAGCGCAGCAGTGAGCCACGCCTCGGCGTTCTCGGGGGTTCCGATCTCGCGTAGCATGTTGAGCACAAGCGCTGGAGCACCGCCGTGCAGCGGTCCCTTGAGCGCGCCGATCGCGCCGACAATCGACGAACACATATCGGACAGCGTCGAGGCAATCACCCGAGCGGTAAAAGTCGACGCATTGAGGCCGTGGTCGGCGGTCAGGATAAGGTAGGTATCGAGAGCACGCGTCCGTTGATCGCTCGGCACCTCGCCCGAGAGCATATAGAGGTAGTTCGCAGCGTGGTTGAGATCAGCCCGGGGAGCAAGCGGTGCCAGCCCACGACGTTGTCGATCAAAGGTGGCCATAATCGTTGGGAAAACCGCGGTCAAGGCCATCGCGTGCTCGATGGTTGCTTTGCCCGTAATTTTCTGGACCGCGCCAAAAGCAGATACTGCCGTACGTAGCACGTCCATCGGCTCGGAATCTGTGGGCATCGTTCGGATGACGTCGGTCACCGACTTAGGAAGGACACGGTATGACGCCATCTTGGCGCTGAACTCAGTGAACTCACCCCGGGTAGGAAGGTGCCCAGTCCAGAGGAGATGCACGACTTCTTCGTACGTCGCATTGTTTGCAAGGTCGGCAATTTCGTAACCGAGATAAATCAGACGGCCATTCTCACCGTCGGGGTGGCTAAGGGCCGTCTCAGAGACAACCACCCCCTCCAGTCCTTTCGCAACTTGAGGCATACAGGACTCCTCCAGTTTCGTATTTGCTGCTCAACCATGATAATGTATCTGGGCAACCGATTCAGCATCACAACGCTGCCAAATTTCTGTCAATTCGTTTTGTGTACGATCGTACGCTTTGCAGCGTGAGGACGATGAGCCTGAACCCGACAATCGATCCAGAATTCAATCGGGCGATTCGTACTTTGCTTGAAGCGATCGCCGCTGGCCGCGAGCCTCCGCGGTTCGCGGGTGGCCTCGGTCATCTCTGGAACATTCCTGGTCAATCAACTCGGGAGGTGTTGGCTCATCACGTCGAGCGCTGGTTTGGACCAACCAATTCGGGTGAGCAGAATTTTCGAGTTCAGCCCCCCCTCAACGACGATCGTCTGAGCGAAGTCGAGAAGTTAGCCATTGTCCTCATCTATCACGTCAGCCAGCGTCGCCCTTGGACTGCCCTTTCGACCAACGAATCGACCTTTTACCGCTACCGACGGGCCGCATTCGCCGCGTTTGCCGAGCGAAGCTGGCAGGAAATCACCCAGCGAGCAATCCCGACGAACCGACCGAGGCCGGAATATGACCGGTTCGTGGGACGAGTGGCCGAGCGCGCGGCAATCGTCCGCCTCCTGGCGACCGGCCCGGGAAGTGTCGTCGCTATCGAGGGACCGGGCGGTTCTGGCAAGACTGCCCTCGCCCAAGCAGTCGTGACGCTCTGTCTCCAAGCAACCCGAACCTGGAAGCCAATCACCCTGGAAAGTGGTGTCTCGGTGCCAATTTTCGACGCGGTAGTCTGGGTCGCCAACCGTCAGGGCGGCCTCGGCTTGAGCGGGGTCCTGGATGTGCTCGCGCGAACACTCGACTATCCTGGCTTGCTTGGCCGCGAGCTCGCCGACCGACGATCGGCCATGCGCGAGCTTCTTGGGCGTCAGCCTGTGCTGATTGTCATCGACGACGTCGACCGGGCTGATTCTGCGGTCCTTTCCTTCCTATTCGACCTCCCTTCCACCACCCGGTGCTTGGTGACCACGCGACGCAAGCTGCCACCACGAGTCGTGGCAATCGCTCCCGGGCCCCTCGACGTCGACGACGCGCTATCCCTCCTACGTGCCGAGGGGGCCCGACAGTCGGTTCCACGACTGGCCCTTGCCCCCGATTCGGCACTGCGTCCCCTCGCCGACTCTACTCGCCGCTTTCCGTTGCTCGCGGTCTGGGCGGCCGGGCAGCTTCGCCAAGGTCAAACGGTCGAGCGTGTTCAAGCTCGTCTTGCTCGGGCCGAGGGCAGCATCTTCGAAGAGATGTTCGCGGGTTCAGTCCAACCGCTCTCCGAGGATGCTCGCCAGGTCCTCCGCGTTCTGCCGATCTTTGCCGGGCCGGCCCACCGTGCCGCGATTGCTGCGGCGGCGGTTGATGCCATCAATCCAGAAGCTGGGCTCGACGAGCTGCTCGAAGCCTCACTGCTCGAAGCGACCGATGGGCTCACCGACGATGAGCGTCGCTATACCCTCCATCCGATCACCCGAGCCTTCGTTCGGCGTCATCTCCCTTTGAGCGCCGATTTAGAAGTCCGTGCCGTGCTCGGCGCCGCTAACCACTATCAGATCCTGGCCGACCGGTTTGCTGGAAGCATCCGTCAATGGGCTAGTTTTGACCGCATCGAGATCGAAATTGACAATGTCCTCGCACTGAGTGAGGCAATTGCTCGACTTGCTGCTACACCGGACGACACCATTCCACGGACTGCATTTGACGAGCTCCTCGTGCGACTAGCGCATGGATTGCGCAACTTCTTCTGGCTCCGTCATTATTGGCGCGAGGGACTCGAATTCTTCCACCGTGCCGTGGACGCCGCCCGCCGTCTGGGAGACGGACACGCCGAGGGCTGGAACACCTACAGTCTGGCCTATTTGCATTACGAGCTCGGCACGGCGGGCTATCGAGAGGCACGCGGTCGGGCCGCGGAAGCGGTCGAAATTCTTCGACGGGCCAGCGACCTGCGCGGCGTCGGCCACGCGATGCGCCTGCTCGGACGCGCTGCCCGCGAGCGAGGCGACTTTGACACTGCCTGGAAGCTCCTCGAGGAGGCCGACAACCTGCTCGCAAGTCACGGCCGGGGCGACGATCTAGCGATCGTTCACGCCAGCAAAGCTGATCTCTTGCGCCGGCAAGGACGCTTGGACGAAGCCGCGGCACGCTATCTGGAGGTCCTACAATCCGAGCTAGGCGATCCGGGGACCCGCGCCAACGTTCTCCATAATTTGGGCGACGTTCGTCTCCGTCAGGGTAGTCTCGAAGTCGCCGAGGCGCTCTTCACGCAAGGAGAAACGATTGCCGCGAGCGCCGGCGCTCGCGGCCTGGTTGCCGAATGCCGGTGGGGCCTGGCTCAGGTTGCCCTACAGAAGGGCGACACACGCCGCGCCGTCACCCTGGCAAGTGAGGCAGCAGACCTCTTTGAGCGTCTCGGGGAAACCGAGCGTGCCTTCGAAGCTCGCCAAGCGCTGCAAACAATCCTGGAGTAAATAGGGTTGTCTACTTACCGCTTGACAAAAGTCTGGCTCCCAGTCGGAATCGTCGCCGTCGCAATGGTACTGCGCCTGTGGGCGATTGATCGGCTGCCACCCGGTTTGTACACCGACGAGGCTGCCGACGGCATCGACGCACTCCGCGTTCTGGACGGGGTGCACCCAATTTTTTTCACTGGGAATCAGGGACGCGAGCCACTATCGATCTATCTCCAAGCGGTCGCGATTTGGTTGGTCGGACCAATCCCGCTTGCACTGCGTTTGCCCGCGGTTGCCCTGGGGATTCTCACCGTTGCCGCGACCTACGCAACTTTCCGCGGTCTCTTTGGCCGGCGAGTAGGCCTGTTGGGGGCATTTTTGCTCGCCACGTCCTTCTGGCACCTCGATCTCAGTCGGCTGGGCTTTCGAACCGCGAGCATGCCTCTGTTCGCGACGTTAGCAGTGTTCTGGCTCTGGCACGGCATCCGGTCAGGCCGGCTGCGTGACTTTGCGCTGGCTGGATTATTCCTCGCGGTGGATATGTACACGTACATTCCGGCGCGGTTGATTCCGGCTATCCTCGGTCTCTGGTTTCTCGGTGTCCTCATCGGCCGCTGGATACGACGCGACTCATCCAGCAAAGGAGCCGAGTGGCAACAATTGTTGCTGGGCGGAGCAGTGGCTTTCATTTGCTTCTTGATTAGCGTTTTTCCGTTGGCAGATTATTTTTGGCTTCATCCGGCCGACTTTTGGCAGCGCCTGAACGCCGCGGGCAACCTGCAAATGGCGGCTTCTGCGCCGTCGGGTTTCGTCGAGGCGGCGCAGGGACTCTTTTGGACCGGAGATCCGAACCCGCGCCAGGATCTGCCGGGGCTGCCCTTGATCGCGATGCCCCTGAGTGCGCTGGGCGTCATCGGGCTCGCGGTCTCGGTACGTCGACGAGATGCGCCAGCAGTTCTGATAATCATCTGGTGTCTCGCCATGCTGGCCCCGGCGGCTTTGAGCTTTGAGCCGGCCCACGGTCTTCGACTGGCCGGCGAGCTCCCATTCATCCTTGCTTTCCCTGCCCTCGGTCTTGATTGGTTGCTCGGTCTACCAAGCGCTAGCGCTCGCCGAGCAGGTATCGTCATCGTCACGGCGGTCTTGACTTTCGTCGCCATCGCGACCCCCTGGGATTATTTCGTCGAATGGGGCAGGAATCCCGCTACTTTCGAAGCGTTCCAATTCGATGCTCTCGATGCCTTGCGCTTAATTGCCGCCGTGCCTGCCGGACATACGATCTTCGCCAGTACCTATGACTATGAGGGCCAATCTATCCCCCTCAGTTTTGACCCGACCGCGGCCGCCCGCAGCCGGGCCTTTGACGGACGACTGAACTTTGTCTACCCCTCAAATACGTCGAACGGCGTCTATTACGTCTACCCTCGCTCGCTCATGCCCGAGTCTTACTCGCCAATGGCCGAGCGGTTGGCGCCGATCGCAACGGTCTCTGATCCCTTTGGCGTGGTCGACGGTCAACTCTTCATCCTGCGCGATACCTCCCAGATTCCCCAACCACGACGCCCGGCCAATGCGATCATCGCATCGACTGTGCACCTCGTAGGAAGCGACGTAACTCCGGTCGTTCAGCCGGGCGGCCACGTCCACTTCGTCTTGTGGTGGAATATTTTGCGTCCACCGCCAGCCTCGGCATGGGCGTCCGGTGGTGTTGCACCCGGTGGAGTCGCAAATTGGGAGTTCTTCGCCCACTTGGTGACCCGGGATGGACACAAGCTTATCACCGATAACTACAATCACGGGTTTCCTCTGCGTCAGTGGCGAACCGGTGATCACGTCATCTCGTGGTTCGACTTGAGCGTTCCCAACAATGCACCAGCCGGCGTTGCCGACGTCGACGCCGGTATCCTCGATCATCAGACGGGACAAAGGTTACCTTTGACCGATCCCTCGGGCCATCCAGCCGGCGATGAGCTCATTGTCGGACCGGTTCGCATCGATCGCCCTCGGGTGGTTCCACCGCCAGCACACCCTCTTGACGACCTATTCGGCCAATCAATTCACCTGCTTGGCTACGACCTCGTGGCAACCTCCCCCGGACATCTTAACGTTCGTCTCCACTGGCAAACGACCTCACCGATCAGCAAAGATTACACGGTCTTCGTCCACCTTCTCGACACTACTGGCCACCTGATCGCACAGGATGATCATCAGCCGGGGGCGGGCGCGTTTCCGACATCCACCTGGAACGTTGGGGAGACGATCCTCGATCCGCACCAGATCGAACTTCCCTCAACTTCCGCACGGCCCGCTCGCGTGGAGATCGGCGTCTATTTGCTCTCGACCGGGCAGCGCTTACCAGTCTACACAGCTAATGGTGCACGATTAGGGGACGTCGTCACATTTGCCGTTAATCATGGCACATTTTAACCATGGTATGACCAATTGCCTTTGACAAGTGGGCACTAAGTAGCGTAGGATCCGCTGGAAAAACTTCGCAGATTCGTTAGGTGCATGTTGACCACAGAAAGTGGAATGACCGAACCAATTGGCGATGAGAACCCGCTGGCCCTGGCAGATTACTGGAAGCGGCAAGCAGAACTTTATGCTAGTGAGCTTCACCGCATTTATCAAACGGAACGCACGGAACGAGAAGCCCTCGAATCAGCTCAGGCTCAGCTCCTCCGGTACGCTGAAGACGTCCATGTGACATTCCAGGCAGAACGCGCACGTCGTCAACAGATCCAGCAAGCTTATCTAGAGACAATTCGTATGCTTGCTGCTGCCGTCGAAGCGCGAGATCCATACACCGGTGGACACATTAACCGAGTAACCCGCTTTTGTTTAGCCATTGCCCGGCGGCTCGGCTGGCACGGTGAGCAGCTCAGCCATGTCGAGATGGGTGCCATCCTGCACGACATCGGCAAAATTAACGTCGACGACGCGATCCTGCGTAAGCCAGCCAGACTGACTCCGGAAGAGTTCGAGCGCATGCGCCGGCACCCGGACATTGGCTCGCAGATCCTGCGCGGGATATCCTTCCTCGAACCGGTCATTCCCTACGTTCGCCATCACCACGAGCGCTTTGATGGCACCGGCTATCCCGATCGCTTGGCCGGCGAAGAAATCCCCATCGGCGGCCGCCTGGTCGCCGTGGCCGATGCGTTTGACGCGATGACCAGCGAACGGCCATACCATAAGGCTCAACCCCCTGCCGAGGCTATCGCCGAGCTTCAGGCGATGGCTGGTCGGCAGTTCGATCCAGAGATCGTTCGCGTATTTGTCGAAGCGTACAACGCTGGAGAGATCACGATCGAGGAGGAAGGGTGACTCCAACCCCGTCCAAACCGGTGATCCTGGCAATCGATCAGGGAACGACCGGGACCACGGCGCTCCTCGTCGATCGCACGGGCAGCATCGTCGGACGGGGTTACCGAGAAGTCCCCTGTGTTTATCCCCACCCCGGTTGGGTCGAGCAAGACGCCGAAGAAGTCTGGCAGCATAGCCTGGAGGCGATTGCCGAGGCGCTTCGATCATCGCCCCCGACGATGCTCGCGGGAATTGGCATCACCAACCAGCGTGAGACGACAGTACTCTGGGATCGCCACACCGGAAAGCCGGTCGCGCCGTCGATTGTTTGGCAGTGTCGGCGCACCGCGCCTCTCTGCGAACAGTTGCAGGCACGTGGACTGACCGATGATGTGCGCCAACGGACCGGCCTGGTGGTCGATCCTTACTTTTCGGCCACCAAGATTCGCTGGCTCTTCGATAACGTCGCGGGTGTTGCCGAACGCGCCCAACGGGGTGAGATCTGCTTCGGGACTGTCGATAGCTGGCTACTCTGGAAACTGTCGGGCGGGGCTGTCCACCGTACCGATTACACGAACGCATCCCGAACTATGCTGTTCAACATCGACGATCGCCGCTGGGACAATGTCCTGCTGCGGGCCCTCGAAATTCCGGCGAGTATCCTCCCCGAGGTCGGAGCATCCTCCGGCAACTTTGGATTTTCGGCACCTCTCTCCCTTCCGGGAGGAGACAAGCTTGCCAGCGGTATTCCCCTGGCCGGCGTCGCAGGAGATCAGCAAGCGGCGCTCTTTGGACAGGCGTGTTTCATGCCGGGGACGATCAAGTGTACGTACGGAACCGGGGCCTTTCTTCTGCAGAATATTGGGCATCGATCGGTACGCTCGCGAGCGGGATTGCTCACGACCCTGGCCTGTGGTCCGAACGCCGAGGCGGTTTACGCGCTGGAAGGGAGCGTCTTTATCGCCGGCGCCGCCATTCAGTGGCTGCGCGACCAGCTCGGTCTGATTCATACCGCGTCCGAGAGCGAGGCGCTCGCACGGTCGGTACCGGACAATGGGGGTGTCTATCTGGTTCCGGCGTTTGTCGGCCTCGGCGCCCCCTATTGGGATCCGTCAGCACGTGGCGCAATTCTCGGTCTGACCCGTGGCACGGATCGACGCCACCTGGTCCGGGCAGCGCTCGAGGCGATTGCCTACCAAACCCGCGACGTCATCGACGCGATGACCAACGACGCCGGTGAGCCGGTGCAGGAGCTCCGAGTTGATGGCGGCGCGGCCGCTAACGACTTCCTGAACCAGTTCCAAGCCGACATCCTCGGGGTACCGGTCCTGCGCCCAGCGACCGTCGAAACGACCGCCCTCGGCGCTGCTTACCTGGCCGGCCTCGCCGTTGGATTTTGGCGTACCACCGACGAGATCGCCCGCCATTGGCGGCTCGATCGCCGCTTCGAGCCGGCATCCGACGTCGAGCAGCGCGATGCCCTTTATCGAGGTTGGCGACAGGCGGTGGCGAAGGTTACTTCTCCACAAAGATCTGGGTGAGCAGGTCCAGCGCGCGCTCGATAGCCTGCCTGGCACTGTCCGGCGCGCTCGACGCGATCAACAGCTCAACGCCGGGAGCCACCCGGTAATGAGTGACCGTCTCGCCACGCGGCACAGCCTTGGTCTCCGTCACGGTGCGCAAACCTTCAAGCTCGCTCGCCACGAGCGGCAGACCACCGTTCGCCAGTCGGGCGATCTCCTCGTGGTGAACAAGCGCGAAATAGTCTCGGATCCTCTCCAGCGTCCAGCCAAGCGCTTTCAGCCGGGTCACCGCGAGTAGGCGGAGACGGTGCTCTTCCCCATAGGCCGCACGGGGTCCAGCACCGGCCGGGGACGGCAGAATTCCTTCTTGCACGTAGTAATGGATTGTTCGGCGTGTCGCACCGGTGAGGCTTTGCAGCTCAGCGATTGAATACATGTGTCTCCGCGATCTAAATCGTAGCACTGTCACGTAGCAGGGTCAATCCTGGCCCACATCGTGCAGCGTTGGGCACGAACTACCGGTTGGATCGGTTTCAGTTTCAATTGACGAATGCAGGGACCACTGCACGAAACAACGCGAGGAGAAACAAGGGTGAGTTCCGCCGCGGCTTCCAAGAAGGTTGTCTTAATCGCTGAAGATTATCCAGACATTAGTCAGCTCGTGTCTGATTTGCTGCGCGACGAAGGCTACGACGTCATCGCTGTCTCACGCGGCGGCGAAGTTGTACCAGCCGTCAAACAATACCACCCGGCTGTTGTGCTCCTCGATCTCGCCCTGCCCGACATCCCGGGAAACGCGGTGCTCGAGCGCTTGAGTATGGACCCGGAGACCGACAAGGTACCGGTCATTATCATCTCAGCGTATTCGGAGCGACTCCGACGTGTACCTCAGGTGTTTGCCGTGGTCAACAAGCCCTTCGAAATTGACGTATTGCTCAACGCGGTTAATCAGGCCACGGCAGCTCGGCGGCAGGCCGCTTGATCTGATCTCGTGGGTAAAGGATCCTTCGACGATGACGGGCGCGACAACGCCAAGGAGCCCGTAGGTACGCACGTGGGCAGATATTGGACTCGACGCCAATTTGTGATCCGAGCCGGCGTCGCCGGGATAGTGGCGAGCTTAGCAGGTTGTAATAGAGCTACTCCTGAACCGGTCTCGCCAACACCACGTCCCGTCCCTACCTACGCCCCGACGGCTACCCTTTCGAGCACTTTCACCGACTGGGGCTGGCCACTTCCCTACGAAAAGATCTCGAACGCGTCCATCCAGAAGCTCCAGAGCCGCGGTTGGTGGCCACTCAATATCGGCTACCAAACGCGCTGGTCCGGTCACAATGCCCTGAATGCCATCATGGAATCGCGGCAACTTCCGCAGCAACGAGGGGTGAATACGACATTTATTCCATACGCCGAGGGGGTAGGGACCGTCCAAGCATTCGTCTCTGATTACCTTCAGGTCTGTTCGCTCAATCCCACCCTGGTAGCCCACCTCGTCCAAACCGGTGCACCGATTGCCTCGGTTATGGTCGTCACGCCAAATCTCGAAGTCGCAAGCGTTGTTCCAAATGCCTCGCCATTGCACCAGCTCAGCCAGCTCAAAGGAACGGGCAGCGCGATCGGGTTAGTGAATAGCTCATTGGCCGACGCCTACTTCGTGGTGGCTGCCAAGATCAACAGCCTGAGCCTCGGTCACGACTTTTACTTCACCTCGCTCACCCTCAAGGAAGAGACAACGCTTCCTTCAAACGTGGCCGCGGTCGTTCCGCATGAGCCATTAGTGTCGGCCATTGTCGAGCTAGAGCGGACGGGCCGGATCATTGACCTTGTTTTTCCGTACATGTTTAGCCATGGCTATCTGGTGATGCGTCGGGAGCTTCTGGATGAAACACCGGACGTCGTCCAGGCACTTGTCGATTCCTACGTTGAAGCGGGACTATTCATTCGCCTGCAACCGTCGGCCACGGCAGCAGATCTGGCCAAGCAGCCGGATCTGCTTACCTACCCACAATCATTCTTACTCGAGCAAATCGTGACCTATAACACCCTTTACAAGCCAACTGCAATCTACCCATTTATCGATTTTTGGTCAATCGAGGATGCGTCTGTTTCGGCGATTTTGGCTTCAGCCGGCATCATCCCCGGGCCAGTCGACATACCAGCCTGGCAGAGCGCCTTGATCCCGGAGTTTGTCGAGAATACTTTTGCGCGCCTGGGTTGGAAAGTTCCGACGCGTCCGCCCTGGCTCCCCGATAATTGGTCGGGTAAAGTCGGACAGCCACCATACCCACCCTACCTGAACGTCACCACCCTAAAGCAGCCGCAAACCTGGCCAGAACCGGGAGACGTGCTTCGTCCCTGGAAATTTGCCGGCACAACGTACTATCCCTGACCGGGCGAGCAGGTGATAATGCACTCAACCATTCCAGCTCCGGTCAATCCACCGACCAATCGGTCTCCATCCCCTTCGAGATATTGGCACATTCCCTTCAGCTTGCGCACCAAGCTGCTCGTCGCGTTCGCACTCATCCTGATTCCGAGTATGATTCTTATCCTCATCGGAGACATACGCGATTTCCAGGAGACGCGAGCGATGGTTTTATCAGCCGATCAGTCAACGGCAGGCATTGTTGGAACAATGGTCGACGCGAACATCGATGATGCGATCGCGGTTGGCCAGACGCTCGCGAGAGCGCCTTTTGTTCAAAAGTTGGATGCTGCCACGATCACTCCGTATCTGCGTCAACTCGCACCGTCGCTGATCCAATTTGCGAACGTGTCAGTCTGGGATTCTCGCGGCAATCTGGTCGCCAGCATGATTCCGCCCGAACCGGGCCAGCCACCGCTCAATATCGCTGATCGCCCATACTTTCAAGAGGTGATGGCCTTCAATGAGCCGCGGACTTCCGAGATCATTATCGGACGGATCGTGCATCGACCAACCAGCGTTGCCGCGGTGCCCATCCACAATCAGGTAGGCGCTCCGATCGGCGTGGTCGTCGTTAGCATCAACTTGGACTACTTTCGCGCCCGCCTTTGGACGGTGCCACTGACGGGAAACCGCGTCATCGTGATTACCGATCCAACCGGCCGACTCGCCTTTATGAGCAACCGCTGGGGGATCCCGCAAATGCCCCCTGATCTCTCGACCACTCCATTGATTCGCAATGCGATCCGCGGTCTGCCGGCCACCCAGGACGGCAGCTCATTTCCCTTGCTCTCCGGTGCCCAGACCGGTACTGCAACCGTCACTCCCCACTACCATTGGGTCGTCGCCGTTCTTCAACCAACGAGCGTGACCGAGGCCATGATCAACCGACGTATCGCTCTCGACGGTGGCTCCTTTGCTCTTGCGCTTGGCCTGGGACTGCTCGCCATCTACTTCCTCTCGCGTCAAATCATGGGGCCGATTTTCGCGCTTGATCGCGCGGCATGGGCCTGGAGCCATGGCCATCTGGACACGCGCGTGGCGCTGGACACTGGCGATGAACTGGAAGCTCTGGGTAGGTCACTCAATACGATGGCCAATTCGCTTGCTCAGACCCTCGCTCGCCTTGCTGACACTGATCGGCGGCTGTTGCGCGAGCGCAACCGCTTGCAGGCGATCTTCGAGACGTCTCCCGTCGGAATTCTCGTACTTGACCAACAAGGCAACGTAAGTATGGTCAATCCCACTGCCGAGGCGCTCTTTGGGCAGCCTCTCGTCGAGCACTTACCCCAGAACCAGTGGGCAGCGCACTACCACCTTTTTCATCCGGACGGCACCCCCTACAAGGCGTCTGAATTACCGAGTTTTCAAGCACTCAGTGAGGGGTACGAGACAACGGGCGTCGAGATGGTCATTCGGCGCCCGAATGCCTGGCAAGTTCATCTTTTGGTCAACAGCGCCCCGATTCGACAGGAAGAAGGTACCATTGTCGGCAGCGTGACGATCTTCTTGGATATCACGCCTTTTGCCGAAGAGGAACGACTTCGTAGTGAATTCGTCGAGTCGGCCGCACACGAATTCCGGAGCCCACTTACGGTTATCAAGGGATACGCCGAAGTAGCAATGCGTGACCCGAGCATTAAGAACACGCGTATTTCCCGCGAGCTGACGATGATCGTCGACGCTGCTGACCGCGCAAGTCAACTCGCTAACGAACTGCTGCGCGCGGCTCAACTGCATTTGCCGCCTTTGCTGCTTCATCGCCAGATTGTCAATCTGTCTCGTTTGGTCGAGGAGAGCGTGGCGAAACGAAAACAGCAACCGGGCGGCGACAAGTACGAGTTCAA
The DNA here is from genome assembly GCA_021324795.1 of Chloroflexota bacterium. Taxonomy (GTDB): domain Bacteria; phylum Chloroflexota; class UBA6077; order FW602-bin22; family CADDYW01; genus JAJPIK01. The sequence goes on from JAJPIK010000042.1 coordinate 20,147, forward strand.
GGTCAGCACGGTGCCCGTAGAGGTGGAAGGTGACAAAGCGCTGCTGAGCGAAGCACTGACCGATATTCTTGAGCAAGCCGAAGCCGCGATGCCCAAGGGAGGACCAATCGAAGTCGTCGTCTCGGCTTGGGATGGCATGTCGTCAGTTCGGGTCACCGACCATGGACCAGAGATTCCAGCCGATCGGATCGCCTTGCTCTTTCAGCCCTTTACGGTGCCGAATCCCGCCGAGCCGCAGACTCCCCGACGGCCTACTCTGCTGCTCTACCTAGCTCGGCGCATCATCGAGGAAAGTGGTGGCTGGATCCGGGCGGAAAGCACCCCGGAGGCAACAACGGTCTCGATCAGTTTGCCGCGTCGATTCCGGCCCGTTTCGGCGGCCGGCCCGAATGGTGTTTCCCCAATTCCTGCCCCCTCGCTTCCTTCACCCAATGAGCAGACAAAAAGCGAGTGACATTACCGATGGACAAAGCACCCAATCACGCGCTTGATCCTCGACCAACGGGCGGCAATCAGACGGTCGGGCCAAAGAACGTTCAATACGCGGTAGCGACTGGTGCCCAGGACATCCGCGACACAATCGTGATCAAAGAACGAGACCTGTTCCTGCTCACCGACCTGAACGGAAATGTGCCGCGGGGCGACGTTAACGGCCTCGGTCTCTATTATCAGGATACGCGTTTTCTCAGCGCCTATGAGTTAGTTCTCGAGGGCATTCCTCCTACCTATCTGCTTTCGACGGGCGAGATGCGCTTTGCCGAGAGCCAGGAGCTCACGAATCCGGATCTCCGCCTGCCGAACGGTGTCCTGATCCCCAAGGAGACGTTGACCCTTCATCGCGAGCGAGTCATTACCGAGAAGGCGGTTGATGAACTACTCCAGATCACGAACTTCAACGTAACCCCGGTTCCCCTCGAGCTCGTGATCTTCTTTGACGCTGACTTCAGCGACATATTCCAGATCCGTGGCTTTCTTCAAGTGTACGAACGTGGCACCCTCCATCCGCCCCACTGGGAAGGTAACCAGCTCATCTTTCAATACGACGGCATCGATAAGATCACTCGAAAAACCAGGATTGAGTTTTCGCCTGCTCCATCATCGAAGTCAGGCGGCCAGGTCGTCTACGATCTCGATCTCCCCATGCGCTCGACAATAACCTTGCGACTGCGGGTAAGCGTCGAGCTATCTGATGAGCCCGACTCTCCAGCGGCGATTCCAGACCTTCCGCCCTTGATTGCCCAGGGCTCCGCGTCGTACGAAGCCTGGATGCGCGAACAACCCCGTATACTCAGCGACAATGGTGTCTGGAATGACATCATTGAGAAAGCCCGACTTGACCTCCACCTTCTCAGCAGTGGCTCGCCCGAGCTGCCCTACCCCGCCGCCGGTATTCCTTGGTTCGCCACGTTATTTGGGCGTGATAGCCTGACCGTCGGGCTTCAAAATCTCTGGGATCCGCGACAAGCAGCAACTTTGCTCCGCTTACTGGCCAGCTTGCAAGGAACGAAAGTCGATCCCTGGCGCGACGAGCAACCGGGCAAGATTCTTCACGAACTGCGCCGCGGTGAGCTCGCCCACTGCAACATTATTCCCTTCAACCCCTATTACGGTACCGTCGACGCTACCCCGCTGTTCGTCATTTTGTTGGCCGAATATTACCGGGTCACCGGCGACGTGCTCCTGCTGCGCGAATTAGAGCCTCACCTCCGTGCCGCGTTGGACTGGATGGAGAGTTATGGCGACCTCGACCACGATGGGTTCCTCGAATACCAGAGCCGATCCAGCTCGGGACTCACCAATCAAGGTTGGAAGGATTCCTGGGACGCGATCATGTATAAGAATGGTGAACTGATCAAACCGCCGGTTGCGCTCGTCGAGGTTCAGGCCTACGCTTACGCGGCGCGGATCGGAGCGCGCGATATCTATCGCGCACTCGGCATGCCATCCGAGGCCAGCCGCCAAGAATACCTGGCAAACTGGCTCATGGATGCGTTCAACCGCATGTTCTGGATGGAAGATGAGGGATGCTATTGCCTCGCCCTGGATGGCGAAAAGAACCAGGCTCAAGTCGTGAGCTCGAACGCTGGCCAAACTCTCTGGTGTGGCATCGTGCCACCCGAACGGGCTCACCGGGTCGCTGAGCGCATGATGCGGCCCGACATGTTCACTGGTTGGGGGATTCGGACGCTGTCAACCGGCGAAGTGCGCTACAACCCGATGGGCTACCACGTTGGCACGGTCTGGCCCCACGATAACGCCTGGATTGCTCTGGGCTTCAAACGTTATGGCGAAGAAGGATATCTTCGCACGCTGATCTCCGGCTTTTTCGCCGCGGTTCGGCAGTTCCCCGATCTCCGCATTCCCGAGCTCTTCTGCGGATACGATCGCGAGCAATACCGCGTCCCCATTCGCTATCCGGTCGCCTGTAACCCGCAAGCGTGGGCCGCCGGAGCCGCCTTACTTTTCCTTCGGGCGATGCTCGGTCTCGCGCCCAAAGCGCAAGAAAATGAGCTTTGGATCGTCCGCCCGGAGCTGCCGGATTGGCTCAAGTCAGTGACTCTCGAACGAGTGCCGATCGGCAACGGTCATGTGAGCCTACGCTACCAGCATCAGGATAACCATACCTTCACCGAAGTACTCGACATCCAGGGCCCACTCCACGTCGTCTTCAGTCAACACTGGGACGAGTAAGACAGGTCAAGCACTTCCGCGAACGACCACTAGTCAGTATAATCGGGGAACACAGGACGATCTCTTAGGAGGAATTTCATGCGCGCTGTACAGTTTCTTGGCGACCGTCAAGCTATCGTTCGTCATAAGCCAGATCCGCATCCCGGTCCCGGTCAAGTCGTTTTGAAGATGCGCGCCGTGGCAATTTGCGGTAGCGACCTCCACCGCTACCGAGCGCCGCGCGGTGACCAGCCCCCAAGCGAATTAGTCCCCGGCCATGAGCCATGCGGAGAAATCATCGAAATCGGTCCCGACGTACGTGGGCTGAAGATCGGGGACCGGGTGCTCGTTTACCATCGTATTGGTTGTGGAACTTGTGTTGAATGCCAGACCGGTCAGCCTAACATTTGTCAGAATGGGCAGCGATCGTACAGCGGCTACTTCGACGGCGCCGACGCCGAGCAGATGCTCGTCTTCGCTCGCAATTGCCACCTGATTCCGGAGAGTATGTCCTGGGAGGACGCTGTCGTCATCTCGTGCCAAGCCGGTACCGCCTACGCCCCGCTACGACGCCTCGGCGCCAGTGGTCGCGATACGATCGCGATTACCGGGCTTGGTCCGGTTGGTTTATGCGTGCTGCTCCTCGGCCAAGCCATGGGAGCTCGGATGATTGGCATCGATCCCATGGCCGAGCGGCGTGCCCTCGCCGAGCGGCTCGGTGCGATCGCTACGTTTGATTCCAATGACCCGCGACTTGGCGAAGCAGTAACTGACCTCACCAAGGGAGGTGCCACTGCTCTCGTCGAGACGTCGGGGCATCCATCTGCGCACGCTCGGATCCCGGATCTTTTGAAGGTCAGTGGCACCGCGGCAGTCGTTGGCTTGGGCTCTTCGGCGCCGAGCCTGAATCCGATCAGTATGTTCAAAAAGCAACTGTCACTTTTTGCCTCGAACCTGTATCCAGAATGGATGCTTCCCGAAATCTTTGACTTTGTGCAAAGCCATCGGGTTCCGCTGACCCGAATCATTACCCACACGGCAACTCTCGATCAGGCACCAGATATGTTCCGCCTGGCTGACTCGGCAACCGCGGGAAAGATTATCTTCAGATTTGAATAACAGAGGGCCCTGGGCAGCCAGGGAAAGCCAACTCTTCCCTGAGAAGAATCATCTTGAGAATAGCACAAGGGGGCGCATAATGCCTACAACCATCACGGTTACCCCCAGTTCCTTGCGCGCATGCGTATCGGGTATCTTTCGTAGTCAGGGCCTTCCTGACGCCCACGCCGCGGTCGTCGCGGACTCGCTCGTGGAAGCAGACTTACGGGGGGTCTCTTCGCATGGCGTCATTCGCGTCCCTACCTACGTGACCGGGCTCAAGAACGGTTCGATCAAGGCCAAGCCGAATCTCAGCCTAGTCGTCGATTCCGGCCCTCGAGCGGTCGTCGACGGCGAAGACGGCATGGGACAGGTCGCTGCCGATCGCGCCATGCGCCTGGCAATCGAGCGCGCGCAGGAGTTTGGCATCGCGGCGGTTGGCTTGCGCCGAAGCCGCCACTGTGGCGCCATGGCCTATTGGGCGGTCCAGGCCCTGGCGAGCGATCAAATCGGCTTCGCGACAACGAATGCCGGCATGAACATGGCGCCGACAGGAGGTCGCGACAAGATCATTGGCAACAACCCTTTCGCGATTGCCGTGCCCACCAACCGCCCGTGGCCGATGGTCCTCGACATGGCGACGAGTGTCGTCGCCGGAGGTAAGCTCGACGTGGCAGCCGTACGCGGTCAGAAGATTCCACTGGATTGGGCTACCGATCCCGAGGGACGACCTACTGATGACCCAGTGATCGCCCGAAAAGGTATGCTCCTTCCGGTCGGCGGACCCAAGGGGTACGGCATGGCGGTCATGCTCGACGTGCTGGCTGGCGTCCTCACCGGCGGGCGCTTCGGCGGCATGCTCGGCGCTCCCGGAAGTGGTCAGTTCTTTATGGCGATCCAAGTCGAAGGCTTCATGCCAGTAGCCGAATTCAAGGCGCGGATGGATGAGCTAATCGACCAAATCCACCACTCCCGATTGGCGCCCGGCGCCTCCCGGATTTACGTTCCGGGCGAGATCGAGTATGAAAGCTCCCAAAAACGCAGCCGAGAGGGTATTCCACTCGAAGCGCCGATTGTCGAATCTTTGAACCGCTTGGCCGGCGAAGTCGGGGCACCGACGCTAACCTAGGGTTACCACCGTCTTCAGAGGTAAGGGACTTCGGTCTCTACTCTTCTTCCGCTAAGCTTCCATAAAACGCATTGATCGCCCGATCGCGCCAGCGATTGTCTTGTCCCCATCGATTAGTGAGGAAGACGAGAACCAACTGATTGCCCGGGTCGATCAGCAATCGGGTTCCGGAGGCCCCGCCATGGCCATAGCAACCGACGGGCACAAGTTCAGAGCAATCGGGGCCAACAAGCTGGAACCCCAAGCCGCGGTAGACCGTGTTCGGCCGCAGCACTTTCGTCGAGTCGACGCCAGTATACTGGATACGAGTTGCCGCCGCCACGGTGTTCGGATTCAGGACTTGCCGTGAGCCGCGGCGCCCGCCGTTGAGATAGGTTTGACCAAAGCGGACTAAATCCCCGGCGGTGCTCCACAGTCCGCCCGAGGGCATGGCGGCTGTTTCAAATGCTGCGAGGTCATAAGGCAGATCGAACGCAGATACGGTTCGCTGCCGCTGGGCCGGGGTCGGCGAAAACGTGGTGTCAACCATGCCGATTGGGTCGAGTACCTCGGTTTGCAGATAGTCTTGATATGTCTGCTTAGTTAGTCGTTCAATCAGCACGGCCATGACCCGGAAACCGACGTTACAGTAACTATAAGCGGTGCCGGGCGCGAAATTGAGAAATGTGTCCCGGGCTGCCACGGCATCCAAGGCAGGCAGATCCTCGAAATTCGTAGGCAGTTGGCCGCGCAAGCGAAGACTAGCACCTTGGTCGAGCCCGGAGGTGTGGGTGAGGAGGTGCCAGAGAGTGACCGACTGCTTATTATTTACCGCGAATTCTGGCCAGTGGTTGACAACTGGCTCGTGCAGGAGCAGGGCCCCACGCTCGACGAGACGAAGAACCGCCGTGGCGAAGATCGGCTTTGTGATCGAAGCAATGAGAAAGAGGGAGTCCCCAGAGACTGTTACCGTGCTCCTGATGCCGCCAACTGACGCCTGACAAATGATCTCTTGGGCATTAGCCACCGTCAGAACTGCTGACGGCAAATTTTCTTGAGCGACCGCTTCTTCAAGGACTTTCCAGGCAGCGTTAAAAGCCCGAGACACGACCGCACTGCTCAATCCACTCACGCGCTTCTACTCCAACACCAGAGTCGCGCCAAGGTGAAAAGCGCAGGGTTTTGCAGTGAAGACTCCGCGCTTCTCATCTTGGCAGAGCAAGGGCTTGTTTTGCCGTCCTGGAGTATATCAGACAACGCAAGATCGGACCCGGCGAGTCTTACCTTACCAGCAACCCCAAAGCGGTGAAATGGCTCTCCTAAGCCGCGCGCTGCTTGCGCTCGCTACCACCACGGACCGCTTCGAGCAGATTAGCGCCGGCGCTGAATGTCGGGCGCTTGCTCGCTGGAATTCGCATCGGTTCACCGGTGCGTGGATTTCGACCAACTCGCTCACTCGTTTGAGCGACCTTGAAGGTGCCGAACCCAGTGATTCGGACCTCTTCCCCCTCTTTCAAAGCGTTCGTGATCGTGGAGAAGATGGCGTTGACCACTTTCCCGCTTTGATTCATCGACAGACCAGTGTCTTTGCTAATGCGTTGGATCAAGTCACTCTTTGTCATTGACATACCTCGAATACAGGCATTCCTCGTCTCCCGAGGATCCCGGATTGCACCCGAGCTAGTTGGCGCTATCCGGATTAATCGCGCTGATGCAGGCCGCGTGCCAGGCTGTCCCGGCTGACGGCGTCCGGAGCCCTCCAAGCGGAATTGTCTGGCCGGAAAGTGATCAGTGCCCGCGTGTTGCGTTGCAAGGGCGGCAGCTCCCGGGGAATTAACGAGAAATCTGGTACAATTCCCAAAGGTAAGCAAAGGGGAGGGCTTCATGCGCATCGTCGTCTACAGTCACGAACGCTGAAGTGCCTGCCGAGTGGTGAAAGAGTTTCTTTCCCAATGCAACGTTGCTTTTACCGTTCGAGATCTCAATGTCGATTCCGAGGCACGCGCCGAGTTCATTGCGAGCGGATACACGCTCCCTCCGGTTACGGTGGTCAATGGCCAGGCAGTCTTCGGCTTCGACCCGGAGCGTCTGCTTGAACTGCTCGCCCGGTATCACGAGCAGCGGACACCGACTACTCCGAGTGAGTCGTTTGACTAAGTCTGAAGATGGGGAGGAGAAGCTGGTGGGGCTACCCGAAATGACCGTCGATATGGACGGCGTGTTGTGCCGTCCAATCCTCGGAATGAACCTGGTGATCAGCCGCGACGTACAACGCGCACCAGACGTTCACCGGACTCGACAGCTCAGCGAACTTCCCTCGCCACTTCAATGGCTCGACTCGAAAGTTGGTCAAGGCCTCCGCTATGGATGGCGTTTGCCTATGCCACAAGTCACCGAAGGGCTAGCTAAGCTCGCGGAAGTGCGTCGTTTGGTCCTCTTGACTGGCCGCCCGGAATCGGCGCGCAAAGCTACCGAACGATGGCTAATCCGCCATCATCTACGCGACTATTTCTCAGAAATTCTGCTCAACGATCGCGGCTTATCCAACGCGGCGTTCAAGCTTCTGAAAACGCGGGAGCGCGGCGTCATGGACCATGTCGATGATGACGGTCGCGTCGCCTATTTTCTCGCCCAAGACGCGCCACGGACGGTTTTTCTGATCGCGTGGCCTAAAAACCACGGACTGCCCTACCCCCCTACCGTCGTACGCGTGCAAAGTCTACTCGAAGCTGCTGAGCGGATCCATCAACGGCCGCCCTCACCGGTTATCGAAACGCCGTGATCGATCGTGCCGGGTCATCGGCTTCAAGAACTGTATTCGAACGGCCACCAAGACTGACTGCTACCGCTCCCAGGGGTTGCCCCGCTAGCATTATTGGCGCCAGCAGCGCCGGCCGTGCCACCGGTGCTACTATTTCCGGAGCTGTTCGTTCCACTCGCGGCCGACTCCACGGTTGCTTCCTTGAGCTTCGCGGAGTCGGCCGCCACCTGTAGTTTCTCGCCCTTTTCCTCGACCGTGGCTTTACACCACGGACACGTGTCTCGCTCAGCCTCTGAATCGACAATGAAGTTCTGCTGGCAGGATGGACAATTCCAGGATTTGATTGGCACTCGAAAGAACCTCCGGTTCCGGTCGTGCAGCTCCATTCGATCAGGCCACGACCCACCAGATTTACTTTCCGGCCGGCATTTCCGGTGCCAAGCTCTAGGCCGATTCCCTCTTCCTTCTGGAAGAGAGGAATGGCTCGCTCACCCCGCCGCGGCACGTTCCTTGATCGCTTTGACGACTTTCTCTGGCGTAATTGGCAGATCAGTGAAATCGCAATCGGTCGCATCACGCACCGCGTTGGCGAGCGCAGCCGGGCCGGGAACGATCGGGGGCTCACCCACTCCTTTCGCTCCGAACGGACCGTATGGTGAAGGCACCTCGACGATTACCGTTTCGATCCGAGGTAGATCAATTGCCGTCATCTTCCGGTAATCGAGTAGCGACGGATTAAGCAATCGCCCGTCAGGGCTATACACAAGCTGCTCGCTCAACGCGATGCCAATGCCCTGGGCACTTCCGCCTTGCATCTGGCCTTCGACCAGCGTCGGATTGATCGCCCGGCCCACGTCCTGGAAGCTCACGTAGCGTAGGATCGTGACATTCCCCGTCCCGGGATCAACTTCGACCTCGGCAAGCTGCCCGGCAAACCCTGGTGATTGCTGGGTCACTGCCGTTGTGCCTCGCCCAAGCACTGGTGGATACTTACCGCCAAATGCCGTGCTGAGTTGACCGATCCGACTCAGACTAATCGACCGCTCCGGAGTTCCCTTGACGCTCACTTTGCCGTCACGAATCTCCAGATCGACCGGCGCCGCTTCGAGCTCGCGTGAGGCGATCTCGAGAATCTGCTCGCGCGCGTCGGCGGCTGCCGCCTTGACCGCGCTCCCGATAGTGTAGATCACCTTGCTGCCAGCGCTCGTGCCCGCGAAGGGGGCGCTGTCGGTGTTCGCCGTGACGATCGAGATCTGATCAACCAAGACGCCAAGCTCCTCGGCAGCGATCTGCCGAAACGCAGTGTGGGTGCCGGTCAGATCGATCGCTGCGGTCGCGATAGTGAAGGAGCCATCCTGATTCATGCGCAGCGCGGCGCTGGCAGGCTGAAGACCGCCCATCCAGCCGCCGACCGCGAAGCCAACCCCACGATTCGGAGCTTTTTGCCTCTCAGTCCAAGCTGGATGGCGAGCGATCGCCTCCAGGACCTGTCGCATGCCGTTGAACGGCCAGGGTTGACCGTTGGGCATCGGATCGCCGGTCGAGATGCAGTGGCGTAAACGGAATTCCACTCGATCCAAGCCCAGCGCGCGTGCCAGTGCGTCCATCTGCGACTCGATTACAAAAGTTCCGTGCGGAGCACCAGGTGCCCGGTATGCCGCCTGGCTTGGCTTGTGTGTCAAAACCTCGTACCCGTCGACTTCGAATGCCGGGAATTTATACAGACCGGCGGCGAGCAAGCAGACATTGTTCAGTGGGCCACCGGGGAAGCAGCCCACGTCCATGATTGCTCGCATCTTCAACGCGGTCAGACTCCCATCGCGCTTTGCCCCGGTTTTGATCTCGACGATCGTCTCGGGCGCTGGCGTCGCGGCGATGAGTTCCTCATTGCGGGTGAGAACCAGCTTGACCGGCCGTCGCGCCTTCTGGGCAAGCAAAGCCGCGATCGGCTCGATGATCGGCTGAATCTTTGCTCCAAAACCGCCACCAATTTCCTCGGGGATTACAGTGATCCGCCCTTCTGGTATGCGGAGAATTGCCGCGAGCTCGGCCCGCAAGGCGAACTGACCTTGGCAGGAGGCATGGACGGTCAAATGGCCTTGATTATCCCAGCTCGCCAACGCCGCGCGCGGCTCCATATATCCCTGGTGAACGTGCGGAATGTGGTAGGTCTTTTCAATGATGATGTCCGATTCCTGGAATCCCTTTTCAACATCGCCGCGTGCGTAATGGATGCGCGACGTGACGTTGGTCGGCTTGTCGCTCGCTGGCTTGATTTCACTGCTGGCAACAGTGGCATGGGCTTGTGATTCAGTATCTTCACTTTCCACCAACCGCTGGCGGACCTGAGGAGCGTCATCTTTCATCGCTTCGAGGGGATCGATCACCGCCGGCAGGACTTCGTAATCGACCTCGATCAGATCGAGCGCCTCTTCGGCGGTGTGGACATCGTCAGCGGCAACGGCAGCCACCGGCTGCCCCTGGTAGCGCACACGTCCCTTGGCCAGAACCGCCCGCGACCGGCTGGATGGTTCTTCGTCAATCACGTCGACCTCGGCACCGATGAGGACGGCGCGCACTCCGGGCAAAGATCGTGCTTTTTCGATGTTGATCGAGCGAATTCGGGCGTGCGCATGCGGGCTCCGGAGCACCTTCGCGTGAAGCATGCCCGGCACCTTCAGATCCGCGACGTAGGTTGCTCGACCGGTAACCTTGTCCACGCCCTCGGCGCGCTCGAGACGTTGTCCGATCGCGATTGTATCAGTCATTCTTTCACCCCCTGGACCACGTCCTGGATCGCTTCAACCCATTTCGTATAACCGGTGCAACGGCAGAGATTGCCGGCCATTGCCCAACGAATCTCTTCTTCACTCGGATTCGGATTCTCATTGAGGAGAGCACGGGCCATGATCACCGCACCCGGAATGCAAAAGCCACATTGGAGCGCGCCACGTCGAACGAAGGCGCGCTGAATTGGATCGAGCCCTTCGTCAGTCTCCAGTCCTTCGATCGTCGTGACTCGCCGACCTTCGGCTTGCAATCCAACGATGAGGCAGGAAGTGACCGGCTTGCCGTCGAGCAGAACCGTGCAGCAACCGCAGTCTCCCGTTCCGCAGCCTTCCTTCGCACCGGTCAAGTCAAGCTCGTCGCGCAGCACTTCCAGCAAAGTCTGGTAGGGCTGGACCAAGATCTCACGGTCTTCACCATTCACTGTCAGATGAAGGATCTGCTTGCTCATCGTCGCGATGCCTCCTGCTTGGCTTGCTCCCAGGCCGCCGTCAAAGTACGTTGGGTCAGCTCGGCAACCAGATGGCGCCGAAACTCGGCCGAGCCGCGCACGTCGCTAATCGGCCGGGCTTCTTCTGCCGCGGCCTCGCCTGCCTCTTTGATTAGCCCGGCCGACAAGCGCTGTCCAGCTAACATTGCCTCGGCTTGTCGTGCCCGCATCGGCGTCGGCGCGACAGCCCCTAGGGAGATCCGAGCCGCGGCACAGTATCCGTCCTCGAGCGTTAAGATCGCGCCGACGCCGACCACGGCAATATCCATCTCCTTACGGGGGGTGTGCCGCAGATAATTCCCCCCCGAACGTGGTGGAGCCTCTGGAATCAACACCCCGAGTAACAACTCGCCTGGCGCCAAAATGGTCCGGCGCGGCCCGACGAAGAAATCGTCGAGTGGAACGCGGCGTCGACCAGATGGTCCGAGAATTTCCGCGCACGCTCCCGCCGCGACCAGGGGCGGGGCCACGTCGGCCGACGGAGCGGCATTGCAGAGATTTCCGCCTAGTGTCGCCAAGTTGCGAATCTGGATCGAGCCAACGAGTTTTGCCCCGTCGACAACGATACGACAGCGCTCGTTGAGGAGCGAGGAGAGCTGAATGGCACGTAAACGGACCATCGAGCCAACGAACAAACCTTCGTCGGGGCGATCTTCGATCCGAGCAAGCTCGGAGACGTGACTCAAATCGACGAGGTAAGCAGGTTTGGCGACCCGTGCCTTGATTTGGAGGAGAAGGTCAGTACCACCGGCGAGGAGTTTACCGCCCGGTCCCCGCTCCTGGAGCAAGGCGACCGCTTCGGCTGCCGTGCGGGGTGCAACGAAGTCGAACTTATACAATGCTCACCACCTCTGCAGACAAGAGAGCCCTCTGAGAAGCCACTCAGGCGTTGCCGATTATAGCAGGACACCGGCACTGGTGCATCATGGCCGATGGCCTCCGTTTTCGTCCAAGTGTCTAAAGGCCAAACCACGTATAATAGCCTACGAAGAGATAGAAGATTAGGGTAATCACCCGTGGCACGTATTCTAGTAGTCGAAGACGAGCTTAGTCTCCGCAGCACGATCTCATACAACCTTCGCCGAGATGGCCATGAGGTCATCGCCGCCTCCGACGGTGAGCAAGCATTATCGGCCTGGGCAGCCGGACCAACCGATCTTGTTTTGCTTGACGTGATGCTTCCCAAAGTCGATGGCTTCGAGGTATGTCGGCGCCTGCGCCAATCAAGCAGCGTTCCCATCGTGATGCTCACGGCACGTACCGAGGAAATCGATCGTGTCGTCGGGCTCGAAATTGGCGCCGATGATTACGTTACTAAGCCATTCAGCATGCGTGAGCTCATGGCGCGAGTCAAAGCGGTGCTCCGTCGCCGGGATCTCTTGCGCGAGGAGATGAATCGGGCCAGTCGCCAAGCCGAGGCAGTAATCGAGATCAAGGGACTGCGCATCGACCCCGCGCGTCGACGGGTCAGTCGTGGTGATGAAGAAATCTCCTTGAAGCCCAAAGAGTTCGACCTCCTCTCCTTTCTTGCTCGCCATCCGGATCAGGTATTCTCCGCTGAGCAGCTCATCGAGAATGTCTGGGGATACGCCGCGATGGGCGATACGCGCACCGTTCCGGTCCACATTCGGTCACTTCGCGAAAAGCTGGAAGTAGACCCGTCAAATCCACGGCTGATCGAGACCGTTCGTGGCGCCGGTTATCGTTTCGCAGGATAACAGGGTGTTGGGCCAGATCCGGTGGAAAGTTGCCGTCGCCTACCTGGGCCTGATCGTCAGCTCATTCGCCGTCATCGCGATTTACCTTGCCATCGTCACAGCATCCGGTGCGTCCCTCGATTCGCAATTTCTCAGTCAACTCATGCTCTTCCTCTTTCTCGATGCCTTGACCACCGGGATCCTGGCAATCGCGCTCGCGGCGATTCTCAGCCACGGCATGGTGCAACCAATCGTCCGGTACACTGAGATCATTCGCCATCTGGCGAATGGCAAACTCGAGATCGACGTTCCGATCACGACGACGGACGAAGTCGGCCAGCTTGGCATCGCGCTCAAAGCGATGGCCCGTTCCCTGGGTCAGAGGCTGAGCACGCTCGAAAGCGAGCGCGCCGAGGTTAGCGCGATCCTCGCGAGCATGGCCGATGGTGTAATCATCGTGGACGCTGGCGAGCGCGTCTCCGCTTTGAACCGAGCCGCAGCTCGCATGCTCGAGGTGTCCCCCGAATTTGCCATCGGAAAAACGGTGACCGAGGTCGTCCGCCGCCACGAGCTGCTCAGCCTTCTCTCGGACGTTGCGACAAACGAGGGACCATTGGTCATCGAAGTTGGGCCAGACCGTCGACAGGTTCAGATCGTCGTCACGAGAGTGACCGTCCGAAACCACCCCCGTCAAATCGTTGTATTTCAAGACGTTACTGCCTTGCGCCAGGCCGAATTGATCCGTCGAGATTTCGTCGCCAATGTTAGTCACGAGCTACGGACTCCATTAGCATCGCTGCATGCCCTGGTCGAAACACTCGAAGACGGCGCGCTGGACGAGCCGGCAGTTGCCCGCGAGTTCCTGAGCCGGATGCACGCCGAAGTCGATGGCCTTACTCAAATGGTGACCGAATTGCTCGAGCTCGCGCGTATCGAGTCCGGTCGCGTGGAGCTGCGCTTTGCCGAAGCCAACCTCGTCGAGGTCGTGCGAGAAGCCGCCGAGCGTCTCCGTCCGCAAGCTGAGCGCCAGGGAATTAACCTGACAATTACCCCCAGTTCTGGACCAATCGTCGCGACCATCGACACAGCACGCCTTCACCAAGTGGTCGTTAATCTTGTCCACAACGCGATCAAATTCACGCCGCCGGCCGGGCACGTCTGGGTAAGCATCGAGCAACGAGGATCCCAGGCAGCGATCATCGTTGCCGACGACGGTCAAGGTGTATCTCCCGAAGATCTTCCTCGCCTCTTCGAGCGCTTCTACAAGGCGGACCGATCACGTGCCTCCCTGGGGACTGGCCTTGGGTTGGCAATCGTCAAGCACTTAGTCCAAGCCCACGGCGGCCAAGTCTTCGCGGCGTCGCCGGGTCCCGGTAAGGGCGCAACCTTTACAGTGCTCATCCCGCGCTTGTTAAACGATTCTTAAACTCACGTTCAAGTCGCGTTAACCTCCGTGGGCCAAAATTAGGCCGTGATCTTGAAGCAGATAGGAAGCACCGTGGCGACGATTCCCCGGGTTCAGGACCTGCGCGCGCGGTTGATTCAAGCTCCAACTGGCCAACGTGCCGACCCGGCGCTCTCACTGGTTGTCCTGATCTGCGCACTCGCCGTTCTCGTGCTCGTCGTCGCGATCGGAACTGCGATGGCGATTGCGGCGCGCCCAGCACTGGCTCGCTTCGGATTTGGATTTCTGACCAGCCAGGTGTGGGATCCGGTCAACGATCACTTCGGAGCGTTGCCATTTATCTACGGCACCATCGTTACCTCGGCCCTAGCAGTCATCGTCGGAGCGCCGATCGCCCTGGGGGCGGCGATTGCCTTGAGCGAGTTCGTGCCGCGCTCGTTGCGTGGCATCTTGGCCGCACTCGTCGAATTGCTCGCAGCGATTCCCAGTGTCGTCTACGGTCTGTGGGGCATTTTTGTGCTAGCGCCCGTCCTGCGCTCCCTGGTTGAGCCGGCGCTTCGAAACAGCCTCGGCCGAGTGCCAGTCATCGGCACCTTGTTTAGTGGGCCAGCCTACGGGGTTGGCATGCTAGCCGGTGGCTTGATTTTAGCGATCATGATCATTCCGACCATCGCCGCGATTAGTCGCGACGTGATCCAGGCCGTACCCGCGGCGCAGCGCGAGGGAATGCTAGCCCTCGGAGCGACTCGTTGGGAAATGATCTGGTATGCTGTACTTCCATCGGCCCGCTCCGGTATCCTTGGTGGTGTGACACTCGGCCTCGGCCGGGCTCTCGGCGAAACCATGGCGGTGACAATGCTGATTGGCAACCGTCCTGCTATTTCTGTCTCCCTTTTCGCTCCCGGCTACACGATGGCCTCGGTCATCGCGAACGAATTCACCGAGGCAACCTCGGACTTTCACGTCGCGGCACTGATCGAGATCGGGCTCGTTTTGCTCGGCGTCACGGTCGTTGTCAACGCCTTAGCTCAATTGCTGATTTGGCGAATGAGTGGTGGTACGCACGGAGCAACCCCGGTATGAATCAGCGAATGACCATTAGCTGGCAGCGCAAGGTCACAAACGTGCTCATGCTCGGCTTGTGCGTGCTCGCACTCGCGGCCGCCTTGACCATCTTGGTGGCCATTCTGGGATACATTGTCGCCCAAGGTGGGCAAGCGCTCAACCTCGACTTTTTCACACAGACTCCCCGACCAGTTGGCGAACCAGGCGGAGGCATGGCGAATGCGATCGTTGGCAGCTTGATTTTGATCATAATCGCCAGCCTGATCGGTTTGCCCATTGGGATCGGGGCAGGCGTATACCTGGCTGAATACGGTCGTGGCCGTTTGGCCAACCTCATTCGGTTTTTGGCGGACGTGCTCACCGGCGTTCCATCGATTGCAATCGGCATTTTCGCTTATGCCCTGCTCGTCGTGCCTCTGAAAAGCTTCAACGCAATCGCCGGTGGCTTCGCCCTCGCCATCATCATGATCCCGGTCGTCACACGCACGACCGAAGAAATGGTTCGCTTGGTTCCATCCGCATTACGGGAAGGCGCACTTGCACTCGGGATACCGCGCTGGAAGATGGTGCTACGTATCGTTTTGCCGACCGCGCTCGGCGGTATCGTCACCGGCGCTCTCCTCGCAGTGGCTCGCGCGGCAGGCGAGACAGCTCCTCTCCTCTTCACTGCTTTTGGCAATCAGTTTTTCTGGAAGGGGGGATTGCGCGAGCCAATCGCCGCGCTCCCGCTCCAGATTTTCACGTATGCGATTTCTCCCTATGACGACTGGCACCGCCAGGCCTGGGCTGGGTCGTTGGTGCTCGTCACAATGGTCCTGCTACTGAGCATGAGCGCGCGCATTCTCGTCAGACGAAGAAGTTAGGGGGAAGCGATGTTTTCACCGCGTCCGATTCTTTTCGAACCAGCCGGCCCCGGTACTACCGTGGCGACCAACCGGGCGAACTCTCTCGAAGCGCATCGGCTTTCCGCTTGGTATGGCGAACGGCAAGCGATTCGTGACATCAGTCTGTCATTTCCAGCCGGTCAAATTACTGCGATCATTGGTCCTTCGGGCTGCGGCAAATCGACCTTCATCCGCTGCCTCAACCGTATGCACGAGACGGTACCAGGCGCACGGGTTGAAGGCCAAGTTCTCCTGGGTGGCATGGACATCCTTAGTCAAGGCGTAGATCCGGTGCTGGTACGACGGCGGATTGGCATGGTGTTTCAGCGTCCCAACCCGTTCCCAACTATGTCGATTTTCGACAACGTCGCCGCGGGACTCCGGTTGAACGGCATTAGCCCGGGCAAGTCCCTTCCCGATCTGGTCTGGCAAGCGCTCGAGAGAGTTGCCTTGTGGGACGAGGTCAAAGACAAGCTTCGCCAACCAGGTACGGCACTCTCCGGCGGTCAGCAACAGCGCCTGTGCATCGCCCGCGCTCTCGCGATCGCGCCTGAAGTACTTCTGCTTGATGAGCCAACCGGTGCGCTCGATCCGGTAGCGACCCTGAAGATCGAAGAGTTGCTCAGCGAGCTCAAGAGCGACTATACTATCGTTATTGTTACCCATAATATGCAACAGGCGGCACGGATTTCCGACACCACGGCGTTTATGCTCGCGGATGCGAGCCACATCGGAACGCTCATCGAAGTGGGATCAACGCGCCAAATCTTTACCAATCCGCGCGATCGGCGCACCGAGGAATACATTACCGGACGATTCGGCTGATCCGGTGGAGAAAGGAATGCTCGTGCCAGGCCGAGAAACCTTCGATCGAGACCTGCGTCACCTCCAGGACGATATGCTCATCCTGGCAAGTCTGGTTGACCAGGCCGTGGGCGGTGCTCTCGAGTCTCTGCGTTATCTCGATCAAAATCGGGCGCGCCAGATCATCCAGAGCGACGCCGCGATCAACAGCAAGCGCTTTGCCATCGAAGAGCAGGCAGTGACTTTGCTTGCCACCCAGCAGCCAATGGCCCGGGATCTCCGCACCGTTCTCGCCGTCCTGGCTATCGCCGGTGAGCTCGAACGAATGGGGGATTACGCCGCCGGGACCGCACGGATCGTCTTGATGCACGGAGATCAGGAGCTCCTCAAGCCACTCATCGATCTCCCGCGCATGGCGGATCTCGCCCGTGAGATGCTGCGGCGAGCCATCGACGCGTTCGTGAATCGCGATGCCAAGCTGGCTGAAGCAGTCGCCGCCGAGGATGATCTAGTCGACGCTCTTCACGATCAGGTCTACCGCGAACTACTGACCTACATGATTCAGGATCCCCGCACGATCGACCGGGCTACCTGGCTCACCTGGGTTGCCCATAACTTCGAGCGCACCGCCGATCGAGTCACGAACATCTGTGAGCGCGTCGTCTTCCTGGTGAGTGGCCGCCTCGAAGAGATGAACGTCAAGGGCGATTGAGCGGTTCGTTCCTCAAGCTCCGCCAAAGGTACCAGGTAGCCACCGAGCGGTACGGCACCCAGGGCTCGGCGAGGCGACGAATTTCGTCGGCCGTCGGCAACTGTTCTAAGCCATATTGGCGCTGAATCGCCGTGCGGAAGCCAAGGTCACCGACGGGCAAAACGTCCGGACGGTGCAAAGAAAAGATCAGAAACATCTCCACGGTCCAGCGTCCAATCCCTTTGACCTTCATAAGCTCGGCGACAATCGCCTCGTCGTCGAGCGCGGACAAGTGCTCCAGATCGACGGTGCCATCGTGGACCTTCGTCGCCAGGTCTAAAAGATAACCGACCTTGGTGCGCGAAAGCCCTGCTCCACGCAAGTCCTCGACAGAGCGAGCAAGAATACCGTCAGGCGTGAGCGTTGCGCCATCTGGCATCAGCGCTGCGATGCGACGCCGAATCGCCGACGCGGCATGCACCGAAATCTGCTGACCGATGATTGAGTCGACGAGCGCTCCGAACAGATTCGGGTTGTGGCGGAAAATGGGGAAGCCGACCTCGTCGATGATCCGGGCGAGCACCGGATCTCGAGCCGTGAGATGCGCCGCGGCGGCGGAGAGATCGATCGTCACGATAGGGTCACCAATTCGTCGAGGGCGGAAAGAAACCGTTCGACGTCGTCACTGGAATTGTAGACGTGGCAGGAGACGCGAATGCGTCTCTCGCTGCCCCAGACCAGAATGCCTTTAGCGGCCAGATCTGCCGCGACCTCCGCCGCGTTGGGAACCGCGTAGCAGATGCTGCCGGCCCGTTCTCGAGGCGATTCCGGCGTCATGAGTGTCCAACCTCGCCGCGCTAGTCCTTCTCGCACTATTCCTCCGAGACAGAGCGCATGCTCCTCGACCTTTGCCGCCGGCAGCATCGCCAGTCGTTCGAGAACGTTATTCAGTACATAAATACTTGGAAAGCTGGGATTCCCCATCTCGAATTTATCGGCGTCCGGACGCAGCGCCACTTGAGTCGGATCTGTCTTCCCGCCACGGCTCGCTACCGAGTGCCAGCCCAGATTGACTGGTTCGAGTTCGGGAACTCGCGAGCGATTCCAAACAAAGATGCCAACCCCGTGTACGCCGAGCAGCCACTTGTAACAGCTTGACACCAGGAAGTCGCAGAGGTTGGCATCAACCGGGATGACGCCGAGAGCGTGGGTCGCATCAACGAGTAAGCGCGCCCCGACCTGCCAAGCTGCATCGGCTATCGCCGCTAGGCTCAGGCGTTGGCCGGTCAGGAAGCTGACCTGGCTCACCGCGACCAAGCGGGTACGCCGGTCGATGGTAGCGCGAAGGTCGTCGAGGTGAAGCACCCAGTTTCGAGTCGGGACCACGCGAATCTCTACGCCTCGCTGAGTCAGGCGAGTCCAAGGATAGATCAGTGAGGGGTACTCGACGTCGGCCAGAACAACGTTATCACCCGGACGCCAATCGAGCCCCTGGGCGACGACATTCACCCCTTCCGAGGCATGAGCGAGCAAGGCAATATCGCTGGCCGGCCGGTTGACCCACCAGGAAAGATTCAGACGGGTCGAGGCGACCGTCTCTTCGAGTCGGGCACGCCCGGGCATACCGGTGCTCTTGTCGGCGGCGAAACGCGCCAACGCTTCGAGGTGAGTTCGCAGCATCGGTGCCTCGCCGGCTGCGCAAAGATGGGTCATCCCCTCGAGGCCAAGAAACTCGTCCGGTGTGATCAAGGGCTGGATCATGGCTATTTAGTGACTCCTGAGACCAAGCAGCGCAGCGACCGTGTCGCTGACCAAAGACCACGGCACGCCCCGCTCGATGCGCGCCTGACCGATCTGCTCGAGGAGAATCCAGCGTAGTTCCGCCCCTCGCGATTTTTTGTCGTGAGTCATCGCGTCGAGGACCGCTTCGATCTTTGGCGGAGTCACTGAAAGAGGGAAATGGGTCGGCAAGCCGAATCGGGCCAACACCGCATTCTGACGCGCTGCCTCGGCTGGCTGAAGCAAGCCACGCTCGACTGATAGTCGAGCTGCGCCGGTCATGCCAATGCTGACCGCCTCGCCGTGCAGTAGGACGTCGTAGTTCAGGACCGCTTCCAGTGCGTGGCCGATGGTGTGACCATAATTGAGGATCATCCGGAGGCCGGTTTCGCGCTCGTCCT
Source organism: Chloroflexota bacterium (assembly GCA_021324795.1). Classification (GTDB taxonomy): domain Bacteria; phylum Chloroflexota; class UBA6077; order FW602-bin22; family CADDYW01; genus JAJPIK01. The sequence continues at coordinate 39,787 of JAJPIK010000042.1, forward strand.
CGGTGACGACTCGGACCTTGTGCTGGGCACAACGCTCGACGATAACCGGGACGAGCGGTGAACTCAAATCGCACAATCCCGCGGCGTTGGCTTCCAGGAGGTCGAGTAGCTCGGCATCCAAGATCATCGCGCACTTGATCGCCTCGGCCCAGCCGGCGACAATCTCCCGAGGCGGCAGGGTACGCAAACAATCGGTGTCCCCCAGAATCAAACGCGCCGGATTGAACGCTCCGATCAGATTCTTCCCCTTGGGATGATTCACCCCGACCTTGCCGCCAATCGAGCTATCGATTTGCGATAGCACCGTCGTCGGCACCTGGACGAGTGGCATGCCACGAAGAAAGGTCGCCGCGACAAACCCGGCGACGTCCCCAACGACGCCCCCTCCCAGCGCGACGATCGCATCGATCCGCTCAGCCCGTTGCTCGACCAGCCAATCATAAATCGCGCTGGCCGCGCCCAGAGACTTTGAGCCTTCGCCGGCTGCCAGCTCGTAATGGTCGGCGGTGTAGCCAGCGGAGCGCAAAGCAGCGAGCGCCTTCTCGCCATAAAGCGGATAGACCTGATCGTCACTGATGACGAAAGCCCGTCCATTCAATCCAACTGCGCGCATCCGCGCGCCTAGCTCGCCAAGAACGCCGCTACCGATCGCCAGCTCACTCACACCTTCTCTCCCGATTGCCTTGACGCCAATTTCCTCTCTGCTCCAACGCTTCGATCACCGCAGTGGCAACCTGCTCCACGGTTCGCCCTTCCGTATCCACGACAATATCGGCGATGGCGTAGGCCTCGCCGCGCTCGGCAAGGAGACGGCGAATCCGTGCCAGCGGCTCCTCCCCGGCCAACATAGGACGTTCCTCGGCACCGGGACTGCTCCGCATGCGCCGAAGCATCGTCTCCGGCGAAGCATCGAGACGAACGACAAAATTTCCTTGCTTGATCAACGCCCGGCTTCTCAGATCAACGGACGCGCCTCCACCTAGACTGATCACCTGGCGCCGGCCAGCGCAGGCTTTGGCGACAATCTCTCGCTCCGCGGCTCGAAATACTGCCTCACCGTCGTCCCGAAAGACCGTGGCGATACTCTTGCCGAATCGCTCGACGATTGCCTGATCAGTATCAACCAACGGCCAGCCTAGTCGTGCCGACAACGAGCGTGCCACGGCACTCTTACCCGTGCCGCTGAAGCCAATCAGGACGAGATTATCGGGCACCGACGGGCGTTCCTACCAGAACGTCTCGGGCGATTTGCAAAGCCCGCTCGACGTCGGCACGCTCAATACCGTAGTGCGTGACCATCCGGATCCGATTGGGCCCTGCCTGGCCACAGAGCAGACCGCGCTCGCGGAAGCTCGCGATCAACGCCGTTGCCCCCTGAGGAGCGGTCACGTCAAATATCACAATGTCCGTGCAGACTTTTTCCGGGTTCAAATTAATCCCCGGCAGCTCGGCGAGCCCCTCGGCAAGGAAACGCGCGTTAGCGTGGTCCTCAGCCAGGCGATCGACCATCGTATTCAAGGCGACAATCCCCGCCGCGGCGATAATGCCCGCTTGGCGCATGCCACCACCGAGAATCTTCCGGTATTTCCGCGCGATCTGAATGTAACTCTTGGTGCCACACAGGAGCGAACCGACCGGCGCTGCCAAGCCCTTCGAAAGACAAAAAGTCACCGAATCGGCTTCGGCGGTGAGGGTACGCACGTCGACTCCCAAGGCTACGGCAGCGTTGAAGATCCGCGCGCCATCCAGATGGACGGGAATGTCGGCCGCGTGCGCGACCGCAGCGATCGCATGGGTCTGGGCAGCGTCGAGCACTGCTCCGCCATTGCGATTGTGGGTGTTCTCGATACAAACCGCACCGGTCCGAGGCTGATGGACATCTGCCGAGCGAATCGCCGCTTGCACGTCAGCAGGATTTAGCATGCCGTCAACATTGGGAACCGCTCGGAGCTGAATGCCCCCAACCATCGCACAGCCAGCGACCTCATAATTCAAAATGTGCGACTGGTCCCCCACAATCACCTCATCGCCACGCTGAGTATGAGACAGGATGCCGACGAGATTTCCCTGCGTTCCGGACGTTACCAGGAGCGCCGCCTCTTTCCCCATTCGCTCAGCGGCCATAGCCTCGAGGCGGAGAACACTTGGATCTTCGCCGTAGACGTCGTCGCCCAGCTCGGCCTCGGCGATCGCCCGACGCATCTCTGGCGTCGGGAGGGTCACGGTATCGCTGCGTAAATCGATCACGGCCTTCGCCACTTTTTACCTCCTTTAACAGTAGTAACTCATCTCACACGGCGAGCCAATCCTTGACGCGGCCACGATATGACCCGAGTCAGATAATCAACCTGCTACGAGCTGCATGAACTTCTCAATCGATTGATCGGTAAAATGTGCAGGTTTATAGCCCGGATAATCGTGAGCAATCTCGACGTCGCGTGGCAAGTTGAGATGTTTCTGTGAAACAGAATAAAAGTTACCCAAGCGCAGGTGAAGGTCGGCCAAGTATTCTTGTTCGGTCTGCCCTGGCGTCGGAATTAAGAGCGCCCGCTTGCCTAACTCGGCCAGTTCCATGATCGTCGAGTAGCCGGACCGACTGATGACCAAACGAGCACGATTCATCAGATCTTCTTGCTGCCGACGATTCACGTAACTGTAGACGGTGACGTTGCGGCGCCGATATGATCGCACGGCTTCGTCCGGCTTACCCAGGGATACGACGACTCGCCCGTGTAAATCATACACCTGTTCGAGGATAATCCGTTCCAGGATCGTTCGTTGCGGCTCCGGCCCAGAGATCGAGACGTAACAATCAATGTCTTCGGGAAGCTGCCGTCGTCGTACTCCGCTGAGAATGCCAATGAAGCTCATCTGCTCGGGCGGAATGAAGCGGAGATCATGACTAAGCTCGCCGCTCAAACCATGGGAAGCAAAGTCCGGTACGATGAAACGCGTCACCCGTCCGTAGCAGCGCCAGAAGACGTACTCCATCCCAACTTCGAGCAATGGATTGCGTCGCGGAGCAATCATGCGCAGACCATGGGCTAAGTGAAAAGACGCGACTTTCGAGCTGCGCACGCCAAATCGACTGTCCGACACGATACGATCAAAGTGCTCAAAGTGGAGGAGAGCGTGGAGTGCGCGATTCTCGGCGAACATCATCCGAACCGCGAGAGGCAGACTTAGGGTGAATCGCGCATAGAATAAGGGCGCACTTTTGGAGATTCTGACTGGAAATTCTGGCCATTCTAAGAATGTGCAACGACCAATGAGCTCCTGTTTCAGCACCGCCAATGCACGTCCACTCGAGACAACGGTCACGTGGTGACCACAATCGAGCATACGGCTAATCAACGGTAAGTCGCGCGTGGCATGACCTAGCCCCCATGACGCGACGGCAAAGAGCACTTTAAGACGTGCCCCGGAGCGGGGCATTGGCACGGTCGCAGGAACCGACTGGCCAGCGATCAACGCATCCAAATTACCTCACGCTTGGCAGAGAAGCTGTCAGGGTGGGAATCGTCTTCACCTAAGCTGATCAGGTCAGACGGTTCAATGCCAGAGATGATGCTTGAGACAATGCCAACGACGATGCCAAAGATAAAGCGCAAATGACAATGCGCTTTACCATGCCGGCTGACGATGCCACGGACAGCGCCAACAACGACTGATAACCGTCACCGGACATGATTAGCACAGATGGTTCCTAATGCCATAACCCTTAGGCTATCATCGCATCAACCTCGCTTTTTGGCAAGACGGCTTACCGTCGTGAACCTTACAACGCGCCAAACCCTCTTTGGGCCCCCCCAAAAGTCCCGTATAAATCCGGTAAAGCGATTGATATAATGACGGCCACGTCGAAGGTCGATGGGCTGTGCATCGCCGCGACCGGCACGAATCAGACTTGGATTTTGCGCATGCCGAGCTCTCGGAAGCACTCAGGCCTACTCACTCGGGATGGGCGGTTATTCCTTACCCTGTTGATCGTCAGCGCTTGCTTCAGCATCGTCTGCTACGCTGTCCTCAAGCTGGCTCATCTGCAGAATTGGCAGAGTCTCGCTTTCGCGGCAAGTTTCGGCGCGTTGATCGGCCTTGGCTTCTTTTTCCCGGCAAAGCGAGTGGCCCAAGTCAAAGCTACCAATACCCGTCTGCGCAAGGCGAACCGCACTCTGGAGCTTTTATACGCGGCTTCGACCGCAATCATCGACAGCGATCACCTGGAAGAGATGCTAGGGAAAGTTGTCTCGATCCTCGTCAAGCATTTTGGGGCGATGGGCGGAGCAGTCAGCCTGGTCGAAGGCCCGTCACCGACGAGAGTGTTCGTCCGCGCGACAGACCTCACCGATGAACAACGCGCTAGCGTAGCCAAGCTTGAAGCAGACTGGTCTCAAGCTCACCTCTTGGTCATTGGCGATACGACTATCCAACCGTCCTTCACACCGGAGTCCCTGCCTCTCTCGACGACGCCAAGCCTCGAAAATGATGGTATCGCGGCCGGTCACACCTGGTACGTTCCACTCGAAACACATCCCAATGCCCCACCAATCGGCGTCTTGGTTCTTTTCTTTGATCCTCCGGAAGATCCTGAGGACACTGCCCGTTCGGCTCTCTTGCCAATCGCCCGGCACCTAGGAGCAGCAATTCTTAACGCTCGGCTCCTTGAAAAAGCCCAATGGCAAGCGGTGACGGATCCCCTGACCGGCTTGTACAACCGCCGGGCGCTTGATCGGTGGCTCAATACTGAGCTCCAGCTTGCCCAAAAGGCAGATCGACCAATAGCGCTGCTGATGATCGATCTCGACGGGTTCAAGGAAATCAATGATACGTATGGTCACCTCATCGGTGATCAAGTGCTCGCGCACACGAGTGTGATCCTTCAAGAGATAATACGTTCCGATGATATGGTCGTGCGCTTCGGTGGCGAGGAATTCGCAATCCTCTTGCGCAATGCTTCGGTCGAGCGCGCGGCAGAGACCGCCGAACGGATTCGCAGCCGCTTCGCTCAATACGATTGGACGGTATTCGGTATCCGAAGCCACTCCTTGACCGTCAGCCTTGGCGTGATTAGCTGTCGAGGCGAAATGGACAATCCGGACACGCTGATCGCAGCCGCCGACCGACTCCTCTACCAAGCTAAGCAAAACGGTAAGAACTGCGTGGCCATTGGCTCCGACGTGGCGAGCATCGTTGGGCTTGGTCACAATACTCAGTCCGTTCTCGCCGCCCAACCAATCCAGCCCCTTGCACCACCGGAGTGCATGGTAGGATGAAGATTGGTACGCCTTGACACAGGCGGTTCGCCTCGATAGCATCATTTATCAAGCAACCGTCCGACAGTCTCAGCCTCGCCCGTAAGAAAGCACGAACAACTCCGTAACGTTTGGGAGTTTAATGCGTTTTCACTGCCAGAAGGTGCCGTGACGTCAGACACCGACCGGAAGGTGCCAGCCGACGATGAGGCTCGCCTGGTTGCGCGTGCCATCAAGCGCGATGCAACGGCTTTTGGCTGCCTCTACGAATCGCACCTCGAACGGATTTACAGATATGTCTATTACCGAGTCGGGTCGGAAAGCGAAGCGGAGGATCTTTGCGAACATGTCTTCCTCAAGGCATGGGAGGCTATCGACCGCTACGAACCGCGCGGAGCCCCGTTCGCCGCCTGGCTCTATCGTCTGGCCCACAATCTGGTCATCGATCATTATCGAGGAAGGCATCCGAGTATGCCGATCGAGGACGTTATTGAAGCCGAGGAGCCTGGCGCCGACGTCCTCGTGTCGGTTGAAAGCCAGCTCGAAGCAGAAGAAGTACGTGCCGCTCTCCAAAAACTCAATCCCGAACATCAACAGTTGATCGTGCTGCGGTTTATTGAAGGGCTGAGTCACGCCGAAGTGGCTCAGTTGATTGGTAAGAGCGAAGGAGCTACCAGAGTGATCCAGCATCGAGCGTTACAAGCATTGGCCAAAGTCCTCCAAACTGCCGAGGAGACATCTAAAGGTGCGCGACGAAGATCTGCTGACCAGTTGCCTGGCTGAACTCGACCGCCAGAACTGGGACGTGGAAGCTTACCTGGCAACCCGGCCCGATCTGCCCACATCTGTGCAATCGATGCTGCGATCGGCTGGTCGCGTCAGGGCGCTGCCGAAACCGGTGCCATCACCAGAGTTTCAAGCCCGGATATCGGCACGTTTAGCCGCGAAGATTGCCGCCGACGCCGAACGCTCCTCTGCACGTCCCTGGTTTCTCGGGTTGCGACTGAGATCATTCCCAAGATCATGGTTCCGCCCAATCGCGGTGCCCATCGCCACTGCGCTGCTCGTGATTTGCGGAATTGGCGGGGTCTGGACTGCCTCGGCCGCGGCGCTGCCGGGCTCCGCCTTTTATCCGACCAAGCTCGCCGCCGAGCGAGTCCAACTTCTCTTAGCGCCCTCACCACAAAGTCAGGCTGAAGTTGATTTGAAAATCGCCCAAACGCGCTTGGCCGAAGCCCAGACCGAGCTTCAGACCGGCAACGTATCTGCGGTTCCCGCTCTCTTGCAGCAGTCGAATCAAGCCCTGACAGCAGCGCAGACCAAAGTTAGCCAGGCTGTCCCACCGAGCGATCGCCCGCAGATCGAGCAAAAAATAACGCAAATCCGAGCTGAGAACCAGAATATCCTACCTCGACTCACGCCGACGGTTGTTAGCAAACCAGGCCAGAACGGGGAGGTATCAGAGGCTTCCAACACCTCATCAGAGGTTGTAAGCCAGGGGGCAGGTAAAGCTCAAAGCCAGTTCTTGAACAAAGAACCTCCCACTATTACGCCTACTCTCACCGCAAGATCCAATCAGACCGGCAATCCCAGCCAGAGCGAGACGTTGCTTCGCACGTTGATACAACAGGCAATGGCTAACAACGCAAGCGACGCGCTTGCCACGGCACGGTTGTATGCTAACGCGCTAGCAAGCGAGCATGCTAGAGTGGGAGCGGAAGAGAAGGTGAATGGTCAGCGCGCCCAGCTAGAAGAAGCGCTCAAACACGTGCCGGCGTCCTCTCGCAATGCGCTTCTCCTGGCCGAGGACGCCTTGAACTCGACTACCTCTGATGGTGCGGCTAACGCAGGCTTGAACGCGGGAGTCCTGTCCACGGCTACCGCGGGTGCAGAGTTCAACGAATCAGTTCCGGCAGCCAGTCATGGGAGCGTACCGGCTGCGGACAAAGCCGCGCACGATGGAACGCCACCACCGGAGGGCAGCAATTCGCAACGTGGGGGGAAGCATAAAGATGACAGTAGAGACAATAGTACCCCCCCCCCGGCTGCCGCGGCCGGCCAGAATCTGGCCGCGGTGCAGCCAGGGAACAATGCTCCGTTATCCCCCCCCCTCACGCCCTCCGCGAGTCTGTCGCGGAGTGATCACTACGGGCGATCAGATGGTTCATCATCGGGCACTGGCAACAGCCCCGGTAACTCTCATGGAAATGGCAATAGCCACGCCGACCAGAGCATGAAAGATAAGCAAACGGATCAGCATTCAATGAATGCGAACCCCCGCTCTGATAGCGGCCAATCAAAGCACTCTAACGACAAAAAGCAAACAGATAATCAAACGCTCAATCCGGCACAACCCGAGCTGTCGCCAACGCCGGGCGCTGTCGATCAAGACAGCGCCCGCACGCGTAGCACCGCCGCTTCCCACTTGAATAGTGCCCCACATCACAGCACTAGCCCACGGTCCAGACCTAAACCATTGCCCCAGCAATAGCCGCTCAATTCACCCCATCCTCCCGCGCTTGTGACAGTTCTCTTCGAAGCTTATAATCGAGCCACTCGCATGGAGGAGTGACGATGGCTCAATCCTATGGCTTGCTACCGACCAGCGTGATTGGAAGTCACGCGATTCCAAGCTGGCTATGGACAGCGCTGGAGGCGATCGACGCGGGGAAATATGGTCCAACTGACATTCGTGAAACTTTTGACGACGCGGTGAATATCGCGATTCTCGACCAGGAACGCGCTGGCATCGACGTGATCACCGACGGCGAAATGCGACGCTGGTACTTCGTCCAGAGCTTCTACCGTCGCATGGAAGGGTTGGAAAGCGTCGGCGTGCTCCGCAAGGTCGGCGTCTACGGCTACGATAGCGCTCCGCGCTACCGACCGGTCGCTCGGGTGAAAGTCCCGCACGGATTGGGGATCGTCGACGAGTTCAACTATCTCAAAGCACATACGTCCCGTCCAATCAAGGCGACCTGCCCGGGTCCACTGACCATGACAATCCATATTCAGCTCCATGAGGACACCGTCTACAAAAGCCGTCTCGAGCTCGCCTGGGAGATGGCCGAGGTAATTAACGCCGAGCTCAAGGCACTCGTCGCAGCGGGGGCCGAGTTTATTCAGCTCGACGAGCCCTCGTTCGCGATAATTCCCGGCGAGGCCAAGGAATGGGTCCGCTTGATCAATACCGCCCTCGCCGGTGTCAATGCAAAGATCGCGCTCCACGTCTGCTTTGGTAACCTTGGCAGTCGGCCACGCGGTAAGCGTGACTATGGCGTATTCTTTCCAGCGTTGCTTGAGGCGCGCTGCGATCAATTTAGCTTCGAGTTTGCGAATCGCGAGCTGAAAGAGGCGAGTATCTGGCGCGATGCCGGCATTGATCGGGAGTTCGCGGCGGGGGTCGTCGACGTGAAGTCTTTCTACGTCGAGACTCCAGAGGACGTAGCCGAACGCGTGCGAACAATGCTCCAATATGTGCCTCCCGAAAAGCTCTGGCTGACGCCCGACTGCGGATTCTTCCAGCTTCCGCGCTGGCTAACTTTTCAAAAGCTGAAGGCGCTGGCAGCGGGCGTCCAAATCGTCCGCCGGGAGCTGACCGGGACAACTTCCTAACCGACAGAGTACCACGTGGTCCTTTGGGCCAGCACGGTGGATAAGACTCGCAGGCAGCCCGCACCCTAATCCTCTCCCAGAGGGAGAGAAAATTCCTGACGAGGCATGTTCTGAATGAAAGAAGGGCTCGCCATTGGCGCTAGCGCCGAACAATCGTTGGTCACGCTGCCCGATTGGGCAATCACGTTTGACGGTCCCCCCCAGGTATCAGTATTGTCGACCCCCGCTCTCGTAGAGCAACTCGAAGTCATTTCGAATGCCGTCCTCGAGCCATACTTTGAAACCGGCGAAGCCTCGGTTGGCACGATCGTCAACGTTACTCACCTAGCGCCTACCCCGATTGGGATGACGATCACCGTCCGCGCCTCGGTCACGGCGATCGATCGACGGCGGGTAACGTTCTACGTCGAAGCAGTTGACCAGCGAGAGAAGATCGCCGAGGGAATTCACGAGCGATTCGTAGTCGACCTCGCGCGATTTGCCCAGCGGCTTGCCAATAAGAACGGCAAGCCGCTCTCACTCTAACCCTCTTCCCAAAGGAGAGGGAATTACAGCGGAGGGAGCCGGTGATGGCTGAAACGGTTGGCTTCATTGGTCTTGGGATCATGGGAAAGCCAATGGCCCACAATCTTCTCAAGGCGGGCTATCCTCTCATCGTCCACAACCGGAGCAAAGCAGCGGTCACAGAGTTAGTCGAGGCCGGCGCCAGCGCGGCTAGCTCACCCGCCGAGGTCGCGCGCCGTGCCCGCATCGTGATTACAATGCTCCCGGATTCCCCCGACGTCCGCTCGGTAGCGCTTGGCGAGAACGGTGTTCTGGCTGGCGCAGGCCCGGGCAGCGTCCTGATCGACATGAGCACAATCGCACCGGCCGTCACTCGCGAAATCGCAACTGCCGCGTCCCTCAAGGGAGTAAAGACTCTAGATGCCCCGGTCAGCGGCAGTGAACAGGGTGCGATCAATGCCACGCTTGCGATTATGGTGGGCGGGGATGAGGACGTGTTCGAACGCTGCCGACCGGTCTTGAGTGCTTTGGGCAGGTCAGTCGTCCGCGTCGGTGGGGTGGGGATGGGGCACACCGTGAAACTGGTGAATCAGATCATCGGTCTGGCGACGCTCGAAGCGGTCTGCGAAGGCTTAATAGTCGCCTCAAAAGCCGGCGTTGATGTGTCTACTCTCCTCGAAGCGATTCGGGGCGGCGCGGCTCGTTCCTGGATGCTCGAGAACCTCAGCCCGCTCATCGCCCAGCGTGATTTTCGCCCCGGGTTCATGGTGCGCCTCGCCCAGAAGGACTTGCGCTTGGCACTGGCGCTCGCCGAAGAGCTGCAAGTCAGCGTGCCCAGCGCCGCCCTGACCAACCAACTCTTCCGAGCAGTCGAGGCGAGTGGCCAGGGCAGCGCCGGGATTCAGGCACTCGCCATAGCATTAGAGCGCCTAGCCGGGTATCAGATCAGTCGTGAAGGCTCGACATCTAAGAGTTAGCATATAACATAAATGGGAGCAATCTCGAACTCGCCTTTCCGGCAGTACCTGCAGGCGCTCGTTTTCTGTTTGGCACGGCCACGCGTCCTCGTACTCGGCGATATGGTCGCCGATGAGTACATTCTCGGTCAGCCAGTCCGTTTGTCACGTGAAGCGCCGATCCCGGTCCTGGAATGGCTCGACCGTTATGTTGTCCCCGGTGGCGCCGCGAACCTGGCCCGCAACGTCCATGCGCTGGGCGCCGAGGTCGCGGTAGCGGGCGTTATCGGTATCGACGAGCCCGGCCATGAGCTACGCCAAAGCTTGGCTGCCGAAGGCATTGGCCTCACTGGTCTCATCGAAGCGGCAAACCGTCCCACCTCGACCAAGACCCGAGTGATCGGCGGCAGTCCCCAGGTGGTCAGCCAGCAAATCGCCCGCATTGACCGGGTCGTGCGCACCGAGTTGGACGCCCCCACCGAGCGACGACTAATCGATTATCTGCGGTCGGCGATCGCCACCGTCGACGCGGTGATCATCTCGGACTATGAAAACGGCGTCATCAGCCGCAACGTCATCGAGCAGGCGCTGCCAGCCGCGTGGGAGCGCGGTCTGGTCGTCGCCGTCGACGCCCACGGTGCGCTTGAACGTTTCCAAGGGATCACCGTGGCGACACCGAATCAGGATGAGGCAGCCGCCGCGGTTGGTCGTCCGCTGCAGAGTGACGACGATGTCGCGCAGGCGGGGCGTGAGATCGTACGCCTCACATCCGCGGGAGGAGTAGTCATCACTCGCGGTAGCGAGGGAATGACCGTCGTCGAGGCCAATGGACGCGCGCATCACTTGGCCGTGGCCGAACCCAGCGAGGTCCGCGACGTCACCGGAGCCGGTGATACCGTCGCGGCCGTCATCACCCTGGCGCTGACAGCCAACGCCAGCCTGCACGATGCCGCGTATCTGGCCAACCTCGCGGCCGGGCTCGTCGTGCGTCGCCTCGGCACCGCGACGACGACCCCCGAAGAGCTGCTCGATGCGATAAGCCGGTCCAACATTTCCCTTGAGAGGAGTAAGCGATGATCCTGGGGGAGTTGCTTCGTCGACAAGCCCGTTGGGAAACCTTCGGCAACAAGACAGCGCTGATCTTTGAGGAGCGGCGCTGGACTTACACCGAGTTGAACGCTTTCGTGAACCGGATCGCGAACGCGCTACGAACCGAAGGCGTCGCTAAAGGAGAGCGCGTCGCCGTCCTCGGACGCAACAGCGACGTCTACGTCGCACTGTACTTCGCGCTGGCCAAGCTCGGGGCAATCCTCGTACCGGTGAACTTCTGGTATCGCGAAGAGGAGATTCGCTATACCCTTGATCAGTCGGGCAGTCGCTGGCTGATCGTCGAGACTCGCGATGCCCCGGGCAAGCTTCCCACGGCGGTCGAAGACGCGCGAATGAGTCTCAGCCGTCCTCTCCGCTTGATCTGGTATACCGGCCGTGAGACGGCTGAGAGTGGCGCACCCGGCGATTCCAGGGTCTGCCGCTCGCCCCGAGAAACGGAACCGTCAGCAACCAGTCTCGCCTCGTTGCTCGCCGGGGCGTCCTTTGCTGAGCCCGGCGTCGACGTGCACGAAACGGATCCACACATCATCCTCTATACGAGTGGCACGACCGGGTTCCCAAAGGGGGCAACTTTTAGTCACCGGGCCCATTTTCTCCATGCTGTTGCCTGGGCGTTACAAACCGGCCAGGCAAGTGACGACGTCGGAATCGTCGTCTATCCGCTCTTTCACACCGGTGGGCCCGACTGTGTCATTCTGCCACACTTCCTCGTAGGCGGCACAGTCGTCGTTCAAAATGGCGCGGATCCGGTCAAAATGCTCCAAGCCATCGAGCAGCATCGTCTAACCAACGTCTTCTGTGTTCCAACGGTCTGGCGCTGGCTACTGGCCGAGCTCGCGAAAGATCAGTATGACGTTTCTTCAGTGCGTCGTTGCCTTGGCTCATCCGACACTCTACCAGTCGATCTCCTTTCCGGCATCCTCGAATGCTTTGCTGCCGACGTGTGGGTCACCTACGGCCTGACCGAGGCGGGCTGCATCCTCACCTACTTACGCCTGACGCAAAGCGATCACTCTAAAATCCACACGGTTGGTAAGCCCCACCCGTTGGTCGAGTTGCGGATTGTCGACGCCGCGATGCGGGACCTTGGTCCAAACCAGGTCGGTGAGATCGTGGCGCGCGGTCCAACTCTGATGGACGGCTACTGGAACATGCCTGAGCAGACAGGCGAAGCGATGGCCGGAGGGTGGCTACATACTGGCGACCTCGGTCAGTTCGACGCGGACGGCTATGTCAGCATCGCTGGCCGGCTGAAAGATATGATTGTCAGCGGTGGCGAAAAGATCTACCCCCTCGAAGTCGAGAAGCTGTTACGCCAACATCCCAAGATTCGTGACGTTGCCTTGATCGGTGTGCCCGATCGCGAATGGGGCCAGGCGGTGTTAGCGGTCGTCGTTCCCGAGGTCGGAGCGACGCTAAGCGCCGAAGAGGTCATTGAGTTCGTTCGCCCTCGTCTGGCCGGTTACAAGAAGCCACGTTACGTCGAATTTGTCGACGCCTTGCCTGTGACAACCTCCACGGGCAAGGTCCAGAAAGCCTTGCTTCGCGAGCACTTCGCCACGAAGTATAGGGAGAGGTAGCCCGATGCCTATCCACGGCGCGCGAACTTCTGGAAAGTATGGCAATCCTCGGGGACACCGCCCGGCTTGACCCCAAAAGTGTAGGTCACTTCGCCGACGTAGACATCGCCGTGTGAATCGACGCAGATCCCGTGGGGAGCACAGAAAACGCCCGGTTCCCAGGGCTGGTCGCTCGCGCCCCAGCGCAAAACCACTTTGCCGGAGGAATCAAAGACACTGACTCGCCCGGGTTGACTCGTTTTGTAGACGCCATGAACGTAGGAACGTTGACCCGGACGCCACCAGAGTTCGGAAACGTAGATCAAGCCATTGCCGTCGATGTAGATCTGAGTTGGCCGCTGGACGTTAGTCCATTGCTCGATGAATTCACCGACTGGGCTGAAGACTTGGACACGGTCGTTCTCGCGGTCGGCGACCAGGACACGTCCATCTGCCGCCACGCAGATCCCATGCGGTAGATTGAACTGTCCGGGACCGGTGCCTGGCTGCCCCCACGATTGAATCAAGGTTCCGTCGGGAGCAAAGCGGTGGACGCGCGCGTTCCCGTAACCATCAGTTACGTAAAGTTCTCCACTCGGCGCGACCGCCAGGTTGGTAGGACGATTGAATGGTGGGCCACCGCGGAGAATCGTATCGAGGTGCGAGCCATCGTAGCCGGTGTCGGAGGCAACACCTGGCGTGCCCAGAGTCAGCAGGAGCTTTCCATCAGTGGTGAACTTCCGAACCGTGTGATTGCCGTCGTCGACACAGTAGACCTCGTCGTTGGGACCAATAGTGATACCATGGGTACGTGGAGTGAAGATGTCTTCGCCCCACGACGTCACAAAGCGACCATCAGGCTCGTAGACGATGACACGCGCCTCATCGCGGGTAAGCACGTAAACCCGATCACGCGAGTCGACCGCCACACCGCAGACGTCACGGTGGTGATAGCCGGGAGGTAATTGTTCCCAATTCGGAACAAGCTCGAACGCCAGCTTACTAGTCATCGCCATTGGACGTTGCCCTCCTTTTCTCCGAAGTTCTCTGTCACGCCGTCCGGGTTACATAACCCTCAAGCAAACGGACGACCAACTTCGCGTTCCTTATCCTATCATGGTCTTCACCAACGTGCATCACCCATGCGTCTGACCCCTCCAAGACAGCATCCCTTCGCTCTGCCTCAGATGACAATAGGCAAGTGTCTGATTAAGCTCTCGCTGATCAGTAAGGCGAAGATGGCCAGAATGCTATAATTTTCTTGAAGGCTGCTACGAGAGCGAGCGTAATGCTGATCGACGTCGATCCCATCCTCGTTGATTGGGGTCCTTTTGCTGTGACCTGGCAGGGCCTGTTCATTGGCATTGCGCTCCTCGTCGGCATAACCAGCACCGCTTGGCACTTCGCGGCCCAGGGCGTACGCCCTGACGCCGCCTATGATGCCGTGATCGTCGTTGTCCCCGCCGGTATTATTGGTGCTCGTCTTTTCCACGTCGCCGATTCCTGGAACTATTACGCCTATCATCCACTCGAGATCCTCGCCTTTGGCCAGGGGGGTTTTACACTCTATGGCGCGATCTTTGGCGGCACGGCTGGCGGTTTTCTTTACGCACGTGCCCGTGGCCTGCCACTCGGTCGCTTCTTCGATGCCGTGGCGATTCCGCAGGCACTTGCCTTCGCAATCGGCGAAGTCGGCGATCTCATCACCGGTGCCTACCTCGGTCGACCAACCACGTCAGTCATCGCGGTGAAGTATATAAATCCACGCGCCTTTGACCAGAGTGGCGCGTTCGTTCAGCCGGTCGCCGCCTACGAGATCCTCTGGAATCTCGCGATCATCTTTGTCTTGAGTCGGCTGGGAAAAAGCGCGCTCCCCGGTCGCCGTTTCTGGTTGTTCAGCTTTCTCTTCGCCCTCGGTCAGTTCTGGACGGGCTTCTTCCGCGACCTCCCTATCGACCTGGCCGGTTTGGGACAAACCCAGATCATTGCCGCGATCGTTCTCGTTGCCAGCGCCATGGCCTTCGCGCTCATCACTATCCACGATCAGGCCCAATCCAACACCCCGGTCGCACCTGCCTCGTGAGGCGGTCGGCACAGAGCTTGCAGAATACCGGGGCATGCTGTCCGAATTATTATGTGAAACCCATGTTCTCGAAGTCATCGGAGATTCTGCTGTCGAGCTAACCGGCATTACGACGGATAGCCGTCAGGTCCTCCCCGGCCAGGTCTTCGTCGCCTGCCCCGGCCAGCACGTAGATGGCCGTCAGTTCATTTCACGGGCAGTAGAAGCCGGGGCCGTCGCCGTCGTCTGTGAGCCGCCCGGACCGAGCGCGCTCGGCGTGCCGTTGATTCTGGTTCCTAACGCCCGGCGCGCCCTGGCCGAATTGGCAACGGCGTTTTACCAGCATCCGTCCGAGCATCTGGGATTAATCGGCGTGACCGGAACCGATGGAAAGACGACAACGACCCATCTCGTCACGGCGATCTTACGAGCGGCTGGTTTTCGTTCGGGGCTGATTTCGACGGTTGCCCTTGATCGCGGGCATAAAGCCGAGCCGAATCCAACTTCCCACACAACCCCCGACGCTCCCATCATTCAGGAGAACCTGGCTCGGATGCGCAAAGCCGGCATTCAGATCGCGGCGCTCGAGGTCAGCTCGCATGCGCTCGAGCTTGGGCGGGTCATCGGTTGCAATTTCGACTGCGCGGTCTTCACCAACCTCGACCCGGAGCACCTGGATTTTCACGGCAGTTTGACGAACTACCGAGCGGCGAAAGCGAAGCTGTTCGCTCAGCTCGACCACGGCAAGGCCAAACCGTGGGGCCGGTTGGCCGTGGTCAACGTCGACGATCCAAGCTCCCAGGCAATGCGCTCGGCGTGCTCGGTTCCCTGGATTGGCTTTGGGTTTGGCGAGAATGCGACGATTCGCGGAACGATTCTCCGCGCCAACCTCGCTTCGACGACGTTCCGGGTCGACACGCCAGAAGATCACCGGACGATTGAAACCAGATTGGCCGGACAATACAACGTCGCAAATTGGCTTGGCGCCATCGCTGCGGCCCGTCATTTCGGTGCGACGCTCGAAGACGCCGAACGCGCGGCGGCCGAGTTCACCGGTGTGCCAGGACGCCTGGAGCCGGTGCGCTGTGGCCAACCGTTCAACGTCTTTGTCGATTTCGCGCACACGCCCCAAGGTTTGGCCGCCACCCTCACCCTCTTGCGTCAGCAGACGTACGGGCGACTGATCGTCCTTTTCGGTCAGGCGGGACATCGTGATCTTCGCAACCGCGATCGGATGGCCGCCGCGGTCGCCGCAGCAGCAGACCTCGTCATTATCACCAGCGACGACCCGTACGACGAGGATCCGCAGCAAATTGTCAACGATCTTGCCCGCTCCTTCCGTCAGCGGGGCTGGCGGGAGAATCGAGAGTTCTGGAGAATCGTCGATCGACGGGCTGCCATCGAGTTCTCGATCAGCTTAGCCCACCGGGGCGACTGCGTGCTCCTGGCCGGTCGTGGCGCTGAAACAGTGACGACGATTCAAGACCAAGTGATTCCCTTGGTCGACGCCGACGTCGCCCACGCGACCCTTCTCCGTGAGAAGAGCCACGCCCAATCAGCCTGATTCCTCCCCCCGCCTCTTGGTGACACCCGTGGAATAAGCCGGCGCACCGAAAAGACGGCATACTGCTTGCAAAGCGCCCGACTGCGCCCAACCCTGGTGGTGCCGGTGTGAGCCGTAGGATGGCGCGGATACAACGCCGATAGCCAGATCCAGACGGTTGAACCCGAGCGGAAACGATGCCTAGGTCGGAAACGCCGGCATCTCGGGTGCTCGGAAAGCATGAATCAGGAGAACGATCCCGCGGACAATCGCGAAGATGCCGATGACAATCACCAGCGCGAGCGCACCGGCCAGCGGGTTGGCAAGAAGTACGAAGCCGAATACAACCGAGATGATCCCGACGACCAGCAGAAGAAGCTGGGCCGTGGCAAGGGAGCCCACGATCTCGAACAGCCCTATGAGAATGGCCCAGAACGCGATTACGTACGCCACCAGAACCGCCGTACGGCCCGGGTAGGCCAGAATGAACAGACCTGCCGCGATGTCGACGATCCCGATGACGAGCTGTGGCCACCACGTCTGATGTGCGCCGATCGCCCGGAGCGTGGCGATGAAGCGCAGAATACCGTCGATGATGGCGTACGCCGCGAACAAGATAACCAGAACGAAAAGGGTCAGGCCCGGCCAGATGATCGCCGCTAGGCCAAACAGAATGGAGACGACGCCGGCAAGGGCGTACACCCACCAGGACTCACCTTGTAGCACTTCCGCCGCCATTAGTGCACCTCCCTCTTAACGATTCCGTCGCGGATCGAGTAGCTCTCTTTTCCTGGGCGAGCGAGGCAGTTGTCTCCAACTGGCCGCGAACGCTAATCTAGCAAGAGCAATACCACCCATGGCATGATTGTGCGAGGACCGGCGACGCGCCTCGGCGACGCGACAGCCTTGCCGGCCGGAGAGAACTTCTGTGACAAACGAGTCGATCAATCCGCTCCCCACGGTTCCCACGAGGCCCCTCAGCACGGTCACCAATCCGCCCCGACAATGGGGACCGGACGCTCCACCGAATATCTATCCAGATCCGGACGTCCTCATTCTTGACCCGCGCTTTCGACGGGTGATCGTCGGTAACACGCCCCTCCAGCGCCTCTGGACCGGCGCTCTGTGGGCAGAAGGCCCAGCCTGGTCGAGCCAGGGTCGCTACCTCGTCTGGAGTGACGTGGCGGGCGACGTGCAGTACCGTTGGCTCCAAGATGATGGTCGTGTTACCGTCTATCGAAGTCCTTCGCGTAACAGCAATGGCAATACTTTCGATTTCCAGGGGCGACAAATCTCTTGTGAGCATTTCACCCGACGCGTCGTCCGCTGGGAGCACGACGGGACGATGACCGTCATCGCGGACTCCTACGATGGGAAACGCCTGAACTCGCCGAACGATGTCGTTTCCCATCCAGATGGCAGCATTTGGTTCACCGATCCGCCTTACGGAAACTCACTATATGAGGGTCAGCCGGATGATCGTGGCACGCTGTCGCCAAGAATCGGTGCGCCCGACGGAGGGGAACAGATCCAGCAGCTTCCGAACTCGGTCTACCGAGTCGATCCGAGCGGACATATCGACCGGGTGACCGATGACCTCTCCTATCCAAACGGACTGTGTTTCTCTCCGGATTACACGAAGCTTTACGTTTGCGACACCGGCCCGGGGCCGCGTGACATCAAAGTTTTCAACGTGATCGACCAGCACCGTCTCGCCGAGAGCCGCGTCTTCGCCGACATGCTAGTCGATGGAGTCCATTGCGGCCCCGATGGCATGCGTGCGGACGTGTACGGTAATCTCTGGTGCGGCAGCAACGCGGGTAGTTCCGGCCTTGGCTATAACGGCGTACTCGTGTTCGCTCCCGACGGCGACCTCATTGGCCGCATCCGTCTGCCCGAGGCGTGTGCAAACGTCTGCTTTGGTGGACCGAAGCGCAACCGTCTGTTTATGGCCGCCAGCCAGTCGCTCTACGCACTGTTCCTGAATACGCAGGGCGCGGCACCAGCTTAATCCCAGAGGGGTTGGTCCGACGGCTGTCACCCCGCTGACACGGGACGACCGGAATCCGGTCGTCCCGTGTCAGGTCGTGTCGAGCTAGGCGGCGAGGCCGGGCTTGAGCACGACCTTGACGTAGCCGGGGGCACGCTCACAGAACTTGGCGTAGGCCTCGGGCGCACCGTCGAGGGGGAGTCGCTGGGTCACGATCACGCTGGGCTTGGCCCGACCGTTGACGATGAGGTCGCGCAGGAGGCGGTTGTAGCGCGCCACCGGGGTCTGACCGGTGCCGACCGCCTGCCCTTTGTACCACATTTCCCCAAAGCCGATCGGCAGCTCGCCGTGCTTGATCGCCTCGGTCTGCCCGCAGGGATCCTCAGGGCGGTAGACGCCGATGATGCCCAGGTGGCCGGTCGGGGCGACCAGGTGGATCAACTGCTCCAGCACGATGTTCGACTGGCGCTGGTGGGCATCCCAGTAGTCGATCGCTTCATAGCCGACCGCGTCGATCCCGCAGAGGACGCCCTTCATCTTCTCTTCGCCGGGGAGCAGTCCCTGCTTTAGTGCCGTGTTCTTCTGGCGCAGATCCAGGATCTGGTCGGCGGGGTCGCCTTGGGAGGCGTCGATTGGGGTTGCGCCGAGCTGTTTGGCGCACTGAAGTCGCTCCGGGATCGCGTCGACGGTGTAGACCTCACCCGCCCCGCGGAGCCGGGCGCTCAGGGTGGCCAGGAGTCCGACCGGACCGGCGCCATAGATCGCCACGCTCGCACCTTCTTGGACGTTGGCCAAGACAGTCGCATGAAAGCCAGTCGGGAAGATGTCGGCAAGCAGGACGAAGTCATCTTCCCACTGATCGCCCGGCTGACCGGGCAGCTTCAAACAGCCGTAATCGGCGAAGGGAACGCGGACGTACTCCGCCTGGCCACCCTGGTAGCCGCCCAACCCTGGGTAGCCATAGCCGGCTCCGGCTCCCTGCGGATTCGTCGTGAGACAGGCGTTGGGATAGCCGCGCACGCAGTTGAAACAGTAGCCGCAGGCGATGTTGAAGGGCATCACCACGCGGTCGCCCACCTTGATCGAGTGAACCCCACTCCCGATCTCGGCGACGACGCCCTCGATCTCGTGGCCCGGGATAAAGCCCGGCTGGGTCACAGTGCAGCCATCGTAGAAGTGCAGATCGCTCCCGCAGATCGCGGCCGAGGTCACCTTCACGATCGCATCGCGCGGGTCTTCGAGCCGTGGGTCCGGAACGTTCTCTACTACCATCCGTCGGGGCCCTTTGTAGACTACCGCTTTCATCAGTTTGTGCTCCTTCTCTGATCGCGAACGGATCATGATCGCCGGAGACCGGCGACGGGGCGCGCACTGGCAGGTTCCGTACCCATCAGCGACATTTCAAGGCTGTCGTGAGGGAGCGGACCGAAGCGCTCGACAGAGATATCAGGCGCAGGTTTTGCTACAAGCTTGGCTGGGAACTGAGACAGGAAGAAAGGCAACGCACTGCATCGGATGTTCTGATTGACGTGATTTACGCACGACCGCCGCGCGCTTTCAGCTCTAAGGAAGGTTGAGATGCGAACGATTTACTCCGCGAGAGAGTTCATCCACGTTTCCGCGGCGCGAGCCCCCGCCACGCGGGACCTGGAAGCCGAGTTGCGGCAGGTCGTGAGCGGTGAGGTGCGCTTTGACGCCGGCAGCCGCGCGCTCTACGCAACCGACTCATCTAACTATCGCCAGGTGCCGATCGGGGTGGTGATCCCACGCGACGTCGAGGACGTCGTCCGTGCGGTCACCGTCTGTCGGGAACATGGGGCGCCCATCCTCGCCCGCGGTGGTGGCACCAGCCTCGCCGGCCAGTGCTGCAACGTCGCAGTCGTCTTCGACTTTTCCAAGTACCTGCACCACGTCCTCGCGCTGGACCCGCGGGGCAAGCGGGCGCGGGTCCAGCCCGGCACGGTCCTCGACACGCTGCGCGCGGCGGCCGAGCGCCATCACCTCACCTTCGGACCGGACCCAGCGACGCACGACCACAATACACTTGGCGGGATGATCGGCAACAACTCCTGCGGCGTCCACTCGGTAATGGCTGGGCGCACGACCGAGAACGTCGAGGAGCTCGAGGTTCTGACCTATGACGGCCTCCGCCTGCGCGTCGGGCCGACCAGCGACGACGAATTGGAGCGGATCATCCGCGCCGGCGGGCGGCGCGGTGAGATCTACGGCCAACTGCGAGCGCTCCGCGACCGTTACGCCGACCTCATCCGGACGCGCTTTCCGGACATCCCGAGGAGAGTCTCAGGCTACGCGCTCGACCAGCTCTTGCCCGAGAACGGCTTCCACGTCGCCCGCGCGCTGGTCGGAAGCGAGTGCACCTGCGTGACCATTCTCGCGGCGACGGTGCGCCTCGTCGACAGCCCGCCGGTACGCTCGCTCGTCGTCCTCGGCTATCCCGACGTCTTCAGCGCTGGCGACCATGTCCCGGACGTCCTGGCGCACGGGCCAATCGCCCTCGAGGCCATCGACGACCAACTCGCCGAATGGGCAAGCCTGATGGGCTTGCACCCGGCCGCGATCCGCCAATTGCCGCCGGGCGGCGGCTGGCTGCTGGTCGAGTTCGGTGGACAGACCCGTGAGGAGGCCAACGGGAAGGCGCACGCACTTATGGAGGCGCTGAAAGCAGTCTCTAACCCACCGTCGCTCAAGCTCATGGATGATCCCCGGGAGGAGGCTGAGACCTGGAAGGTGCGCGAGGCCGGGCTGGGCGCGACAACGATCATCCCGGTCACCAACAAGATCGCCTGGCCCGGCTGGGAGGACGCGGCCGTGGCGCCGGATAAACTCGGGGGCTACCTGCGCGACTTCCGGGCTCTCCTCGACAAGTACGGCTACCACGGCTCGCTCTACGGCCACTTCGGTCAGGGCTGCGTCCACACCAGCACCGACTTCGACCTGGAAACGCGCGAGGGAATCAAAGCGTTCCGGTCGTTCATCGAGGAGGCGGCCGATCTGGTTGTGCGCTACGGCGGCTCCTTCTCGGGCGAGCATGGCGATGGCCAGGCGCGCGGCGAGCTACTGGTGAAGATGTTCGGCCCGGAGCTGGTCCAGGCGTTTCGCGAGTTCAAGGCGATCTGGGATCCGGACGGCAAGATGAACCCAGGCAAGGTTGTCGATCCATACCGGCTGGACGAGAACCTGCGCTTGGGAACTAGCTACAACCCGCCACGGGTCACGACACACTTCGCGCTGCTCGACGATCAGGGCAGCTTCGCCCGCGCCACGCTGCGCTGCGTCGGCGTGGGGGAATGCCGCAAGACGGATACGGGCACGATGTGCCCGAGCTACATGGTGACGCGCGAGGAGATGCACTCGACACGTGGGCGAGCGCGGCTGCTTTTCGAGATGCTCCATGGCAACCCGCTGACCCAAGGCTGGCACAGCAAGCAGGTCAAGGCCGGGCTCGACCTCTGCCTCGCCTGTAAGGGCTGCAAGGGCGAGTGCCCGATGACAGTCGACATGGCGACCTACAAGGCCGAATTCCTCTCCCACTACTACGCGGGACGCCTCCGTCCGCTGCACGCCTATGCCTTCGGGCTAATCATGTACTGGGCACGCCTGGCCGAGCACGCACCGTGGCTCGCCAACTTCCTGACGGGGGCGCCGGGGCTCGCCGACCTGGCGAAGGCGGTGCTGGGCGTCGCGCCCCAGCGGCATCTGCCGGCCTTTGCGCCGTATACCTTTCGTGCCTGGTTCCGCCAGCACGAGCCGAGAAACGTCGGTGCCCCGCGGGTGATCCTCTGGCCTGACACATTCAACAACCACTTTCACCCGGAAACAGCGATCGCCGCCGTCGACGTGCTCGAGGCCGCCGGGTTCCGGGTCGAGGTGCCCGGGTCGCGCCTCTGCTGCGGGCGGCCGCTCTACGACTACGGCATGCTGGACCTGGCCAAACGGCACCTACGGCAGATTCTGGACGCGCTGCGGCCGGAGATTCGCGCCGGCATCCCGATCGTCGGCCTCGAGCCGAGCTGTGTCGCGGTGCTCCGCGACGAACTGACGAACCTCTTCTCGTGGGACGAGGACGCCAAGCGCTTGCGGCAGCAAACGTTCCTTCTGAGCGAATTCCTGGAGAAGAAGGCGCCAGATTTCGCGCTACCGAAGCTTCCGCGGAAGGTGATCGTCCACGGGCATTGCCACCAGAAAGCGCTCATGACGCTGACTACTGAGGAGGCAGTGCTGCGTCGGCTCGGCCTCGACTTCGCGGTGCTCGACTCGGGCTGCTGCGGGATGGCCGGAGCCTTCGGCTACGAGAAGGACCATTACGACGTCTCGATCGCCTGTGGTGAACGCGTACTCCTACCAGCGGTGCGTGAGACCGACCGTGAGACGCTGATTATCGCCGACGGGTTTAGCTGCCGCGAGCAGATCGCCCAGACAACCGACCGACGGGCGCTGCACCTGGCAGAAGTGATCCAGATCGCGCTGCGCGCCGGCCGGGGCGGTCCCGCTGAAGCCGAGCCCACGGCCCAGAACTTTCCCCGAGGAACGGTCGGAACGTTTGTGTCCAGCGCGCGGGCGGTCGCGCTGATCGGGATCGGTCTGGCTCTTGCGGGCGGCGCCGTGGCGTGGAGGATCAGCCGCGGGAGGTCGCGATAGCGGGCAAAGCTTCGCAGCAGGCCTCCGAGGTGCCGAGAATGGCGAGATTGCGCAACGGGCCCGAGGCGCCCACGAACAGGGCCTGATCCTAGCCGTTGACGTGGAGCGTCACGGCCACCACTCCTCATGCTGGCACGGTCGGAGCCAGGCAGATACTCATCGTGGCCGGCGGGTCGCTCGACACCTGGCCGTTTTTGTCTGATGCCTACGCTTGAGTTTTAACCCCAGCAGGCAGAGGGTCTGGCGGCTTCTGGCGACATCGCGCCGGTGATGGCCCCATGGTGTGCTATGCCCAATCACGACTCCCTTGCCAACAT
>JAJPIK010000038.1 GCA_021324795.1 Chloroflexota bacterium
CGATGGAGAGGGGGAGAGGCGACTCGCGGAAATGCGTAGCTTGTCCGCCAGACCGTTTCAAGCGATCATGCTAACTGTCGAGTTTTCCGACTTAAGTCGTGGCCAGCGACGGGGCACGCAAGGGCGGAACGATCTGATCTGGCTCGAGGGCAATCGCCTCTTTCTGGTAGACCTGGACGCGATAGGAGCCGTAGTCCGCCACGAACATTCGTCCCTCGTTGTCGACCCGGACTGACTTCGGCTTCCGGAAGAGCTTCTGTGGCTCCAGGTTGGCCATATCTCGCAACCGGTTCGGGCGCGCGTTCGTCAGCATATAGGCACGTCCGGATTTCGACAGCGTCGCATCACCGAGGAACTTTTGAACGTAGCGACCTTCGGCGTTAAACAACTGTACCCGATTGTTGCCACAGTCAGCGACGTAGATGTCGCCATCCTTGTCGACCGCTACCCCGGTCGGGCGGTTGAATTCACCGTCGCCGCTTCCAGAACGGCCAAATGCACTTAAGAACTTCCCATCGGCGGTGAACTTCTGGATACGATCGTTCCGCCAATCCGCGACGTACACGTCACCAAGCTCATCCACCGCGATGCCCCAAGGGAGGTTGAACTCGCCCACGCCAGTGCCAGACCGGCCCCAGGCTAGCAGGAATTGGCCATCGCGGGTAAACTTCTGGACCCGGTTATTGAAGGTGTCGACGACGTAGAGGTTCTCGTTAGCGTCGAAGGCAATACCAGACGGACGGTTCAACTGGCCTTCGCCCTCGCCGTACTCACCCCATTTGCCCAGGAACTTCCCGTCCTTGTCCAGGATCGTGATCCGATGGAGGCCCTCATCTGAAACGAACAAATTCTCGTCGCGATCAATGATGATCGCTGCGGGCAACTGGAACTTACCGTCGTCGGTGCCGTAGCCACCGATCGGCTTGAGGTCTTCGTCCTCGTAGGTGACCCGGGCAATCTGCGCCGCTCCGCCGCTTCGGCACAACACGTAGAGCGTCAGATCCTTCCCGATCGCCAGATCCAAAGGGAAATTGGTGACGCGGCGCATGCCAATAGTCTTCACGTAGGGAAAGCCGGCTCGTAAGAGCCCATATGGTCGGCCCATTTGTTCTCTCCGCTGACATTCCCTCTCTCTCGGGGAGAGGGTTAGGGTGAGGGCTGCCTGCCGATCTTGGTGATCACCTCAACCTGAGCTTTAGATTGCGAAAGGATGGATCTGCTCGAAGGTGCCGCCGACGATCGGAGTCGCATCCAGGCCAAGCCACTGCTCCAGCAAAGTGGCGTAAACGCCGCGAAAGTCAATGGTGTGCCGGAGATCTTCACCGTTCAGCCATTGCGATGGTTCGAGCGATGGGTATTCGGCGTACAATCCTCCGTTCACCCGGCTACCGATGATGAATGCCCCACCCCCCGAGCCATGATCGGTGCCGCTGCCATTATCCTTGATCCGCCGTCCGAACTCGGTGAAGACCAGCATGACAATATCATCGGCGGCGTTGTGCTCTTCCAGGTCCGCGTAGAACGCGCCAATCGCTTGGGCCAGCTCGCCAAGCAGTTTCGGATGGCTCGGGCCCTGGTTCGCATGCGTATCGTAGCCCCCTTGGGAGGTGTACAAGATGCGCGTGCCGAGACCAGCAAGATACACGCGTGCAACGTCGCGGAGGTTCTTGCCAATCTGGGTGTCCGGGTACTGCACAGTCGACGAGTAGCGAGCCGGCGCTTCCTTCAATCGGTCGGCGCCAAGCAACACGTTGTTGCCAGTTTGCGCCAGATAGTCCATAACCGGACCGGTGCCGATCGCCGGGGTATAAATCCGCTTGAACGTTGCCAAGGCGTGCTCGCGCTGCTGGACGTCGCTAATACCGGTGAGCAGGCCGTAGTTATCCAGATCGCTCACCGAGGTGACCGGTACGCCCGGCACAACCATCGCCCGGGGTAGTCCACGGCCAATGTTGACCCCGGTGAGCACGTTTTCGTGGTCCGGGTCGAGTTCCCGAATGGCCTTCCCGACCCACCCCTCATTGGAGATCTTGGTCGGCTCACAGGTGTGCCAGATGTCCATCGCGCGAAAGTGGGAACGGCTCGAGTTGGGATAACCGATACCTTGAACGACCGCGACTTTACCCTTGTCGTAGAGTTCCTTCAATGGAGCGAACTGGGGATGAAAGGCGAGGGTGTCGTCGATCGGAATGGCCTCGTGGGGGTGGACCACCAGGGTCTTTCGGCTGTCATAGTAATGGCCATTCGTGTACGGAACGACAGTGTTCATGAAGTCGTTGCCGCCGGTCAACTGCACCACGACCATGACTCGTTGCCTGAGATTCGTAGCCATTTTATCTCCTCCGCTGAAATTTCTCCTCCCGCTGGGAGAGGGCTAGGGTGAGGGCGACCTGATGATCACCCTCCACGAATGGCTAAGCGAATTGAAACTCCCGCGACGCGACAATCAATTGAAGGATTTGGCCCAGGCGGGTCGCACGTGATTCTCGCTCGGCTTCGGCGTCGGAGCTTCCTGCCCCGTCGCTGGCCGCGACGTCGAGGAGAGCAGCGCGAGTCTCGTCAGTCACGTCCAGCGCGCCAACGAGATCTAAGGCTTGATCGACAAGCTCTTCCGGTGACATCGAGACCCCGTTTGAGCCGATCCGATCCAAGATTTGCCGGACCCCCGGCTTGGAAAGATCGGAGAGCTGGTTCACCGCGAAGTTGATCCGCTCGGTGAGTGTGCCACCGTCAATCCATTCTTTGCCGGTGTGCCAACCCTCGACCGTTGGCGGATTGAAGAGAGTCTGCCCCATGAGAGTCGTCGCGTTCTCCAGATCCAAGAGGTCACGATCGGGGAAATCGTTCGTTCCGACCAGCTTAATTGTGCCTACCACTAGCTCGACCGGACTCTTCACCTTCTTGAATCGCGCCGCCTTGAAGAAATCGGAGTTGAAAAGAACTCCAAGCACCGTGCGAATGTCACCGTCAGACTCGATAAACGCGTTCATCAGCGTCTCGATTGCCTGAGGGTCTTGGGGAGGAACGATGCTCCACGATGGCACCTGGGGCTCGTCAGCGACGAAGAAGTTGTACAGGTGGCGTGAGATGAAACGGGCGCAGGCCGGCTGCTGCACGATGATATCGATGATATCTTCGCCGTTGAAGCGGCCGGTGTGGCCGAGGAACGTCTTGACGCTATCATCGTGGTCATCCGCGCGATAGACGAATTGAGCGGGGTAATGGCCGTGCGGATAAAGCGGAATCGGCTGGGTGAACGTCCAGCCGGTGAAAGCCCGAGCGGCCATTTTAATGTCTTCTTCGGTGTAGTTTCCGATTCCCATCGAGAACAGCTCCATGAGCTCGCGTCCGTAGTTCTCGTTGGGCTCGCCCTTGCGATTCTCGTTGTTGTCGAGCCAGAAGATCATCGCCGGGTCCTTCGAGAGCTCGAGCAGAATGGTGCGCATGTCAGAGAGGCCGACCCGGCGGAAGGTATCGATCTGCTGCACCATTGCCGGCACGTGCTCGCATTTGCTATTCGCAGTTGCGAAGACGTGGTGCCAGAAGAGAGCAATTTTTTCTTCCAAGGGGCGCTTCGTGTTGATCATGCGGTAGATCCAAGAGCCGGCGGCGATGTTGATGCTCTCCCCATCCCAATAGCGCAGCAGGATATCCTCGTCGACAGGGGGGAACCTTTCGGGGTGCAGGAGATCGTCGACCACCGCTTCGTACCCCTTCGCGGCGAGCAGGTCGAGCTCGGCTCGTGAGGCGCCGAAACCAGCGCGTCGCATCAAGTGCGCGACCAGGGCGAGGTCATGCTCTGACATACCCTTCTCCTCGCTATTTATTTACCCTACGATGCATGAGGCTTATTGTACTGTATAAGGCAAGGTCAATCCTGTCAAGGGGGCTGGCGAATCGTGCGGACAAATCGGGCGTTTTCTTGCTGCTGAACACGGTCTATGCAATCATCTTTGTTGACGTCCAGCGTCGGACACAGACTCGAGACGAGGGAGTGGAGGAACTGGGAGCACCAGCATCGAGCTGGCACAGGTCTCACCGTGCTGCTTGGAAGGAGTGCCTCCCATCTGCTCCGCTCTCTATCTTTGGCTTTTATCTCAAGCCGAGAGAGGGAATGAGCTAAGCATGGTGAACGTAAGTGGCCTGTTGATTGACATCGACGGGGTGCTGCGGTTAGGCAATCAGACAATTCCCGGCGCGGCCGAGGCGATTCGAGCACTCCGAAAGCGTGGCTTCGCTCTGCGCTTTGTCACCAATACGTCGGTCCGCAGCCACACAAGCCTGGCGCGCGAGCTGATCTCCCTTGGTCTGCCGATCGAGGAGTTCGAGCTGTTCAGCGCACCACGCGCTGCCACTGCCTACCTGCATGCCCAGGGAAAGCGGCGAATTTATCTGATCGTCAAAGGCGACGTCATCGACGACTTTACCGACTTTGACGTGACCGAGAACGAAGCCGAAGCGGTGGTAATCGGTGGCGCCGAGGAGCAGTTCACCTACGAGCGGCTGAACTGCGCTTTCCAGTTGGTCATGGCCGGCGCCGAGCTGGTCGCGATCCATCGCAACAAGTACTGGCGCACCGAGCAGGGATTACAGCTCGACGCGGGAGCGTTTGTCACCGGTTTGGAGTTCGCGACCGGTGCCTCGGCGACGTTGATCGGCAAGCCGGCACCGACCTTCTTCCAGCAGGCGCTGCGCGACCTGGGCATTCCGGTCGAGCGAGTACTCGTGGTGGGCGATGACCTTGAGGCCGACGTCCGCGGGGGTCGAGACGTCGGTGCGCGCACGGCGCTCGTCCGCACCGGTAAATTTCGCCCGGTCGACCTCGAACGTGCCGACGTCCGGCCGGATCTGGTTATCGCAAGTATTGCCGATCTGCCCGCGTTGCTGGACGCATAAACCGACGGTCCCTCACTGACACGAGCCAGATCTTCCCACCCTTCTTGAGACCAAACTCCTATTGCTCGCGCGCCCTTTCTGGCCGACGATACATGTGGCTGGTATGAGATCGGCGGTTCTGATCCGGGTGATCAGGGGAGGACGAGGGCTCGCGGGGCGCCAAACCGTGTGGAGCTTTACCGCTCGCATGGGGCAGGGTAGGGGGTGGCTGAGGTGGTTGGTGGTCCTGCTGGCGGTCTGCATCGCACTCGTTCTCGCAATCGCCGATCAGCCGGCCGATGCTGGACCGGTGAATCTTTTCGAAGCCTCTCGTCTCCTTGCACCGTTTCCACTTACTCGCGTGGCCACTTCGCATTCAGACACGACCGATTCGCCGGTCCAGTTCCGGTTATTACCGGCTCTTCAGGGAAAGAGAGCCAGTTCGTTCTCTAACTCCACTCCCTAGCTCAAAGGGATTCGTGGCTTGACTCCTTTGTTTACCAACCCGTGAATCGGCCATTGGCCGTTGAGAACACGCCCGACTTCGATACCCATCCAGCGGGCTCGCTCGACGTGTTCGAGATCCGAGGCCGAGGCAATATGCGGGGTGAGGATCACGTTGCTCATTGCGAGCAGCGGATTGTCGGGCTCTGGCGGCTCTTTTTCGGTGACGTCCAAACCGGCCCCGGCAATCCATCCTTCCCGCAGCGCCTTGATGAGCGCCACTTCATCGACCGTTTTGCCACGGCTGGTGTTGACGAAGTAGGCGGTCGGCTTCATCATCCGAAACTGCTCTTCCCCCATGAGATGGAAGGTGCTCTTCATCAATGGCGTATGCATCGAAATGAAGTCAGATTCGCGCAGTAACTCTTCCAGGCTGACGAGCTTGACCCCGTACTGGTCGGCAACTTCCTGCTTGACGTAGGGATCATAGGCCAGGACGCGCATCTCGAAGCCACGCGCCATCGTCGCGACTACCCGCGCGATGTTGCCGAAGGCGACGAGACCAAGCGTCTGGCCATAGATGTGCTGGCGGGGGCGGGCACCCGGAGCACGACCGGACTCGTTCGGATTATTCGCACGCGCGTGCATCGCGGCGTTGAGGGGGACGATCTGACGAATGAGCGCAAGTAGCAGCGCCATCGTGTGGGCGGCAACTTCACGATGGAAGACACGGGGCAGATTGACGACGACAATCCCTAGCTCAGTCGCCGCTTCGACATCGAAGTTATCGAAGCCAATTCCCCGGGCGCAGATCACTTTGAGATGAGGAAGCTGGCTGAGCAGCTCGCGGTCGAAGGGAACCGATGACTGATAGAGCGCGTCGACGTCTTTGGCCAAAGGTAGCAGCTCATCGACCGTGTTGTACGGACGCAGGATAAGCTCGACGCCAACCTTCTCGAGCTCGGCACGGGTTGGCGCGTAAAATTCCTCGTCACCACGAAGTGGGGCCAGAACGCGGGGGCGATGGTTAGTGGTCATTCCTGCTTTTTTCCATCCTTGTGATGTGCGTCATGTCGTACGTTCGCGCGACTTACATGCTGGGAGAATACGCCGCCCACGGTGGGAAGTCAACTGACGGCAGTACCCAGCAAAAAGCCAGCCGCTAGTAAGACAAAGATGAGGATCGAGATCACGACGAAGGTCACCTCGCGCTCCCAAGCGAAAGCGAGTGCGCTGATGACAACGTTGACGATCGGGGTCAGGATCAGAACGAGTAAGCCCAGTTCGATGATCGCCAACGATCGGCCAGCCAATGCCCCGGCCAGCACCGCCCCCGGGGAGGAAGGGTAACCAAAACGCGCGAACACCAGGGCTCGGTTCGGGCTGCCCGTATTGTAACCAGTCTGATTGGTAAGCAAAAGGAGGGTGAGACCGGTGAGGATGAGCGCCGCACTCAGGGTGACTCCTATCTGTAACACGAGCCCGAGAATGTACTCTGCTCGCTGCACGGTCACGTCGAAGGTGCTTTCCGGAACTCCTTCCTCCGGCTCGGTCGGTGATCGAGACGCTGCCATCGGCATCGCCCTCCTAACCGTTTTCCTAGCTGAATGCCTTTACTGCCATCTGGGCAGCAACGACGATCAGGACGACGACAAACATGTGGCGGACGATCGTTTCCGGAACGTGATGGAGGAGAGTGCCCCCGAACGAGGCTCCGACCAGCACGCCGATGGCGAGGGGACCGGCCAGAAGCGGGTTCACCTCGCCGCGACTAAAATAGAGACCAGCCGAGGCAGCGGCAGTCATGCCGATCATAAAGTTGCTTGTTGCCGAAGATACTTTCAGCGGCAAAGCCATCGCCGAATCCATAGCCGGCACCTTGAGAATGCCACTGCCGATCCCGAGCAAGCCACTCGCGAGACCAGCACCAAGCATCAAGGCGAGACCAATCCCAACACGAGCGGCATGGTAGGCCACGACGCGTCCGAGGATCACATCATAATACTGGCCTTGCAGCCGCAAACGGCGGACGAGTGGACTGGATAAAGGCGTGGGAGAGATGACCGCACGGTGCCGACTGCGCCAGGTCGCGATCGCTGAGTAAAAAAGAACGATCGCGAAGAGTCCAAAGAGGATTCGGCCCGCCAAAAAGCTGGCCGCGAGCGCACCAATGAGCGCACCGGCCGCGGCGCCAAGCTCGAGAAACAGAGCAATGCGCAGGTTGACGAGATGGGTACGCTGAAAGAAAAAACGGGCAGCCGCACCACTCGAGGTCGCGACCACGCTCACCAGTGAGGCGCCAATCGCCTCGTGGATATCGACGCCGAGGAACAGCGTGAGCGTCGGAACGATAATGACACCGCCCCCCAGGCCGAGCAGGGCGCCCAGCGCGCCGGCGACGACGGCAACGAGAAACAGCAAGACCAGATCGATGCCGAGCCCAAGCATGGTGAGGTTTGACGCTCCATCGCCCGTACTCAAGGAATGGTCCTGGCGCAATTTCTTGACCAGAATCTGGTGCTTGGGGACTCGTCAGCTAATTGGACCCCAGCTAATTACCAGTCTCGACACGGTCAACGGCCTTCCTTGAGCGGGCAGGCCGGTCCCAGTGCGCCGAGAACACACTGCCAGCAGACCGGATCGTAGGGCAGACCGGTGTGGCCGAGGACGCTTTCCAGATACGAGGCGCCGGGACGTGGTCGGGGACGAAGAATGAACGCCGCCGGCTCCGAGCCCGGAGCCGGCAGAAGCGCGTCGTCGGGAGTGACCACCGCATCGTCGGCGGCGGCCAGGGTCACCAGGCGGATCCCCGCTCCACGAAGTCGCTCAGCATCGTCGAGCACCCGCAGCTTCGCGTCCTCGTTAGCCGCCCGTCGCGCGAGATCGGCACCGACCGGTCCG
Organism: Chloroflexota bacterium; assembly: GCA_021324795.1. Taxonomy (GTDB): domain Bacteria; phylum Chloroflexota; class UBA6077; order FW602-bin22; family CADDYW01; genus JAJPIK01. The sequence goes on from JAJPIK010000038.1 coordinate 8,221, forward strand.
GCCGCTAGATCACCAAGGAGATCGATGCCGTCGACGTCGGAGCCAAGCAGTGGGCTGGCGATAGTGACAATGCTCCCCAGGGAGCTCGCCCAGGAGGGGTCGAGACGGAGCAGCTCAGCGGCGGCGTCGAAGAGCACAACACCGCCCAGGCTCCAGCCAAGCAAGTGGAGCTTGCCCAGGTTCTGTTGGCGAAACCAGATCAGACTTCGAGCCACCGATTGGGTCGAGGTCACGAGCGGCTGGGTCGAATCCTCGGCCGTGTAGGGAAGTGGCTCACCGTCGGCCGCCACCCGGTAGCTAGCTTCCTGAAAGTCCGTACGCTGGTAGCCCCCGGCGTGGATCAGATACGCGATGACCGGTCCCAAGATCTCGAACGCCCGACCGGATCGACTTCCGGCCCCGGCCAGACAGATGACCTTCGCTGCCACGGTTCGTCCTCCCGTCGCTTGTCATGACGTACCATAATTATTGCACGTCGTCCGGAATCGCTATCGACAGTCGAGGATGACTGCGCTAAGATGGCAACAATGACCGCGCACGAAAACTCTTCCCGACGAACGGCTTCTCTGCAAAGGATGATCTGAATGAAGTTAGGCTGCAATACCGTACTTTTTGGTATGACCGACCTCAGCACCGCGCTCCAGCACGTTGCATGGGCAGGCTACGCGGGCGCCGAGCTCGCTGCCCTGCCCGGTATGGCCGACCACGTCGATCCTGATCGCGACCGGGCGCGAGCCAGCGAGATCACCAGTCAGGCCCGCGAGCTCGGGCTAGCGCTGGTGGCGATCGAAGCCGGGGGCGACCTCGAACGGCGCAAGCGAACGTTCGATTTTGCCGCCGCCCTGGGCATCCGCACGGTCTGCGTCGGCTCGGGGGGTAAGCCGGATGACCCGGCTTCCTGGGACGAGACGATTCGCCAATTGCGCGAGTTGGCAAAGGCGGCCGAGAACGCCGGTGTCATCGTCGCCGTCAAATCGCACGTCGGCGCGGCCGTCTACAGCACGGCGACTGCCAAGCGGGCTTTCCAAGAAGTCGATTCGAAGGCGTACGGGATCAACTGGGATCCCAGCCACCTCTATCGCAACAACGAAGACGTCGTCGAGTCCGCCGGCCTGCTGGCGCCATACATGCGCCACGTACACATTCGTGATTGCGTTAGCCGCGATCAGAAGGTCGGACCACCCGAGGATCAGATTCCCGGCCGAGGGAACCTGGATCTGCCCCGGATACTCCAAGCCATGCGAGCTGGTGGCTACGACGGCTGGCTCGACCTCGAAGTGATCGGTGCCAAGAGCTATCCCCTCTCGCGCGCCATGGGCGTCGCCGCCGAGACGCGGGGGTATTTGAACCGGGTCATCCAGGAGATCGGCGCAGATTAAGCCGACACAGATTCCTCTGCCATTGCACCAGCGAAAGGGGCGAGCAGACTCTCTCAGGCTTCGTGATCGCTCAGCATGACATGGCTGGGGTGCGCGCTGTTTCTGCAACCCGGCGTATCCGCCCCGATCCCCGAAAAGTTGCGCTTAGCCGCGCGATCCGATACAATATGGTTAAGAAAACACGAGGGAAGGTGACTTCACCTTCTCTCTTTTTTTGCCATGAGTTTATTGCCATCGGAAAGGACTGGATGGAAACGCTGACCACGGTTCGCAACGACATTCGCAACGTCGCGATCATCGCTCACGTCGATCATGGAAAGACGACCCTCGTCGACGCCATGCTGAAGCAGAGCCACGTTTTCCGCGAAAACCAGGCGGTCGGCGAGCTCATTCTTGACTCGAACGCTCTCGAGCGCGAGCGCGGGATCACCATCCTGGCCAAGAACACCGCGATCACCTACCGCGACGTCAAGATCAACATCATCGATACCCCCGGCCACGCCGATTTCTCCGGCGAAGTCGAGCGCGTGCTGAACATGGCTGACGGTGCCCTGCTCGTCGTCGACGCGCTTGACGGTCCGATGCCGGGTACCCGCTTCGTCTTGAAGAAGGCACTCGAGCTCGGTCTCAAGCCTCTCGTCGTAATCAATAAGATCGACCGACCGAACGCCCGTATCGACGCCGTTCACGACGAGGTCCAGGACCTCTTTCTCGAATTGGCAACCGACGTCGACCAGCTTGACTTCGCGGTCGTTTACACGAACGCGCGGGCCGGCCAGGCAACGCTGGATCCGAAGCAACCGGGACATGACATCTCGCCGCTCTTCGAGGCGATTCTCCGTGAGATTCCGGCGCCAAAAGTGGACCTCGAGAACGGTTTCCAGCTTCTAGTGGCCAACATCGCCTACGACGATTACGTTGGCCGCGCGGCAATCGGCCGGGTGCGTCGGGGAAAGCTGGCTCAGGGCGAGCCGATCGTCTGCATTGGTGTCGACGGGGTTCCGGTGCGCCAAAAAGCGGTCCAGCTCTTCGCCTTCGATGGACTCAAACGCGTCCCGATCGACGAGGCAAAAGCGGGTGACGTGGTCTTTATCGCCGGCTTGGAAGAGGTGCACATCGGCGATACCGTGGCCGGCGCCGATGTACCAGAGGCATTACCGCGGCTGGAAGTTGAGCCGCCGACGGTCAAGATGACGATCGGGGTAAACACCTCGCCGCTGGCCGGAACCGAGGGGAAATATTCCACCTCGCGTCACCTCCGGACGCGCCTATTCCGGGAGCTTGAGACTAACGTTGCTTTGCGCGTGGAAGAGACCGACTCGACGGACGAGTTCCTTGTCTCTGGTCGAGGTGAGCTACACCTGTCGATCCTGCTCGAAACCTTGCGGCGCGAAGGCTATGAGATGCAGGTATCTCAGCCGTCAGTCATCACTCAGATGATCAACGGTGTCGTCCAGGAGCCATTCGAGCACTTGGTGATCGACACTGCTGAATCCGACGTCGGCACCTTGACCGAGCAGCTTGCCAAGCGACTAGGCCAACTCACCAACCTGCACAACAACGGCGAAGGCCGGGTGCGTTTGGAATACCTGATTCCGACCCGAGGCTTGATCGGCTTCCGTGGTGTCTTTCTGACTCTGACCCGGGGCGAGGGGACGATGAATAGCCTGTTCGTCGGCTACAAGCCGTGGGCAGGCACACTGGTCGTGCCGCGGAATAGCGCGGTTGTCGCGACTGAAGATGGCGTGGCGACCTCGTATGCGATCGCCAACATTCAGGAGCGTGCTAGTGTCTTCGTCGAGCCGGGCACGAAAGTCTACGAAGGCATGATCATCGGGATGACTCAGCACCCGAATGAGATCATCGCTAACATCACCAAAGAGAAAAAACAGACGAACGTACGCGCGTCGACCGCTGACATCGCGGTTCGGCTGACACCGCCGATCATCTTCAGCCTGGAAGAGGCACTCGCTTTCATCGGCCCGGACGAGCTGCTCGAGCTGACCCCACGATCGATCCGCCTGCGCAAGAAGATCCGCAACGCCGAAGAACGCGGCAAAGCCCGTAAGACCTTAGTCGCGAGCAGCCAATAATGAGGACCAAGGAGAGACGGGGCGGTGGTACGAATCGTGTCCGTGGCAGGTGCGGTGATGGCGCGACGAATGATCCAGATCTGCGTGCAGGCACCGACCGATTTGGCCGAGTATGCACTGCTCGATTCCGGCGAGGGCGCAAAGCTCGAGCGCTACGGGCCCTACGTTCTGGCCCGGCCCGAGCCACAGGCGATCTGGCACCGTAGCCTGCCCATTGCGCGCTGGCAAACAGCCGATGCTATCTTTGAGAAGGAAAGCGGCGAATGGCTCGAGCGTCGGCCGATCCCGTCGCGCTGGCGCATGCGTGAAGCCGGCCTGACCTTTTACGCGCGCTTGACCAGCTTTCGCCACACCGGTGTCTTTCCCGAGCAAGCTGTCCACTGGCGCTGGATCCGTCAGACGATCGCGCAGGCGGGGCGGCCAATTCACGTCCTCGACCTCTTCGCCTACACCGCCCTGAGCACCCTGGCTGCCGCCCAGGCCGGCGCTCGGGTGACTTACGTCGATGCCTCGCGACCGGCTCTGACCTGGGCGCGGGAAAACCAGGAAGCCTCTGGCCTGACTACTGCACCGATCCGTTGGATTCTCGACGACGCGATCAAGTTCGTTCGACGGGAAGTGCGTCGCGGGGTACGCTACGACGCGATCATTATGGATCCGCCAGTCTTCGGCCGGGGTCCGAGCGGCGAAGTCTGGCGCTTCTACGAGTCGGTGCCGATCTTGCTTGATCTCTGCCGGCAGGTCTTGAGCGACCAACCCCTCTTCGTCCTGATCAACGCCTACGCGATCGAGGCTTCGAGTCTGATGCTCGCCAACCTCCTTGACGATCTGATGACCGGTCATCCCGGCACCATCGAAGCCGGCGAGCTTGTCCTGGCCCAGGAAGGAAGCCGCCGGATCCTACCGGGGGGGATTTACGGAAAGTGGAGCGAGGCCCGGAGGGCCCATGGTTTGGCGTAAAGAGCAGGCGAGCGACCGATTCTTCCGGTTGGCCAAGGCCGAAGGGTACCGGGCGCGCTCGGCGTACAAGCTGCTGGAGATCGTCGAAAAGTACAACCTGGTTCGTCCGGGCCAGGTGGTGCTGGACCTGGGGGCAGCGCCGGGGAGCTGGAGTCAGGTGGCGCTGCGACGAGTGGGGGCGGAGGGGAAGGTCGTCGCAGTGGACCTTCAGCCAATCGCCGGGTTGCCCGGACTGAACACGCTCGTTGGCGACCTGCGCGAGGAGCAGGTCATCGCCGAGGCAAAGCAGGCGCTCGGCCGCCCAGCCGACGTTGTCCTTTCTGACGTTGCCCCTCAGGCGACCGGCATCGCGATCACCGACCAGGCCCGGGCGATCGAGCTCGCCCACGCGGCGCTCGACGTTGCCAGCAAAACGCTCCGTCCCGGCGGCGCCTTCATCGTCAAAGTCTTCCGTGGCGAAGACTTCGACCGCTTCCTTGCCGCGGTACGTCGCCACTTTCGGAAGGCGAACGTGGTCATTCCCGAAGCCACTCGGGCCGAAAGCCGCGAGGTCTACGTCGTGGCGAATGGATTTGGATATCCAGTTGCTAGCAAGCCGAAGTCGAAGCGATAGGGAGCTGGCGGGCAACGATTTCCTCAAAGGCCGCGATCAGACGCTCACAGTCGGGCAGGGGGCGAACGCCAATCCGGACGTAGCGGGGGAGACCAAAGGAGTGACAATCGCGGACAACAAGCCCCTGACGGAGAAGCAGCGAGCGCCAGGCAGCCGCGTCGCCAACTTCGACCAACAGGAAGTTCGCCGACGGAGGGATGACGCGGAATCCAAGTGCGGACAGCTTTCCCAACAGAAAGGCGCGCGCCCGGCGGACCTCGGAGCGTGCCCGCGCCAGGTGGACTTCGTCGGAGATGGCCGCGAGTCCAGCCGCTTGCGCGACAGCGTTGACGTTCCAGGGCGGGCGAACTCGATCGATCCCGCGGCAAACTTCTTCGTCAGCCAGCAGATAGCCCAAGCGCAAACCGGCCAGGGCACAGTCTTTGGTCAAGGAGCGTAGCAGTACCACGTTCGGGTAGGCAAGCAGCGGGGCTGGCTCGGGAGGCTCGTCGACAAATTGCAGGTACGCTTCGTCGACGACGACGAGAGTGCCGGGCGTCCGCGAGACGAGGGCTTCAATGTCCCCGGGAGGCAGCCAGCGGCCGGTGGGATTGTTCGGGTTACAGAGGAAGACAATCCGGGCGTTCAGCGAACGCACCAGATCGACGACCGTCGAGACATTGACGGCAAAATCGTCGACGTCTGAGGCCCGACATTCGTAGATGACTCCTCCCGCGATGCGCGCCGCTCGGACGTACTCACCAAAGGTGGGGCCCACGACCACGACGGGCGCGCCCGGGTCGAGGAACGCGAGAGCAATCAGCCAGATCAGCTCCGCCGAGCCATTCCCAACGACGACGCGGTTCTCGGCGACGCCGTTCCATCTTGCCAGCGCTCGACGGAGCGCTTCGGCTCGATCATCGGGATAGTGCGTCCAGACTGCCGAGCGAACGGCAGCAGTTACCGCGGGTGATGGACCGAGAGGATTCACATTCACACTGAAGTCGATGACGTCATCTCGAGTCAGTCCGATGCTGGCGAGCTCGGTGTCGCCGATGCTGCCGTGGACAACCGCCGGCAAGTCGGCCAGGTGGGCGCGCGCTTGGGGTCTCACGGCTCGCCTCCCTGGTTTTTTCCTCGACTTAAAACCGCGATCGCGACGAGTCCGGCGAAGCCAGCGCCGATTCCCCGGATAACGATCCGCTCCGCCAGCGCGATGTCTTGAGCCGCGACCGGACGGAGTGGAGCGCCAAGCCGATAATGGCCGATCTTCTCGAGCTGCACGCCGAGCGCCCCGGCCATTGCACTCATGGGCCAGCCAGCGTTGGGACTAGCGGTTTTACAATGTTCTCGCCACGCGGTCAGGAGAGCTCGACGCCAATCGGCGCCACCGAGCGCCGCCCCAACAATCAAGAGGTGGGCGGTGAGGCGCGCGGGGATCAGATTCAATCCGTCGTCGAGCCGCGCGGCTACCTTTCCCAGAAATTCGTAGCGCCCGTGGTATCCAATCATGGCGTCAAGTGTGTTCGCCGCGCGATAGGCGTAGGCACACGGCAAGCCAGTCGTGAGAAACGCCAGACAGGGCGCAACTACCGAGTCACTGGCGTTCTCGGCAATCGACTCGATTGCCGCCGCCGCGATCAGAGGGGTGTCCAACTCGGTTGGATCGCGGCTGACGAGACTGCGCACGGCATGCCGAGCGCTCACGACGTCGCCCACCTCGATCAATCGGCGCACCTGCCTCGTCGCCTGGACGAGCTCCCGTACCGCGAAGACCGGTTTGAGCAACACGGCACCAACAAACAAGCGCGGCAGCAGGGGGAGGCGAGCGACGATCCGCTCCAACAGCGCGCTTGCCCCGACGGCCATGGCAATAGTGGCGATGGTTAGTCCCCCGCCGTAAACGAGGGCACCACGTGGCGAGCTCGGCGGGGCTCGCCGCTCCAAGAAGGAGACGATCCGACCAATACCAACGACCGGATGCAGACGCGCCGGCGGCTCGCCGAAAGCAAGATCCAAGATCAGAGCGATCGCCAACGTCGCGAGGCGCTCTCGCCAGGAATTATTCGCAGCTCCCGGTAGAACCACGGACGTTCGAAGCTTGGGAACACGCACAAGATTCACCAACACACCACGAACTTTGCTACCTTTTCACAACCCGATTAGGTGATCATAGGACCAAGCGAAAGACGCTCCTCACCAGAGGGGTTATCGAAGATCTTGTCGATGCACGCCATCTCTGGTATTTATCCTCATCGCTGCCCGGGTCGCATCCCCCCGGGCAGCTCTCCTCTAATAAGCTGCCACGGCGTAGATGAGGTCGGCTCGCCCGGTCGCCGCTGTGAACTCGTCCCAGGGCGTCCCGTCGGCACTTCCGACGCAAGCAAGCAAAACCAGCCCTTGTTGTGTCCTGGATTGTACCACTTTCTTGCTAGTCTGTATCGAGGTCGCTGCCGCCAGCACCTGCCATCAGCTTGCAATTCTCACCGAGCGCACTGGTCGCTACCGGGAAGCGAAGGGCTGGTATCTCCAGGCGCTGAAATTGTTCGCGAAGGCCGCGCCAAACGGTCGCTTGCAGGTGGCCTGCCTGGCAAACCTGGCGCAGCTCCTCATTGGCGAGCAGTATCCCAATCGGATGGCGCAGCTTGGCAAGGCGCGAAGGTACGCGGAGCAGGCGCGGGCGATCGCCGAAAAGCTTCCGATCGAAGACGAGACGTGGACGCTTTATCGCACGCTGGCGGCGCTTGCTGATCTGGGAGCCAAGGAATCGGAGGCCGAGAGCTACCGCCGACGGGAGCATGAGGTCTACGCGGCGTTTCCCGCTCACCGCGACGACGTGAATCAACGCTACGGACAATTTATCGCCAACGTCGCCGCTGCGGCAGAGGGTGACGAGTCGGCCCGAGCAAAAGTTGCACCAGAGCTCGCTTTGCTCGAAGCCGACGTCAATCTCCGCCCGGTGGCCACCGCCATCCGACGCATCTGGGCCGGCGAGCGGGATTGGCACGACCTGACCAAAGGTGTGAACGCGATCAATGCCCTGGTCGTGCTCCGGGTGATCGAGACGCTTCAGGCTACTGCCGTCAGCTACCCTCCGGCCGGCCGCAACGTATTGATCAGTAAGGTGGCCGAGCCACGCAGCCAGAAGGCTGGCATGGTATAGGGATTCTTGCTGTCGGGCCAGCCGGTCCAATAGGTCGTGTTGACCGGCAGAATGACGAGATCTTGGACCAGCGGAATAGTCGGCAGGTCCGGGATCCACTGCTCCATCGCGCGGTGGTAGAGCGTCATGAACTGCGGGTCAGAAGCTGGCAGCTTGGACATCGCGTCGACTGCCGCGTCGTACTCTTTGTTCGTCCAGCGGAACGGATACTGCGCTGGCTGACCGGTCGGCGCGGAGTATTTGCTATGGAACTGCTCGAGCGTCGCGTAGGGGTCGCGCACCGCTCCCTGTTGGCCGTTCATGAAAAGGTCGAGCTGGCCAAGCTGCTGGAGTGTGCTCTCGTTCGAGGGGGTCTTGAACGCGGCATCGAAACCGGCCTTGCGGAGCTGCTCCACGACGATCGGGACATAATTGTCGAAGAAGCCCTGAGGCACCTGAATGAGCAGGGAGAGCCGCTGACCATTCTTTGCCCAGAATCCGCCCTGGTCCTTCTGATACCCCTTTGATTGCATGATCCTAGCCGTTTGATTCACATCGTGCGCGTCAATCGGATATTTCTGGAGAAGGTCAGAGACCGAATCGTAATAAGGCTGCAACGCGGTGTTCGCTTCCAGGGGCAGTGTCGCCTTCTCACTGTCGCCTTGGAAGCCAATGTCTACGATTTGCTGGCGATCAAAGGCGTGATTGATCGCCCAGCGGATCTCAGGGTCGTTCCATGGCGGCTTGGAGTCGTTGAAGCCAACGTACTCCGGCCAGGACGCGATCCATCCCCAGGGACGTGACTTGTCTGGAGTCCGAACGATGACCTTGGGATTTTGCTGGAGTACCGCCTGGGCATCGGTCGGCTGGAGCTGATGGGTCGCGTCGACCTGGTTACTGATCAGTAATTGACTGAGCTTCGCATCTGGGTAGCGCGGCAGCACAAGCACCCGCTTCATCTTCGGCAGCGGATGGAAGCCGGTCTTAGCCCCCCACCAGTCATCGCGCCGGTCCCAGACTTTCTGCTCGGGAGCGGAATAGGTCAGCTTCCAGGGCCCGGTCACGACCGGCCAGCCTTTGCTGAGATCGAAGTTCGTGAAGGTCGTCGGATCATGGTCCTTCCAAATGTGGGCGGGAACGATGGGGAAGCCGTGATCCGAGTACCACTGGAAATATTCCATCATAAAGCGCGGATTCGGCGCATTCAGCGTGATCTGCACGGTGTGCGGATCAAGCGCCGTGGCGTCCTTGACCCACAGGTGCATGTCGAAAGAGAAGTTCAGCTTCGGAGCGTTATCTCGGAGCATAGTAAGGGTATAAACGACGTCATCCGCGGTGAACGGCTCGCCATCGCTCCAGGTGACGTTCGGGCGGAGGGTAATCGTGAGCTGATCGTAGGTCTGGTTGTACTGGTAGTTGGTGGCGAGGTAGGGAATCTCGCCATTCTTCCCCGGAATTCCCGGCGGACCGGAGACCTCGGGCGTCCACCACTCGTTATAGTAATAGAGCGACTCGAAGGCGAAGTGCCAGCCGGTGCGCTGCGCTCCGATCAGGAAAGGATTCATAATCTGGGAATCCTGCATCTGGTTCATGCTGTCGGAGACGCTGATGACCAACGTTTCCTCGCGGGGGAGAGTAGTGACCTGTTGCTGACCTGCCGTCGTTGGTTGAGCCGTGGGGCGCGTGACCGCGGTGGGCTGAGGCGCGGAGATGGTCGACCGTGGCGAAGGTGCCGCGGTCGAGGGTGCTGGCGCGGCGGGAGCGGTCGGTGCCGTCGCGGGGGCAGGAGCGCTCGTCGAAGGCGTCGTTCCCGACGAGCCACAAGCGGCGACCAGTAACGCAGTGCCTACACCGACGCCAGCCAGAAAAGAACGCCGACCGAGCCTTCGGGCGGTACTAAGCTTCACCATGTCAATATCTCCGTCGATAGATGCGCTCGTATCCTACAACGCCTACTCGATCGATGCAATACTCGAAGGATAATTCACGGAACGTCGTGGCGTGCGTAGGGAAGGCGGCGAGCAGCCCTTCTCCACTACGTGAAGGGCAGAACTTCACCCGCTCCTAACAAGCGAGAATTCGATTCTTCTACAGTCATGGCTCTGCCACTACATTTTTTTGACTTTTTAATCGGACGACGGGGAAAAACCATGGACACGAGAGATCGAATCGTCTACGATGTATGAAAGCGAAACTGGGATTTCGCCCAGGCTCAGCGCTGTCTCCCGGCTGGTGTACGTCAACCAAGCGTTGTCATACAGGAGGGGATCATGAATCAGCGTGTCCTGGTAAGCCTCCTTGTCTCTGCCGCCTTGCTCCTCATGCTCCAAGTGCCGGCCGCGGCCAGGCCGGTGCCCTCACCACAAACGCTGGTCATCGGCGTCGACCACGTCGATCCGGCCAATCAGCAACCTGATCAGCATCGGCTATTTGAGTACACCGACTTCTTTAGCCGCGAGGTCACGGTCCACACTGGTGACATCCTCGACTTTCGAGCCGCCCCGAATTCTCTCCACAACATCGCCCTCGCCGCTGACGAGGAAGCCGCTCGGGCGGCGTACCCGGTGCTGCTCGCCGATACGGACGACAGCCATCTGGCCCCTGGCACCGGCAAGCCGAAGATCCAGCTTGGCCCGGGATCCTTCTCGGTCACCGGTGGGACGACCCACGGGGGTGGCGTGATCGCGAATAACCTCTACGGTCCCCCCGTCTGCGGGGTCGAAGCGCTCGGCGAGTCGCCGTGCATCTTTTCCGGCGGTGATGACGTCGAGATCGCCGGTCCGAATCCCGGGGTAAATTTGCAGACCGGTCAGCCAGCCGCGGTCGATTGGAAGATCAAAATCAATGCTCGGCCCGGCAAGTATGATTTCTTCTGCACGATTCATCCGGGGATGCGCGGGGAGCTGACAGTCGTTGGTGAAGATCGTCCAACGACCAAACAATCGGAAATCGACGCGCGGTCCCTGGGTCAATTCTTCAGCGACCGTGCCCAGGCGCTCAATGCCGAACGCCATGCCGACAGAGTAGAATTTTCCGGGGGAAAGCCGGGCACGCGCACCTACCAGGTCAAAGTCGGCGTGAGCGCGGCGGATAACCACGTCGCGATTGACGAGATGTTTCCCCGGCAGCCGCTCGATCTCAAGCAAGGCGACAAGGTCGAATACGTCTGGCCCGATCCGCACAACGTCCACACCTTGACTTTCCCCACCGATAGCCCAAGCCTGCCCGAGCCGTTTGGCTTCGATTGCGGCACGAGCTTCATCTCGGTGCCTCCCGTCGGTCCACCCCCTCCCGCCTGCATCGAGCCGGGTCAGTCTCAGACGGAGTTTATCGGCGATCCGGGCAACGCCTCACCGGGCACCGTTTTGCAGAGTCCGACCCAAATCGTCGACGCTGGACTATTAACGGGAAGGGATTACCACGTTAAGCCATCGACGCAATCGTGGTCATTATCCACGAGCGCGTTCACTAACACCGGCGCTTACAATTTCCAGTGCACCGTTCATGACTGGATGCAAGGCACACTCAACGTGCGTCAATGAGGGAGTATCATCTCACATACCGGGTATGCAATTCATCGACGTCGATCCGAGCGGAGGTATCTTCAGCGATCGCGCAGTTCGCTTCCACTTCCTGGGCAGTCCGCATACCGACAATGGCGACGTCGACCAGCGGGTTCGAGAGGACGAAAGAGAGCAGCGCTTTGGGCCAGTTCACCCGGCTCTCAATCTCCGGATCCACCCAGCGGAGCCACTTCTGGAAGGTGCCACTGGTCAGCGGCCGCATGACGACGATGCCCATCTGGTGAGCTTCGGCCTCGTACATGACCCCGGCCTGCCGGCTCGGATCGTAGGGGTGCTGGAAAATCAGGTTATAGCAGATCATCAGCGTGTCGAACTCATCGGTGGCGATAAGCCGGCTGACCGCGCCGTTGGTCCCTTCCGAAGTGAAGCCAATGAACCGAACCAGCCCTTCCCTGCGAAGGGCACGGAGGCCAGCAAGGACACCGTTGGGCTTGAGAATGTTCTCCACGTCGGCCTCGCTGTACCAGCCGCCGTGGTACTGAAGGAGATCCAGATGATCGGTCTGGAGTCGATCGAGGCTCTGCTCAACACTTCGTCGGGTCTCGACCTCGTTCGTCGCCTTGAGCTTCGTGGCGAGTACAACCCGATCTCGATGCTTCCTCAAGGCTCGCCCGAACATCGCTTCGCTCAGTCCTTGGCCATACCCCGGGGCGGTATCGAAGTAATTGATGCCAAGCTCGATCGCCCGCTCGATCGCTCGTTCGATCTGTTCAGACGCCGCGGGATCGGCCGGCTCCCATTCTCCTAGATAATTACGAAGGCCGGCCGGCGCACCGCCGAAACCGACTTCGGAGACCGCGAGACCAGTTCTTCCCAGGATTCGCTGTTGCACGACTTGTCCTTATCGAATTCTCTCAAAAGCCCGAACCGCGGAGGCGCAGTTCGGGCGTATTGGTTACGAAGAGGTAGCCTCCACCTGGACATTCACGGAGGTCGCCACGGCGACCGTACGGTAGAGCGGTCAGCGTTTCTGCCAATTGTCAACCAGGGCATTTGCTTGCTGCTGGCTGGGACCGATCAAGCGGAAGCGCACGTCGATCCGTTCAAAGAAGGTTGGATCCTGGCGCGTCCGGACGCCGTCGATGGTGACCTCGGTCCGGACCAACGGTACACCGGTATCCCGAGCGGTCGCCTCGACCATGTTTACCCCGCAGGACGAGATGCCTGCCAGGAACGCATCGCCCGAGGTGATCTCCTCGTTGAGGGTCGCGCTGTCAAGGATGAAATGGTGATGCCCGACCGCGTTCAAACTGCGGCCCACCGTGCCGCTGCTGTAAGAGCGAACCGTGTTGACGATCTTGTTGTCGCTCACTCTCGACCTCCTATCGCTCTGCTCAGACTCGCACGGCCGAACGCCCTCAGCGCCACCGCCTCTCACTGCATTGGGCGATTCCCCGGCCGTCCCTTCGCGACAACGAACAATGAGTGCCATCCGCGCTCGTTAGGTAACGCAGTGCGCTGCTTCCGATGGCCGAAATTATCGCAGAGCGGCGCAGTGAGCACAAGGTCGACGGGTCAGCAATAGGATGACATTGGTCAAGGACGGAATCAAATGCCGCGTATTTTCGACAACCTCGAGTGAGGGTGACTGGTAAGCTGAAACGCTCATTCAACGTCGATCGGGTCGCCAAACGGTTCTACAAGCAGTTCCGCCTCGAGCAGCGGGCGTTTTTGGGCTTCGTCGA
>JAJPIK010000061.1 GCA_021324795.1 Chloroflexota bacterium
CTATCGCCGGCAATTGCCCAAAGTCATTGATCGACGTGTCTACCTCGTGCTAGACTACGTCTGTCTAAATTCAGGGAAGTCATGCCCATGCGCGGAGTCCCCCCTCCCAAGTAATGGGGACTCCCCGACAACTTCCGAGGAGGCACCGCGTGAAAGATCTTCGTCTCACTCGTCGCACCTTCTTGCAGACCGGAGCGCTGAGCACGGTCGCGATCGTCACGCTGGATGGTTGCCAGTCCACTCCTCCCGCGACTAATAACGCTGGCCCCACTGCCGCACCAAGCAAAGCGGAGGCCACGGCGCCGACCTCGATATCCAGCCAGTCCCCCACGAATCCGACGCCCAAAACCGAAAGCAATCCCTCGGTCGGAGCACCGGTCACCCTGACCTTTGGCACGTGGTTCACCGAAGGTACCGATCCGATCACCCCACTCTTCCCCAAATTCGAGCAGGCACACAACGCTAAGGTCAAGGTCGAACTGATTCCACGTGACCAGATCATGACCAAATTCACCGCGCTCTTCGTTGCTGGTACTGCTCAGGACGTCCAAAATGGCGATAATTTTTCCTGGAGCAAGTTCTACGACGCCGGTTACATCCTCGACATTGGCTCGTATCTCAAGACCGATAACATCGACATCCAGAAAGATTACTCTCTGATTGGCAGCGAGATCTGGTGCGGTAAGAGCTACGGGATGCCTTTCCAGATTGGCACTCGCGCCGTGTACTACAACAAGAACATGCTCAAGGCAGTCGGTGCCCCTGATCCGTGGGATGTCCTCAAAGGGCAATGGACCTTTGACGACATGCTCAAGATCGCTCAGCAGCTCACCAAAGCGTCGAAAGGCAACGGTAAGATTGACCAGTGGGGCATTGACATGTCCTACGACGGCATCCCCGAGGTCATGGGGATGTTCATCTGGACATTCGGCGGCAACTGGGCTGACTTCGCGAACATGAAGTACACACTCGATTCCCCGATCTCAATCGACGCACATAAATACGTCTTTGACTGGGTCGACAACAAAAAAGTCGTCGTGACGAATCAGGATGCGAGTTCGCTCGTTCAGCTCGGTGTGAACAATACTTTCACTGGCGGCAAGACCGGGATGTGGGTACGTGCCTCGGCAAGCACTCCTCAGGTCATCAAGGAGGTTGGTGACCGGTTCGAATGGGACGTTGCCCCTTGGCCCAGCCAGAAGCGAGGGACGCCTGGGGTGAGCTTGGTATCCGGTAACCCGCATACGGCTTACGCGAAGTCCAAGCAACCGGATCTCGCCTACCAATTTATGAAATTCCTGGCCGGCGACGACGTTCAGAAGTTCTTCGCAGATGGCAAAGCGCAGATTCCGACGCTCAAGAAATACCAAGAAGAGTACAGCACGGATCCCAAGCGCCACATGTCGGTCTTCACCGATATTCTCAAGGTACCTTACGGCATTCACTTCCGTCACTACAACTGCGTCCAGGTCTACCGCGAATACACCGATGCCATGCAGCAGGTATACATTCAGAAACAAGACGTGGCACAGGTGCTCAAGGCATTTAATTCCAAGGCGAACAGCGAGGTGGCCTATGGGAGTTGCACACCGTACCGCGGCTGGACTGTGCCAGTGCAACCGTGACGAGAAGCGAGTGAGGAATCATCGGTGATCAGTGACCAGCCACTCGGGGACCGGAGGCACAGACCGACGCGCGGGGCCCGTAAACACCGATCAATGCTTCGACGTTTTTTCTCGCGCAGCAATCTCCTTGGTTATCTGTTCGTCGGGCCCTGGCTACTCGGTTTCCTTGCCTTCACCCTGGGCCCTTTCGTCTGGTCCTTCGTCCTGAGCCTGACAAACTGGGATATGATCAACCCCCCTAAGGTCGTCGGCATGACGAACTATCTGACTCTTTTCACAAACGATCCGCTCTTTTTCCAATCCCTCAAAGTCACCTTCATCTTCGTTGCCGTCCACGTGATCGGTATCCAGGTAATTGCGCTGGCGCTCGCTCTGGTACTCAACCAAAAGCTCAAGGGCATCGCGATCTATCGAACCCTATTCTACATGCCCTCGGTCACCGCAGGCGTTGCTACTGCCCTCCTCTGGGCCCAGGTGTTTAGTCAGCGTGGTGGCTTGATCAATACGACCCTTGGCTTACTCGGCATCGACGGGCCAGCTTGGCTGTTCGATCCGGGCTACGCCCTGCCCGCATTGATCCTCATGAGCCTATTCGCCCCTGGTGCAGCGATGATCATCTACCTCGCCGGATTGCAGGGCATTCCCCAGCACATCTACGACGCCGCCTCGGTCGACGGCGCCAACTCCTGGCGGCGCTTCTGGCACGTGACCGTGCCAATGCTGACCCCAACGATTTTCTACAACGTCGTCGTTACGATCATCAGCTCGTTCCAGTCGTTCGTTTCGGCGTTCGTGATCACCAATGGCGGTCCAGTCAACTCGACATTGTTCTACGTCCTTTACCTCTATCGCCAAGCGTTCGAGAGCTTCCGAATGGGCTACGCTTCGGCGCTCGCCTGGGTTCTCTTTCTGATTCTCCTGACCTTTACCTTGATCCAGTTCGCCCTCGCCCGCAAGTGGGTCTACTATGAAGGGGCCAGCGGGAAGGGAGTCATTTAAGGCGCAATGAGCAGAGCCTACGTCCTGACCTCAGAGGAGCAGCGCCAACGACGACTGTATCGCCAGGTCCGCTACATCGCTAGCCGCATCTTCGCGTACGTCGCGTCGACTGCGCTCGCGGCCGTCTTCACTTTCCCCTTCTTCTGGATGGTTTCGCTCTCTCTTCGACCATTGAGCGAGATCGCCGAGATCCCTCCGGCTCTCTTTCCGCACCATTGGACGCTCCAAAACTTCCTCGGCGTCTTTGCCGAAAACACCCACCCATTCGCGATTTTCCTCGAGAACTCTGCTATCTATGCCATCTTGACAACTCTTGGCATCCTGATCTCATCGGCGTGGATCGCCTACGGTTTTGCCCGCCTGGAATTCATTGGACGGAATGTCCTCTTTATTCTGCTGCTCAGCACGGTAATGCTTCCACACTATGTAACACTGATTCCCCAGTACCTGCTCTTTCGCGAGCTTGGCTGGCTCGACTCCCTGAAACCGCTCGTCGTCCCTGCCTACTTTGGCTCGGCCTTCGACATCTTCTTGATGCGTCAGTTCTTCCTGACCATTCCGCGTGAGCTCGACGAGGCAGCGCTCGTCGACGGCTGCAGCCGGATCGGCATCTTCGCCCGGATCATCGTCCCCCTATCGACACCGATCATGGTGGCGATCATGGCTTTCGCTTTCATTGCCCACTGGAACGACCTGATCGGACCATTGATCTATCTGAACTCGACCGAGAAACAGGTCGTGGCGGTTGGACTTGCCCTCTATCGCCAGGAAGACTTTACCGAGGTCAACCTGATGATGGCCGCCGCGGTCATCGCCGTGATCCCGATCGTCCTGATCTTCCTCTTCGCTCAGAAGTCCTTCGTCCAGGGAGTGACCTTGACCGGCCTCAAAGAGGGGTAAACAGGTCAGAGCTAGGAGACATCTCCTTCGCTTTGCTCAAGATGATAAGAGGCAAGCTAGTCTCCCGAACCCAGCACACAACCTATCCCAAAGCACTACCGTCGTCGTCCAATGAGAAGCACGACCACGAGCGTAGCCACGGTCAGTCCGCCCGCCCCAACAAGCACCAAATCGTACCAGACCGGCCAGGTCTGCTGGGTTACTGGCCGGGCAGTGGATAGAGGTATGGGAGCTGGGGCCGATTGGGCCTGCGAGGTCACCGGGATCGGCGTCGGCGCAGCGGCAATGGCTGGCGCTGCTGCCTCCATTGGCGCGGCGGCCGGGGTCGCGCCGCGTGCTGCCGCGGCTGGAGCCGCGGCCACCATTGGCGACGGTCCCGACTTCTGGATTTCGCTCGCCGCGCTTGACGTTGCTGCCGGGGTCTGATCCGTTCTTCCTGGCGTGCTTGGAACACTCGCTGCACTTCGATTGACTGGCGCGAAGCCGGCGGCCGGACGTGCCACGTTACTCACGCCGGGCGAGGCCGGACTCGCCACGGGCACTGATCGCGCAGCGGGCTCGACTGGGTGGGCTGGCGATACCGCCTGACTGGCGCTCGTTCGACCAATGCCCGGTAGCACCAAGCGCGCCGCGAGCAGAGCGATAAAAACCGCGGCCAGCGCGCCGTTGGCCACGCGCAGCCAGAAAAGCGACGTCCGGCGCGGGGGAGTCGAGGCAGTAATGGCAAAGCTGCGTGGCACCGGGCGCATTGGCAACTGCTGAAGCAGGCGCACCGTTTGGCGCAAACTTTCATAGTCGGCACGACAGCGCGGGCAGGTCTCCAGATGCGCCGCGACTTGCTGGCGTGTCTCCTCGGCGAGCTGGCCGTCCAAATAATCGGAGAGCAATTCGTGGACGTGCGGCGCGCGCTCGGCCGATTGCTGATCGTTCATGACGTCGTGTCATCCTTCCTAGACATGAACGGACTTATCCTTCCCAAAGTTCCCGCCGCTGGATCAGGTAATCGCGCAAGCGGCGGCGTGCCCGGCTCAAGCGGGACTTCAGTGTGCCCGCATTGAGTTGCAACGTCACGGCCGCCTCTTCATAGCTCAGACCGTGGACATCACAAAGCACCAGCACCGAGCGCTGCTCGAACGGCAACAGGTGAATAGCTTCCTCGATCACCTGGATCGTTTCCTGGCGCAGCGCTAATAGTTCAGGAAGGTCACTGGGATCGGGAGCGTCGAACGCCGTATCTTCCATCAACTGATCGAGCGATTCCTTTGCCTGGTGCCGACGCGACCGGAGAACATCATAGCTGGCATTAGTGACGATCCGGAGCAACCAGGCACGAAACGAGCCGCCCTTGAACTGATCGAGGTGACGATATGCCGAAAGGAAAGCTTCTTGCGTCAGGTCGCTCGCCGTGTCGTCGTCGCCAACCAGGCGACGAGCGATGTTGAACACCAGATCCTGATAGGTGAGCACAAGCTGGTTGAAAGCGGTGACGTCGCCGTGCTGAGCCTCGACGATTCGCTCGGCTTCATCATTGCGCGGGTCGAGCGGCCAGGAGGATGGTACGTGTCTTGACGTCACTCTTGTTGGAGACCTACTGATTGGGTTTAGAGATGCCTACACCTGAGTTGCAAACGGCGGAGTAGCGATTTTCTACCATCACGCAAATTCCGGACTGGGTCTCGTTGCAACTATTGTATACATCACATAGCGTTGTGATCTCTTTACTTGCAAACGAAGCCTAGTTTAGCAGCATCTGCTGCAACTGGCGAGTCGCTGAGGGGGCTTTTCGTGAGAATTGGTGTTCTTACCGGAGGTGGTGATTGCGCAGGACTGAACGCGGCGATTCGGGCCGTCGTGCGCCGTACGGATTACTACGGGCACGAGGTGCTGGGCATTCGCAACGGCTGGGCCGGGCTGCTCGACAATGAGAGAATAGAGCCTCTTACCGTCCGCGAGGTTTCCGGTATCCTGCCGCTGGGTGGCACAATCCTTGGCACGTCCCGGACAAACCCGTTCAAGAATCCCGATCACGTTCGCCAAGTTCTGGCTAATCTCGAGCGACACGGCCTAGATGCCTTGATCGCGATCGGTGGGGACGACACGCTTGGGGTTGCCGCGAAGCTCTATGACGAGCACAATTCCCGTGTCGTTGGTATTCCGAAGACGATGGACAACGATGTCAATGGTACCGACTACACCATTGGCTTCAACACGGCAGTTTCGATCGTCGCTGACGCGCTGGATAAGCTCCATACGACGGCGAGCTCACATCACCGGGTGCTCGTCGTCGAAGTGATGGGTCGCGAGGCAGGCTGGGTCGCGGTCATTGGCGGCCTGGCAGGCGGCGCCGACTTCATCTTGATTCCCGAGCGACCATGCAAGATCGAGGTCGTCTGCAAACACCTCGAGCGCCGACGTCAGATGGGCAAAGACTTTAGCATCATCGTCGTTGCCGAAGGGGCTATCGTCCCCGACATCACTACCAGCGCGGGTCCCGGCACAACTGACGCCTTTGGTCACGTGCGCCTTGATCGTCGGAACATCGGCGAACTCGTCGGCCGCGAGATCGAGCGCCGGACCGGTTTCGAGACCCGAGTTACCGTGCTTGGCCACCTCCAACGGGGTGGCCCACCGACGCTCTTCGACCGCGTCCTGGCTACCCGCTTCGGCGTGGCCGCAGTTGACTACATCCAAGAAGGTCGTTACGGCTATATGCCGGGCCTCCGCGGCACCGAGATCGTCCCATGCAAGCTCTGCGATGCCGTCAAAGTCAACCGCACCGTCGACCTCGCGCTCTACGAATTGGCCCAGCTTTTTTACTAAAGGGGATTAGTCAAGTAGCCATGGGCCGCGATCAGAGCGACGCTCTGCGACAGACATGGCATAATCTCCGGCTCTCGGTGCCCATCACGGCAGAGCGTAACGAGCGTCTCGCGGACCGGCGCAGTGTCAGTGCCCGGGTTCAGGAGAAAGTAGTCAGCACCTTCTGCCTGCTCCTTCCAGTCGCTTTTCGAGCCGGGCAATTCTCCGAAGAAGATCGCTCCGTAACGATGCCGCAGTGCTATCCGTCAGGAGCAACGCCCGACGGGCATAAGCGAGCGCCTGGGCTGGATCTCGCACGCGGTGCTCGTAGTACTTGGCCAATTCGAGCGCGGCCAGGGCAGAGGGCCCGGTCGAGAAGCTGGCAACCGCGGTGAATAATTGGACAGCCTGTTCGAGGTCGCCAGCCTGACGCACCAGGGTGGCCAGGCGAAAGAACGCCTCGGCCCGTTCGCTTGCCGACGCACCGGCCAAAACCGCTTGATAACAACTTATTGCCCTCGTAGTACGACCATTGGCTTCGAACAATCGGCCCAAACCGAGCAAATCGCTAGCGCCCACCGAGGGCCCACCCTGCCCGGCCAGGAGTTGTGCGATCCGCCCGGCCAGTCGCGCGAGAGACAGCACGTCCTGCCGATTGTGAGCGAGCACCGGCAACAGAGAGTCGGTCTGGCCGTCACGGAGGAAGGCGAAATAACGTTGAGGAATCTCGGCGCCCAGAAGATCGGCCTTGCGAATCTCTCCGAGTACCTGGACTTCCAGCGTGGCCAGGTTACTTTGCCGTAGCCGCCGCCGCCAAATGCGGCGAGCGGGGTAGAGCAGATCGAGGTGACGGCTCGGAAAGGGAGCCGGACGTCGATTCAGAAGAAAACGGCCTTCGAGCATGGGGAGATCAAAGCGTTTGCCGTTGAAGGTGATGACGTTCGCGAATCGGCCGAGATCAGCCGCGATCGCCGCCAGAAAGGCAAGCTCGCCGGCCGGGTCGTGGAGGACGTACTGCCGAATCACGAACTGGCTGGCGTCGCGATACCCAAGTCCGACGACGACGACAAGCGTACCGGTTCCCGCGTTCAAGGCGGTGGTCTCGATATCGAGAAAGACGACCGGACCGAGGTCATCGGACGAGGTACCTGCCAGATTCAGCAGCTCGGCAAGATCCATTACCAGTTCAGAATCAGACCTCCCGAGAGGTCGACAATCTTCGATCAGAACGGTTACGCCCTCTTCCCGTTGAACGATCGTCCCTCCCCAGGATCGTGCAACCGCGTCGATGCAGTCGGTTTGATCAGCGGAGCCTCGCCGTGGAAAAAGGCGTTCGAGTGATCGTATGAGATCCTGCACGTGAATCACTATGACTCGGCGGCCAGTGCCGCGAGCGCGCATCGTAATAGTTCGCAGGCAACCGTCTTGGCGCTAGCGTCGGCGGCGATTGGCGCGCCGACACAGCTCGGGCAACCGGCGTCGCACGGACACTCATCGACGAGCTTGATCGCGGCCTCGAGCAGCATGCGATGACTCTGGTAGAGACGCTCGGCGAAGCCGACGCCGCCGGGCACCGCGTCATAGACGAACACCGTGGGCTGACCAGTAAATGGGCTGCGCGTCTCGGCGTAGGTGCCGATGTCGCGCGGCTCGCACATCAGAAACAACGGAGCGACCGTTCCGAGCAGGTGGGCAATGCCCGCCAAGCCTCGCTCGATCTCCGAGGCCCGCCAGGCGGGGCCGTCTCCTGGAAAGGTCAGCCAGTAAGCGGTCGTATGGAAAGTATCCTCGGGCAGGCGGATCGTTCCCCAGCCAACGTTTTCCTGGGAATCAAGCTTGATCTTTTTGAAAATTGTCGCGAGGTAGGTAATACTGACTTCGCCGTGGGCACGGCCCGGACCATCACCCAGACTATCTTCAGCGAACTGATCGAGCACCGCCAATCGCACTGCCAGATTGGCATCGGTGTAATAGTCGACCTCGACCTGGCGAACGTACGCCTTTTTCTCCTCCCAATCGAGACGGAGCACTTCGTACTGACGCCCACCATGCAGGTAGATCGCCTCGTCGTGGAGCATCGTCGCCGCGCTCGGCCGATCCATCTCACCGATGACCTTGACATTGCTGGGCTCGCTCTGGTCGACGATGACGACGTTCTCAGTCGCCGCGGTTCGCAAGCTCACTTCCTGAGCGGGAAACGACTCGGCCATCCAGAACCAGGCATCGCCCGAGCGCAAGAGAACTCGCGCCTCGGCCAGGTGCTGAAGGATCGGCACGAGCGGGACCTGGCCAAACGTCTCGCCATCATGAAACGGAAGCTCGAAGGCCGAGCACTTGACGTGGCTAACCAGAATGAGCAGGTTATCTGGATTGATCAAGCCGCTCTCGATCGGCGCATTGAAGAAATACTCCGGGTGTGATACGACGAACTGATCGAGCGGCGAGCTGGCCCCGACGAAAATCGCGAGCGAAGCGCCATCGCGCCGACCTACTCGGCCGATCCGCTGCCAGGTACTCGCAATGCTGCCCGGGTAGCCTACGAGCAAACAGGCATCAAGATGGCCGATATCGATGCCCAACTCGAGGGCGTTGGTACTCACGACCGCTCGAATGCTGCCCTCACGCAAGCCTCGCTCGATTGCCCGTCGCTCGTTGGGCAGATAACCGCTCCGGTAGCCCTGGATTACCGACTCGGGTAGGTTCGCGGCACGAGAATCCGCACGCAGGTAGCGCAACAATAGCTCGACGACCAAACGACTCCGGCCGAAGACGATCGTGTGCATCTGGTTTGCGAGAATTTGACCGGCCAAGCGACGCACCGTCGAGATCGAGCCGGCGCGAATGCCGAGCGCGCGATTGACGACCGGCGGATTATAGAAGATGATGTGCTTCTCCCCGACCGGCGCACCACTTTCCGTGACGACTTCAACCTCGGCTTCGACGAGCTGCTCGGCCAGCACGTCGGGATTGCCGATACTGGCCGAAGCGAGAATGAACCGGGGCGAGGCGCCGTAGTGTCGACAGATCCGCTTCAGGCGACGCAGCACGTTGGCGACATGCGAGCCAAAGACGCCGCGGTAGACGTGCATCTCATCAATCACCACGTACTGCAAGTTACTAAACAGCCGGTGCCACTGGGTATGGTGAGGCAAAATGCCGGTGTGCAGCATGTCCGGGTTGGTAATCACGACGTGGCCGGCTTGGCGCACCGCCCGGCGGGCGTTGGCCGGCGTATCACCATCGTAGGTGTAGGTCCGAAGGTCGACACCAATCGCATCAACGAGAGCTTGCAGCTCAGCAAGCTGATCCTGAGCGAGCGCCTTGGTCGGGAACAGGTAGAGAGCACGCGCCTCGGGATTAGTAAGAATCGCCTGGAGTACCGGCAGGTTGTAGCAGAGTGTCTTACCGGAGGCAGTAGGAGTGACGATAACACAGTTCTTGCCAGCCAGAATCTTACCAAGCGTGATCGCTTGGTGACGGTACGGTCGCGCGATCCCGCGCCGGATCAGCGCCGCGATGATCCGGGAGTCGAGACCACTCGGCCAATCGCCAAACTCGGCCGGGCGCGGCGGCAAGCGCCAGACGCCGGTTACGTGTCGACCGAAGTCGCTTCCCTGAAACCATTCGACAAATTGTTGAACGTTCATTCGCCCGTCTCGAACAAGTGCCCGACAGCATTCTACCCGTGAACGTCGCTTGCCCGCAATCCCTGGGGCGGCACGAGACTTGCCGCAAACCGGGGTTTCCTAAGCCCAATGCAAATGCCGCTTCAGCGTAGCAAGGAGGTCAACGTGGCTGAAAACGAAGGCCGCATGCCGTATCGTGAGGAGAAGGTCGAGCCGAAAGTATACTACATGGGCGATCACGGTCCGTTCCCGGGACAGGCGCCTACGCGTTCGGATGAAGACATCAAGCGCGACGTCGACACCGCTCTCTTCTACGACGAGATAGTCAGTTCGCTCGGAGTCAAAGTCTCGGTGAACAATGGCGTCGTGACGCTCAGCGGCGAGGTCAATTCGGACCAGGCCAAGCGATCAGCCGATCAGGATGCCTGGCAGGTAGCGGGGGTGAAGGATGTCAAGAACGAACTGCAGGTCCGTGAGACGCCAACGCCGAGCCGGGCGGCAGGCCAGGACCTAGTCGAAGCCAAGCCGCCAGAGCCAATCTTTGGCGAGCCGGTCTCACAGCCGCAGCAACTGCAGGGCGAACAGGCTCCTCCGCTTCACTAACAGCAGGCCGGACAGGGCGAGACAAAGCAAGGGCTCTAAGGCCAAAATCAACGGGCCGCCCCTCACTTCTTCACTGTGGTTCAAAGCAGGCCCTAACCCTCTCCCAGAGGGTCAGGGGATTTAGAATACGCCCTCTCCCGCTCGAAGCGGGAGAGGGGCAGAAGTAAGGAAAATCTATACCTCTTACGAGTTGGGCACCGGCGTGGCGCGGAAGAGAACCCGCGAGACGATCAGGTCACGCTGGTCGGTGCGCAGAACACCGGGCGACCCGTCGTGGTCGAGGTCGAGGATAAAGATGCCATCAGAGATCAGAAAATCGATCCAGGCGCCGGCTTCCTCGAAACAGAGTCCCATGCCATCGACGATCGACGCCTGAAACGTCGCTCGCGCGACACCCGGCCGGCTCACCAGCATCTCGGCGAGCCTGCGAATCAGCACGTCACGCGTGGCGAGCATTTTGGCAACTCGACTATCTTCGCGATTCAGGTGCGCCACCGTCGTCATGCCGCCGGTTTTGACGTTGGGAATCTGCTCGATCCGGAGGTAGCCGCTCTCTTCGGCCAGAGCAATTGCCTGCTTCGCATCCTGCCGACTCAACAAGGCCGAGGACGTTGCGTCAGCACCAATCACCGCCGCCATTCGGTTGAGGAGCTGAGATAGGGCCATCCAGCCAAAGTGCGGATGACGCTCGAGAAAGTTCGCCAGGCGCAGGGCTGCGAACTCTGACGCGCGTTGCATCCGCTCGTGATCGGTTTCCCCGTCGGTCGGCGCCACGAGATCGAACGCGCCGGGAACCTGGTGGAGTAAGGTAACCGTGACCCCTTCCTTACGAAAGTGAGGTACCTGCTCCGCTTGCAGATAACCTGCCTCGTGGAACCAGGTCAGCCAGTTCTTCGCCTGCACGTCGGTCAACTGAAGCTGCGGATCATTGAGCAAACGGTCGACCACGACGCCAAACGCGACCCCTCTTCCCGTCGCCGGCACGATCTCACCAATACGAAGGCGGATGAGCTGGGCACGCTTGACCATTGGGTGCGACTCATTGAGCGAAAAGCGGCGAGCAATTCGCGATGGATCCGCCGGGTCGTCGACGATCTCCTCGCAGAGGACGCCGGTCTCCTTGGCGTGAGAAAGCCAGGCGAGCTGTTCTTCCCTATTCTGGCCAAAGACGCCTGTTTCATCAAAGAAGGCGAGCAGACGAACGAAAGTGATAAACGACCACGAACGGACTCGTAAATACTTTGAAAGGTGGATGGCTAGCGCTTCGAGACGGCTGACGTCGTTTCCCACCGGCAAACCTAGCGTTTCCCCCGCGCTATTGTCAGCGCAGGCAACAACATGATTGGTCCGTGCTCCATCGGCATCACACCGACTGGCTGACAATCCGATCAAATCGTCTATCCAAGAAAATCCCGTCGCGTGCTGTTGTAGCAGGGCGCTGGCCGCACCACGTACACCCCAAACGTAAACGCGCTTTTGGCGGCGCAGCAAGGTTTCAAGGACGGTAAGATACCCACCATCGCCGGTCACGAGCACATAGCTGTCGATATCATCGTCTTCGTCCTGTTCGAGCACATTTCTGATTGCATCACTGAGCTTCAAATCGGCGCTATTTCGACCCGGCAGATTGTAGTCGATCTGATATAAGTGTTTCAAATATTCCTTAACCTGGCCAGACGGCAGGCGCTCCCAATCGGCAACCGCCAGTGCCACCTTGACAAAACCGATCTGCTCGGCGGCGTTGCGCATCTGAAACGCCAGCCAGGAAGGCTCGATCTTACGGCGCTCCTGCAATTGCACCTCGGGCGGCAGAGTCCGCAAGAGTTCACTCAAGGCAATATAGACGTTTTCGTGATCGACAAAGAGTGCAACTTTGTGCTCGTCACGACTTTCGTGAAATGGCTCGTAGTAGCGCATCTTATGGGGAAGGTGATTTGCTGACCAAAGTAATTCGTCGGTTTGCGCGTCGCTGAGATTCAAAGCACGGGCTAAATCGAGAACCAGTTGACGGTCGGGATTACGAGCTTCTCCTCGCTCGATCCGTTCGATGCCTTGCGGATCGAGCCCTACCGCTCGCGCTAGCGACGACGGGGTTATGCCGACGTTTCTGCGGAAACGGGCAAGCGTTTCGCCGAACTCCACCGCGTTACCTCCACCAGACTAAAAAGCGTGATGCCAGCCCGTCACGAGTTTCGCACAATATAGCATCCACTCCTCGGGCTTGTCTATCAGGATACTGAGAGCGTTTAACTCACCAGAAAGAGAACAAATTTCTTGCCACCGTGTTGAGGGGCCTCATCGCGTAGCTTATACTTATAACAATTGAAGCACGAACGCTTCAGGGAGGGTCAAGTTTGCTGGGCTTTCAATCGCTCGTGGTTGAAGATATTTCCACGCGGAAACGCGATCACCTTCGATCGACTCTCTGCCGTCCTCTCGGGGCAGCAAACTCATGCATTCAGCATGGCGCAGGTTGCCGCCTACGTCAAGGGATCCGACGATGACTTCGCAAATTGTGACGGAAAGTCAGATTCCCGGCATTCCGTTGCTCTTCCGGGGCAAAGTCCGTGATATCTATGATTTGGGTGATCGCCTGCTTCTGGTGGCAACTGACCGAATCTCCGCGTTCGACGTTGTACTGCCGACCCCGATTCCAGACAAGGGCCGCGTGCTAACCCAGCTGAGCGCCTTCTGGTTCCAGCGACTGGCCTCGGTCGTCCCAAACCATCTCCTGAGCACAGATCCGCGGAGCTATCCCACTCCACTCAATCAATACGCCGAGCAGCTTGCTGGGCGATCCATGCTCGTCCGCAAGGCAAGACGCCTTGACGTTGAATGTGTCGTTCGTGGCTACCTGGCTGGCTCGGCGTGGAACGAATACCGGCGAAGCCAGACTGTCTGTGGCTCGGTCTTACCGGCTGGCCTGCGTCAGTCCGAGCGCCTCGCGGAGCCGATCTTCACTCCGGCGACCAAAGCGGCGACTGGTCACGACGAGAATATCAGTATCGGCCACATGACCAATCTCATCGGCGCGGAGCTGACCCGCCAGATTATCGAAGCTTCGCTCCGTCTCTATCAGATTGCTCGGGATTACGCCCTTGGCCGCGGCCTGATTCTCGCCGACACGAAGTTCGAGTTTGGTCTGATCAATGGCCGTTTGACCTTGATCGACGAGCTTCTCACTCCGGACTCGTCGCGCTACTGGGATTCTGAACTCTATGAGCCGGGCCGGGATCAGCCGAGCTTTGACAAGCAGTTTGTGCGTGACTGGCTCGAGACGAGTGGTTGGGACAAGCAGCCGCCCGCCCCGGCACTCCCCGCCGACGTTGTCGAGCGTACCACCCAGAAATACCACGAAGCCTACCGACGGCTAGTCGGGGCTTCCCTACCGGAGAATGCCACGTGAGCGAATGGATCGCCCGCATTTGCGTCGTCCTCAAACCCGCGGTGAACGACCCCCAGGGCCTCGCCATCCGCGGCGGATTGCATCAGCTCGGCTTCACCGACGTGAGCAGCGTGCGCGCCGGCAAGTTCTTCGAGGTCAAGCTCACCGCCCCGGACCGTCCCTCCGCCGAGCAAGCTGCCCAGGACATGTGCTGCCGCCTCCTAGCGAACCCGGTCATCGAAGATTATTCCTTCGAGTTGGAGCCGCTGGCGGCCCGTTAGTCCGCCCGTCGCATTTCCGGTGCACCTCATTACTGAGCGGTCCGAAGGAAGCGAAGGATCTCAGCCGGACAGAACGCTGATTCCGGTCTACTGTCGCTCGAAATGACAACGACCGTTGACTAATGCATTGACATCTGGATATCTTCTTTCATATATTGAACGAGTACCTATCACTGACTAACGGATCAGTCGATGCCTGTCGAAGACGGGCTGGTGCTCCGTCTCTGCACAGATCAGGGCATGGTTGCTGAAGCACTCTACGTGTTGATTGAAGACAGCAACGAAGCGAAGGTGAGAGGATATGGAACGACCGACGATCACACGTCGACGAGCACTCATGGGGACGGTCACCGCGGGCGTGGCTTTGCTGGCGGCTGCTTGCAGCGGCCCAGCGAGCAACACCGCGAATCCTCCGACCAATCCCAGTGCCCAACCGGCAAGTAATCCGTCCAACAGTCTACCCAGCGCCAAGCCAACGACCGCCGCTGCCCCCCAGTCGATTGTCCCGCTTCAAGCCACCGCCGCGCCGTCCGGCCAGACGATCACGCTGAGCTTCGAGCTCTGGGACAATAACCACTTCGACGTCGAACAGGCGATGATCAACGAGTTCGAGAAAGCGGTTCCCCAGATCAAGATCGATGTCCAACACACTGTCAACAACTATCTGACCAAGTTGGAAACGCAGCTCGCCGGCAACGCCGCACCGGACGTTTTCTGGCTCAGCACCGCCTGGTATCCCACCCTGGCAACAAAAGACGTTCTCGTCGACCAGAGTCCCATGCTCAGCCGCGACAAGATCTCATTTCAGGATTACGGCCCGATTTACGTCAACTATTTCAGGTTCAAAGGCAAGCAGCTTGGCTTTCCAAAGGACTGGGATACCGTTGCCTTGCTGTATAACAAAGACCTCTTCGACAAGGCCGGCGTTCCCTATCCGACCGATCAATGGAAATGGGATCCTGAATCCGGTGGCGACCTGCTCGAAGCGGCGAAGAAGCTGACGACAGGCAGTGGTCCTAACCGTCAGTATGGCTTCATTGGGCCGGTCGCTGGCCAACGCTTCTGGTGGAACTTCGTCTGGATGAACGGCGGCGACGTCCTCGATAAATCCTGGGGAAAGCAGATTGTCTTGAACTCACCGGAGGCGCTCGCTGCCCTCCAGTTCTGTGGTGACCTCGCCGCGAAGTATCAGGTGTCGCCGGCGGTCGAAGACTATGCCACCCAGAATGCCGACGCCATGTTTTGGGCCGGCCGCGCCGCGATGACGACAAACGGGGACTGGGTTCTCGCCAACTACCGGAAGAACATCGGCACGCGCTTCAAATGGGACGTCGCTCCCCTGCCAATCGGGCCTAAAGGGCGGATCAGCGAAACGAACAGCCTCGGCTACGGCATCTGGACCGGGAGCAAGCAGCAGGACGCGGCCTGGACGTACGTGAAGTGGCTTGGCAAAGAGGGGGAAATCGCCCTAGCAAAAGGTGGCGCCGTTTTTCCCGCCTACGTACCGGCGGTGGACGACTTCGTGAGCGCCATGAAAGACTTCAATATGAAGCCGTTCGTCGACGCTCAGAAAAACGCCCACCCGATCCCGGAAAGTCCATACTTCAATCAGCTCGACGATGATCTGACCAAAGAGCTCACCGAAGTCTGGCGCGGCAAGACAACCGCCAAAGAGGCGGTTGATAAGGTTATCGCCACGATGACGCCGGTCTTAGCGCAGGGGCCGGACGTTTAGCTCAGCGTCCCTTTGGTGCTCGGCACCGCGCCATCCAGGCGGAGGTCGATCTTCGTCGCGGCGTCCAGCGCACGGGCGAAAGCTTTGAAGAGGGCTTCCGCGCGGTGGTGGCCATTCCGCCCAGCCAGCACCTGGGCGTGCAACGTGAGCTTCGCTTCGACGGCGAACGAGGCAAGGAAGTGGCGCACCATGTCCGAGTCGAGCGTTCCAAGCATTGGCTCGCTGATCGGCGCGTCAATCTCGGCGTAGCCGCGTCCGCTGATGTCGATCACCGCTAGTGCTAGTGCCTCGTCAAGCGGAGCGTATGCATGGGCGATCCGGCTGATGCCCCGGCGGTCGCCCAGCGCCTGGTCGAAGGCGCGGCCAAGGAGGATGGCCACGTCCTCCGCAGTATGGTGGGAATCTACCTGAAGGTCCCCTTCGGCTTGCACCGTCAGATCGAACAAGCCGTGGCGAGCGACCGCGTCGAGCAGATGGTCGAGGAAACCGACGCCCGTCCGGATCTCGGCGTGGCCAGTCCCGTCGACGTTCACCGCGACGACGATGTTCGTTTCGCGAGTACGTCGCTCGAGCTGTGCTCGGCGGGGATTCTCACTGGCCATCACCTTAGCTCCTCGAGGACGTCCAGCAATCGATCGGTATGCTCCGGGCGTCCCACGGAAAAACGAATCGAGTTTTCGAGACGTCGGCTGCTGTAGCGTCGGACCAGAATCGCTCGCGCGGCAAGCGCTCGCTGCAGCTCCGATGCCGAGCGACCGATCACGTTGCAAAGAATGAAGTTCGCGTCGGTCGGGTACGGCGACAGATAACCGAGCGAAGCCAGTCCAGCCTGCAGCCGCTGCCGCTCAATCAGGATCTTCTCGACCGTCGTCTGCAAATAGGCCAGGTCGTCCAGCGAAGCAACCCCGGCCACCAGTGCCGCCTGGCTAACACTATAGGGAGGCTTCAGGCTCCAGGCAGCCGGGGTCAAGGCCGGCGGGAAGATGCCGTAGCCGAGCCGCAAGCCGGCCAGGCCGGCCCATTTGCTGAACGTCCGCAAGACGATCAGATTCTCATAGCCCTCGGCAAACAGCTTAAGCGCGGTCTGGCGATGAAACTCGAAATAGGCTTCGTCGACGACGACGACGACGTTGAGTGCCAAGAGCGCGCGCACCGTTTCCAGCGGCGTCGCGTTGCCAGTCGGATTGTTCGGTGAAGCGAGAAAGACGACCTTGGTCCGGTCGGTCAGCGCGCGGGAAGCCTGTTCTGGATCTACCTCGAAGCGCAATCCGCGATCAAGGGTGGCGTACTCGGCTCCCGCGGCGAGTGCTGCTGTCTCGTAGTAACCAAACGTCGGGGCAAAGCTCAGGACTCGGTCGCCCGGCTCGACGAACATGCGCAAGATCAGCTCGATCAACTCGTCCGAGCCATTGCCAACCAGGATCTGCTCGACCGGCGCTCCGGCGTAGTTCGCGAGTCGTTCGCGCAAGACGCGGTGAGCCGGATCCGGGTAGATGTGGTACCAATCGTAGGTCCGGAGCGCCTCGACCACTCGTGGCGAGCAGCCATAGGGATTCTCGTTCTGGTCGAGCTTGAGGACGTCGTGAGGAGCAACGCCAACCGACCGAGCAAAGTCTTCCAGGGGTGGGGGGGCTGGATACGCCTCGATCCGGTCCAAGTCGCGGCGCAACAGCCGGCGTACATCCGAATGAACCTGTGCCATGCTTAGCCTCGATCGCCTCCCTGACGCAAACGAATCGCCGCGGCGTGCCCTTCCAGCCCCTCGGCTTCAGCCAGGGCGATCGCCGCTGGACTGATCTCCCGAAATAGGCTCGGCGAAACGTCAAACAGACTCGATACTTTCAGAAAATCCAAGACCCCCAATGGCGAGGCAAAGCGCGCAGTGCCTCCGGTCGGCATAACGTGGCTCGGACCGGCCGTATAGTCGCCAATTGCCTCGATCGAGCGCTCGCCGATGAAGATGCCACCGGCGTTGCGCACCCGCGGTAGCCACGACCAGGCGTCCCGCACCATCAAACAAAGATGCTCGGGGGCGAACTCGTTGGCGAGGTCGAAGGCGATTGCTAGATTGGGGGTCACCACTACCGCGCCATTCGCCCGTAGCGACTCGGCGATGATCTCCTGGCGCGGCAGGGAGCGAATCTGCAATTCGACCTGCTCACTAACCGCCGCGGCAAGGCCAGTTTCGTTGGTAATTAGCAGCGCCGTCGCCAACGGATCGTGCTCGGCTTGAGCGAGCAGATCAGCCGCCGCGGCGGCCGGGGAGGCGGTGTCGTCGGCAATCAGCAGCGTTTCGGTTGGCCCAGCAATCTGGTCGATTCCCACCCGGCCGAATACCTCGCGCTTGGCGAGTGTGACGAACAGGTTTCCCGGTCCAACGATCTTGTCCACCGCTGGGATCGCTGCCGTCCCCTGCGCTAGCGCGGCGATCGCCTGGGCGCCCCCGACTCGGAAGATTCGGTCGACGCCGGCGATGCGCGCCGCGGCGAGGATTGGCCTGTGGGGTAAGCCATTCGGTCCGGGCGGGCTGCACAGGACGACCTCATCGACACCGGCCACCCGGGCTGGAATCACCGTCATCAGTACTGTCGAAGGGTAAGCAGCCCGACCGCCCGGTGCGTACACTCCGACCCGCGCGAGCGGTCGGAAAGCCTGACCAAAGGCGCTGTCGCCGTCGAAATCGAACCAGTTGCGCGGCATGGCCCGCTCGTGGAAGCGGCGGATGCGCTGAGCAGCAACCTCCATCGCCTGGCGCGTGACCGCGGGCAGACTCTGCCACGCTGCCTCGACCTCCTCGGGCGCGACTTCCAACGCTTCGAGCGAACAGTTGTCAAAGGCCTGATTGAAGTGTCGGACGGCGCGGTCTCCATCCGTGCGGACCGCACGAATAATTGCGCGGACGACGCTCTCGGCATCGAGGTCGGCTCCGAAAACCTGACGAATGCGCTCGCGGACCTGGCTCGGGAGGAACGTATCTTCCGGAGGCCGGCGACGCAACACCGTCGCCCGGGCCAAGGAAACGTCATCGATAATCCGTAAAAGCATGAGGCACATGCTAGCATAGCCTCATAGTAGTGACCAGTCCCTATGATATAATTTCGCCAACGCGTGATCGGATTCGGAGTGCACGTCATGAAGGCTACACCGCAGGTTCTCAAGGGGATGCGTGATTTCTTACCTGCCCGGATGATCCTGCGCCACTTCGTCACCGACCAGCTTCGTCGCGTTTTCGAGCGCTTCGGCTTCGAGCCATTGCAGACCCCGGCGATCGAATACGCCGAGACTCTCGAAGGGAAGTTTGGCGAAGAAGCCGACAAGCTGATCTATAAGTTCGAAGACCGGGGTGGCCGGGCCGTCGGCTTGCGCTACGACCTCACTGTGCCGCTCGCCCGGGTCGTCTCGATGTATCCCGAGCTGGTCAAGCCGTTCAAGCGCTATCAAATCGCGCCCGTCTGGCGCGCCGAGCGTCCTCAGAAAGGACGTTATCGCGAGTTCTACCAGTGTGACGTGGACGTCGTCGGCTCCCAGAGCATGGTTGCCGATGCCGAAGTCGTGACTGTCGCCTACACC
Organism: Chloroflexota bacterium; assembly: GCA_021324795.1. GTDB lineage: Bacteria > Chloroflexota > UBA6077 > FW602-bin22 > CADDYW01 > JAJPIK01. Next base: position 19,524 of record JAJPIK010000061.1, read on the forward strand.
GCGCTGCGTCAGCTTGGCTTCAGCTCGTTTCGTGCTTTGATCAATAACCGAAAGATTCTCCAAGCAATTGCAAGCCGGCTGGGCATCTCGGCGGAGCTGGCTCCAGGCGTCTGGCGGATCGCCGACAAATGGGACAAGATTGGCGCCGAAAACGTCCGTTCCGAGCTAGCTGAGCTCGGATTGTCTCCCGGGCTGATTGATGGCCTGTTCGAGACCCTCGACCTGTCTGGTGATAACGCCGAGGTGCTCGACGCCCTCGCGACGCGCCTGGGCGACGTTCCGATCGGCGCTGAGGGAATCCAGGAGCTTCGCGATCTCTTCAATTACCTGGCGCTGGCCGAAGTTCCCCCCGAGTACTATCACCTCGACCTGCATATGGTCCGCGGCCTGGAATACTACACCGGTCCAATTTTCGAATTCGTCGTCGAAACGCCACGTATTGGCAGCATTTGTGGTGGTGGTCGCTACGATCATCTGATCGGGTTGCTCGGACCGACCGAATATCCCGCCGTGGGCATCTCGTTGGGACTGGAAAGGCTCATCGACGTTATCGACGCGCTGGGCATGGCGCCGGCCGAGGTCCGCAACACCGTCACCGAGGTCCTGGTCACCGTTTTCGATCGGGAGTATTTGCAAGATTCCCTGGCGGTCGCGGCGAGCTTGCGAGCCACTGGCGTCAATACGGAAGTCTACATGGGGCTGGACAAGCTCGCGCACCAACTGCGCTACGCGAGCCGAAAAAACATTCCACTGGTCGTGATTCTTGGCCCGGACGAGATCAGCCGGGGCGAAGTCGTAGTGCGAAATATGGTCACCGGGCAACAGGAAACGGTCGAGCGAGGCGCGCTACTCAGCGCGATTCAAGGCGAGCTGGATAACGCGACGCAGGCCACGCCCACGCTCTAACCCAAATGCGCGGGACGTGGCCGGGCTGGATTGGCCACGCCAGAACGTGCAATTGATCGTCGACACGGCTGGAGGGCACGCGGCGTTTAGCTGTCGCGTGACCCTGGTTGAAAGACGGGAAGTTGGAGGGAAGCAAATGAGGGTAATTCCAGCGCCGCGCCTAGGGAGGGTAAGCGATGGCGGCTGACCAGATTGTCGACAAGATCCGAGTGCTGATCGCGGATGATCATCCGATCTTTCGCCAGGGCATCCGCGGCATTCTCGAGACGCAGCCTGATATCGACGTCGTCGGCGAGTCCGCCGACGGGAGTCAGGCGATCGCCCTCGCCCGAGCACTCGCCCCGGATGTGGTTCTCGCCGACGTCCAGATGCCGAACGGCGACGGCATGGAGGTAGCGCGGACCGTCAAGCTTCACCTGCCGCGTACCGCGGTGATTCTACTCACCGCCTACGACGACGAAGAGCAACTCTTCCAAGCGATCAAGGTGGGCGCCGCGGCGTTCTTTATGAAGGATGTCAAACCGGAAGATCTGCTCGACGGGATTCGCCGAGTTAGCGCGGGCGAATACCTGATCAACGAAAGCGTTCTCACCCGTCCACTGGTCGCCTCGCGCGTCCTCAAGCAATTCCGTGATTTGAGCCTGGTCGGTCAAGAGATTGAGCCGCTCTTCGTTCCACTTTCAGCCCGGGAGATCGAAGTGCTCGACTACATCGCGCGCGGGAACAGCAACAAAGAGATCGCCCGTGCCTTGAAGATCTCCGACCAGACCGTCAAGAATCACATCACCTCGATTCTCCGCAAGCTCGCGGTCAACGACCGAACCCAGGCCGTGGTCTACGCCCTGCGCCGTGGCTGGATCAAGATGCAGGAACTCTGAGTCGGGGGAGAAGGGGAATCTTCCCCTCTCCCCGTGGGCGCACCGACGACAGCGGGGACAAAGATGCGCCCACCCCGGTCCGGTGCCAGCGTCGCCTGCCGATCTGGCGTCGTCGTCCGCAGACGCTGACCCTGCCCATGGCAACCACGCGGCCTTCTTGAGAATCTCGCGTTCTTCCTGGAGCACCGCGCAGTGACACCCTCAATACTAGGGGTAAGGGTCGACTCAGCTCTTCCGGTTCTGTCTTAGCAGATCCTCGGCAAACCGGATCGCCTCTTCTGCCGTGGGCAGGTCGGCAACCGTCGAGGTTGAACTCGACGCTTCGTTCGTCTCGACTGGCTTGGCCGATTCGCCTTCGGCTTGGAAGAGCGCAACCCCGGGCATCAGCTTGGCGCGCTGCACCGCGTAATTGACCTGACGCTCGAACTGCTCACTTGCTTTCACCAGTTCATGGCAGGTGACGCCGAGACCGAAAGCGCGATCGAGACAACGAACCAAGGCAAGCGCGCCCTTTGGATTTGGAGTTGGTCCAAGATAGTTCGGTAGGGCGGCCCAAAGCGAGGCCACTGGCATCTTCGCCTCGGCAAAGGCGGTGCTCAAAGCGGTGATCATGCCGGTTGGGCCTTCGTAGCTGATTGGACTGACTTCGACTTCCTTTAGTCGCTCATGGAGCTGCCGTGGCGAGGCCCAGCCGGAGATCGATACCGCGTCCTGATGCGATACCTGGGCAAGAAAGGCACCTAAGGTGACGACCATGCTCACCCCGAGCTCACGAGCAAATTCAACAATCTCCCGGCAGAAGGCTTGCCAGCGCAAGGCAGGCTCGGTTCCGACGAGGAGAATGACATCCAAGTCATCGCTCTTGGTCCGGTGGGCATAGAAGGAGACACCCGGCCAACTCAATTTCCGCTCGCCAGACTCGGTGAGCTGAACCCAAGGACGAGATTCGCTGAAAACGTAGAAGAGGTCCGGGTCGAGCTCAGCGAACTCGACGGCAGACCATTCGGAGATCAGTTGTTGCGCGGCAATCGTCGCGCTCCGTCCGGCGTCATTCCAACCGGCGAGAGCGACGATCAGGATCGGGTGCCTTAAAGCTAGCTTCTCACGCAGAATAATCTGACTCATTCTGTTCTGCCTCACATTGTGGAAAGTGAAATACCTCCCCATTAGGATCGTACGCGAAAAGCGCTCTAAGAATAGTCTGAGCCGGGTTAGGAGAAAGTCGGAGCCACGTAAGAAATACGCAGGAATCACTCCGATCAATAGTAGATTGACCGCCCGACGCCCCCCCCGGCAGCGATCGCGTCGCCATTGATCGCGATCGATTTAGGCGAGGCGAGAAAAGTAACGACGTAGGCGATTTCCCGAGCGTCGATAATCTTACGCACGGAGTTATTTTCGGCCATCCGGCGTTCGACCTCGTCCGGGGAGACACTGAGAGCCTTGGCCTGGGCGGCAACGACGCCCGCTGTTTTCTCGGTGCGGGTCGTGCCGGGGTGCACGACGGTGACGTTGATCCCATGGGGCCCAAGCTCGTCGGCCAGATTCTTGGTCATTGCCGCGACCGCGACGTTGCGCATGCTGCCAACGATCGAGCCGGTCGAGCGCGCCGCTAATCCGCTAATGCTAATGATTCGCCCCCAGCCCTGACAGATCATGTAGGGGGCGACCTCCCGCGCACAGCGCAGATAGCCCATTACCTTGACGTTTACGTCCGCCCAAAAGACTTCGTCGTTCACTTCGGCCAGCTTTGGTGGTGGTGCTTGGCCGCCGGGCCTGGCGGCGCAATTCACCAAAATATCGATGTGGCCGAATGCGGCGGCGACTTCCTCGACCATGCGACGGACGGACTGGTCGTCGCCGGTATCGGCGACGATCGGCACGATGCGCCGTCCGGTCTCGCCAGTCAGTTCACTCGCCGACGCGGCAAGCGTTGCCTGATCACGAGCCACGATCGCTACGTCGACCCCTTCAAGCGCGAGCTGCCGCGCAATCGCCTTACCAATGCCACGGCTGCCACCGGTGACGATCGCCACTTTTCCGTTGAGTTCTAAATCCATTTGCTATCCTCCCCAATTGGAGAATATCACACCCAGCCATGCGGCATTTGAATCTTTAGTGCCAGGAGCGGCGGTCTTCGGGGCCGGTGAACATCCGGATGAAGTAGGTGGAGCATGGCTGGTCACGCACGCGCGGAGTTGATGAATGAACGAAGGTAGCCGCGCCTTGGTCGCACTCGGCGGCGAAGCGCTGTCGGCTCAGCCCTTCTCTTCCTGACGTTCTGACGCACCGATTCGCCCGCTGTGGGCGGCGTCTCTCCATCCACGGCGGGCGACACCTTCTTCGCCACCTTGGTTACTCGCCGTCTGAACTCGGCAAGAGATATTTGGACCTCTACGGTCCGAGCGCGTAGAGATAATGGTCGTATGATCCGACGTAGATGGTGCCATCCGCCCCCAGTGCTGGCGACGATGCTACGATATCCCCCGTGAGGAAGCGCCACTTGACGGAGCCGTCCGGATTCAGAGCATAAATGTTATTGTCAACGGACCCAACATAGATGGTGCCATCCGCCCCCAGTGCCGGTGATGAACCGACGCCGCACCCCACGGCGTTTCGCCCCAGGAAGTCGCGCCACTTGAGGGAGCCGTCAGAATTTATCGCGTATAGGTAGCAATCCTCCGACCCAAAGTAGATGGTGCCGTCCGCCGCAAGGGCGGATGTGGAGAAGATAGCGTCTCCCGTGCAGTAGTACCACTTGGGTGAACCGTCGGGATTCAGCGCATGGAGGCAGTGGTCTCCAGAGCTGACGTAGATCGTGCCATCCGGTCCAATCGTTGGTGAAAAAGCGCCCGTCAGGTACTGCCACTTGAGGGTACCAGTCGGGCTCAACGCATACAAATGGTCGGAGCCGACGTAGATCGTGCCATCAGTTCCGACCGCTGGCGATGAACTAACGGCACCACCCATGAGGTAACGCCACTTGAGGGAGCCATCAGGATTCAACGCATAGAGGTAGTCATCCCAGGAGCCGATGTAAACCGTGCCATCTGCTCCTATCGCCGGGGAAGATTGGACGGCACCCCCGGTGAGGTAGCGCCACTTGAGGGAGCCGTCGGAGTTCAGCGCGTAGACGTACTTATCATCAGACCCAACGTAGATGGTGCCATCCGCCCCCAGCGCCGGCGACGAATCGACGTGATACCCTGTAGGATACAGCCACTTGAGAGAGCCGGCCGGGCTCAGCGCATAGATGTATCCATCGTACGAGCCGAAATAGATGGTGCCGTCTGCCCCAAGTGCGGGCGACGAATATATCCAGCTCCCTGTGCCGAAGCGCCACTTGAAGGAACCATTCTGAGAGCCGACGTACGGAGCGCGTCCGGAATGCGCTAGGTCGTGATGGAACAGGGGCCATGGGCCGGCGGCCACACCGTCATCTGGTGTCTGGGTCGGTGTAGGAGTCGGACTCATCGTCCTGGTCGGCGTTAGAGTCGGGCTCGGCGTCCTGGTCGGGAGTGCGGTCGGGCTCATTGTACCCGTCGACGTTGGGGTAGTGCTGATTGTCTCAGTTGGGGTGGAGGCTGGACCTACGGTGCTTGTCGGAGAGGGGATTGGGTTGAGCGTGCCCGACTGGTCGAGGTTGTATAGCGCCGGCAGGTAAATCCGGAATTGCGGCGCGGTCTGAGCCGTAGCGCTTGGGCCGAGACGCGCGGACATCAGCATCGCGAGTACGAACGCAGCGATTGCGACCGTGGACCAGTTTCGCTTCACTCTCCACCCCACCCTGCGTGCCCAGAAGCTGGCCGCCCCTTAGCATAGAGCAAGAGCAGCAGACTCTCCGTTGGGCTCGGGCGCGTTCTCGTTGCGCTTACCCACACTTCGTCACTTTGCCCACCGAACGGCGGCCGTGCGCGCATACCTGGCGCCGATCCCACATCCAGCCGTGCCATCGCAAGATCTCCCGATTGCAATAGCCTTTATTCGCCCACGCCGCAGTCGGTCCCAATTGCGATCGAGATCCGCCAAGTTCCGTGTTTCGGTTTCAAATCGGCAAGACAGCCGTACGAAGTAAGTGCGCAGAGGACGGTGATTAGGCGCTTGACCAAATCAGCCCATCCCTCGCCGGTCGTAGCAATGTGTACGCCTTGGTAGCGTTCTCTGAGTTCGGCCGTCGTCGCTATCGGACCTCGCGCGTTGATTAGCCTGCACCTGGTTACGCCGAACCGCCGGGTAGACGGCAATGAATAGCTTCCGTCAGTCAGGGCAATTGCGAGTTCGACCCTGGGGCCCCGCCAGCAGACCGCAGTTCCCCCCTTCAGCTCGCTCATGCGTCCTCTACGTTCAACGCCGTCACCAATGTCGATACGACCGTGTCGGGAATAGGAATCAACTGTCCTTGTGCGTCAAACTGCCGCGAGCACGTGATCTGGACCGCCGTGCAGACCAACTTGATCCATACAGTATAGTTGTCACTTACCGCTTGTGCGCCTGCCCTGAGAAGTGCGTCGAGTTCAAGGAAACTTTTCTCGGCCGCCGCACCACGTCCGGGTCTGATTATGAATCCGGTGCTATCACCGATGATCACGGCTAGTAGCGGAAGACGCCAGTCGTCCCCGGCCTGCAAGTGGATCCATGCTCCATGTTGCCTCATGCCCCGATTCCCTCTTGTGTCATCCAATCGTCTTCCTCTTGGGGCGTTAGGATAGCCGGTGCCGAATCAATAGTCAATAGCGTGTCTGCCTTGCCCATGCCTTGAATTCCCTTCCAGAATTTTGATAAACGTTGCCACGTCAACAATCTTGATCTGTTCGTATTCGCCAAGGTCGAGGAGATCGCGATCCTAGCTGACAACGTAAGACGCTCTGCCGGCCACGGCCGTGGCGAGGAACTTATCGTCTTTGGAATCTCGCGATACCGCGGGAACCTCCCCCACCTGGACCACCCCTGCTTGCTGGACGATCGAGAAAATCTCGGTGAGATCCAGGCCTTGAAGGCTCTTGAACCGACGGGTTAGCTCCGGACGGCGAAGAACTTCGACGATTTCGGCCAAGACAGGCACCGACATAATGAGCGCGTAACGGTCGAAGTACTCGAAGACCAGCTTACTAGTATTACAGTTCCCTTTCTCGTCTCAGGCGGCGTCGACGATGAGACGCCTGGGCGACTTTCTGATGGTGACGGCGCCAGCGGGACCAGGCGAGGATGTCGTCAGGTGCTCGCGTCGCCATCCAGAGA
>JAJPIK010000008.1 GCA_021324795.1 Chloroflexota bacterium
GCGCTCGCCCATCTGCGCAATTGCTTTTATCTCGGGAAGCACCCCTTGGGGCCACCGTGACCTTGCCGGGGAGACCGCCATGGTTGCCGGCCCTGAAGAAAGCTCGACGGACCTGACGGATGGATTGACAGTACTTGGAGCGGCTGGGTATCATCATTCCGGCATTTTCAATGGAGATGGGGTCGAAAGGGAAGAGCGAATGAAGCTGATCGTCGCCATCGTCCAGGATCATGATGCGAGTAAGGCCGTGGATGAGTTGATCGGACACGGTTTCGGAGCAACCCGCATCAACACGGCCGGCGGGTTTCTTAAGCGAGGGAATTCGACGATCCTCACCGGCGTCGAAGATGAGCGCGCGAACGAGGTCATTCAAATCTTGCGCGATACCTGTCATCGTACCCAGGCCGAAAGCAATCAACGCACCTCGGCCGGCATCATTTTCGTCCTGCCGGTGAGCGCTTCCTACAAAATGTGAACTGGAGGGCCGAGCGTGAGCACGGTCGCGGTACGCATGGCACGGACCCTGGCGGATGCCGGGGTCCGCTATGTTTTTGGGCATCCTGGCGGTGAAGTTGCTCACTTCATCGAGGCCTTGCGCCAGGTCGAGATTCCTTTTGTCTTGACGCGCCACGAGGCGACGGCGGGATTCCTGGCGGCAAGCTGGGGCGAGTTGAGCGGGCGACCGGGAGTATGCCTTTCGACGCTGGGACCGGGCGCAACTAATCTGGTCAGTGGTGTTGCCCAGGCGTTCCTTGACCGCTGCCCCATGATCGCGATTACCGCTCAGTTGGCGACCGATCGGGAGATTCGGTCTCCCCACCAACGATTGGATCTGGCAAAACTCTTTGCGCCGATTACGAAAGCGTCGATCCGCGTGGCCAGCGATACGGCGGCAACCGCGGTTGAGCACGCGTTGTATCTGGCAACAACCGAGCGGCCTGGTCCGGTCCACCTTGAAGTACCAAGCAACGTCGCGGCGCAAGAGTTTACTGGAGGGGTTCGGGGCGTACGCTTTGGTGATGTTGGCGCGTTGTCGTCGCCCGCGGTGGGAAAGGCCCGGGCCTTGCTCGGCCAAGCGAAGCGACCAGCAATTCTGGCCGGCATTGGGGCAGTCCGCTGCCAGGCGGGCAATCACTTGGCGCGATTGGCCGAAGCGCTGGGCGCGCCGGTCGTGACTACGCCCAAGGCTAAGGGAGTCTTCCCGGAAGATCATTCGCTGTCGGCCGGGGTCATGGATATGGCCGGCGAAGTGGTCGTGAATGAACTGTTGCGGGAAGCGGACCTCTTGCTCACTGCCGGCTTCGACGTCGTTGAGCTGATCAAGCCGTGGAGCTTCAGCGCGCCGGTTGTTCACCTCGACACCGTCGCGAACGTGGATCAGCTCTACGCGGCGCAACTAGAAGTTGTTGGAAACGTCGCAATGGCGCTCGCCGAGCTTGCCGAAGGCGCTCGCCCGGCTCAGTGGCCTACGGGGCGGATTGCCGAGCACAAGCGCCGCCTGAGGGCAGCGCTCCAGCCGCGTGCGAGTGGGCTAGCGCCTCAGACGGTCATGGAGACGGTGCGTGAGATCCTGCCTCGCCAGGGGGTAGTCGCGAGTGACGTTGGTGCGCATAAGATCCTGCTTGGTCAGGTCTGGACCGCCTATGAGCCGCGAACCTACCTGGTCTCGAACGGCTTGTCCTCGATGGGCACCGGCATCCCGGGAGCGATTGCTGCCCGGCTACTCTGGCCAGAGCGGCCAGCCGTGGCGATCGTCGGGGACGGTGGCCTCGGCATGTATCTGGGCGAGCTGGAGACCGCAGTGCGCCTTGGCATCAGTCTCCCGATCGTCGTTCTGGTTGACGGAAGCCTGAGCTTGATTAAGCTGGGGCAGGTTGGCCGCGGCTACCCACCAACGGGGGTGGATTTCGATTCGCCGCAGCTCGCTCGAATCGCGGAGGGTTTTGGCGCCACCGGCGAGCGAGTGACCACTGTCTCCGAGGTGCGCAGGGCGATCGAGCGAGCGCTCGATCGCCCTGGCGTCACCGTGATCGAGGCAGTGATCGACCCGGCTGCCTACTCTGGTGGCGAGTAGGACTCAGGCAAGTCGCCAGGTCTGGGACCGAGGGGAACCAGCACGTGAAATTTACTCCCTCGGCCGAGCTGGGAGGTACACCAGATCCTGCCCCCGTGCGCGTTTACAATTTGCTGGGCCAGAGTTAGGCCCAGACCAAGCCCACGTGGTCGTCGGGTCGGGTCGCTGACTTGGTAAAACCGATCGAAGATCCGTCTCAAATGCTCATGAGCGATGCCCGGACCTTCGTCGGAGACGATCACGAGAGCAAATTCCTTTTGGACCCGGATGTCGAGGCGAACGTTGGTGCCCGGCGGAGAAAACTTCAAGGCGTTGGCCACGAGATTCTCGAACACCCGGCGCAGGCGTAATGGATCGCCGTAAACCATAAGAGATGGTGGTGCTTGAAGGCTGATCCCGTGATCGGGGACTGCGACTCGGGCGCTATTGGCAACGCTCTCGACGAGCTCGACGAGGTCGAAGGAAATGCGCTGCAGCCCCACGCGGCCGTGGCTGAGTCGGCTTGATTCGAGGAGGTCCTCGAGCTCACGTTCCAAGGCCCGAGAGAGCTCAAGTGCAGCATTCACTGCCTTGCCCGCTGGCTCCGTCTGGTTATAGGCAAGCCAACGCCCGGCGAGTTGGAGGTAGCCCATTGCCCCGGCCAACGGTGTTCGAAGCTCGTGGCCGACGATCGAGGCGATGTCGTCAGCGAATTGGCGGGCTTCTTCTTGCTCGCAATGCGACCGCTGAACAGCCAGCCAGAAGGTGATGAGCTGGACTAAGATAGCGAAGAGGGCTCGCTCGAAAGCTCGAAAAGGCCGATCGGCGGAACGTATTGCGAGGATTCCAACCTCTTGATTTTCGTGCGTGCCGACAGAAGCGAACAGACGGGACAAATCTGTGGAAAGGAAGTCTCTCTCCGTGGTCGGTTCCCAGATCTCGGTAAGCAAAACGCTTGACTTGATGGATTCTTCACCGAGGATCTCAGGACGACGCCGTCCACTTCGCATGGGCAGAGGCCCGGTCGATTTTGCGCGATCCACGGCCGACGAGGCAGCAATGATTTCGGCTTTGTGTTGATTGAAAGTGAGACACCAACAGGTGGATGCTTGGATCGCTCGGCGAATACCTTCAGCAATCTGGCGAAAGCTTTCCCGGGGGTGGTCGAAGTGTTGGATCGCTTCTAACACCTCGATCAAAGCCTGCTCTTGACTCATACCGCCTCCCATCCTCCAACCCCGAGCAGAGTCCAGGGGTTGCGATTCTCAACCGACGTCATTGGCGATTGATGCGTAAGCGGTCCGGTCTTCCTCTCGGCGCGTCCTATGGCTCAGGGGGACGCGATTTGATCAGATAAATCAGGTGAAAATGAATCGGCACATTGGCGACGTGTCTGCCAAGCACAAAGCTGGACTGACGGGGTGATGAAGCCAGTCGAGGCACGGGACAGGGGGAAAAGGATAGCCAAGGTTATGCATCCCCTTACTCACTGATGGGAGTAAAGATAACGACCGATTGGTTCCACGACGTCGCACCAACCATCGCTGCGTTACCGCTCAGATGCCTCTGCGCGGATTATACCACACTTGACATCGAATCGGGCATAACGTATCATTATTTTGACGCGCGGTAGTCGAAGACTTCTTCGACCTGCCGCGTTTTTAGGTCCGGTCAAGTACCGTTCCCCCGGTCGATTGAACCGACTTGATACAACGGATGCGGTGCGGGCGGTAGGTCGTTCGTAGTGAGGAGTAGACGTCAATGAAATTGCTGCGTAGGGCTCCGCCAGAGCCGGTCCGACCGATCCGATCCCAGAAGGCGTCGCGGTCAACTCATTCGAATTCGCCAACCGAGATTGGGAAGCGGTTCACCGAGGGGATTTCCCAGTTTCTCTATGATACCCGGTCGGAGCTACGGAAAGTCACCTGGCCGTCGAGGGAACAAGCGATCAACCTGACCTCACTGGTGATCGGTGTATCGCTCGCAGTTGCAGCGTTTATCGGCGTTACCGACGTAATTTTGCAGAAAATCTTCCAACTTATTCTAGGTGGGGCGTAACCGTGGTCAGAGAAGCGCAGAATGGTGTGGACCGCGACGCGATCGACACTAGCGCTCCAGTGGCGCCAGCCGAGCCAGCGGCGGAAAAGCACGTGCCCGAAGGAGCTGAGTGGTACGTTATCCACACCTACTCGGGCTACGAGAACAAGGTCAAGACGAACCTCGAGCACCGGATCGCGTCGATGGACATGCGAGACAAGATCTTCAACGTTGTGATTCCCGTCGAGGATGAGGTCGAGGTCAAAGACGGCCAGCGGCGAACCGTTCAGCGCAAGGTCTTTCCTGGCTATGTCCTCGTTCAGATGCTCCTCGGCGACGATTCCTGGTACGTGGTTCGCAACACCCCGGGAGTCACCGGCTTTGTTGGCTCGGGGAACACGCCGATTCCGTTGCCAGAACACGAGGTCAAGTCAATTCTCAAGCAGATGAAGGCAGAAGCGCCGCGAGTGAAGATTGCCTTTATGAAGGGGCAAAGCGTGCGGATCATCGACGGTCCGTTCGCTGAATTCATTGGCGTGGTGGACGATATCAACCACGAACGCGGCAAGGTCCGCGTGCTGGTGTCCTTCTTTGGACGAGAGACGCCGGTCGAGTTGGACTTTCTGCAGGTCGAAAAGTTGTAAGGCGGAACAGGCATGGCGAAAAAAGTCAAGGCGATTGTCAAGCTGCAGATTCCCGCCGGCAAGGCAACGCCGGCCCCTCCGGTTGGCCCGGCGCTTGGCCAGCATGGACTGAATATCATGGCGTTTGTCAAGGAATACAACGAGCGCACTGCAGCGCAAGCTGGGAGCATTATCCCGGTCGAGATTACTGTGTTCGAAGACCGCTCGTTCACTTTCGTGACGAAGACGCCGCCGGCGGCCGATCTTCTGAAGAAGGCGATTGCGGTCGAAAAGGGGTCTGGGCGTCCCAACACGGCGATAGTTGGCGAGATTAGCCGCGAGAAGCTGCGCGAAATCGCTCAAACCAAGATGAAGGATCTGAACGCCCTGGATCTCGGCGCGGCCGAGCGGATGATCGAAGGCACGGCCCGCAGCATGGGGATTGTTGTCAAGGATTAGCCGATCTCTGATGTTCCTCTCGCTGAGCGGGAGGTTAAGGCGGAGAATGGCTTGATAGATAGATTGCTAGACTCAGGGGTGGGAGGAGAGTTAACTCTCCGCCAAGACCACGAGGAGTTCTTGTGAGTAAGCACGGAAAGAAATATTTAGAAGCGGCGAAGCTCGTGGAGCCGGGGCGTATCTACACGCCAGCCGAGGCAGTCGACCTCGTCAAGAAGGTTGCCTACACAACCTTCCCGGGCACGGTCGAGTTGCACATGCGCATGGGGCTCGATCCTCGTCACGCCGATCAAATGGTGCGTGGCGTTGCTTTGCTGCCACATGGTTTGGGCAAGCAGGTGCGCGTGCTCGTCTTCACTTCAGGTGAAGGGATTCGACTGGCCGAAGAAGCCGGTGCGGATTATGTTGGCGGTGACGATTTGATCAAGCGGATCGAAGAGGGCTGGCTCGATTTTGACGTGGCGATCGCCACTCCAGAGATGATGGGGCGCGTCGGTCGACTGGGCCGAATCCTCGGACGTCGAGGATTGATGCCGAACCCACGCTCGGGCACGATCGTTCAGCCGGCTGATTTGGCACGTGTTGTGCGCGACGCGCGCAAGGGTCGAGTCGAGTTCCGTTTGGACCGTACGGCGATCATTCACGTCCCAATTGGCAAGGTCAATTTCGAGAATCGCGCGCTCATGGAAAACATGGCGGCACTGATTGACGCCATTCAGAAGGCGAAGCCAAGCGGTGCGCGTGGCCAGTACATCCGCAGCGTGACCCTTGCGCCGACTATGGGGCCGGGCGTGCCAGTCGAGCTATCTGGCGCATTAGCAATGCCCGCAGCGTAGTGTATCCTTAACAGAGGAATAGTTTCTCGCCGTACCAGAGACAGCAGGGGTACCAATGTACTTAATCGATTACCCTGCCGAGGTCCGGTTCAAGTGGAATCTGCAGTGGCGTGATGAAGCGCCCCGCTTACGTCGCTTGTCCGTATGCCCTCGTGGTCCTGGAGGCCCGAGGGCTTTTTTTCTGGACGATTAGCGGGTGATCATCGGGAGAAAGGAGGTGACCCATGCCGAATAAGAAGAACATCGCCGAGGTCGAAGCGCTCGAGAAGCGATTTCGGGAGAACCCGGTCGTATTCTTGACCGAGTACCGCGGACTGAAGGTTTCTGACCTGGCGAATCTCCGCCGACAATTGCGCGAAGTCGGTGTGGACTACCGAGTTGCCAAGAACACGCTCTTGGCGATCGCGGCCCGCGAGGCGGGGCGACCAGGCATGGAAAAGATGCTCGAAGGGCCGACCGCTGTCGCGTTCAGCGCGGGAGATGAGATCGTTGCTGCCCGTACGCTCACTGATTTCGCGCGCACGTCGCGTATTCTTGCCCTGAAAGGTGGCATGCTCGGGCCGCAGGTGATTTCCGGTGAAGAGGTAACCGAGCTAGCAGCCTTGCCGGGGCGAGGGCAAATTCAGGCCAACCTGGTTGGTGCGGTTCAAGGCCCATTAGCCAGCGTTTACAACGTCGTGAACAGCGTCCTGGTCAGCGTCGTCCACGCTCTCGACGAGCGTGAAAAGCAGCTTCAACCAGCATAAAAAAGGAGTTGATTGACATGGCAGTGTCCGAGCGTGTCCAGAAGGTTTTCGACGAAATCAATACTCTCAGCGTCTTGGAAGTCGCTCAGCTATCAAAGCTGATGCAGGAGAGTTGGGGCGTCAGCGCGGCTCCGGTCGCTGTCGCGGCGGCTCCGGCGGCCGCGGCTGGAGCACCGGCTGCAGCCGCGCCAGTCGAGGAGAAGACCGAGTTCAACGTCATCCTCAAGGAAGTTGGCCCGAACAAGCTGAACGTGATCAAGGCGGTGCGCGAGTTGACTGCTCTTGGCCTGAAGGAGGCCAAGGATCTGGTCGAGGCGGCGCCAAAGCCGGTCAAGGAGGCTGTGCCGAAGGAAGAAGCCGAGTCGGCGAAGGCGAAGCTCGAAGCCGCGGGGGCCGTCGTCGAGCTGACCTGATCCGGCGTGATCTATCTGCTACGGGACGACTTTTTTGGCGAAGAGCGCCTGGCGGCGCTGCGTGCTCGCTTGGGACCGCCCGAGATCCAGAGTCTCAACACGACGACTCTGGATGGTACGCGGTTGACCGTTGGCGAATTGCGGGGTGCCGCCAGCGCGCTGCCTTTTCTCGGCGAGCGACGGTTGGTCATTGTCCGCCGTTTTTGGGGAACATCAACCGACCGGAGCGATGCCGTGGATAACATGGCCGGTGCGTCGACTTCACGCCGCGGTGGACGAGGTTCATCCGAGCGCGAGCAAGAGCTTCTTTCCTATCTTCCCCAGGTGCCTGAAAGCACCGACCTTGTCCTCGTCGAAGATCGGGAGTTCGGTCCCGATCACGCGCTTTTCAAAGTGGTCAAGCAACTCGGCGGCGAGATTCAAACCAGCGGAATGCCGCGGGGTGATCAACTTACTATCTGGCTGAACCGGCGGGTCCAGGAGAAAGGCGGAAGGATCGAAGGAGCGGCGTTAGATCGACTGGCCGTGCTCGCCGTCGACGATCTGCGCCAACTGGATCTCATTCTCGATCTACTCGTCACCTACGCCAATGGCCAAATGATTCGAGCGAGTGATGTCGAGACCTTGGTCGAGGAGAGCCACGAGTACGGTGTTTTCGATCTAGTCGACGCGGTTGGCGCGGGCGATCGAGTCGGGGCATTGCGTGCCTATCGCCATCTGCTCGCCAACAACGTATCACCAGTTTATGTGCTGGTGATGCTGACGCGCCAAATCCGTCTGCTCTTGATCGCTCAGGAAGCGATGGCGCAGCGAGAAGACCTCGCGAGCGCGCTCAAGCTGCCGCCACGGGTCGCGCAGAAGCTTGGGCGACAAGCGCGGAGTTTCGGGGTTGACCGCTGTATCGCCGCGATGCAGCGGTTGGCCGAGGTGGATCAGTCGATCAAGACCGGTCAGGCAACCGAGGATGTCGCGGTCGAGTTGCTGATCGTCGACCTGACCGGTCGATGACAGCGTTAGCTCTACCCCGCCCGTTGTCGTGCTGAGGAGCGAGGTGACAGAGAATCTCCCCCCGCACCGTCGATTCTTCGCTCCCACTGGTCGCTCGGAATGACTCCCCTGGGCAGTGGTGCTGGAAGATTAGTTCATCTGGCGGATCAGGCAGACGACTTGGCCTTGGACTTTCACCTGGTCCGGACGAACGTAGATTGGCTCCATAGTGGCGTTTGCGGGTTGGAGCCGAATGCGATCCTTTTCACGGTAAATCCTCTTCAGCGTAACCTGACCCTCCGTGCCTGGCCCATCGTTGATCAAGGCGACGACGATCGCTCCGTTGTCGGCGGTATCCTGGGGACGGACGATGACCAGGTCGCCGTCGTCGATCAAATCCTCGATCATCGACTTGCCACGTACCCGCAGCGCGAAAACCCCCTCGGTGGGAACCAGGTCCTGAGTCAACGTCACCCGTTCGGCATGCCCCTCGATTGCTTCGATGGGGGCGCCCGCGGCGATCTGGCCCATCACAGGCACACTGACCCGCTCAGCGAGCCGCTCGCCGTCATTGTCCAGGATCTCGATTCCCCGCGAGATGTCGGGATCTCGGCGGATGTAGCCGCGCTTGGCGAGAACGCGCAGGTTATAATCGACAACCGACGTCGAGGTAATCCCAACGCCGTCGCCAATTTCCCGGACCGATGGAGGATAGGCGTGGTCGCGGACGAACTGGCGAATGAATTCGAGAATCTGGGTTTGACGCGTCGACAAACGGCGATATTCCACGGCTCGATTCCTCCGGACGGTTTTCCGAACAGCAGTTCGAACTGCATTGTACCATCCCCAAGGTAAGGACGTCAATGGGGCAGAAGCAATTAGGGAGACGATGGCTGATCGTGCTGGCCTTGGTAGCTGCACTTCGGGTCGTCGTCTACGCCGGGATCATTCCACCCTGGCAAGGGCCGGACGAGCCAAAGCATTACGAATACGTGGCACTGCTCGACCGGTTGCGTCGATCTTTGTCACCGACGGATGTAGATCCAACGCTCGAACGTCGGATCATCGAATCGTTGGCAGAATTCCGCTATTGGGAATATACCGGACGCCCGACGCCAGAAGTGCTCCCGGTGAACTACCAGCAGATCTGGGGACTATCGTCGACTCTGCTCCAGCGCGCGCCGCTCTATTACCTGGTGATTCTGCCCGTCTATCACATGTTCCGGAGCCAGCCGCTTACCTTCCAATTACTGCTACTTCGGCTGACGGGGTTGCTTTTCTTCGTGCCGACGATTTGGTTGAGTTGGGCGCTCGCCCGGGAAGTCTTGCCGAATCGACCCGACCTCGCGGTCGGCGTGGCACTCGTTGTGACCTGGTTGCCTCAATTCACGACTGAGAATAGCATCCTCAGCAACGATGCGTTCGCATACTTGATGGGCGGAGCGATTGCCTTCATCGCGGTAGGCGGAATCAGCCGTGGCTGGTCAGCGCGGCGTTTACTTGGCTTGGTCATTCTGCTGGGGATTGGTTTTTTGACCAAGCGGACGGTCGTCCTCTTGTTGCCGCTCGTCCTCCTTGCCTTACTTTTCGGAACCTGGACCCGAGGTGCCCTGGTACGCAGTTTGTTCTTCGCGATTCTCCTGGTCGGCGGCGGAAGTGCCGAGCTATGGGCGCATCCCGCGCTCCTGGTTCGGCTGAATCGGCTCGCCCTTGACTACCCAACCCAGCTCGCCCAGATCTTCGACCCAACCCATTACACGGCGACAGCGCTGCCGCTCTACGGTATTTACCTCTCCTGGCTCTACGAAAGCTTCTGGGCGTACCTTGGCTGGGCGGCGCGGGCCGGCCCCGGCTTCGTCTACCAGGCCCTCCTCCTGGTGACCGGCTTGGCTTTTCTTGGCACCATCTACGCCGTACTCCGGGGGCGGATTGGCTTCGTTGCGCTCACGTCGAGGTCACGTCGTGCCTTGCTTGCCTGTGTTCTCGGCATCGTTGGTGCGGCGCTCGGAGCAATGCTCTTCTATTCGCTCTACTTCAATCCGCACGCGGTGCCCCAGGGGCGCTATTTATTTTCCCTGATTGGTCCGATTGCCCTCGTCTTGGTCGATGGCATCGCCGCCCTCTGGCCCAGTCAAGGCCAGCGCTGGTGCGTGCCGGCCCTGGTTAGCCTGACCGTGCTCTTCGACCTCTGGTACGTTGCCGCGTTTCTCGTACCTTACTTTTATGGCTAATGTCGAACAAGAGAGCATCCTCGCCTTGAAGGGAAGAGAGCAGGGCGAGCTTTACCGCGGGCGCGGCGTTCCCAAGCGGCGGAGAACTTCTTCGTTCGGTAGTAATTGGGTGAGACGCTCCCAGACGCGTTTTTCGGCGGGTGAAAGCGACGGAATCATGTCCGCGACGTTGCGGATCCACTGGCAATCAGAATAATGTCCCTTCACGCAGTGCCAGCAGGCGATCGATTCGGGATCGCGCTCTTTACCGCCGCAGACCGGGCATTCCGGTGGATCCAGCAGGCCGCGCGGCCAGCGATCAACGATAGTCGGCACAGAATTCTTCCTCACGGTTTAGATTCGTCGACAAGCTTCGCCGGATATTCTACAGCCGGGAAGCCCCCCATGGTCAAGGCTCAGCCGACCGGATTTCGCTCGCGCTTGAGAAAGTCGGTGAGCCCCGCCTGGAGGATCTGGAGCCGTCGAGTATGATCCTTCTGATCCTCGGGAGTTGGGTGGTAGTGAGCGCCTCGGGAAAAAGCCTGGCGAGCGTGGCAAATTCCGCCTCGGATAGGTCGACGACGAGCCCGCCTTTCACAAAGTGCAAAGCGTAGCCCTCCCCGCGTAGCTTCTCCCAAACGGTGGTGCCATCGGCGCTGGCAAGCATGCGACCAGTAAAGATCATCCTTGACTCCTCTTGATTCCGCGCGGTCGCCGCAGCTCTTGCCTTGTGGGGTAAATTTTGGTATAGTTTATTGCGCAGACGAGTGTAGCTCAATTTGGCAGAGCAGCGGTCTCCAAAACCGCCGGTTGGGGGTTCGAGTCCCTCCACTCGTGCCAAAGAACCCCTTGATTCATTCAAGGGGTTCTTTGTTTGGTGTGCTCGTAGCTTCTCTCTCCGATGAACATGGGCGGGATCTCGGGCGAACTACGGGCAAGGGTGTGACCCTAGCGCTCATAGAATGACCCCAGTTTGCCAGCGCTTTCGCTCTGAGCGTCTCAGAGTATACGATCTGGAATCTTTAGGAGAGCGCTCTCAGCAGATCGGCAACCTCTTGGTTAGCCCGGTGAGCGGCGTCTTCGATCCGGATCAGAATACGGTCGCGTGTGGGACGCTCCAGCTCTGGTCGCGCGTAGAGTACTTGAGTGTATCCAAGAATGACTGTCATGAGTTGGCGAAGCTCTTGAGCAGCGTTAAGAATGGAATCGCGCTTTTTCCGGTACTCACGGCTCTCTTGACTGTGATAGGCGAGAATATTCGAGAGGTAGATCACGCCGGCTAGGCCAAGCAATGTCGCGGGCCAGATGATCTTCGGGGTTTCTCCGATGATGAGGCTCACTATGGCAAGAACAAGGGTTAGCGTCCCAACGACGTTGACGTAGAGTGGAGACTCGTAGACGGCGGCGATCAGAATGGGCAGCGCGTACAGAATTGAGATATTGCTGCCGGGCCACACGACAAGATCGGCAGCCAGAACGAGAAGCAGATATGCCCAAGCCACGATCAGCCAGAGCACGCGTACAAAGCGATGGGAGATGAGATTCAAAACGCCCTCCTTGGCGCAAGCGGCGACGCTGCCGCCAAAAATTGCCCGTTCGCGGATGAATGAGGACGACGAGGGGGCGACCAAGGCCCACGAGGCCGTCGGTGCGGCGTTGGCCCACGACGGATCTGCAGAAGCCAATCTTCCATCTGCTAATCGCAGTCGAGACCGTCTCCGATAAGGTTTTGCGCTCGCAATCTAACCACATGACACCTCACGAGCGACTTCATCGTCGCTCCGCTCCAGGGCGTCTACCTCTATAACAATAACAATAATATTGTACTAGAGCGGCAGGCACTCGACCAGTTTTCCAAGGTGTTAAAGATGCTACTGCTTCACCGCGACAAAGATTCCGTCGCCTAAGGGAAGCAGCAGGGTCGTCCGGAACGACCCGGCCGCGATCTCTGCTTTGAGTCCTTCGGCCGCTGGTATCTGCTGGCCGCAGTTATCGGCGACGAGCACGCCACCCGGACGAAGCGCGCTCGCTACTTGACGGGCGAGCTGACGACCGCTCTCGTTCTCGCGAATTTCCCAGAGCAGATCGACGAAAACCAGGTCGAATCCGGTCCCGAACGACGGCGTAAGCTGAAGCGCGTCGCCCTCGTACAGGGTGATCCGATCGGCGAGGCCGGCTTGCGTCCAGAGCATCCGAGCGACCCGGGCGCGCTCAGGATTCAGGTCGACTGCCGTCACCTGGCCCGATGGGCCCATGCCCGCAGCCAGGTACGCGGCCGAGTAGCCAATCGCTGTGCCCAACTCGAGAGCGCGCCGAGCGCTGCTTGCCGCGGCGAAGGTGGCCAGGAGCGCAGCCTCGGACTGGCCGATACTCGGTATGCGCAGACGAGCGATCTCAGGCCGCCAAAGCGCTTCAATGCGCTCACTTTCCTGCTGGAATTCATTGCTTGTTGCGTAATTTGTTGACACGAGAATCCTCCACTATACTGATAGATTAATACGGCAGTGACGACTATGATAGTCAAAATCTGCCAGTGCGTGCTGGTTCTCCACCAGTCCAGACGTGCGACGCTCCGAGACGGCCACTAATCGAATTCTCACGGAATCCCGGAGCCAATTCTGCTAACCTAAAACTTAACCGTATTCCGGAGGTTCGAGGCATGGCTACTCAACTGAAGCAACGTCCCCGCCGGCGACTTGCGCCCTGGGATGAGATTGCCGAGGACTGGTCGTGGTCGGACGAGCACCATCGCGACCAGAGCCAGCATGATCGCAACCGGCCAGGCCCGACCAGTCCACGAAAGCGCTCCTGAGCCGAGGTGTGGGAAGAGGCTCGCCAACAAAATAGACAATAGCCCGATTCCGTGGCAGGATGGGGTTGCATCCCTTAACTCTTTTTCCTCCACCCGGCGATTCCGGGGCCGTCACCAATCGCCGGGTCTTTTTGTTGCCGTGACGTAATGTTTACCCCCCGTTTGACTCATCCTCATCCCCCGTTTACCTGCCTGCTGCATAATCTAGACAGCGCCGAATTTGGGCGCTCAGACCCGCCAAAGTGACGCTGGTGCCTGCTAGATTGGACTCAGCAGGGGGGTTCCCACCAGAGACGGAACGAATTTGCGAACTCGAGCTTGATGTATGGGCATTCTCTCTTTTGAAGTTGAAATGACGCGCCGCCGGGCCTACGCTCGCTGCGACCGAGGTCTACAGACAGTTGAAGTCCGCCGGATCGTCGGCTCGGTCGGTCGTGCCGCTGAGCTAGACGCATGCTTCCGCTATCGGCGGAGTCGAGGAAACCCGGCGATGGATGTCCGCACCCGACGCGTCCACGATCTTTTCGCGGCCGGTCGCGTTCCCCCTCTCGAACTCTATCAGATCGGCGACGACCTGTTCGTCGTCGACGGTCACCATCGCGTGCGCGTTGCGCGCGAGCGAGGGCAAGAATTTCTCGAGGCACACGTTGTTGAGTATCTGCCGGATCGAAATGACCCAGCCAACGTGATCTATTACGAGCGTCGGGCTTTCCTGGCGGCGACTGGACTCCGTGATATCCACGTGACCGAGACTGGTCGCTATCCGCGTCTGCTCAATCGTATTCGGGATTATCGCCATGAGCTCCGCCAATTGAGGAGTAGTGGGCCGGAGAGTGTGTTAAATGATCCTCGGCTTTTCCCATTTAGACGAAGACCACTACAACTTGCGGAATCGCTTTTCGAAGCGGCGCGTGCTTGGTATCACGGTGAGTACCTGCTCACGGTGGAGGTGTTGCGGGCGGAACGGATCGCCGAAGCGTTTCCGGGGAAAACGATGGGAGATCTGTACGGCTACGTCTGTGACCATCGCTGGTTCCTCAGTGAGCGGCATGGCTGGGACGTGGGGCTCGATCGCGCCCTGAGCGACTTCATTCGGCGCTACGCCCCGGCCTCGCCGGTTGACCAAATCGTCGACCCGATCATTGCCCTCGGCTCGGATCTCCTCGAACGTGCTCCGACCGGTTTCCTCGCGTCGGTCCGCCGAGCAAACGCGGACGTCCGCCTGGCCTTCCTCGCCGGTCTCCTTGCGTTGCCGCTCGCTTTCCTCCGCGGCCGCCGTCCACGTCACTATCGTTTTGAGCAGTCGGAGCTCACTGATGCCGTGCTCAGCACGCGGGCAGAGGACTGAAGCATCAAGCTTGGGAAAATTGCCAAGCTGGCGCTCGGTGGTACACTGAATGATAGAGTGATTAGATTAACCCGAGGCGAAAGTCCGGACGTCGAATATCGACGTTTTCCGTCCTGGACAATCGGATCGGTCGATTGCACTGTCATGAGGGACGCCGTTGTCTCGAATTATGCGTGTGGCCGTCTTCGGGGTTCTTACGTATGCGTTGGGGCTCATCCCTTTCTACTTGCTGACGCCGGTTCACCGGGCGGTACCAGCCGTGATATCCCAGGTTAACCGATTATCTCATGCTCCCTCTTCTGAATCTTCGCCCGTGGCAAAGCCAAGATTACCAAGCCCGACGGCAATTGCTTGGGCAGTGTCTGCTGCCACCGCTTCGCCGGTCCCAACCGTGGTAGTGCCGTCGCCAACCCCCCGGCCGGCCGAGAAGATTGGCGCGGATGTCGCCTCTGTTGTCGACGCGACTCCCCAGGCAGTGCCGCCTGTCCCAGCGATAAGTCTGGGTAGCTCTCGTTTTGCGTTTCTGCTCCTCGGCTATGGAGGAGGTGGCCATGATGGCGCCTATTTGACCGATTCAATGATGGTCGTGATTGTCGATCCGCCCCAGAGAACACTTACTCTTTTGTCGCTTCCTCGCGATAGCTGGGTTCCCTTATACTTCGACGGCGCGACGGCGACTTATAACAAGGTCAACACGGCTTATGCCTTCGCCCAGGACCCTTCTCTCTTTCCCGAAAGGTTAAGCCGTTACCGAGGTGACCAGGGAGCCGGAAACTTTGCAATGGACACCGTCTCTCGCCTGCTTGGTATCCCAATTCAATATTATCTCGGGCTCGATTTTCAGGGCTTTCGCGAGATGATCGACGCTGTCGGCGGCATTGACATCAACGTGCCCGATGGATTCGCGGCGCGCTATCCAGTGAATGACGATCCGTCGATCGACGCGAGCTGGACGATCGTGCGGTTTGAACCAGGGGTACAACACATGGACGGCGAGCGAGCCATTGAGTACGCCCGGGCACGTGAGACGATCGATAACTCGAGCGAAGGCAGTGACTTTGCGCGCTCACGACGGCAGCGTCTGATCATCGAGGCATTCAAGGCTCGCTTGTTGCAGCCCGGCGGACTGATCCATCTGCCTCACCTGCTTGCCATCGCGAGTCAGCACGTCGATACGAATTACACGGTCCCGGATGCGGCGCAGTTGAGTCAGCTCATTCTTGGCTGGAAGGACGTGAAGATCTACCAAACTGCGCTGACGACCAACAACTATCTCGAGGATGCGACGGGACCGGCCGGGACCTACATCGCGGTGCCCAACTCACCAGACCATTCCTGGGCTCAGATTCGCGCCTTCGCTCGGCGGCTCTGGCAAGATCCTGCGGTTGGCGTGGCAACCGCAGCGACCACGGTAGTCGTCGAGAATGATACTGGTCTGCCTGGGGTAGCGTCTCGCATCACGGATGATTTGATCAGGCTTGGCTACAACGTTGGTGCTCCTACCTCGGGGACAGTGCGCGTGCAAAGCCGTCTGCTGGGTCAATCCGGCGCGGCGACCTCGCTCGTCGCCCAACAATTAGAGAAGGACCTCGGTCTTGCTCAATTGGACGTTGCCGATCCCCCCGAAAGCGACTCCAACACACTGATCCTGCAGCTTGGCACCGACGAAGCCAATCTGACCGTCTCGGTTCCGGATGATCCGTCGGCGCCTTTCAGTACAGTCGGGGTCGTCGCATTCGGGATCTGGCCGTATCCTGGACCAGTCGTCACCTCGTCGCCTGAATCGTCGCCGGTTATCACCTTCCCCTCTCAGCAGGCTGGGCCGTCAATCGTTAGCCCACACTCGGTGATAACGTCGAGCTTGCCCAACGCCATGCCGATGCCTGTTCCTTCTCCCACCATGTTGATGACGGTTGGTTCAAACACGATTATCGTGCCGAACCTGATTGGGCTGCCCTTAGCCGACGCCGAGCAAAGGCTGACCCAGCTTGGCCTGTCGACCGGCGACGTCAGCTATCGGACGCTTAAGAATGCCCGCGGCAGCCGTGCTCTTTTTATCATCCCGCCCGGCGCGGTGCTGAGCGAGCTTCCCGCTCCGGGCTATCGGGTTCCCCGTGGAACGAAGATCGGCCTCACGGTTCGGAAGTGAGTACATGCCATTGACACGGTGAGTATCGAGATCCGTTCTTGCCGATCTCCTGAGGGGCGGTGGTTTGAGGGCATTTGCGCCCGAGGTAGGCGAAAGATAGCGAAGGTACCCCCAAGCCCTAGCCAATAATTCCTGCCATCTGCAGGAACTTAACGCCGAAGAGCAGGAACATCGCTACCACGTACAGGCGCAAGGCCCAGAGCGAAAGGAGACTCCAACGCTGCATGGGCATCCGTCCCAATGGCTTCCGATCCCGCCCCTCCTCGCGGAGTAGGGCCTGCAGCTCTTCGAGCGATACCATGTTGTTGCGCATGACTTCCTCCCTCGATTAGTTCAAGATGAGGGGATTGGGAGATATTCCCCGAATCCCCCTCCCGTCAGGATACTAGCTCGGCAGCAGGTGAGGAAACAATACAGTCAGACCGTAGGACGCGTTCAGTCCTAACAGCGCGATGATAATGAGGGCGCTGAAGCAATTTGCCCAGCGACCATTCGTCCACTTTCCCATCAGCTCGCGGTCGTTCAAGAGCAGCAGGAGAAAGAGCAGCGCTGGCGGCATCAAGAGTGTTGCAACCAGTTGAACCATGAGCGTGATCAGCTCGAGCGGGGCGCCCGGGACCAGAACGGTTGCCGCCGCGATCACGATGCTCACGATGTAAAGCAGATAGAACCAGGGCGCCTCGTGGATCCGGCTGTTCAAGCTATGGGCCCAGCCGAAGACCTCACCAAACGCCCATGAGGTCGAGAGATTGATCGTGATCGCGGCGACCAAGCCGGCTTCGAAAAGCCCGAGCGCGAAGAGCCGCGCACCGGTCCCCCCGACAAAGGGCACGAGCGCCCGAATGAAGTCTGCCTGGCTCAGGTCAGAAACGTTTTTCCCGGCCGGGTGGAGGGTCGCGCCGGTTGCAATCACGATGGCGACTGCGATGATTCCCATCACAATGCTGCCAATCGCGGTATCCAGCCGCCCGTGCGGGATATCCTGCTCGGTCAGTCCCTTATCGACGACCGCTGATTGCTGAAAGAACAGCATCCACGGAGCTATCGTCGTCCCGATATTCGCGATGATCAGGAACAAGGCCGCTCCGGTGAGGCCACCCGGTAGCGAGAACGAGACGAAAGCCTTGGTCACCTGGATTGGGTCGGGATGGGCCAGCAGCGCCACCGGGACAAAGACCAGATTGAAGCCGGCCAGTCCGAGCGTAAGCCGCTCGGCCGTCCAGTAACGACCAAAGATCGCGACCCCGAGCACCACGGCCGCGGAAAGCGGGACCCCGATCTGTAACGGAACGCCGAAGAAAGCCAGACCCGTGCCCATCCCGATGAATTCGGTCACCAGGGTGAGCAGGTTCCCGAGCGCGAGATCCGTGAGCGAGAACCAGCCCCAGAACCGTCCGAAACGAGCCCAAATCAATTCGGCGTGGCCACGGCCGGTCACCGCGCCGAGTCGGACGGTCATCTCTTGAACCACGTAGGCAAGTGGAGTCATCAGGAAAAGTAGAAATGGGAGAAAGAAGCCAAGACCAAACTGAGCCCCGGTCGTGGCGTAAGTAAGAACGCCGCCCGCGTCGTTGTCGCCGAGCATGACCAAAATGCCCGGGCCGACGAGAAGCCAGGCAAGCAGAAGCCGACGCAGCCATCCAGAGTGGTTCTGTCGGGTGCGGCGAACGCGCAAGCGATCCTCGGCGCGGCGCACGTCCTCGGTGGAAATGGAAGAAAAGCCAGTCAGAACCTGGGCCATGGGAGTTTACCTCCTGGATTGATCTCAGGAATTGACCGAGGTGATCCCTCGGTGCCCGATCTCTCCCAGACAGCGCAAGGTTCCGACTCTAGGTCATTCTACCAGC
The DNA here is from genome assembly GCA_021324795.1 of Chloroflexota bacterium. GTDB lineage: Bacteria > Chloroflexota > UBA6077 > FW602-bin22 > CADDYW01 > JAJPIK01. The sequence continues at coordinate 18,521 of JAJPIK010000008.1, forward strand.
ACCTTTGCATCGCCAGGGAGCGTGAGGTTCGGGCCGTCCTCACGGAAAACGTCATCACCCACCGACCGGATCTTGAGTACGTCGTACTCGGAGGCTCGGTCGACGTGGAGCTACGGTCACCGGATCTCATATGGTCTCCTTGGAATGTAGCGAACTCCTGACAAGGAACAAAATGGTTGACTGTCAGGAGTGGAGCGCACTGGGGCAATGAGGCGCAAAAAACCACCTCACGACTTCGGAGGTGGCGATGGTCAGGGGATAAACGCGGAAGCAGGAATGCTTCCGGAGGCGACTCTATTCACAAGGTCACAATCAGCGACGTGACCACGAGGGGTGATCGCTTCCGGACAATCCAGCCTCTGAAACAGAGCCAACCCCACCGACTCGCGCCTGCCTCGGCCAGCCAGTGTTCAGCCGACGTTTCGGACTATGGTCTGTGTCCATTCGATCACCCCCTTTCGAACGCCATGTCACACCGATTTTACCAGCAATTATCTAGCCATGACATGGCGGTAAAAAGAAAGCCCCCGCTTTCCGTCGGAGGCCATGAGATCATCTCTCGACTCGCAGCATTAACCGGCGAGCCTGCCTCCGGGTGGTTGAGCTTTGGCACTGCGCGGCGTAAGGGTAGATGACCCAGCCACCTTGGGAAGAGCCTTGATTCGGCCCTGCCTGCTCTACCCATTGGCGTCTCTCGACGTTTCCGGGCAGTGGCTTGTGTCTCGCGCAGACGCCTCGCCTAACGAGGCACCTTTTTACGGCTTTACGTTACCATACTTGGCTGATCTGGTCAAGATCTATTATCAGCCCCGGCCATGCCCAACCAACCCCTTGACCCTAGTTCGGACCTTCGCTAGAATGCTGACCTGGGAGGAAGTGTTCCCATGCCATCGTCCCGCCCATTCCCCAAGCAAGCAGCACCGCGTCGCGGCTTCTTTCGGCGCGTCGTGACAGTCATTGGCATTAGTGCCTTTTCTCTCATCGCTATTCTCGTCGCGGTCCGTCTCTTCGCGCCCACCTGGTGGGCGGTGCCAGGGCTTCTGCTCAGTTCTGTCAGTCAGCAGGTTCCCCGTGAGAACGGGGCGACCGAGCAGACCGGGCGACAGCTAACTCCCGTGGACACACTAGGTCAGGGTGACAGGCAAGGAACATTGGGGGGCACCGGGGGCCAAGTGACAAGGCATCTGTCATCAGCCGGTACGCCGAACCAAACGAGTGGGCAGATCCCAGCAGCGGGGACACTGATTCAATCGGAATCGTCCGGACCGCCGTCGGAGACGTCTGGCCTGCTCGGGTCGCTTACCAGCGGCGTCGTGCTTCCTCAGCGGCGCTTCATTATTCTGCTCTTGGGCAGTGACAATGACAAGAAATTCGCGGCCAACGCCGTGTTGACCCAATCGATGATCTTGGTGAGCATCGACCCCGCTACGCGTGAGGTCGCGATGGTCTCGATTCCTCGCGATTATTGGGTGCCGATCCCTACCTATGGCTACCAGAAGATTGACGTGGCCTACGAGGTCGGCGGGATCGCCCTCGCTCGGAGGACGGTCGAGGATCTCTTCGGTATCCACGTTGACTATTATGCGTGGGTTGGGTTGGATGGGCTGGTCAAGGTGATCGACAGCCTGGGAGGAGTGAACGTCACCGTTCTCCATCCCATCCTCGACGAGACCTACCCGGATGATTTGAATAGCGCCGATCCTTACGCCTTCTTTCGGCTCTACATCCCGGCCGGTCCACAACATCTGGACGGGACAACCGCTCTCGAATACGTCCGGTCCCGTCACGGCGACCTGCAATCGGACTTTGGCCGCTCGGCACGGCAGCAGCAGGTTCTCCTTGCGATCAAGGATCTCGCGACCGACCCGGCGATGATCTCGCATATTCCTGACCTCGCCGCGTCGCTGAGTGGCGCGGTGAAGACGGATCTGAGCTTGCCCCAAATTGTCCAGCTCGCCAACCTGGCGCGCGGAATTTCAGCAAGTCAGATTCACCAGCAGGTTCTGGCCGCTCCCCGGTTCGCTGAGCTGGGGTGGTCTCCGGATCACAAAGAACAGATCGTTATTCCTAACTGGCAAGCAATCCGCCCGGAGATGGCCACGCTACTCCATCTCCATCCGGATGGTGTGAGCGAAGCCCTGGCGGATCAGGCGCGGCAGGAAAAGGCTACGATTAGCGTACTCAATGGCACCGGGGAGGCGAATCTGGCCAACCAGGTGAAAGATTACCTCACCTGGCAGGGCCTCTCCGTCATTAGCATCGGAAATGCATCACGGTTCGACTATGCCCACTCGCAGATCATCGTGCACGATGAAAGCAAGCGGTCGACGGTTCAGGTTCTGGCGACGGTCCTCAATGCCTCGGTCGTTGACCAAGCAGATCCGATGCTCTCGACCGACGTGGTCGTCATCGTCGGAAAAGATCATCCAACGCTGCCGGTGCTGGTGGACGATGGAGTGGGTGCTAGTCCGACATCGGGTCTGTCAAGTGCACTCCCCAGTCCGACTCCAATCGAGACGGAACGTCGCTCGCTACCCCGCCCAACTCCAACCGAGACGACACGCTTCTCACCACCGCCGACTCCCACGGCGGTGCACGTAGCCGACAATGCCGGTCAGGTGATCGTCCCGAACCTGGTCGGGATGTCGGAAGCCACCGCCCAGCAGGCGATCACTGAAGCCGGCCTGACGACAACCTACGTGAACTATCAGACCGCGAATGACGTCGCCAACCATGCCTACTTCTTATCGATTCCCCCAGGCGCCGTCCTGAGTCAGACACCATTGCCGGGAGCCCGTGTCCCCCGAGGGACGAAGGTTGCGCTCGCGGTCAGGAGAGGCTAGTTGACGGCTTTCAACCAGCTTGGCATCTCGGCCGCGAGCGCGCCAGTCAGCCAGACCGGGCGCGACGTCGCATCGATGCCGTCGCCGTGGGTGATCTGGTGGGGCTGCCCCAATTCAAGAGTGCCATCCGCAGTGCGGCCAATCGAGCGTACCCAGAGCTGGAACTGACGGTTGGTCACGGCGATGTAGGCCAAGGCCATTCCATCAGGACTCCAAACCGGCTCGGCGATCGTGCCGGTCGCCACTTGTTGCACATTCACGAGCCGTGGTTGCCCGGTGGTATCGATCCGTCCGACGTAAAGATCGTCGGCTCGACCATCACTCTGGATGAACGCGAGTGATACTCCATCCGGGGCAAAGTTTGCCTGACGCGACGGATGATCCGGTGTCGTAAGGGGGATGGTCTGGTCGGAGTTCGCGGCCAGCCAATATAGTCCCTCGGTCAGTTGGCCGTTGTCGGCATAGGTGTAGCGAGTGAACACGATTGTGCCTGGCTCGTGCGGATCCAGAGTGATGTCTTGATCGCCCCCGGTGTAGGCTGGTGGGTGAGTGATCTGCTGCATTGTCCCATTCAGAAGGTCCAGGCGCCAGATCGCCAGGTCGCCGACGCCGGTTGTGACCTTGTTCTGGTCGGAGAGAACGTAGATTTGATCCTCCCCGGGAAGGATGACGGGCTGCATGACCCAATGATCCGCGGTCACGTCGGCCGAGGCATCGTGAGTGATTCGACGCGGTGGGGCCGTCGGCCGGGCTAGCCAGAGGTCGGAATAGTCCTTCTCACGCTCCACGTAGACCAGGGTGTCCCTAGCGAGAGTAGGCTGACTGAGATGTCCATTGTGGGTCAGTTGGATTGTCTGATCTCCATTGGTCTCCCATAGGTCACCTTTTGCTGCATAGAGGAGCCACGCCGCGGCGGAAGATCCCGGCGTCGATGAAGCATTCCGGTTTGCTGGCGTAGCAGTAGCGGAGATCGAATTGCTTGCGGGGATGCTGCCCACCCCCGAGGTTGCCAGGGCTGGTGGTTTCCCGACCAGGGCATTTAGCCCCGCAGCCGGGGTAACCGTTGTCGTCGGTCCTGGGGGATGGAGGACACGCTGGATGCCCTGATGGACCGGCGTCAAGAAATAGAAGGGGATGAGACCCAACGCGTAGGCCAGCAACACGAGTATGATCCGGCGTGTATGCCCGCGGGATTCTGTCGACGACGGGGGACGGTGACTCATCGAGACACCATACTCTCCTGGAGGGCCCAAATGATTAGCCCCTCTCTCAAAGGGAGAAGGGAAGATTCTGTCTACCTTCCTGAGTCTTAGTCTCGTAGCCTAAGCCCCAGCGGCATCATTGTATGGCTGGGAGAGTACTTTGCGGTGGACCATTTGTCAAGCCTCCCGCCTGGCCGGAGACTAGATCGCTTGAAGGCATGCTTACTGGGTAATACTCCGGGGCAAAGCTCCACGCCGGTGGTACCAGACTCTGGCCAGGTCCAGGACAATGAAGGACAGCAAGGCCAAGCCGATGCTGAGTTCTTGCCAAGGCAGCGGTGTGAATGAGAATAGGCGCGCTGTCGCGGGGATATCGGGTAACGCAAACCGGCTCAATGGTGGCATTGCTCCGCCATCTGTTGCTTCTCTTGGGAGGTACGCAAGTTGCGCAAGATGCGCGCCTTTGGACACCCGGAGACAGCTCTGTGCCTCACCGCTGACTCGTACTCCCTAGCTGGTCTCGCATCTGTCGTCATTGCAGCAGTCGTCGCCAGCCCATGCTTCATAGCCTTCGCGCACGAGAAAGTAGACGATCCCCAGGGCGGCGAGGGGGTCGGCCCACCACCAGCCGAACGCGGCGTTGAGGGCCAGTCCGCCGAGAAGGGTGGCTGCCATGTAGGCGCAAGTGATGCTGCAGGCTGCGTCGCCCTTGAGGGCCGGGGAGTGGATGGCCTCGGCAACACTCCGTTTCGCGCGTGCTAGGATTGGCATTACGATCAACGCGGCGAGCGCTAAGCCGATCCCCAGGTGACTCCGCCCCGGCTCGACGTGGAGGATCACGCTGGCAAGGGATTGAAGAACGACGTATGCTGCCAGGACGAACAGAGCGCCCCCGACAATCCGTCCGGCCGTTCGTTCAACGATCTCGATCCGCGCCGGGGTCTGCTGCCCGAACTCGGCCCGCAGTCGCCAGACTAGTACAGCGGCGGAGCCAAGCTCGATCAGGCTGTCGATGCCGAAAGCGAGGGCCGCCCCGCTTCGCGCGCTGATCCCGATGCTGATCGCCACTGCCGCCTCGAGTACCATCCAGACGATCGTGACCCCCTCGATCAGGAGGCCGCGTCGGAGATCGTAAACTCGCGCCTCGACCTGGCTTGCCATCGTTTCTCTCCTATCTTAGCACTATGAAGGCCGATTCAGCCATTCCGGTAAGCTGCGCGCCTCACTGCTCGTCAGCCAGACCGGCCGCGAGGTGGCGTCGAGCCCGGAGCCGTTAGTGACCTGCTGAGGCCTCCCGAACGTCTCTTTGCCATCGGTAGACCGATCGACCGATACCGTGAAGAGTTGGAAGTGGCGGTTTACCAACCCGATGTAAGCGATTTCCTTGCCGTCCGGGCGCCAGATTGGTTCTGCGATCATACCGGTTGCCACCGATTGGGCGCCGACCAGCCGCGGCTTGCTCGCCGAGCGGTCAATCTGACTGACAAAGAGATTTTCAGCCTGACCGACGGTCTGAACAAAGGCGAGCTGGTGACCATCAGGAGAAAAGCTCGCCTGGCGCGAGGGGTGTTCTGATGCAGTCAAGGCAACCGCGATGTTCGTGCCCAGATCGAGCCAGGCCAATTCCTCGGTCAATTGCCCGCTGTCTCCGTAGACATAACGAGTGAAGACGATCTCTCGGCCATTTTTCGGATTGACTGAGATATCTTGATCACCGCCAGTGTAGGCCGGTGGATGGGTGATCTGGGTGAACGTTCCCTGCTGGAGGTCGAGCTCCCAAACCGCGAGATCACCTACTCCGGTCGATTCCTTATTGTGATCGCTGAGAAAGAGTAATCGCTGGCTGTCTGGAATGAAGACCGGTTGGGCGGCCCAATGGTTCTGTTCGATGATTGGTGAAGAATCATGGGTGATCGGCCGGGCCGGGTGATTGGCGTCGACTAACCAGAGATCAGAATAGTTCTTTTCGCGCTCGACGTAAATGAGTGATTGCGCCTCTGATTGTGATTGCGATTGTGAAGCCAAGGTAGGCTGGCCAAGATGCCCGTTGTGAGTGAGCTGGGTCGCTTGCGAGCCGTTGGTCTCCCAAAGATCACCACTGACTACGTACAGCAACTGCCAGTCTGATTGGCCGCCAAATAGTGATAGCACGGCCATCCTCGCGGGGAGATCCACGAGCGCGATTCCAACGACCGCGAGGAGGATGAAGATAAAGA
>JAJPIK010000091.1 GCA_021324795.1 Chloroflexota bacterium
GATCGAGTTGATCGTGCCGGTGGCCTTGGAAGAAGGGCTGCGCTTTGCGATTCGGGAGGGCGGCCGCACCGTCGGCGCAGGCGTCGTCACCAAGATCCTCCAATAGGGTGGATTGAATGAACCCCCGGTCACGTGACCGGGGGTTGGATTGAAAGTAGTAACAGAGGAGCTATGCCAAAGAAGAAAGGCGAAGCTCGGGTGGTGATCACGCTGGCATGCAGCGAATGCCGCGAGCGAAATTACACGACCGAAAAGAACAAGCGGAATGACGCCGAACGACTAGCATTGAATAAGTACTGCCGTCGGTGTCGAAAGCATACTTCGCATCGGGAAGTGCGCTGACCGATGGCACAGGCAGTCTGGCGCGATTGTCAGGCTGATTTGACGCAACGAGGCACGCCAAAGTTCAAGGGTGGCGTGCCTCGTTGCATTTTACGGGTGGATTCCTTTGAGGGGAGACGGCGGCTGGCCGACGATGAATAATCTATCGATTCTCGACGTGGCTATTCTGATCGTCCTGGCGTGGTTCGCGATTGCTGGTATTCGCCGCGGCTTCGTTCTTTCGCTCTTTGACGTCGTCGCACTTGTCTTGACAATTATCTTGGCGACCAAGACTTTTCATCTAGTGGGCGCACTGATCGCGACACAGTTTGGTATCTCCTCTCTATTCGCCGACCTCTTTGGCTTCGCCGCCGTGATGTTCGTCGGTGAGATCCTTCGGATGATCGGTGCGGCGATCGTTTCCGCGGCTTTGAAGCCGGTCTTTTTTGCGATGCCACCACTCGGTTACATGAACAACTTGGCGGGCCTGTTTCCCGGAGCGCTGCGTGGCTTGGGGTACGTCTCCGTGGCCTTGCTGGTGCTGCAAGGCATTCCTCTCGTGTCCGGCCTTCACACCGAGATTGCTCAATCTCCAGTTGCCTCAACGGTGCTCAACCTGATTGGGGGCGCTTCTCCATCATTTCAGAACGTCATGGGCTTGCTGGTCGAGGGAAACACCAGCATACTTACAGATCCCACGGCTGGCGTGACGAGTCACCTCCCAATCCCGTCTGGCATTGGTAGCTCGCCGGACCCCTCTGCGGAGAAGCAGCTACTGGACATGACGAACCTCGCTCGTACCCAAGCTGGCTTATCCCCCCTTGTTCTCGATGACAATCTGAGTGTGGTTGCCCGCGTTCACAGTGTCGAGATGTTTCAAATGGCGTATTTTTCTCACGACTCCCCGATATACGGTACGCCTGTCCAACGGTTACAACGCGCTGGCTTATCGTTCCGAGTCAGTGGAGAGAACATTGCCTACGCGCCAACGATCTCAATGGCGTTTAGCGGACTAATGAAGAGCGCCGACCACCGCGGCAATATTCTCTCTTCAGACTTTCACCGAGTTGGCATTGGTGTCGCTCGGGCGGGGCTATGGGGCTATATGGTTACCGAGGATTTTACGGACTAAGCTTAGTTCGTAGCAACTACGCCAGGCTTTCGCTTCTGAATAGCTTTTCCAGTCGCTTGTCACGAATGCACTAGATCCGAATAATCTCCCTCTGCAGCGGCGTGGTGACGGTCGGCCCTTTGCTCGGATCGACGTAAACGTTGATCTCTAGCCGCACGCCGAAGTCGTTAAGGTAGATTCCAGGCTCGATCGTGAAGCCAACGCCTGGAATAATCTGACGGGTATCGCGTGTCTCGAAGCTGTCCAAATTTACCCCGTTACTGTGAATCGCCTCTCCGAGACTGTGACCGAGCCGATGGGTAAAAAATGCCGCGTATCCGTCGCGCTCGATGATCTCGCGTGCGAGACGGTCAACCTCCCAACCTTCGAGGGCGCGCCCCTGGCGCCACGCGTCTTCAAGGAAGTTAACCGCGGCGTCACGGGCCCGACGGACCACATCAAACACGCGCTCGTAGAGAATGGGAACCTGATTTCCGACGTAGGCAACCCAGGTGGTGTCACCATAGATTGCCCCCGTTTGAGTGAGCTTTCCCCAGAGGTCAATGAGAACCCAGTCGCCGGTACGAATGGGGGCAGATGACTCTCTGGTTGGCTCATAGTGAGGATCACCTGAGTGCTGATTGACCGCGACCGTGGGCCCCTCGTCAGTCATAAGACCAAGCGCGGCGAAGCGGTCGAGGATGAATTGTCGTACCTCGATTTCACCAATGCCAGCCGCGAGATTCTGATGAATGAAGCCGAATGCATCCTGTGCGACGTCGACGACCGCCTGCGCGGCGATCCGGTGCATTTCCACCTGTTCAGGTGTCCAACGGGAAACGGCATATTGTAAGACGTCACCGGAGGAGACAACCTGGACACCCAGTGCTTGAACTTCTTCGATCGTGCCGGCGTCGACCCGCGAGACAACAGGCAGGGCACACCCGGGCGAGTACTCCATCGCGATCCGCTGCCGGCCGTCGAGGAGAGTCTGAAGGCCTTTTTCCTGGTCGGCTCGGCTCCGATAAACCTCGACCGGCCAGCCAAGATCAGTAAGTCGCTGCGCATCGACCTCGTGGAGCAGAAATCTTGGGCTACCGTGAGGCGGAATGAGCAAAAAGGCACGTCGTGTGGTATGGCGTCGACCACCGACGACTTGCCAGAAAATTGGATTATTGTGGTGAAAGTCCTCGAGCAGCCAGCCATCGAGTTGGGTCCGTTGGAGATATGCCTGTGCGTCGGCGAGAGCAAAAGAGCCGGCCATCGGCGAGATACCCTCCGGATTCTTGTTGCGGTTAGACTTTCCCTTTGCCTTTGCACTTCGGGCATGTGCCTTCGACGCGATGCCAGCCACCTGGTTCCGACGGGTCAGGCCACTTCTCATTCACCTGGCCAGTACCGTCGCAGCGCGTGCACTTCGTTTTCGGAGCGAAGTTGAAGCGCGAGATGATCACGAACGCAACGACGACCACCACGAGCAGTAATAATGATTCCGGGCCCACCTCGTACCTCTTGCGAGAGAATATTCGCCTGCATTATAACACTCACGCCTACTCCGGCGCCTTGCGAGTCGGGCCGTTCTTGCTTGAAAGCCTGGCCTGAAGGTGATTTTCAACTGCGCGATACGCAAGCACGTGACCAAGCGCTGTCTGAATGATATAATCCCGTGCGATGTTAAACTCCAATGAAACGATCCTCGAACGACTGAACCCTGCCCAACGCGACGCGGTGACGACGACTCGGGGACCTTTGTTAGTTCTGGCTGGACCTGGTTCCGGCAAAACACGAGTGATCACCCACCGAATCGCCTATTTGCTCGGTCCAGGTGGAGTGCCGGCTTCGGCGATTCTCGCCGTCACCTTCACCAAGAAAGCAGCTCACGAAATGGTCGAACGGCTGCAGACTCTGGTTCTTGGTCAAAGTCGCCACCTGCTGATCGGCACGTTTCACTCGATCTGCTCCCGAATTCTCCGGCAGGATGGCGAGGCGATTGGCGTCGCGCGAACCTTCACAATTGCCGACGAAGACGATCAGGAAAGAATCGTCCGCCGGGTCATCAAAGATCTGAATTGGGATGAGAAGAGGAATCCACCGGGCGCGTTCTTGAGCCGGATTTCAGCGGCGAAGAGCCACTTGATCGGTCCCGACGAGTTCCGCCGAGCGGCCGATTCATATGCGGACGAGCTCGCGGCGGTTGTCTACCAGCACTATCAGGAAGAACTTGGGAAAGCTGACTTGCTCGATTTCGACGATCTGATCATGCGCACGGTCCACCTCTTTCAAGAGCGGTCTGACGTCTTAGCCAAGTATCAAGAACGCTATCAACATATTCTCGTCGACGAATTTCAAGACACGAACCTTACTCAGTACGCGCTGATTCGTCTCTTAGGACAGCGTTATCGCAATGTCTGCGTGGTCGGCGACGAAGACCAGTCGGTGTACAGTTGGCGTCAAGCCGACATTCGCAACATTCTCAATTTCGAGAATGATTTTCCAGACGCTCGGGTGGTTGTTCTCGAACAAAACTATCGCTCGACCCAAACCATTCTGTGGACTGCTCGGGAAATTATCACGCCTAATCGGCAGCGGAAAGACAAACGGCTCTTCACCGAGAATGATCGTGGCGAGCGGATCTTCGTCTTCGAGGGATATGACGAGAACGAGGAAGCTCAATATGTTGCCACCCAGATCGAGCGCTTGCTTGCCAGTGGCACAGTTCACTATCGAGACGTAGCGGTGATGTACCGTACCAATAGCCAATCGCGGGTTCTCGAAAAGACCTTTCTGCGCCATCGTCTGCCCCACAAGGTCGTCGGGATGCGCTTCTACGAGCGCAAAGAAATTCGTGATCTGCTCGCGTATTTACGTCTGTGTTACAATCCGAACGATCTGACGAGTTTGGAACGGATCATCAACGTACCGGCTCGGGACATTGGAGCAAAGTCAATTGCCGACTTGCAGCTCTGGGCGGCGCGTGCCGGTCGGACGGTTCCCGAGGCAATTAGGGCACTCGCACTTGACGAAGAGCTAGGCGTACCGTGCCCGCTGAGCAAGCGGGCACGGACGAATGTGGCCGAGTTCGGTCGGCTGCTGATGACGCTCCAAGCCGCCAGCCATGAGCTCGTCGTCGGACGGCTGATCGAGAAGATCGCGTCGCTCACCGGTTACCAGGAATTCTTGCGCGATGGCAGTCAAGAGGGAGAGAGCCGCTGGGAAAACGTGCGTGAGCTCATGACCGTTGCTGACGAATTCTCGGCTTACGATGCGCCAACCAGCCTCGCCAGCTTTCTCGAGGATGTCGCCCTGGCTGCCGATGCCGATGAGTACGACAGCTCGGCTGACGCGGTGACCTTGATCACCCTCCACGCGGCAAAGGGCCTTGAGTTTGACGTCGTTTTCATCGTTGGGCTAGAAGAAGGGCTCTGTCCGCACAATCGGTCCATAGAAAGTAATGACCTGAGCCAGCTCGAAGAGGAGCGACGTCTTCTCTACGTTGGGGTAACCCGGGCGCGGCGACGGCTCTTCTTGACTTACGCCAGCCGGCGGACGCAATTTGGCACGGTCATGCCTCGCCAGCCGTCGCGATTCTTCAAGGATGTTCCTCGTGAACTGGTCTTCGGCACCGCTCGTGCTGTTCAGGCGCCGGGGCGGCGTCATGGGTGGACTGATCCAGGGCCGGCGGGACCAGTCACCTCGCGCAGTAGCTTGCCTCGGCCGCTGGCGAGCTCATCAGAGGCACTTCGTGCCAAGCCAGCGGGCACACCAACTCGCTTTAAGCCAGGTGACCGTGTCGAACACCCGAAGTTTGGCGAGGGAGTGATCGTGAGCGTCGAGCCTCGGGGAGAAGATGCCGAGGTCACCGTGGCCTTTCCCGATTTGCCGATCAAACGTCTTTTGGCTAGCTACGCCAATCTACGTTTGCTCTGAATAAATTCGTGTTGCCCTCCTAGATCCCGCCGTATCTCTCGTGCGCAATCCAGGCTAGGTGCCTACGAGCTCGGGCTTGCTGTTCCGGTCGTCGCTCGGGCGTGACCGTCCGGCGACTTGAGTGTAGATCTGAGTCGTGGCAATATTCGCGTGGCCGAGCAGTTCTTGAACAGCACGCAGATCCGTGTGATCGTCGATCAAGCGCACCGCGAACGAGTGCCGCAGCGCTTGAGGGGTAATGTCTTCGGGCAAGCCGGCGCGGCGAGCATGCTCTTTCAGAATCAGCCAGAACCCCTGGCGGGTTAAACGATCCCCGTGATGGTTTACGAAGAGCGCCTGCTCGTCACGCCGTCGAATAAGGCCGTTCCGCGCGGAGACCAAGTAGGTTTCCAGTGCTTGTACCGCGTTACTGTCAATTGGGATGATTCTCTCGCGACCATTCCGACTAATACAGCGCACGTAGCCTGACGAGAGGTCCAGATCCTCAAGATTGAGCGCGACTAACTCGCTGACTCTGAGACCAGTCGAATAGAGTAAACGTAGCATCGCCGTGTCCCGAATGTCGTCAGGTGAGGAACCTTGCGCGGGCTGCTCGAGTAGACCGGACACCTCGCTGTCGGTGAGGCTGCGTGGTAGCGCCTTGTCGATCCGTGGCGAGTCTAAGTTTTCGGTGGGATCGGCGTCAATGATCCCACGCGTTTGAAGGAAGTGAAAGAAGGATTTCATCGCCGCGATTTTGCGAGCTACCGTCGTCGTCGCGTAGCCCTTTTCTTTCAACGCAACGACGAAGCCAACAATCCGAACGCGGGAGAGCGATGCCCAACCCACGCTGTCCTCGGACGTACCATCGGTGAGAGGATCAAGGTTCCGGGATCCGGTCGTACTGAGGTACTGATAAAGCTGCGTCAAATCATTGCGATATGCAGCGATCGTGTTTGGCGATGCCGAGAGGTCGACTTCCAGATGCCGCAGGTAGGCCTCGATGTGCTCCCACAACAGTCCATCCATTCTGTACTATCACCGCATTCCTTCGAATGACTCATCATCGTGCCTCGAGCGCTCACCGACGTGGTTCGCCAAACTGACGGCTGCTTTGCTGCCAGCCCAGCGCGTATTTTATCATACGGGCGGCCATTGTCCAGACCATCGTCAAGCTTAGTAGCAAACTTTAACCGAATCTTTGCGCGCTGGCACGCGCTTTGCCATCGTTTCTGTCTAAAGGGAGGGAAGCGCGTGCTCGTATTCAAACACGAAGCAGTACTTACCTTCATTGGGCGGCTAGTGCACGACCGGGAGTTTTGTGAATGGTTTGCCAGCGAGCCGTCCGATGCCATGTCATCGCATGGATTAACCATGCGCGACCTTGAGGATGTGGCGGACGTCCTCCGGACGGATCGACGTCAACCGGAAGTTGCTGCCGCGATGTGCCCCATGGTGGATGTGCTGCTGCGGCTGATTGAAGAGTCACGACAAGGACACGTCGCCAGCTCACCCGCTGAACGCTTGAGCCTTCTGGATAGCGAGCTGCGCCAGGTGCATGAGCGGCTAGCAGTTGCCCGGTCCTACCGGATGCGGCCATGGTGGAAGTTCTGGGAATGACCGTCAGTTTGCAGTACGGATTGGCGAGCGGGTTCAGGAGCAGATTGAGGACTGGCCATCGAGGACTGGTCATCAAGGAGTCGTCAATGGCGTCATTCTGGGTACGACTGGGACGGTGGATCGACTCGTTACTTGGCGGTGAGAATCACGAGGAGGGAGTTGACCAGGCGCGAGTAGACGAGGCGATTTATTTGATTCAATCGGCGATCGAGCAAGAGCAGCGCGATCGGGCGGCTAAGAAGTTAAAAGTCACCGACCTGTCCCCGGAGCGACAAGCGGCCCTGGCCGAGAGTCTCCAGCGGTTACTCAAGAAGCCAACGACCGAGGAGCAGACGTAATGGATTTCGCCGTTCGGAGGGGAGGAATGAGACACACGCCTTACTTCTACCCGCCGATCTTAGTTATCGACGACGGGGAGATTGCGCCGGAGAACGTCAATCCGCTCCAAGGCGAGTCCAGAGCCGATGGCGACACAGGCCAAGGGATTCTCGGCGACATAGCAGGGCACACCGGTTTCCTGGGTCAGAAGCTGATCGATGTTGCGCAGGAGCGCACCTCCGCCGGTCAAGACGATACCTTTGTCGATGACGTCCGAGGCGAGCTCAGGCGGAGTTTCCTCGAGAACGGATCGCGCGGCGGCGACAATCGCCGACAGGGGCTCGGCGAGTGCTTCCCGGATCTCTGTGGACTTGACCGTGATGGTTTTAGGCAATCCGCCAACTTGGTCGCGCCCGCGCACTTCCATCTCAAGCTCTTCTTCGAGGGGCAAGGCACTGCCAATCTCGATCTTGATCTGCTCCGCCATGCGCTCGCCGATCATGAGATTGTACTTACGCTTCACGTAGTTTGCGATGCCATCGTCGATTCGGTTACCAGCGACCCGTACCGATCGTGCGACGACAATACCATTCAGAGAGATGACGGCTGCCTCGGTCGTGCCTCCACCGATGTCGACGATCATATTACCACTTGGCAGATGGATGGGGATTTTCGCGCCGATCGCCGCGGCAAGTGGCTCCTCAATTAAGTAGGCGCTGCCGGCCCCGGCTTGCAGTGTCGCGTCATGTACTGCCCGTTGCTCGACGCTCGTCACCCCGGCCGGAACACAGACCATCACCTGTGGCCGAAATAATCCCAAGCCGAGTTTACCGCACACCTTAGTAATGAAGTAGCGGAGCATCGCTTCGGTAATGACGTAGTCGGCAATGACGCCGTCGCGCATTGGTCGAACCACGGTGATGCTCCCGGGGGTTCGACCAAGCATTTCGCGCGCTTCGTTGCCCACCGCGAGAATCGCATTGTCAGTGTTGGAAATCGCGACAACTGATGGTTCTTGAAGAACAATGCCTTTACCGCGAACGTAAACCAAGACGTTGGCGGTTCCGAGATCGATACCGACTTGCTTGGCGAACATATCGTCCTAAGTTCTCAGGCCGCGACCCGTTGTATGTGCGCTCCCAACTCGCGGAGCTTGGAATCGACGTGCTCATAGCCGCGGTCGATGTGATAAATATCGTAAATCTCAGTGTTGCCCTCGGCAGCAAGGCCGGCCAGGATGAGAGCGGCGCCGGAGCGAATGTCAAGAGCACGGACCGGCCCGCCAACCAAACTCGTTGGACCAACAATCGTGGCCGTTTGGCCATGCACCTGAATATCTGCCCCGAGCTTGCGCAACTCACGGGCGTACTGCAGACGGTCGTCATAGACCCGTTCGTGGATCAAGCTAGTGCCTTCTGACTGAGTGAGCATCGTGGCGAACGCCGCTTGGAGGTCAGTTGGAAAGCCGGGAAAGTGTAAGGTTTGGAGTTCCAAAGCGTGGAGCGAGCCGTTTGCGCGCACTCGGTAGCAATTGCCTTCAGGTTGAACGATTGCGCCTGCTTCAGAGAGCTTGTACGTTAGAGGATCCATGTGATCTGGAATGATATCGTGAATGACAACCTCGCCGCCGGAGATCACAGCGGCAATCGCGTAAGTGCCTGCTTCGATTCGATCGGGCATGACCCGGTAGGTAAAGCCATGCAGGCGAGAAGCACCGATGACTTCGAGGCGACTCGTGCCGAGGCCCCGGATCTGGGCGCCCATTTGTTGGAGGCAATGGGCAAGATCGAGCACTTCGGGCTCGGCAGATGCGTGGGTGAGAACTGTCGTTCCCTCGGCAAGGGAGGCGGCCAGAAGAACGTTTTCGGTGCCGGTATGACTTGGATAATCGAGATAGATGCGCTCACCACGGAGGCGCTCCGCTTCGAGCTCGTAGAGATTTTCACTGAGCTGAACGCGTGCCCCCATTGCAGAAAAGCTTTTGATATCGACGTTGACCGGTCGGCGACCAATGCTACATCCACCGGGATGTGGCGCGGTGACTCGCCCGACGCGGGCGAGGATCGGCCCGGTGACCAGAAACGACGCGCGCATCTTACGCGCCAGTTCCTGTGGAACGTCGGTATTCATCGCACTAGCGCTCGGCGCACGGACGACGATCCGATGGCTGGTGCAATCGAGATTCACTGAACAGCCAAGCTGGCGGAGTATCTCCGCCAGCGTTTTGACGTCGTCGACGATGGGAACGTTTTCGATGACGCACTCATCAGTGGTAAGCAGCGTTGCCGCCATGATCGGCAACGCTGCGTTTTTCGCTCCACTGACAGTGACGTCACCGCGAAGTGGAACCTGTCCCTCAATAACCAACTTATCCATGGCGCTCCCTGCTGATGCCCGGTCGGCGTTCAGCGCGGTGCTTCTTCGGCACGTCGCCGTCGGGCTACCTTTAATCGCACGCGCGATCTCTGCAGTGCGGCGGCAGCTTGCGCCAGATCCTGCGTCTCCCCCATCTCAGCGAGAAGGCGCTGTGCTCGCTCTTCCGCGGCACGTGCCCGTTCGACGTCGATCTCTTCCGCACGCTCGGCTGTGTCGGCGAGGACCAGGACACGGTTATCGCGCACTTCGAGGAATCCACCGCCGATCGCGAGACTGACCTCGTCGGTGCCTTGCTTCACCCGTAGCTCACCGGGGCGTAGGGTGGTCAGCAGGGGCGCATGCCGCGGCAAGATCCCGAGCTCGCCGAGGCTACCGGGTGCAGTGACCATGTCGGCCTCGTCCGAATAGACCAGGCGCTCTGCCGTGACGATGTCGAGCCTCAAGCGGGGCATCTTATTGGCCCTCCGCTGCGCGAGCACGTTCGAGGACCTCGTCAATCGTGCCCGCCATGTAAAAGTGCTGCTCCGCGATGTTATCGACCTTACCGTCCAGTATCTCGCGGAAGCCACGCACCGTCTCACGCAGCGGAACGAAGACGCCTGGCCGACCGGTGAATACCTCGGCAACGAACATCGGCTGCGACAAGAATCGCTGGATCTTTCGTGCGCGCGTCACGGTAAGCTTGTCTTCGTCGCTCAGCTCTTCAACACCGAGAATCGCGATGATGTCCTGGAGATCTTTGTATCTCTGCAAGACTCTCTGCACACCGCGCGCCACGTCGTAATGTTCCTGTCCAACGACGTGCGGATCGACGATGCGCGAGCTCGACGCCAACGGGTCGACAGCCGGATACAGACCAAGGTCGGCGATGGCCCGATCCAGCGAGATGATTGCGTCGAGGTGACCAAAGGTGGTCGCCACGGCCGGATCGGTGTAGTCGTCGGCGGGCACGTAGATCGCCTGCACCGACGTAATCGACCCCTTCTTCGTCGAGGTAATGCGCTCTTCCAACGCACCCATTTCTGTCGCCAGCGTGGGCTGGTAACCGACGGCTGACGGCATACGTCCAAGCAATGCCGACACCTCGGCGCCGGCCAGTGTGAATCGGAAGATATTATCAATAAACAGCAGCACGTCGCGGCCTTCGACATCGCGGAAATATTCCGACATCGCGAGGCCTGTTAGTCCCACCCGAAGGCGAACGCCCGGCGGCTCGTTCATCTGGCCAAACACCATCACGGTATTATTGATAACACCGGACTCCTGCATTTCGTGCCAGAGGTCATTGCCTTCACGCGAGCGCTCGCCCACGCCAGCAAACACGCTAAAGCCACCGTACTCAGCGGCGATGTTGCGAATCAGCTCCTGGATAATAACCGTTTTGCCAGTCCCGGCTCCACCGTAGATACCAATCTTACCGCCCCGCGTAAACGTCGCGATAAGATCGATAACCTTGATACCGGTTTCTAGGACCTGCGCCTCGGTACTCTGCTCGTCAAACGACGGGGCTGGCCGGTGAATCGGAAATCGCGTCTCACTTTCCACCGGTCCTCGACCGTCGATTGGCTGTCCCAAGACGTTGAACATACGACCGAGGGTGCTTGGCCCAACCGGCACTTCGATTGGCGCGCCGGTGTCGATTGCCTCGGCGCCGCGCCGCAAGCCGTCCGTGGTGTCCATGGCCACACAGCGGACCCAGTTATTGCCAAGGTGCTGCTCGACTTCGACGACGATCGGTCCGCTTTCTTTTTCCACCGTGACCGCGTTCAGCAAGTTTGGCAGCCGGCCCGGCGGGAATTCAATGTCGACAACCGGTCCAATCACCTGGACCACTCTACCCTTGTTATCGAGGGTCACTATTTTCCTCCTGCAGCACGTGAACGATGGTCTTGCTCAGTCTGATTCACGCCCCGCGTCTTCTTTCGATGATTCATTAGCCGTGAAGCGCTTCCGCCCCCGCCGAGATTTCGAGAATCTCTTTGGTAATGCCGGCCTGCCGCGCTTTGTTGTAGCTCAAGGTGAGCTCTTGAACCACATCGCGGGCATTCTGCGTCGCGTTGTGCATCGCCACCATGCGGGCGCTGTGCTCGCTCGCCGTCGCATCGAGGACCGCCTGGTAGACCTGCACTTCGACGTAGCGAGGCAACAGTTGATCAAGCACCGTGGCAGCGCTGGGCTCGAAAATGTAGTCGATCAAGCGTGCATTTACGGTGGCTTCCGTTGGAACGACCGGTAGAATTTGACGCTGGACCACTTCCTGGCGCATCGTCGAGACGAACTTATTGTAAATGAGATCGACCCGATCGAAGCGGCCTTCACGGTAGCCATTGATCGCCAGCGTGGTGATCGGTGATACGTCGAGCAACGTCGGCCGATCGGAGAGACCGCTCACCTCCGCGATGACGTCGCCGGCATGCCGCGCGAGCCAGTCACGTCCTTTCCGGCCGATGGCCATTGCTTGAATCGGGACCGATTGATCGAGGATAAAGCGGGCTGCCCGTCGAATGACATTGGCGTTCAATGAACCGCAGAGACCACGATCGGACGTGATGACAATCACCCCGATGTTCTGAATCGGCCGCTGGACTAACAAAGGATTGACTGGCTCGGTTGACCCGGTCATGTGAGCCAGGCCGCTTACCAGCTCGGCCATATGGTCAGCATAGGGTCGGCTTTCGCTGACCAGCGCCTGGGCCCGGCGCATCTTGACCGCCGACACCATCTCCATCGCGTTGGTGATCTGGCTGGTGTTCTTGACGCTTCGAATACGCCGTCGGATTTCTCGTGTACTCGGCATCGCCTCGTCCTTGCTTCTGTTGGCGTTAGTAGGGAACCGTCTGCTTGAACTCGGCGATTGCTTGCTTGAGCTTCTCGAGGGTCGTGTCGCTGATCGCCTTCTCATTGACGATGGCTTGCCCAATCTCCGGATGGTTCGAGCTCAAGAACCGGAGAAATGCGGCCTCGAAAGCGCGTACCTTGGCGACCGGCACATCGTCGAGGTAGCCGTTAGTGACTGCCCAGATAATCTCGATCTGCTGCTCGACCGGCAACGGCTCATATTGGGATTGCTTGAAGATTTCAGTGATGCGCGCGCCGCGCTCAAGCTGAGCACGGGTCGCCTTGTCGAGATCGGAGCCAAACTGAGCAAAGGCAGCGAGCTCGCGGTATTGAGCGTAGTCGAGTTTGAGGCGCCCTGCGACCTGCTTCATCGCCTTGATCTGAGCGGCCGAGCCGACGCGAGATACGGAAATACCCACGTTCACCGCGGGGCGGACACCCGCGTAGAAGAGATCACTTTCCAGATAGATCTGGCCGTCGGTAATCGAGATGACATTAGTCGGAATGTAAGCCGAGACGTCGTTCGCGAGGGTCTCGATGATTGGCAGCGCAGTCAGGCTCCCGCCACCGTGCGCCTTGTCATACTTGGCCGCGCGTTCGAGCAAGCGAGAGTGCAGGTAAAAGACGTCGCCAGGATACGCTTCGCGTCCGGGCGGTCGGCGCAGGAGCAGCGAAATCTCACGATAGGCCCACGCGTGCTTGGTGAGGTCATCGTAGACGATCAGAGCATCTCGACCGGTCTCGAGGAACTCTTCGGCCATCGCACAGCCAGCATAGGGGGCGAGATACTGCATCGCGGCCGAGTCGGTTGCGTTCGCGGCGACGACAATTGTTCGGTCCATCGCGCCGTAACGCTCGAGAGTCGCGACAACCTGAGCCACCTTCGCGGCCTTTTGGCCAATCGCGACGTACACACAGGTGACGTCGCCTTTCTTTTGGTTGATGATCGTATCGATGGCAATCGCAGTCTTACCCGTGCTGCGGTCGCCAATGATCAGCTCGCGCTGGCCACGGCCAATCGGAATGATCGAGTCGATCGCCTTGATTCCGGTTTGAAGCGGCTGGTTGACCGCCTGGCGGGTCACCACGTTCGGAGCGATGCGCTCGACCACCCGGCGTCGGGAAGCCCCAGTTGGACCCTTGCCGTCAATTGGCTCACCCAATGAATTGACGACTCGGCCGATGAGCTCGTCCCCGACCGGTACGTCGACAATACGGCCCGTCGTGCGAACTTCATCGCCTTCCTTGATGCCTTCTTCACTCCCCAGAATGACCGCGCCAACCGTCTCCTCTTCGAGGTTCAAGGCCAGGCCAGCTACGCCCGAACTGAATTCCAGCAACTCGCCCGACATGGCACCGGAAAGGCCATAAATTCGGGCGATTCCGTCGTGAACCTCGATCACCGTGCCAACGCTGACTTCGGTGACCGGCAACGAAAACTTTTCAATACGTTCTTTGATAATGGAACTAATTTCTTCTGCGCGTACCGCCATCCTCTTCTCCCCTTTCAGGCCATCACGCGGGCGCGGAGCGCCGCGAGCCGGCCGACCACACTTCCGTCAATCAGTCGGTCGCCGATGCGGGCGACAAATCCGCCAATGAGCGATGGGTCGACGTCGGGCGTGACGACCACTTTTTGACCGGTCATCGCCTGGAGGCGGCGAGCGATCGCCTCGATTTCACTCGGGGTTAAGGGAACTGCCGTGGAGACGCGAGCCGTCACGACCCCCCGAGCGCGATTGACCATTGCCTCATATGCCGACAAAATGTCGTCGATCAGACTGACCCGACCGTTTTCAACCAGCAATTGAACCAGACTGCGCCGCTTGGGCCCCAGCGCAGAAAAGCTGTCTTCGATGACCTGACTCTTCTGTTCGAAAGACACACTGGGATTGTCCAGCAATGCCTTTAACGTGGGCTCCTGGAGCACGGTAGCGATCACGTGCAGATCGTGTTGCCATCCGTCGATGTCGTGCTCCTCCCGGGCGATGTCGTAGATCGCCTGGGCATAGCGGCGGGCTACTCCGCTCGTCGCCATGATACTTCGCGTTCTCCTTCTTGCTTCAATTGCGCCCGAGCCTTTCGGCTTCGGCCAGTGCTTCGTCAATCAGCCTGACGTGCGAAGCATGATCGAGCGATCGGCCCACGATCCGTCCCGCGGCAAATAGCGCGAGATCCGCCACGTACTGGCGAAGCTCGCTGACGGTGCGCTCGCGTTCGAGCGCAATGTCGGCGAGTGCCTTCGTGCGCATCTCCTCAACCTGAGCACGGGTTTTGTCGAGCTCATCTTGACGGATGCGCTCGGCAATCTTCTCGGCCTGAGCAACGATTTCCTGCCCTTCGCGACGAGCCTCGGCCAGTCGACGGGCGAACTCCTCTTCGGTCCGAGCAGCTTGCTGCTTGATCTCCTCGGCACGTTCCATGCTTTCGCGAATCCGAGCCGAACGCTCGTCAAGCATTCGGAGGATCGGCTTATAGGCCACCAACCGCAAAATCGCCAGCAGCAATATGAAGTTGACAAGCTGGGCCAATATGCCAGGTACTGACAATCCCAGAGCTTCCACGAAAACTCTCCTGTGCCGTACGCCTTGCTCTCGCCGACCCCGTGGTGGCGGGGCAGAACGACCAGGCCTCGCGGAACGCCGCTCGGCCTGGTCCACCTGAGATGACTAAGGAACGAACTTGATAATGAGCGCGACGACCAGGGCATAGATCGCGATGGCTTCGGCGAACGCGAGACCAAGGATCATATTCAGCCGGATTGCTGGTTCCGCTTCCGGATTGCGTCCGATCGCTTCCATCGCGCGGCCGACGAGCAAGCCGATGCCAATGCCCGGACCAATTGCTCCGACGCCGATTGCGAGGCCAGCCGCCAGCAACCTGGCGCCTACATCCGTCACTGCCTCTTCCTCCTTCCGCCACTGCGGGCTAATATTCATCATATCGTCGGGAAGAGTGCCACGCACCTTCCCGACGAGCTACTCCTTGTTCGGCAATTGGCCGACAAGATCCCTGACCCACCGTTCCCCTCCAATCACTGGCAAGGTTTCGGCGATCAACGAGAGCCAACTCAATTGTACTCAACGCTGAGTTCATTATGGGGACGTTGTTTGCCACGTAGAGTAGATGAATCACACCAGTAGTGACAAACCTGACCGGCTTCTTCCTGCGCACGGTTGCTTTTAGCGAAACTGCTCTTCGTCGTCCTGTTTGCTCGGTTTATCATGTTGAAATTCTTCGGTCGCCTGACTAATTGACGTGACGATTAAGCGGTAAACGCCGACGCTACCGGCCAGAACGCCGATCAGCGAACAAATCAAGGTGGCCCATGGCCGCGTGCCAAAGTGAGCATCGAGCCACAAGCCGATCACGAGGCCGAGCAGGATTGATCCCACCATCGTTAGCCCGAGCTGACTGATCAAAGCTAACGGAGCCATGTCTCGTCGCACAGATCACTTCCGTACAGGGCCGGCGCAGAGTATAGCATGAGCGCCGTGCTCAAGGCAACCAATATACGTTCACTGAATGCGGCCAACGCATGCCACTGCTGCTACCGATACGGGCGGCCGACGTAACAGAACCCGTGTGCGAGCGTCACACACGGGTTCTGTTTTCCAACGAAGAAGGTGATTGATAACTAGCCGCGCTGACACGGCAAGCGAACAGTTTTCCCACTATCTTATGATTCGGCTAATTGGGCACGGCCGGAGCCAGAGCCGGAACGTCGGACCCCGAGAAGCATCGCTCGAGCTCGTCGCCCTCGATAGTCTCCTCACGCATGAGTTGCTGCGCCAGGCGGTCAAGAACGTCCCGATGCTGGGTCAGCACCTCACGGGCTCGATTGTAGGCCGTGCTAATCAACGTGCGAATCTCATCGTCGATCGCCTCGGCGCTCTTTTCGCTGTAGTTTTTCTGCTCAGCGATCTCGCGGCCTAGGAAGATTAGCTCTTCCTTATGTCCCATTGCCACCGGCCCAATCCGCTTGCTCATGCCGTATTCAGTGACCATGCGTCTAGCCATCTGCGTGGCACGCTCAATGTCGTTTTCCGCACCGGTTGTGATTTCGCCGAAGACAATCTCTTCGGCCACCCGTCCACCCAAGGCAAACACGAGCGTGTCTTCGAACTGTGATTTGCTCCACAGGTAGCGATCTTCAATTG
Organism: Chloroflexota bacterium; assembly: GCA_021324795.1. Lineage (GTDB taxonomy): Bacteria > Chloroflexota > UBA6077 > FW602-bin22 > CADDYW01 > JAJPIK01. Next base: position 16,651 of record JAJPIK010000091.1, read on the forward strand.
GCAGCAGACGAGTATAGCCCCCCATCATGCCGCGCGCGATAATCGAGACCTTATGGAGCGGATCGAGGTTCCCGAGCATCCGCGCGACCACCGCGTGACCGGCCTCGTGATAAGCCGTGACCAGCTTCTCTTTCTCAGAGATGATCCGAGACTTGCGCTCCGGACCAGCGATCACCCGATCGATCGCCTCTTCCAGCTCGAGCATCGTAATCTTCTTCTTATTACGTCGAGCCGCGAGAATCGCCGCCTCGTTCACCAGGTTCGCCAGATCCGCCCCGGAGAATCCTGGAGTCTGTTTTGCGAGCACCTCGATCGAAACACCGGAATCAAGTGGCTTGCCGCGAACATGAACGTCCAAAATGGCGCGTCGGCCGTTAATATCTGGCCGATCCAGAACCACCTGACGGTCGAATCGTCCCGGACGCAAGAGCGCCGGATCGAGGACGTCTGGGCGGTTGGTCGCCGCGACGACGATCACATTCGTGTTCGAATCAAAGCCATCCATCTCGACTAGGATCTGATTCAGCGTCTGCTCGCGCTCGTCGTGACTACCCCCCAAGCCGGCACCGCGCTGGCGACCGACCGCGTCAATTTCGTCGACGAAAACAATACATGGTGAGTTGCGCTTGGCTTGATCGAACAGGTCGCGAACGCGGCTCGCGCCAACGCCCACGAACATCTCGACAAACTCGGAACCACTGATGCTAAAGAACGGTACCCCGGCCTCGCCAGCCACGGCCCGCGCCAGTAACGTCTTACCCGTGCCTGGCGGACCGACAAGCAACACGCCGTGCGGAATTCGGGCGCCGAGCGCTGCGAACTTCTCCGGATATTTCAGAAACTCGACGACTTCTTGGAGCTCTTGCTTCGCTTCTTCGACCCCCGCGACGTCCGAGAAGGTCACGGCCGGCTTGTTACCCATGAACATCCGCGCCCGGCTCTTGCCAAACGATAACGCCTGATTATTGGAGCCTTGTGCCTGGCGCATCATTAGCAGGAGGAAGCCAGCGAGAAACACGAAGGGCAGGAACTGCACGAGCAATCCCAGCCAGTTCCCAAACTCCGCGGGCTTCTGGTAAACGACGTCGATCTTGTCGATCTGATCCTGCGGAACACCAGCGTCGTGCAAGATCTGGTAGAGGTTTGCGTTCGGGTCGGTTTGGACCCGTGCTTCAACGTTCGAATCGGAGCGCTGAACGATCAGCGTGTCTCCCTGGTCGACAATGCGACTGACGTCGCCCTGCTTGCTGAGCCTGATGACGTCAGACAACGACATGGTCGACTGCGGCTTGCCTCCTCCGGTCGGGAAGAAGGACAGGAACAACGCAATCGCCGCGACGAGAATCAAGAGGTAAATGAAGCTGTTTTTCAGCCACTTAGTATCCATGAACCGTCCTCAGTACCCGGTGCGGATTCGGCTCCCATAGGGATTATATCAGAACCACTCGACTTTTCAAACTTGATCGCCCCGGTACAATTCAGGGCGCAGCACGCCCAGGTAGGGCAGATTCCGGTATTGCTCGGCATAGTCGAGACCGTAGCCGACGACGAACTCGTCAGGAATGTCGAAGCCGACGTAGTCGATCGACGGCCCCGGAGCACGGACCTTTTGCTTTCGGAGCAAGGCGCAGATCCGCAGACTCGCCGGCTGACGGTCACGGAGATTCTCGACGATGTAGCGGAGGGTCAAGCCGGAGTCGACAATATCTTCAACGACGAGCACGTCACGACCACTGATCGAGCGATCGAGGTCTTTGAGAATCCGCACGACGCCCGTGGACTGGGTGCTGGCGCCATAGCTGGACACGGCCATGAAGTCGAGCTCGACGGGCAAGTCAATCGTCCGCGCGAGGTCCACCATGAAGACGACCGCTCCTTTCAGCACGCCAACCAGGACCGGTTCCTTTCCACGGTAGTCCGCGGTGATTTGTTGGCCAAGCTCGCCGATCCGCCGGGTCAGTTGCTCGGCAGAGATCAAGATTTTTGCGATGTCGTCGTTCAGGTCGTGCACCTGACTAACTCCTCAGCGAAATGGTGATCGTGGGGGCGCGCTAAACCAACCGTAGCGCACAGCACCTCACGGCAGTTCTCGGTGGCAAGGAATCGGCGATCGGGCCGCAATCCAATCACCCAGATTGGTCCGGAAGTGCCGGCCAGAATTGGTACCCAATCTCGCTGCTCCCGGGGCACGTGCGCGTCGACCAATAGATCTTGTACCTTCTTCGTTCCGTTCATCCCAACTGGGGCGAGCCGATCGCCTGGGCGACGTGTTCGAATGACCAAGGGAGCACTACTGTCTAAGCGAGCAAGATCGAAGTCCACGTGCCAACGGTCGGATGCCGAGCTGGCACAGCGCTGGTCGGTATGCCGAAAGGTTGCCGTTAGCAGTCCCCCCCGGCTCATTTCCGGGGTAGCTGTGCCTTCGAGCAAGACCGAGGCGACCGGTCCGAGTGGGATGGTCAGCATGTGAGCAATTGGTACTGCTTGCTCGGCCAAGGGTGCCACCTCCTCGGTGCTGGGGGCGATCACCAAGCGATCGTGCCAGATCCGCAGCTCGCGCTGATCCGGCCAGGCCAATCGCGTGCCGGCTGGCGCCGCGTCCGCGGCAGCCATCGCTTCCTCGACGTGGCCGGCGGTGAGTGGCGCAGCATAGGGAGAGATCTCAGCGGCGGCACGTCGAAGCAGAGCCCGCTTGAGGGCAGGATGCAACTCACGCCAGGCAGCCCGGTCGATGAGCCAATCTCCAGCGACGACCGAGACAACTGTTGAAAGACGACGATCGAGCTCGGCCTCGACAAAGTCTTCGGCATCGCTGGCAATTTGGCCCAGACGATCGAGACTTTCGGCCAAGCGCGGATTGAGCGTGGTCAGCGATGGCACTACCTCGTGGCGCAGACGGTTCCGGCTGAATCGACGGTCGGTGTTCGACGGATCCTCACGCGGCGTCATTCCCCGCTCGCGGCAGAAAGCCTCGGTAGCGGCGCGTGTCACCTTTAACAGCGGACGAACCACGCGGACCGGTGCGACGCCCGGCCAGGCCAATCTCACATCATCGGCCATACCGGTGAGGCCGTGCAGTCCAGAGCCACGCACTACGTGGAGGAGGCGAGTTTCGACCTGATCATCAGCGGTGTGGCCAGTCACAACCGCGGCCGCGCCAACAGCCTGACAGACTTCCCCAAGAAAGCGGTAGCGTTCGCGTCGAGCTGTTTCTTCGATGCCGCGCCGCTCGACCCGCGCAATTTCCTCAACGTCGGCAGATCCCAGGCTGATCGGCAATCCAAGCTTGCTCGCCACTTGCAGGACGTATCGCGCATCTTCCTTGCTCTCCGTACGCAGGAGATGATCGAAATGCGCAACCTGAACTGCGATCAAGCCTGCCTGGTTGATCTCACTCAGGCCAAGGAGCAGGGCAAGCGAGTCCGTGCCACCGGAGACCGCGGCGACGACGTGTTGCCCAAGCAGGTCGGTAGCTTGCAAGCGTGCGTGCAGCTCTTGAACGAGCGGATTGGCAGATTGAAGGAGTGGCTGACTTGGCATAGGAACGTCTCGACTGGGATAAAAAATACGGCGACTCCGGAGTCTCCAGAGTCGCCGATTCACGGTAGCGGGGGTTGGATTTGAACCAACGACCTTCGGGTTATGAGCCCGACGAGCTGCCACTGCTCCACCCCGCGGTACAATTGTATTGTACCCGACAAACGTTCTGATGTCAAATGGGATCGTCGATGTCGGCAGGCTTTACCGTTGACAGGTCTGCGCGACCGGCCGACAATGGGGATAGATCAGCGCATCTTGTGCCAGTGGATCTTGCGAAGGAGGACCGTCTCACGATGCTACCGTTGAAACTTGGCTACAAGGCTTCGGCCGAGCAATTCGATCCCCGGACGTTATTGGAGTTCGCGGTACTCGCGGAGCAGGCCGGGTTCGACTCGGTGGTGGTGAGCGATCACTTCCAGCCGTGGCGCCACACCGGCGGCCACGCGCCCTTCTCCTTCGCGTGGCTGGGCGCGCTGGGCGAGCGAACCTCGCGCATTCTCATGGGCACGAGCGTCGTCACGCCCACCTTCCGTTACCACCCCTCGATCGTCGCGCAGGCCATGGCGACGCTCGGCGTACTGAACCCTGGACGGGTTATGCTCGGGATCGGCACCGGCGAATCGATGAATGAAGTTCCAGCCACCGGCATGGTCTGGCCAGATTTCAAAGAGCGCTACGCGCGACTACGCGAAGCGGTGACGCTGATACGACGTCTTTGGGCAGAAGACCGAGTTACCTTCAACGGCGAGTATTACCAAACCCATGGTGCCACCGTCTACGACCGGCCCGCCGAGCCGATTCCCCTTTACATCGCCGCCGGTGGATCGCAGATGGCCAAGTACGTCGGACGGGTCGCCAACGGCTTCATCTGCACGAGTGGTAAGGGGGAAGCACTCTACCGGGATCAACTCCTGCCCGCGTTCGTCGAGGGTGCGAAAGTGGCTGGCCGTGACCCCAGCCAGATCGACCGCATGATCGAGGTCAAGGTCTCCTTTGACACCGACCGGCAACGGGCCCTCGAGGATACACGCTTCTGGGGTGCATTGGCGTTGTCCTCGGAAGAGAAAACCGGGATCGAGGACCCAATCGAGATGGAGCGACTGGCCGATGCCTTGCCAACCGAGCGCACGGCCAGCCGATTCATCGTCTCGACCGACCCGGACGAGCACGTTGCCCGGATCAAGTTCTACACCGACCTCGGCTTCAACCACCTGGTCTTCCACGCCCCCGGCCTCGACCAGGCCCGCTTCATCGAGCTGTATGCGCGTGAGGTACTACCCCGACTGCGAAAGCTCGTACCAGGCCCCTTGCCGGCTTAGTCCGTTCTCAGACGCACGAGGATTAGACGGTTCGCTCGCTCGCAGCTAGACGGTGCGTCGTCAATCGACATCATCGACGCAACGGATACCTACGCTGTCAGGTAGTCCGCGCATTTGCGTTTTCGCGCTTTTTCGTGTCGTTTTGTACCATTCGTGGTCCACACCGTGACCCCACGACCAGCCTCTCACGACGCGCTTGCCGGCCTGATCACGTCCTGGCTACCCATGTACGGACGCAGAACCTCGGGGACGACGATGCTACCGTCGGCCTGCTGGTAATTTTCGAGGACGGCGGCCAGCGTGCGGCCGATCGCTAGGCCGGAGCCGTTCAAGGTGTGCACAAATTCCGGGCGAGCTGTCCCACTTGGGCGGTAGCGAATGTTGGCCCGACGAGCCTGGAAGTCGCCGAAAGTGCTGCAGGATGAGATCTCACGGTACAGCCCTTGGCCGGGGTACCAGGCCTCGGGGTCGTACGTCTTCGCCGCTGAGAAGCCAAGGTCGCCAGTACAGAGGAGCATAATCCGATAAGGAATGTTCAGCTTTTGAAGCACATCCTCGGCGTTCCTCAGGAGACTTTCCAGTTCGTCGGTAGAAGTCTCTGGCTTGACCAGCTTGACCATCTCAACCTTCTCAAACTGATGGACTCGCATCAGTCCCCGGGTTTCCCGTCCCGCCGCGCCTGCCTCGCGACGGAAACAGGCCGAGTAGGAAACATAATACTTCGGCAGCTCGTCCGCGCTCAGGATCTCATCACGGTGCAGGTTGGTCACTGGCACTTCGGCGGTCGGGATCAAGTACATCTCATCGGAATTCACCGCGTAGGCTTCGTCAACGAACTTCGGAAGCTGTCCGGTTCCGACCATGCAATCGCGTTTGACGAGATAAGGAGTCAATATTTCCGTGTAGCCGTGTTCCTGGACGTGCAAATCGATCATCCAGGTGATCAGGGCGCGATTTAGCCGCGCGATGTCGCGCTTCAAAACCCATGACCGCGCGCCGGAGATCTTCGCGCCGCGAGCGAAATCGATGTCGCCCAGGGCTTCACCGATGTCCCAATGGGGACGGGGCGTGAAATCAAACTCGCGGGGGGTGCCCCAGCGGCGGACTTCAACGTTGTCGCGCTCATCCGTGCCGACCGGCACGGTCGGATCCGGCAAGTTCGGTACGTAGAGCAGCAGCTCGTTGAGCTCAGCTTCGATCTCATTGACCCGTTGCTCTTCCTGCTTGATCCGGTCGCCAACCTCGCGCATCTCGGCGATCAGTTCGGCCGGCTTCTCTTTCATGCGGCTGATCTGTTGGGAGACCGCGTTGCGTCGCGCTCGGAGACTCTCGGTCTCGGCGAGCAATTGGCGGCGCTCGGCATCGAGCTGGACGATCTGCTCGATCGGCGCCGTGGTATGGCGATCTGCCATGGCTCGCCGAATCCGGTCGGTTTCTTCACGGATTAGTCTCAGATTAAGCATGACCGTCTCCTCCAATCGCTTTGGATCTCAACGAAACGTCGACGTCACCGAGCACTAACGTTGCGACGCCACGGCTTGGCAATATCTCGATGATCTGACCAGCACGTTCGGCGGCTGCCAGCAGGTGAATCTGGTCGTTCGGTCGAATGCCGAATATGTTGGTAGCTATCCGTGCTTCAAGAGCGAGCTCGCCTCGGACGTGTTCGACGGTGGCGGCAATTGGCTCCCATCGCCCAGCGTCACGAGCAATGGAGATGCGAGCCGGTCCCTGGCTCTCGGCAGGAAAGTCGATTCGCCAATTGAAGCTGAGATCAGCATCGTCCAACCGATCGGTACCGTCGGTGCGCGATACGGGATGGGCGACCCCCTCGGTCGGAGCTTGCAGGTACACTGTCAGATCGAGCGCTCGGGAATCCTTGAGCGTTTCGAGACGAACGTATAGGTGATCGGCGTCGTAGCCGAAGTAAAAGCGCCGAAACAAGCTGGCTCCGACCTGCATCGCACCGGTCGACGCCTCTGGTTCGAGGTAGCCAGCGTTTACCCAGACAGTTGAAGCTTCGTGTTCGCCACTCAGCGGCGTTTGGCGCATCGGGCCAGCCACTTCACGGCGAGGCGATGTCGCTTGGCCGTGAATCGGTTGTGCGAGCCAGTCCGGGGCCGGTGCACCGATCGCTTGGTAGACGTTGCTCAGGTGTTGCCGGTAGAGGCAGTCGAAAATCTCACTGCCCTTGGTCCGATTGCGGCGGTAGTACCACCAGAACCAGTCGCTTCCTTCGGCCACCCGCAGCGCATCCCAGGCGCGCTGACGGCGTTCGGGTTCCTTTCCGACGACCTGTCTCTCCCAGGCAGCGAGTGCTGACCGCGTAAGCGCGAGTAGCTCCCAGGCGCGGTTCTGGCTGGGCTCACCAATCCAGGTTTCGAGGTTCGCGTTGATCCACGAGCCCGCGGGCAGACGATCGATCTGGCCAGTCACCGCGAAGCGATCGAGATATTCGGACGGCGTTATCGTCTGAAGGCGCGGCTCCCGGCGGAGCTTCTCGAATAAGGAACGCAGAAAATCATCTCCGTTGTTCGGATAGAATTCCCAGCAGTTCTCTCCGTCGAGGACGATCGAGATGACGTGAGGAGATGAATCGCTCACTAGCTTGTCCGCGACGTTGAGGAGACGCTGGATCAAATCCTCGGACGCTGCTAGGCTGTCCATGTGCTGATACACAAAGCCAATTCGATCAGATAGGATCTGATCGCGAAAGAAGAGTGCCGGTCCCTGTCCTTTCAGGCGATAAGGCCGACAGAGTGGGCGTGGGTCTTCAAGCTGTCCGGAACCGTCGCGTGCAAAGTGAGTGTCAAGTGCTCGTTCTAGGAGATGTTCATCGGATGCGACCCAGTGGATCGGAGAGAATTTTGCCACGAGCTCGATCGCCGCTTCACTCACCGCCCCCTCCGATGGCCAGAGGCCCTTCGGGGTCTGACCGAAGTGGTTCTGATGAAACTCGACCGCGGCCATCAAGTGATCAACGGCATCTTCTGGATGGCTGAAAGGCAAGCGGGGCAGGCTGAGATCAGGACTGGCATCGCGCGCGCTTTGCAGGTCGATTAACAAAGGAAGGATCGGATGGTAATAGGGCGACGTCGAGAGCTCGACGTGACCGGCGTCGGCAAGCTTCCGGTAGGCCGGCAGCACCCGCGCGCAGACCTCCCGATGAAAGGCCAGCACGGTATCCAGGTCGGCGCGGCTGAAATTTTTACCCTTCTCGACCAGGAGCTGGATCCGGCGATTCCGCTGTCGAAGTGATGGATCGATCCAGGCCAGGTTGAACCAGACCATCAGGTCGGTGTAATAGGCGTCGGACAACAAGCCGGCTTCCTGACCGACGAGCTCTCGAAGCCGAGCGAGCTGGCTATAGCGCGGAACGGGAAAGAGAAAATGATCCCAATTGATCGAGAAGAAGGTATCGAGAATCTCGCGCTTGTCGTCTAGGGTCAAGCTCGGCTTCTGGCAGAGTGCCAAAGCTCGATCAACCGCCTGACCCGCGGCGTAGTCGAGAATTTGCTCGCCAAGCGAAGGCACAACGTTGATCGTCTGGTGAATCTCCGGGAAATCGGCGAGGATTTCGGCAACGTGCAAATAGTCCTTCGCCGCGTGCAAACGGACCCAGGGCAGGCGGTATTCGCCCGTCCTGGTGTCCCTGTACGATGGCTGATGCATGTGCCAGACAAAAGCGACGTAGAGCGGCTGTGCCATCGAAAAAGTCTACGAGCGAAGCTGGGGGAAAAGGATAACCTCCCGAATCGAGCGCTGATCGGTCAAGAGCATAGTCAGGCGATCAACGCCAATTCCCAGACCTCCCGTCGGCGGCATGCCGTGCTCCAGCGTCTCGATGAAGTCCTCATCGAGCACGTGGGCTTCTTCGTCACCGGCGGCCTTCGCCTCGATCTGCTGGAGGAAGCGCGCCCGCTGATCGATCGCATCGTTCAGCTCGCTAAAGGCATTCGCGATCTCAATCCCACCAATGAAAGCCTCGAACCGCTCGACGAGGGCCGGATTCTCTGGCTTGCGCTTTGCCAAAGGTGAAAGCTCGACCGGATAGTCGACGATGAAGGTCGGCTGGATCAAGGTAGGCTCGACTTTCGTACTGAGCAGCTCATCGATGATCTTGCCCCGCGGTGAAGTCGGCGTGATCTCCAGCTTCAGCGGCGCGACCTGACGATAAAGCTCGTCGCGATCGGTTATCGCTTCGACATCGATCCCGGTCCGCTCCCGAATCGCCTCACGCAAGGTCACACGGCGCCAGGGTGGGCGAAGGTCGATTGTTTCGCCTTGATAGGTAATCGTCGAGCTGCCAAGAACCCGCTCGGCGACCCAGGGGATCATCTCTTCGACCATGCGCATCACGTCCAGGTAATTCGCGTACGCCTCGTAGGATTCAAGAACAGTAAACTCGGGATTGTGGGTCGTGTCGATGCCTTCGTTGCGGAACACCCGACCGATCTCAAAGACCTTGTCCAAGCCGCCGACGATCGCTCGCTTCAGATACAGCTCGGTCGCAATGCGTAGGTACAGCGCACGGTCCAGCGCATTGTGGTAGGTGCGAAACGGCCGCGCGGTAGCGCCGCCGTACAGTGGCTGGAGGACTGGCGTCTCGATCTCCATGAAGCCACGGTCTTCAAGGAAGCGGCGCAAGCTCGAGATGATGCCGCTTCGAATCTGGAAGATGCGCCGAACCTCTGGATTGACGATCAAGTCGAGGTAACGCTGGCGATAACGCTTTTCGACGTCAGTCAAGCCGTGCCATTTTTCTGGCAAAGGACGCAAAGACTTGGCGAGCAAGGTCAGCTCGCGGACCTCAACACTGACTTCGCCGGCCCGGGTCTTCATGAGCTTGCCGGTTGCCCCGACGAAGTCGCCCAGGTCGTAAAGCTCTTTGAACGCACTATAGTGCTCGGGACCGAGGACATCTTCCTTGAGGAAGAGCTGAATCTTACCGGTCATATCGGCGATGTGGCAAAAGCTCGCCCGCCCCATGATCCGCCGACTGACAATCCGACCAGCGACCGAAATCTCTTGTCCGGCTAGACGATCGTATTCGGCGATAGCTTCGCCATTGACGGCGGTGCGGCAGAAGGTCGTCGGATATGGCTCGATCCCCCGAGCGCGTAAGGCTTCGAGCTTGCGTAGCCGCTGGGCGATCAGGTCGTCAACGCTATTGCCATCGGGAGCGGGCCCGGTGCTGAGTGCCAAGTATTCCCAACCTCTGTGAAAGTTGTGATGCCGATTGATTGCGATTCTTGCAATACAAGCCCAGAGCCGCCCCCGGAGGATCAGACAACCGCGTCAGCCACGAACGCGGTCAGTCGATCGCGCTGATCTTCAACCGTAGAGAACCGGCTGGAGTTGTCACCTCGACGACGTCGCCCACGTGCTTGCCGAGCAACGCCCGACCAACCGGCGACTCGTTCGAAATCTTACCGTGGAGAGCGTCCACTTCCGCGGAGCCGACGATCGTGTACTTGTCTTCCTCGCCGTCCTCGTCGCGGACAGTCACCGTCGAGCCAAGGCGCACGGCATCGTGGACTTGGTGATTGGCTTCGATCATGACCGCATTGGCAAGCATCTTTTCGAGGGTCAAGATCCGTCCCTCGACAAAAGCCTGCTCGTTTTTTGCCTCTTCAAACTCGGCATTGTCGTCGGTATCGGTAAATTCCTTCGACGCACGAATTTGTTCGGCCACTTGGGGGCGCCGGACTTCGCGCAAATGCTTCAGTTCGGCCTCAAGCTTGGCGCGGCCTTCCGGCGTCAAGAACACCGGTTTGTCGTGCATACGTGCGTTCTCCTTCTCGAAGCGAGGAATTCCGAGGTCGTCGTACCGTCTCCGCGGCAATCGTCAAGATCGTCTACAGGATCTATTGAAAAAACCGCTTAAGACCAAAAAGAACTGAGAGTGGCATACTCTCAGTTCCGCTGACGAGACCACTCATATTATAGCTGGTTGATCAAGTGTTGGCAAATTGGACAATCAACCGCTAAATAGTCTAGGTCCAGGCTTGGTGGGTTGACGTCCCTTCTCGGCCGACTCCGGTCTGGGCGGATGATCCAGTATTGCCCGAACCATATCCTCCACCGATGCTTGGCGGGTAGCGGTGTCCAGGCACCGTGAGGCCGGTCGTCGATGTATCAGTATAGCCCTGCGGCGGCTCAAGGGGATAGATCTCCCAAACTCCTTCTCGCTCTATTTGCTCGAAATAGCTAAGGACGCTACCGGCATCCGGAAACCGAAAGTCAGGCGGCAGATATTCCATCGCTGGAGCGCGCAGCTCGGGTGACTGATTCATCATCTCCTCACGGGTTAGCCCTTCACCCCACTGTAACCGTTGCAGTGCTGGGCGAAGCGCGTGCCAATCCGGAATGCTTCGTTCGACTGCCATGGTCTTTTGCCTCCACGCTAGCGCAGCAAGTCTCGCACCACAACCCTCATATGATCTTCCTAATGGACGCGAGGCAGTAAAGTCCGGCATGATGAGCTAACCCATAGTCGGTAGAGGCGAGCATGCGCGCGTTCCGATTCGTTTTGGCCTTGCTCACTGCTTTGGCCACCGTGGGTGGATTACCCCGGGGGGCAGCAGCAGCCCAACCTCCTCTTGATTGGTCGATCCCCAATGGACATTTCTATACCCAGGCGAACGGGTTTCCCGAGGGTACGAGCCCGATGGGCTATCCAATTGTCGACGACGCCGACGCGAAGTTCTGGACCGCTTTCCAGAACCTGGGCGGCGTCAATCGGCTTGGTTACCCGGCTTCCCAGCGCTTTCTCTGGGGCGGGTTTGTCACGCAAATCATGCAAAAGGCGGTGCTCCAATGGCGACCGGAGACGGGCACGGTCGACTTCGTCAACGTCTTCGATGATCTTTCGCGTGCTGGTGCCGACGACTGGCTCAAGACGGTTCGGGCGGTGCCGACCCCGGTCCCCGCGTCTTTCGACTCGGGGCGCAGTTGGGCACAGATTGTCGCTGGCCGTCTTGACCTCCTTCGCGCACGGCCCGCACTGCTGAAGTGGTACCAGTCAGTCCCTGATGCGCTCGATCTCTATGGTCTCCCGACTTCCACGGTCGTCGACGCTGGCCCGATGTTTATCGTTCGCTTGCAGCGAGCAGTTCTCCAAGAATGGAAGGTCGACGAGCCCTGGGCGAAGACCGGGCAGGTAACGGTCGCGAACGGCGGTGACGTGGGGAAAGAGGCGGGCGTCTTTCCTTGGAAATCTCTCCGACCGGTGGCACCACCGGCTGGTACTTGGAACTTCACGCCGGGTGAATACACGTTGAGCGGTCGGGCAACCTGGTACGGACCCGGCTTCGTAGGACGACCGATGGCCGATGGCATTACCTACCAGCCGAACGATCCATCGACGACCGCAGCGAATGCTTATCCCCTTGGGAGTCTGCTTCAGGTCGATTCACCGCGGACGAACCGAACAATCCGAGTGTACGTCCGCGACACTGGTCGCTTCACTTATCCCGGGGTTCTCGACCTAAGTCCTGCGGCTTTCGAGGCCCTTGGCGGAGCACCGGCGACCGGGGTGTTGACCGTCACAGTCGAGTTGTTAGAGGTGCCGACCGCTCCCTCATCGGTGATAACCTCGACAATCCCGGGGCCTGCGACGCGCTCCGTGGCTCTATCAGATGCCAGTTCCAGTACCCAAGCGCCATCGCGGAACACCACCCGGAAGTAGCCGCTTTTCACGAGATTTTCCGGATCGAAGTCTCCGCCGCGTGTGCCGACGAATACGTAGCGTGCGCCAATCTGCCGAGCGAGCTGAGCGAGAGCTGCTGGATCATCGGCGACCTGACTTGCCAGGCTTGCCGTTGTGTTCACGACCTTGGCCTGGTCAGGAGTGGCCGTCGCGTAGAACAGAGGCGGAATGCTGACCCAGCGATGAGCAAGCACTGGCAACCAGTAGCCGGCGTCGCTGCCAAACCAGGAATTGACATCCCACGGATTTCCCTCGATCAGAAAACGGGCATCCGGGGGCGTATGATCACGCACCCAGTTGATCGCCGCGAGATCCTGGGGACGTGCGAGCATGCAGCACGGATTCAGCACGGTTGCCTGGGCGTTGGCTCGGCTCAAGCTACCAGCCAGTAACAACGCCACCGTGGCCCAACGTGCCGACGTTGGCCACTGGACAACGCGCGCGCCGGTCGCGATCACCTCGGCGAGATAAGCAGTCAGAATCGTAGCCGGAACAAAGACAGCAATTGCCAGGCTGCCGTTGTTCAAGAATAAGAAGAACGGTAAATGGAACGTCGCGGGATTGGTTATTATGACAAGTGGAGCAGCCCAGACCACCAGCAGGAACGCGAGCGACGGCCGAAGCAGGAGGGCAACGAGTAATCCCAATCCCGCTGCGCGGACGATCCAGTAATCGGCTCCGCCCGTTGCGAGATCCCACGGAAAGTCGAAGGTCTGCCACGGAAAAGAGGCAGTCACCTGATGACTATGGGCATGCCAAAGACGAAGGACCCATGGACTGACGAGTAGGAGACTCATCCCGCCCATAGTGAGCAGGCGAGCGCACTCTCCGATGAGCCGTCGCAGGGATGGATGATCCACCTGGTTCGTTACGAGAACTGCCAAGGCGAATCCGGCGAGAAATACTGCCACCCGCGGATGAACGAGAATCATCGCGCTGGCTGCGGTCGCGGCCGCGCTGAACTGCCACCATTTTCCCTTACTATCGAGCCCAGTCTTGAGCGCGGCGGCGGCGGCCGGCAATGCAACCAATCCGGCGAGCTCGGTATACCGACCCCAAGAAACGAAATAGGCCGGCTGGGTGGTTACCAAGCCCACGAGCAGTGCCGCCACCGCGCCTGCCCGCGCCGAGCCGATCAGATCACGGGCGAACCGGTACATTGTCAAACAAATCAAGCCATTCAGGATTTGGCCGGTCGCCAGGACAGCCTCAGCGGCTGAAGTACCAGTGAGCCAAGCACCACTCGCTGCCAGGGTGTGGAAACCGAAGTGGTAGTCGAATACTTCGTTTGGCATGGCCAGGCCGTAGGTTACTGGGAGACCTCTCCGTTGGAGGATCAAATCTACGATGTAGCTATGCTGCACCGAATCAGACCACATCGGGAGAACAAGATCCTTCGCGGCGATCACCCGAAGGGGCAAGGCGACGGCACAAGCTACGAGACCAACTAATGCCGAGCGCCCAACGCGCAGCCGAGGTCGCCGCCAGAGGAAAGCGAACAGCCCAAGGCCGCCGAAAGCCGGCAGCGCTGCCGTGCCGAGATGGAAGGGGGTTAACAGGGCGAGGCCGAGCGGTGCTAGCAGGACACTCCAACCGATGGCCAATCCGAGAAAGGCGGTCAGATCTCGCTCCTCCTGGTCGAGCCAGGTAACGACGAGCAGCCCGGGCATGCAACACAGAAACAGTTCAACCGGCCATAACCACCCACTCCGACTCACCAATGTCAAGACCTGGTGAGCGACTAAGAGCGGCGGCTCATTGCAGTAGGCGCGAAAGACGAAGCGGCCCGGCTTCACCTGATCTTGCAGATAGCGCGTGCCAGCAAGGGCGACCGCGTGACCGGTCGCCCAGAGAGTAACCGGCGACGGCATCGCGTCAGTTGTCCAAGCCACAATCGCGAATGTTTTGTTTTCGGAGTCCTCGACTGGTGGAAAAGGGAAGCGGATCCACTGATTTGACACCAGCGATGCCTCGGGGAAACTTGCCGATGCCAGTGCTGCCTGCGTACGCCAATTTGTCACCGTCGTGTCCGTTGGTTGGGGATACAGACTGACAACGAGAGACCCACTCGACGGCGGTACGTCCGGGTAGACCGCGATCTGGAGATCGATCGCGCTTAAGCCGGGGCAGCCTGCCGAGAAAGTTTGGGCGACGATGCTGCCGTTGCCCAAGCGCCCGGCGACCTCGTCCGCGTGATCCTGGATATTCCAGGAATCTACGAACGGCCCGCAGCCGGTGACTGCGACGACGATGAGAGCCAGCAGCAGCCTGAGACTGAATGGCCGTGTCATCTCTTCGCCGTCTGTCGAACAGCCTATTGCGCTTAACGGCCAGACGCGGGATAACCGTTGGTCGGCGTCGGCGGGATCGACCTGGTCACGGTTGGCTGTCCCGGATAGCCGCTCGAGGGGACTGGCGTTGACGGTATCGACGGCGCTGGGTAGCCGTTCGTGGCTGTTGGTACATTCGCGGCAGTCGCCGGTCGCGGCGTAGCCGTGCTCGTTGCCGTCGGCACGAGTCGGGTTGGGGTTACCGAGGGCACTGGCGTCGGTTGACCAGCCGCTACCACGCTAGCAGAACCGGGAACAAGGCCCGAGAGAGGATTGCTGCCAGGCGGTAGTGCTGCTGGTCGCGGGACGGTGGCAGTGGTTGGGCTCGCCAGCGGTAACACGGACTGGTTCTGGGCTGGAGGCGAGATCGGTGCTATTTGAACCGGCGCCGTCGGGGCCGGGGCTGGTTGAGCGGGTGCCGAAGTCGGCGCCGCGGGAACTCCTATTCCCGCGGCCTGAGCGGAACTTACTTGCTGGCTGGTATTGGGAGGACTCACCACGGAAACCGACGGCGTATTTACCGCTCGGGTAGGAATCACGCTGCTCGTGCTCGACGCTTGGGTCGGTGTCGGTGCTAGTTGAAGCGGTGCTGCTGGAGTTGGGGTAGGCGGCGTCAGCAAGCCGGGCACGCACGCCATATTGAGCAGCCCAACCCCGACCAGAGCAGCGATTATTTTCACTAACCGGTCTCCACGACGTCCGTCGCGCGCCGTCGAGCTAACCAAGAGTCGACTTTCCCCCAAATGCCCCTGGCTATCTGACGATTTCATCTCCATATGATTCCCAGCGACCAGTCCTTGATTTAAACGAGGCGAGCCTCTGCTTCGATGCGGCGGAGCTGCTCGACGAGACCGGGCATGACGTCGAGAACGCGATCGACGTCGGCGTCTGAGTTGTCTTTGCCAAGCGTCAGGCGTAGGCTACCCGCGGCAAGCCTCGGTGGATAGCCCATCGCCAGCAAGACGTGGCTTGGTTCTAACGAGCCAGACGTGCACGCTGAGCCGGTCGACGCCATGATACCGCGACGGTCTAACGCCAGGAGCAACGATTCACCGGATACTCCTTCGAAGACAAAGCTTGCGTTGTTGCAAAGCCGCCGGTCCGGGTGACCGGTCAACCTTACCCCAGGAATGCTTCCCAAGATGCCGGCGATCAGGCGGTCTCGAAGCCGTTGACTGTGCTGATTGTTCGCGTTGCGCTCACTCTGGGCAAGTTTGAGCGCTGTGGCAAATCCGACGATGCCCGCGACGTTCTCGGTGCCGGCGCGCCGTCCACGTTCCTGACCACCGCCGTGAATTAGCGGCCAACAGGAGGTGCCCCGGCGAATGTAAAGAGCTCCGGTGCCCTTGGGGCCATAGAACTTGTGACCGGACAGGCTCAACAAATCTACGCCTAACCGGTCGACGGAAAGATCGAGCGCGCCGCCAGCTTGTACAGCGTCGACGTGAAACGGCACGCCCCGCGCCCGCGTGACTTTCGCGATCTCCTCGATCGGCTGAATCGTGCCCACTTCATTGTTGGCATACATGATCGAGATCAGAATCGTATCGTCGCGGATCGCCCGAGCGACAGCGTCGGGATCGACCATGCCAAACTGATCAACCGGAAGGTAGGTAACCTCGAAACCGAGTTGTTCGAGGAACTCGGTCGCGTGGAGGACGGCGTGGTGCTCGACTTGCGAGGTGATGATGTGTCGTCCGTGGTCCCGCTGAGCAAACGCCACCCCCTTCACTGCGAAATTATCGCTCTCACTGCCACTACTGGTGAAGATGATCTCGGCTGCCCGAGCGCCAAGCAGGCCGGCAACTTCGTCCCGGGCCGTGTCGATTGCCCGACGGGCCTCACGAGCAAGCTGATACATACTCGATGGATTACCGTAAACGGTCGACCAATACGGCTCCATGGCCGCCGTCACCCGAGGATCGAGCGGAGTCGTAGCCGCGTGGTCAAGGTAGGTAAGTGTTTCCACGATCGGTCGCGTTTCTGGATTAGGTGTCATGCTGACGTTGGCTCGTCGAAGAGGCCGCGGTAGAAGCGACGAACATACTCGGGCAGTCGCTCCAAATGTCCCATTGACCCACTCGCCAGACCAGCAAACATCTCCCAATCGTTCCCCTCGACGAGCATGCCACGCCACCAGCCGGTTGGACTCTTGGGATCGCGCTGGCTGCGAATGCCGTAGACGTATTGCTTCGCGAGTTCAGCGGCGCGTGCATAGCGAGGATCGGTCTCCTCGCTCAGCTTGACGACGGCGACAATCAACTCGGCCGCGTTCGTTCCCTGGAGCCGACGCTCATGCCACCAAGCGTGAGCGAGCTCGTGGATCGCAGCTTCTTCTTGGGCAGTAAAGAGCTCAACGAGCTTGCGCTCCGGCCACCAGAAACCACCCCCGGACGTGGAGTGCGGATCACGGACCTTCAGTGTCACTCCATATTCGCGCAACCAGTCCCAAGCTTGAGGGGTGAGCGGGAGCTCAGGAATATTCGGATGAATTTTGATCATCGATTGGTTTCCTCGTCGAACGTCCTGTCTTGATTCTACCAGACTCTCACGAGTGAAGCCGCCAAGTCCATCGAACTTGTCCTTTTGAGCCGCGGCGAGGAATCCCTCCAGAATGTCCGCAGAGATTTTTCCCTAGCCACTCTCGGAATGACAGCCGGCAAAAACTGGTCGAACTTGCGAGATGCACGACTTAATTGAGGCTTGGCAGCCTCGACAAGAATAGCCTCCCTAGCATAGAATTGGGGGGCGACCAAGGGAGGAGGAACGCACTGGATGGGATTAGACGAGCTGCGCGCTGAGATCGATCAGATCGATCGTGAACTGGTCGCGCTTCTCAATCGTCGCGCCGAGCTTTCGCTGCGCGTCGGCGAGTTCAAGCGGACACTGGTGGGCGAGACGGGCCAGCCGGAGACCTATCAACCTGCTCGCGAGGATCAAGTCTTCGCCCAAATTCGTGAGGTGAACGCGGGGCCCTTGCCTAACGAAGCGCTCACTGCGATCTATCGCGAGATCTTGTCGTCGTCCCGCGCTTTACAACGGCCACTCCGCATCGGCTATCTTGGTCCAGTCGCGACGTTCGGCTACGAAGCGGCCCGCCGGCAATTTGGCTCTGGCTGCACCTACGTTCCCTGTCAAACGATCGCCGACGTTTTCTATGAGACAGAAAAGCAAACGGTCGATTATGGTGTCGTTCCGATCGAGAACTCGACCGGTGGTGCTGTCACCTATACGCTCGATCAGTTTATCGATACCAATCTAAAGATCTGCGCAGCGATCGAGCTGCCGGTTACCCACAACCTGCTGTCACGCGGCACCCTTGACAAGATCGACCGGGTCTACTCGCATCCGCAGGCGTTCGCCCAATGTCGACGTTGGCTCGCGGCGAACCTCCCGTCTGCACACCAGATCGAAACGGTGAGCACGGCGCGAGCGGCACAGATGATCGAGGACGAGACCGCCGCGGCGATCTCCACCGAATCGGCCAGTGAGATATATCATCTTCCTATTGTCGCCCGCGGAATTCAAGATGATAGTAATAACGTCACCCGCTTTTTAGTGATTGGCCAACATCAAAGTAAGCGGACCGGGCACGACCGCACCGCGGTTGTCTTTGGGGTGCACGACCGTATCGGAGCGCTGCAGAATGCACTCCGACACTTAGCAGAGAATGGCGTGAACCTAACGCGAATTGAGTCGCGTCCTTCGCGGCGGCGGTTGTGGGAGTACGTCTTCTTCGTTGACCTTGATGGGCATCCTGACGATGGGAAAGTCGCCCGTGCCCTCGAGGGGCTGTCTCAGTCTTGCTCGTTCGTGCGTACCCTTGGAGCCTGGCCCGTATGAGCGGTGGACTCATTCGTCGGCGTCGTCGACATTCCTGGCGGCCGACAATCCGTGAGCTGCCGCTGATTCCAAAGCTGCTGGCACACATGGTGCGACGCCAAGGAGTTGATCCTCGTCGATGGAAAGGGGCAAAAAGTGAAGGGAAATTGGATTTGGGCAAGGACGTCAATCGCGGCTCGGTTAAGCGGCCAGTCGAGCAAATCGTGAACGAAATCGACCGCGTGCTTGCCGACGTTACTCCACGCGCTGCCGCGGTAACTTTGATGCTGTTCGACCGCGTGGTAGCTAGGTATGAACGCGAAAAAGGACGTCCTTTGACAGACTCAGAACGTCAGACGATCCTCGCGATCTTGCGCTACATCGTCGCCCGGGAGTCGCGAATCAACAACCCGCCTTGCGCTTAGTCGGCGGGTTGTTGTGCCTCGAGATAATCTCGAATGTCGTCTAGCGTAAAGAGCGAGTGCAGGGTATAACCGCGCTCGCGAATTTTTTCCCCACCGCCCTGGAGTCGGTCCAAAATCACCGCCGCCAGGACAACCGTGGCTCCGGCCGCTTCAACCGCGTCGATTGCTTGCAAGATTGACCCTCCGGTGGTTAGGACGTCGTCCACCACAGCGACGCGGTCGCCGCGCTGCAGTGGCCCTTCCACCTGTCGCTGCATGCCGTGCCCTTTCGCTTCTTTGCGCACAATGAAGCCGCGCAAGGGACGACTCCGATGCCAGCTTTCCACGGCGATTGCCGCGGCGATCGGGTCGGCAGCCACGCTCATTCCGCCTACCGCGTCGAGCGCGATGCCCTCGAAAGTGTCTAAAAAGGCGTTGGCGGTAAGCCAAGCCCCGAATGGAGACAAGGTCACGAGCCGACAGTCCAGGTAATAGTGACTTGTTTGGCCAGACGATAGCACGAACGTACCAAAATTGACCGCTCGCTGTTTGATCTCGTTCAGGAGTTGTAGGCGCCGTTCTTCCATCAATCCTCGATGTTGTCGTTCATCTGCACCCAAAATCGTATCACGTTCTGATACCACGATGGTTAGCTGGCTGTCAAACCCCATGGGATAGCCGGATAGCCCGCGTAAAAGCTTGCCGAGTGCCGTTCGAGTTCGTAAAATCAGTAGCGGATCCGGCGACGAGGGCACTGGTGCCGAGACCTGAGATCTCACACCAAAGTTCGCGTGATCTTTTGCCATTCCTTCAACCAACTTCGTGACTGGGATATGGCTTGGCAACCGCCCAAGGTCGCGCGGACTTAAGCTTGTGCTTGTGAAGGAGAGGAGACCCAAAGATGGCCTACGAAGTTCCTCCGCTACCCTATGCCTACAACGCGCTAGAGCCTACCATCGACGAGCAAACAATGCGGATTCACCACGACCGTCATCACGGGGCTTACGTGGCGAATCTGAATGCTGCGGTCGAGAAGCACCCGGAGCTCTTCAGCAAGACCGTTGAGGAGCTAATCTCTGATCTCAATGCGGTTCCCGAAGACATTCGTACCGCGGTCCGCAATAACGGTGGTGGTCACGCGAACCACTCCCTCTTCTGGACCATCATGGCCCCAAACGGTGGGGGCGAACCAACCGGTGCTTTGGCTGACGCGATTACTTCGACCTTTGGCAGCCTGGATCAGCTCAAATCGCAGCTCAACGCGGCTGGCGCTGGCCGCTTTGGCAGTGGCTGGGCTTGGCTGAGCGTTACAAAGGACGGCAAGCTCGTCGTCGAAAGCACCGCCAATCAGGATAACCCACTCTCAGAAGGGCGAACCCCGATTCTTGGCATTGACGTTTGGGAACACGCGTACTACTTGAAGTACCAGAACCGACGGCCAGACTACCTGGCAGCGTGGTGGAACGTTGTCAATTGGCCAGAAGTAGCTCGCCGCTACGCGCAGGCCCGCTCCGGACGGTAGTCGCCACGGGATTAGTGACCAGCAGTCAGCGACTGCTGGTCACTAAAAAAGATGGTAATACACGAGATCTACTCTTTCGCCTGCCGAGCGATGCGTTCTTCGACTTCCGCCCAGATCGACTCGGGAATCGCCTCGTTTGCCGAGGTGAGGATCTCATCGACCTGCTCCGGTGAATCGGCCCCAACGAGAACCGTGCCTACCTTTGGATTGCGCAGACCATACTGCAGGGCGAGCGAACGGAGTGAGACGCCCCGTTCGCGCGCCCAAAGCCACCAATCACGGGCTGGTTTGGCATCAGGACGGTCGGCAAAGATCGATTGGGCGGGATCGCCACCCGCCAGCAAGCCGGCGAGGATAACCTGGGCGAGAATCACGCCGACGCCAGCTGCTGCTGCCTCTTCGATCAAAGGAGCTGCAGTCTGCCGAACCAGGTTGTAATCGGCGTAGGTCAGAATGGCGTCGAAGCGACCGGTCCGAATGGCCGTCCGCAGTTTGTCGTGCTCGCGTACTCCGAGGCCGATCCAGCGCAGCTTCCCTTCGTCCCGCAGGCGCTCCAACTCTTCCAACGCTCCACCACGGGCCAGCACTGGCTCCATTGTGTCCGGATCGTGGACAAGCAGCAAATCGACCGATTCGACGCCGAGCAACTGAAGGCTATTCTCGACCGACCAGCGAATAGCCGGGCCGGAGTAATCGCCGCGCTTGAGGGGATGGGTGCCGGCTTTCGTCGAGAGGTACAGTCCTTTCGGGCGGCCCCCCATCCGACGGAAGGCGATACCGATCCGACGCTCGCTTTCCGCGTAAAGCGGCGAGGTGTCAAGATAATTTATTCCCCTTTCCCATGCGCGATGGATTGTCGCCGCAGCGAGGTTATCGTCGTCGGTAGTTCGCCGGCCGCCCAGACCAACGCCACCGAGAGCAATTTCGGTCACATCCATATCGGTGCGACCAAGGCGGCGCCGAGCGAGAGAGGGGTTGACCATGAGATGCTCCTCCTTCTGTCAATGGTCCCAATTATAGCTGGCCAATTCGCTCGGGTCATCGGTGACAAGTGTTCACCTGGGAAGATTCCTGATAGTATGTCTGCAACGGGGCGCCAGCACCGGATTTCGAAATCCTGGAGGAGACACACGGTGAAAGTCGCAACCGCGGTCGCAGAAATCCTCAAGCGCGAAGGGGTAAGCTTTCTCATTGGCTATCCGGTCAATCCGATCATCGAAGCCGCCGCCGAAGCCGACATCCGGACGATTATCGTTCGTCAGGAACGAACCGGCCTCCACATGGCCGACGCGGTCAGTCGCACGACCTCTGGCCAGCGGATTGGCGTGTTTGCGATGCAGCACGGGCCTGGTTCCGAGAACTCCTTTGGAGGTGTCGCTCAAGCCTACGGCGACTCCGTTCCCATCGTCGTTCTGCCGGCGGGCTATCCGCGCCATCTTACAAACATTCCGCCTAATTTCAATTCGTTTCTGAATTACCGAAATGTAACGAAGTGGGCAGAACAGGTGACCTTGGCGAGCGCCGTACCGGATGCGCTGCGGCGGGCATTTACCCAGGTCAAGCAAGGCCGGCCGCGACCGGTGCTTGTCGAGATTCCCAGTGACATTTTCCGGGAAGACATCGCCGAACCAGTCGACTATCGGCCAATATCCCACGTTCGCACGGCTCCGGACCCACGGGCAGTCGATGCCGTCGCCGCCGAGTTGATTCAGGCGGATCGGCCGGTTATTTACGCCGGCCAAGGTGTCCACTATGCCCAAGCTTGGGATATACTGCGTACCCTGGCCGAGCTCCTGGAAGCGCCAGTGACGACAAGCTTGCAGGGGAAGAGCGCATTTCCAGAAAATCACCCGCTCTCCCTTGGCTCGGGTGGGAACTCGATCCCGGCCACCGTCCATGAATTCCTCGAGCGGGCCGACGTCATTTTTGGCATTGGCTGCAGCTTCTCAACGACCAATTACGGAGTACGGATTCCAACTGGAAAGACGATCATTCACGCGACACTCGATCCGACTGACATCAACAAAGATGTCGTCGCCAATCACGTCCTGATCGGCGATGCGGATCTGGTCTTGGAATCACTCGTCGAAGCAATCAAGGAGCGGCTGGGGGGGAAGCCACGTGGTCGAGGTGCGGGAGTTGCCCGCGAGATCAGTTCGATCAAGACCGAATGGCTTCAACAGTGGATGCCGAAGCTGACCTCGAGCGAGACGCCGCTTTCTCCCTATCGCGTCATTTGGGATCTGTTGCACACTGTCGACGTGACGAACACGATCATTACTCACGACGCGGGCAGCCCACGGGACCAGCTCTCACCGTTTTGGGAAGCGCAGACGCCACTCAGCTATATCGGCTGGGGCAAAACGACTCAGCTTGGCTACGGCTTGGGGCTGGCAATGGGGGCCAAGCTTGCGCATCCAGACAAGCTTTGCATCAACGTCTGGGGCGACGCGGCGATTGGCTTCACCGGCATGGACTTTGAGACCGCGGTCCGCGAGCGCATTCCGATCCTCTCGATCCTGCTGAACAACTTCTCGATGGCGATTGAGTTGCCCGTGATGAAAGTAGCGACGGCGAAATTCCGCAGCACCGACATTTCTGGCAACTACGCCGACATGGCGAAGGCTTTCGGCGGCTACGGCGAGCGGGTAACCGAACCAGGCGAGATCATCCCCGCTATCAAGCGGGGCATTGCCCAAACCCAAGACGGTCGGCCAGCCCTGCTCGAGTTCATCACTCAGCAAGAGATCCAATTCTCAAAGTACAAGTAGCGCCACGGTGAGGGCGGCACGCCGCCCTCACTACTCTAACTCTTGACCGAGATCCGTTCAGGCCGAACTTTGTAAGTGACTCGGACTTCGCCGGGACGCTTGGGATAGTTTGGATGGCCGTGGTACTTCTGGTTAAGGCTGCAGATCTGCTCCCAGCCGCCTGCCTCGTCCTCTTCGACTACTGGTCCCCGAATCTGGAGATAGCGGTACGGGTTAGCCGGGTCGCTGATCGCTAGAGCAACAGTGGGGCGACGGTGCATAATGCGATCTTTTACCCGCCCCCGGGCAGTATTGAAGATGATGTACTTGCCATCGTAGTCGAACCACATGGGGGTGACCTGGGGTTCCCCTTTGCTCGTGACAAGGGCAAGGTGGGCAAAAGCCTTTTTCTCGCGCGTAAGTAGGTCGGCGTGGGATTCTGGAATCTGAACGGTCATCGACTTCTTCCTCATGGCGTCAATAACAAATTGGACCGAAAGGTCATCTGGGAAAGTATAGGCCACCAAAGTGGGGTCTGGTTGGTTAGCTTCGGTGGCCAGGAGTACGGAGTAGACGCATAGCGAGCTACCATGATAATCGCGAGATTTCTTGATTTGGTGCGGTGACCGCCATTAAAATGTGCCAAAGGTTCCCCCGCGAAAAGAGGTCAGATGGTCGGTCGCGTCCAATTTGACCGAGCTTCACTGGTCGCGATTGGCTCTCCCTCCCGATCAGACGAGCGGAAGGGAGAGAGGGGGCGCCTCGTTTTCCACCAAATACGCGAAGCGCTCTCGGAACGTCGCGGGATCGCAGCCCGCGACTGCGGCCAGTCGGGCCAACGCGATCTCATCGGTGAAGTCGTCGCGGCGCAGTCGGACCATATAGCGACGAGCGATCTTGTATTGCTCGCTGTCGATATCAACCAATCGAACTCGAGTCCGCCCGGTCTCCGGATCCAGCATCTGTGCGAAGGAAATCGGTACAAAGTGGCCGTTCTGGATGGTGACCATCGCATTACTGCCGCCTTCCAAGAGGAACTTGGCGGCGCAGTAGCCAAGGTCACGCGTGTATTCCAGGTCGAAAGGAATCGGGTCAGCGCAGCGCAGCTCGTACCCGATATCCTTGACAACCAGACTAGGGGTCAGGTTAAACTCCGCCAGGCGTCGGCGCAATCGAACGCGAAGGATCTCTCCAAGGTTGATCTCGGCAAGACGGAGGTGGCCATGCTCGTCGCGCTCAATCGAGTCAAAGCTTTCTAGATCATGCGGGTCCAGGCGTTCGATTAACCCCTCGGCCAGTACAGCAGTGCCATCGAGGTGTCCCGTAGCCGCCCGCTTGATGACCGCACCGGCAAGGATGTCGACCAGGTGATCCAAGCGCAGCGAGCTGCGATCGAACTCCTCTGGAATAATTGTCAACGTTGCACCGGCGGCCTTGCCAATCCCCAGGGCCAGGTGCCCGGCCGTTCGCCCCATGGTCAAGATCAAGAACCACTTTCCAGTCGTCCGGGCGTCGGTCATCAGGTTCTTAACGATCTCAACGCCATAATGGCGCGCCGTTTGGTAGCCGAAGGTCGCAATCCCGTGGGGCAAATCGAGATCGTTGTCAATTGTCTTCGGGACGTGCGCGACGCGTAGCCTGCCGTGAGAATGCTCGGCAAGTTTCATGGCCGAGAAGGCAGTATCGTCACCCCCAATGGTGATCAGTTTGTCTACGCCGAGCTCCTCGAGGCTGGAGGTTGTCGTCTCGAGCAGTCGCGGGTCCTTGGTTGGATTAGCTCGACTAATCCCGATGATCGAGCCGCCACTGAAGTGAATGCGGCTAACCTCTTCGATGGTTAATTGTCGGACGTGCCCCAGTTCGCCACGCATCAAGTCCTGGAAGCCATTGGGGATGCCCAGCACTTCGATCCCGTCTAATGCAGCACGAATCGTGGCGGCGCCAATCACGCTGTTCAGGCCGGGAGCTGGTCCACCGCCGCAGAGGATCGCCAGCCGATTTGTGACCGTCATCGAATCTCCCTTAATTACTTTCACCGTAAGTCTCCCAAACCCGGGACGCGCTGAGTTTGGGCATGGGGCTTCGTCACCCTGGTCGTTCCTCCCAAGAGGCGCCGGGGAATGATGGAGCGGCGGGGGCCAATTCCACCGACAGCACCCTTCAAACAAGATATTCTACCCGAATTTTTGACTATTTCCAGCCAAATTTGGATCGAATTCTCGTCTGCGAGTAGAGGAGGATAGGCCGTGGCGTCAGCCAGGCGTTGACGTATGATGCGCGCGCGATTTCGCGGGAACACTGGACCGCGAGACGGACGACAAGCACTAGCTCATTTACTCGTCGGATCACACTGGTGGCAACATTCCACTGTTTGAGAGGCATCGGCTCTGAGCTGAATATTGTTACTTGTATTGACTTTTATACTCTCTATCCGATATCGTCTGGGAAGACCGGAGAGGCGGCGGCCAGGCTGGCCGTAGTGGACGCCAACTCTTCGAGCCGGCCCTGGCCACGCGTGAGTTCTAGACCGGTTCCCCAGACCACTTTTAAGATCGCGGGGAGGTGATGAGCTGTCAGCACAAACCTTGGCGTTCCATCCAGAGCGGTTATGATCTCGCTTCGCGCATACCCATCTGTTCACTAAAGATTGGAGGGATTTCTCACTGTGAAGTATGTGTATCGCTTCCTGGCTTTGCTAAGTTGTGCACTCATGCTCATGCTAACGACGGCAACGGCTGGAGCGGACGGAGGGACGCCGACCCTGCTCCAAACCATCAAGGTTCCCGGTACGCCCGGTCGCTGGGACGTGATGGCAATTGATCCGGGCAGTCACCACCTCTACCTGTCAGATACAACCAATCAGTCCTTGGACGTCCTTGATCTGCAAACCGGCCAATTCGTGGCGCAGATTTCTGGTCTGCCCATGCAGAAGAGTGCGACCGGTAGCGTTTCCGGTTCCAATGGCCTGGCCGTGGCCGCGAATCTGGGCAAGGTCTTCGTGTCCGATCAGGTGGACAACGCACTGCACGTCTACGATATGAAAAGCAATACCCAGACGGCAGTCATTCCGACGACCCAGGACGGCTCGGACTCGGTCGCTTATGACCCGGTCGAGAAAAAGGTGTACGTTTCTAACGGCAGCAGCCACACGATCACGGTAATCGACGGGACGAATAACCAGGTGCTTTCGCAGATCGCTCTGCCGGGCGGTCCCGAATTGTCCGCTTACGATCCCTTCAACGACACGATTATCCAGAACCTGTCCAGCACCAACCAGGTAGCGGTGATCGATCCAAAGACCGATACGATTCGGGTGGTTTACAATCTCGTGCCGGGCTGTGGGCCACACGGCGTCGGAGTTGACCCGGCCAACCAGCACCTGGTGATCGCCTGCACGCACATGACCGTCATCATGGACGCCGGCGATGGCTCAATCCTCTCGGCGACCCGTCACGTCTACGGTTCCGACGTTGCCGATTACAATCCAATCGACAACAACTTCTACGTCGCCGCGTCCGGCTTCAAGCCAAGTCCGGTGCTCGGCGTGCTGAGTGCAGCAACCAACGATTGGGTCCAAAACGTTCCGACCGCCGCCGGGGCACACACCCTGGTCGTCGACCCAACCGACGGGAAGATCTACGTTGGAGCCCAAACTCCCGGTACCATTCTCGTATTCTCCCACGCCTAGAAAGGGCCAGTGGTCGTCTAAGCGCGCCATTAGGGGCAGCAAGGGCGGAAAACCCACCCTTGCTATCCCTAATGGGTGACCTTATTAAATCGCCGTGCTGGTCAAGAAACGATTCAGAAAGTAGGCCCTCTGCTTGTCGATGGCGGCCAAAGCGATTCTTTCACCGACACGAAGTGCACGTCGCCGGAGATCAGCGACGTGACAACGCTGGCGACGGTCAGGGCGAGCGTCACGAGACCAATTCCATCCACTCGATGCACCCGGAGCCAACTAACCAGTGCAGACGGGCTACAGATTTCCGCGCGGCGGCGTGATCAGCGAGCGCCCCCATTTGGGGTTTGCGATGCGTGGTTCACTCGTTCGTGCCCCATCGGTCGAGGCGCAGAGGGGAGCGCGTTCCCGTCAATCAAGGTGAACATCAAGCGCTACCTGGGTTACCCACGCGGTTAGAGACAGTAGTCGGCCCCCTCTGCCCGTGCTGAAGCAGGCTGGATGCACCGTCGTAACCATTCGCCAGCCCCCGGGGAATAATCCGAGCTAGTGCCCTTCCCGCTCGATCTTCTTGACCAGCTCCTCGAGATATGGCGTCTTCGCCTGCTGGTAGCTCCAGGGTGCCGTCTGGCCGTCGGCGATTGCCCGACGCTTCACCTCGGCATAGCGCCTTGCCTCATCCGGATGGCCGCGCAAGTAGTCGCGGCAGGCGATCCAGCCACGGAGATAGGGGTGATCCGGGGGCAGGAGGTAGAGCAGCACCGGATACTCCTCGTTCGCGTAGCGAACCGTGCCCTGGAGCAGCGGCTGGATATGGGCGAAAGGGAAGTCGACGAATCCTAGTCCCAATAAGGTCGAGCGGAGCCGGTCGTGCTCCTCCGTGGCCGCGGGAATCACTACGTCCAAGACTCGCCGTCCGCCCAGTCCCGGCACGGCGGTGCTCCCAACATGCTCCACCCGAATCGTCGGCAGCATGCTCCGTAGACTCTCGGCCAGACAGTCAACAGCACCCGGATAGCGATCGTCGTACTCGGTGAACCTCATTTGGGGGGGTAACGCTGACGCCAGTCCGCCACCTCCCTCGGACCAAACCTCAGTCGACTCTGAGGCCGAGAGGGTGATGCGCGGGCTAGCCTCCTTGACCAACACCTCATCATTCGCTTGGCGACGGGCGGTGACCAGAAAGGAACGAGGGAAGCCAGGCTGGTCGCGTTGCGCCACTGGCCAGGGCCAGCGCCCGAAGTTAGCGCCCTCTTCACCGGGCTGCCGGACGTCGGTCACGGTCCACCCGTGCCGTTCCAGGAGCACTTCAGGCTCGTTCGTCCCGAACTGCCAGGGTGTGCCTCGTTCCCGCAGCCTGGCTAGGTATGATGCCATCCAAGGCGATTCGAGGAAATCGCGCGAGAGGAAGTCTGCACCAAGACGGCTGCCGGGCGAGGTGAGGTTCTCGAGCGCCACGAGGACCCGATGGGCCCCTAACTCATCCAGGTATTCGAAAAACCCCTCGGCTAGCCACACCGAAGGTTGCATGGGGTCAAATCCGCTCCCGCGGAGGTGGTCTGGGAAGCTGTCGGACATGAGATCGACCCCAACAGGACGACGATCGCACGCTGGTTGGGCGCCGATTGAATCCAGGCGCTCTTGCTTCAGCGCGAGCAGCTCTGGGCGGTCCAGTTCGTAGAGCGTCGTGCCTGGCAACCACCGCAGACGGAACGCACGCGCATCCATGCCGGCTCCCAGGAGAACCACCTGGCGTAGCCGATCTCTTTCGGTCACGCCGAGGAGCCAGTCGTCGAAGAACCGGGTGCGAATGGCGATGTAAGGGTTGTCGCGCGCCTCGACAGGCTCGGTCGCCAACAGGGCAAAGCCCTCCGGACCGGCGAGCGCTGCCGCCAGGGAATCCTCGAAGAGACGGTCCGGTCGTGCGCTTTCGCGGGCCCGCGCCGCTGCGGTCCAAAGCGATGTTTGAGCAACCCGGTCAAGGGCCATCTCTCTCCTCATGCTTAGAGGTGCCCCCGGGGCGACTCGAACGCCCGACACGCGGTTTAGGAAACCGCTGCTCTATCCGCCTGAGCTACAGGGGCTTGATTGCTGCGAGTGATGGGCGAAGCGAGAGGTACTCGCCACCTTCCTAGCTCATAGGAAAGA
>JAJPIK010000119.1 GCA_021324795.1 Chloroflexota bacterium
CTTGAACTCGGGCTCAAACTTGCGCCGTTGTCGCATCGCTGAACTCCCTTCCACTTCGACCAGGATAGCTTCTGATAGCATCCTGGTCCAGTTTCAGGGGTTCACTATACTTGAGGGACAAAAGAGCAGACTTGATAACCGGCCGTAGGCGACTAAAATGAACGAGAAATTAAACCCGGGCAATGGTTGCGACTTGCCCGGGGCGGCCAAGTCGGATGTAGCGACGTGGCACTCCTAGTGTACCATGCCTCGCCGCAACACTTCCGCAACACTTGACCGGGTAGTTATTCGGAACTTCCGAGGCACCAGCAACGGGCCCAAAATAAAAAAAGCTGGCCGTAGCCAGCTTCCTGGTGCCGGAGGAGGGACTTGAACCCACACGAGGGGTGAACCTCAACGGTTTTTGAGACCGTCGCGTCTGCCGATTCCGCCACTCCGGCGCGGAACACAATTAAGCGGGAAACCATGACTAAGGCGGGGGCCATTCGGGATGACTCGAAACGGAGGCGACGGGCGGATTCGAACCGCCGAATAGGGGTTTTGCAGACCCCCGCCTTAGCCACTTGGCCACGTCGCCCGGGAGCGGAAGACGGGATTCGAACCCGCGACCTTCTCCTTGGCAAGGAGATGTGCTACCACTGCACCACTTCCGCGAGCGTCTAACGGTGCGGGTGAGAGGACTCGAACCTCCACGGGAGTTGGCTCCCAACAGCCCCTCAAGCTGGCGCGTCTACCTAATTCCGCCACACCCGCGCGCCGCTCACAGTGATAAAAGTATACCTTATGGAATTCCAGATGTCAATGTCGACCTCGCGGAATGAGAGCTTGTCCATTTCGGTCTCCTGATCGTGGCGATGACCGGTACAATAATCGTCGGGATGGGGCAAGCCCATCCCGACCTCGGCCTCGTTTCACGTTATTATTATAAGGTTGCAGTAGGAGACCCCCGGAAAACCGGATCGCAGAGGACACCGAGGATACATCTCGGTGTCCTCTGCGATCCGGCTGATCAGTCTTAGGTTCGCGACAGCGCCGCCCGCACGGCGTTTCGAAAGGCATCGACTGCGGCCTGAACGGCGGGCAGCTCTTTCTCGCCATTCTTAAGCTCGAGCGTGAGGGTACGACGGGTGTGGCTCTCTTGCTCGCTCTGGCGCACCGTTTCGTCGAACCAGTTGCGTGCGGTTGGATCGGGCGGATTTAGGGCTTCGTAGCGAAGGACGTACCACTGATCGAGGCTACGCTCGGCGGGATCGGGTGCCCAGAGCACGAAGCGAAGTCCGCTGTGTCGGAGGTGGCCGAGAACGTCGCTCTCCGCGGCGAGATGGTTGACAATAGCCAGGCTCCGCAAGCGCGGAGCGTAGACGTCCCAGCGCGGGCGACTCTGGTAGAGAACCGGTGAGAGAATGAGGCGTTCTACACCTTTGGCACGAAACTGTTCGGCGATGATCATTCGCCGGGCGAGCTCCTCAAAGCGGAGACGGCGTGGGTCAAATTCATAGCCAAGCGCCAGACTCAAAGCGGCGCGTCGCCCGGGCGGAGGTGACTCGACGAGCACACGGAGCTCGTCTGCTTCCGGGCCGGCCCAGAGGTCATGCGGGAGGGCCCATTCGAGGCGTCGCTCGTAACCCGCGGCTTGAAGTGTCTCGGGCTCAATCAAACGACGCACGAAGTCCGGTGTGCTTTCAGGTGCTGTCGTCATCGAAGCATGCTCTCCAAGTTCGGCGCTCGGGCTTGTTCTCGAGTAATCGGACCAAGATTCTGAACGCCGAGGCGCTGATCCGACTCGGTGCGGCCAATTGGTGATCCCTTCGGCTGCGCCGATCGTTCGCTCTGAGTACTGCAAAGTGGGGGCCGGGAACTAGGTTCTGAAGAGCAATTATGTTTGAATTTCAGATTGTTGCCCGGGATCCGACAAGCCGTGCCCGAGCCGGGCGCTTTCAGACGCCGCATGGCATCGTCGAAACACCGACTTTCATGCCGGTGGGGACGCTGGCGACGGTGAAAACGCTCGATCCCCGTGATCTGCGCCAGGTAGGCTCGCAAATGGTCCTGGCTAACACCTACCACCTAGCGCAGCGACCGGGTGCTGACGTTGTCGAGCGCCTGGGCGGCTTGCACCGCTTCATGGCTTGGGATGGCCCCATTCTCACTGATTCGGGGGGCTTCCAAGTCTGGAGTCTCGGCACCGGCGAGGCTAAGCGTAAGCTGGTTCGGATCGACGAAGAGGGCGCGACTTTTGTCTCCCACCGCGATGGCCGACGCTGGCGATTCACTCCCGAGAGCGCGATCGATCTGCAAATTCGGCTCGGCGCCGATGTGATCATGGCGTTCGACGAATGCACGGCGCGGAACGTCGGTGAGGACGCCGCCCGGGCGGCGGCCGCGCGAACCCACCGCTGGGCGGCACGTTGTCGCGAGCGCTGGTGGCAGCGACAAGGGGAAGGGCGGCTGCCCCAGGCGCTATTTGGGATTATTCAAGGAGGTAGCTTCCGTGACCTTCGCCGTTGGAGTGCCGAGACGATCGCCGCGTTGGATCTGCCGGGGATCGCGATTGGCGGCGAAGCGATTGGCTATTCGAAGAACGATACGGCACAGATACTCGATTGGCTCGCTGACGTTTTACCAGTCGAGCGTCCGCGCTATGCGATGGGAGTTGGCGATCCGGTTGATTTTCTGACTGTCGTCGAACGTGGCGTCGACCTGTTCGATTCGGTCTATCCAACTCGGCTCGCTCGCAACGGTGGCTTGCTCGTCCCCGGCGGTCGTTTGCGGATCACCGCGCCGCGGTTTCGGGCCGACGAAGGACCGATCACCGCGGGCTGCCGTTGCTTGACCTGTCAGTGTTTCAGTCGGGCTTATCTTCATCACCTGTTCCGAGCGCGTGAGCTGCTTGCCTACCGGCTCGCGACGTTACATAACCTAACTTATTGCCTGGATCTGACGGCAGCGATGCGGCAGGCGCTACAGGAGGGAAGGTTTGCCGAGTTTCGCTCGCGAGCAGAGTTGCCACCCTTTCGAGGCGGAGACTCTGGGTAATGGCTTGACGAACGGCAACGAATCCCGGCACGCTGCTTGCCAATTTGGTTGAGTGACTTCGCGGCGGGAGGAAGGTGAATGGCACAATCGGCGACTGCGCCAGCGAGTGGCTTGCAGTTTATCGTCGAGCAGGTTGGCGAAACCTACGGAATCGAGCAAGCAATACTCCGGGCCGAGCAGCAAATGGCAGATCGCACGCATGATGCCGATTTTCGCGCGCACCTGGAGCGCTTCATCGCTGAGGATCATCAGCATATCGAGAATCTGCGTCAGGTGTTGCGGATGATGATTGGTACCGAGGCGAACGCTCAGGGCTCAATCGATCGGGGCCAACGATTTGCCGATGCGATTCTCGGAGCTAGCCAGGATACGATCTACCATTTTGTACAAGGTTTGTTGCTCATTGTTTTCCAAACGACGGTCTATGGCCGAATCTTTATGCAGATTCAGCAGTGTGTCGAGAATCGTGAAATCATCGGTTTGCTCGAGACAAATCACCACGAGGACGAGGCACACTACGCATATCTGGAGTCGCAGGTGATTCGGGCCGCCGAAGAGCTCAGCGGACTGATCAAGCGTTGAGCCGGACGCGATCCGGAAAGTCGCTGGTGATGCTGTCGACGCCGAGCCGTCGCGCGTAGCGGATCGCGTGAGGATCGTTTACCGTCCAAACACAAACCGCCAGGCCGGCGTCGTGGGCCACGGCGACGTCGTCGGGATGAACGAGTGCGAGGGTAGGACAGATGGCATCAGCACCGCAGCTCCCGGCGAGGCCGACCACGTCAGCTACCCGTCCGACGTACAGGCAGCCGGTCCAGATGTCCGAGCAGAGGAGCCGCGCCTCGCGCAACGCATGGTGGTCGAACGAGATCAGCATGACCTGATCGAGCATGCGATACTCGCGGAGGGTATCGATGGTGCGGGCGACGATCTCCGGATGGTCAATGCCCTTCAGTTCGATGACCAGGCGATTTTTCCCGCGCGCCCAAGCGAGGACTTGGTCCAGAGTTGGCACACGAACCGGTGTCTGGTCAGTCCCTTTTCTGCCGCTCGCGTCGAGCGCTTGGATCTCGGCGAGGGAAAGGTCGGCGATACGACCGTGACCGTTCGTCGTGCGGTCTACCGTTTCATCGTGCATGACGATGAGCGCGCCGTCGCGACTCACGTGAACGTCGAGCTCGATCGCGTCGACGCCGAGCGAGCGGGCAAGCTCGAAGGACGGCATCGTGTTTTCCGGGGCTAAGCCGGCTGCTCCACGATGTCCGACGACCATCACCGACTCGCCGGGCTGACGCCAGGATTCCAGCGTCGAGCGGGCATCGCGCCGTCCGCGCATGGCGCGAATCGCCTGATCACCCCGCTGACGGTGATCGCGACGCACCTTCGCCTCGGCCATACGACGCTTTTCGGTTTCGGTTTCGGCGATCAACGCTGGGACGGGCGTCGGTTTTCCCTGTTGGTCAAGGGCAACCATGACGAGATAGGCTGACGAAACGTGTCGAACGACGCCGGTGAGCAAGTTCTCTGCTTCGACTCGAACGCCGACTTCTAACGATGTCTTGCCAACATCGTTCACCGAAGCCTTCAGCGTAACGAGGTCGCCAACGTACACTGGCTCGAGGAAGCTCATGCTATCGAGGCGAGCGGTGACAACCTGGCCCCGCACGTGACGGGTAGCAGTCACACCCGCCGCGGTATCGACGAGCTTCATGATCACCCCGCCGTGAACGTTGCCGAATGGGTTCGCATCGCCCGGCAACATGACCTGACTCATCACAACCTGGGATTCGCGGACCGCGCGCGGTGTGCTCACTTCTAGCCTCGTTATTGTTCTCGGATTATTGCTCAGTGCCGTTCACTGTCTCGCCTTGCTCGGCGCGGCGCATGCCTTCTTCGACGAAAGCCTGGCCATCGGCGGTGAGTCGGACGAAACAATTCTCTGCGCTGACTGCAGATAACTCGACCATGCCCTGCTTTTCGAGGCGAGTGAGATGGATGCGAATGGAGGAGCGCAGATTCTCAAACTGACGAACGAGGTCACGCTCGGTCACCCGAATGTAACCGGCCTGCTGCATGCCATACATGTGAATCAGGATTTTGACTGGCCATTCAATATCGCTTTTCATCGGAGTTATTATAACCCGACTGGGCGATGCGAGTTATCCCTGGCTCACCGGGCTACCACGGCGGATGGATTGGGTAAGCAACCTTCATCCTGGGCCTTCTTCCCTTAGGCAGGGCTAGGGGAGAGGCATTCGGGTATAAAGAGGCATTCGGGTATAATAAGAAGAAGTCTTACTCGGACTTGGTGGCTACACCAGTTAGCGATTCCGGGCTAGTTCCTGCACTTGCTCGAGACTCCGATCAATCAGGGCCCACACCGAGCGCTTAATACGATGCCATTTCGAATTCTGAGGGTTACGACGACCGCGGAGGGTGTGGTCGTCGCTGTAGCGATCGAAGGAGCAATCAGACCGTGAAAGCAATCGCGAACGGGATCGGCCAGTTCTACCAGCGAATCGGCGATGGACCACCGTTAGTCTTGATTCACGCCTTGGGATTGAGTCACCGGCTTTGGGACGAGCTGGTGCCACGATTAGCTGGTGTTTGTCAGGTTGTCACCTATGACGTTCGAGGGCATGGACAGAGCGACGTGCCACCCGGGCCTTACTCGATGGCAGATTTCGCGGAGGATCTGGTGGGGCTGCTCGACGCCCTGGGGATTGAGAGCGCTCACCTGGCGGGGATCTCGATGGGCGGGATGATCGCTCAGGAATTTGTCTTGACCTGGCCGCAGCGGGTGCGCTCGCTCTTCCTTGCTGATACCACGAGCGAGTACCACCAAGAAGCACGGCGCCAGCTCGCGGAGCGTGCCCGGATTGCTGAGGAGCGCGGGATGCGACCATTGGTCGAGCCGACCCTCGATCGCTGGTTCACGCGCGATTTTCGCCTTGCTGAACCGGGTGAAGTTGAGCGCATTCGTGCCATGTTGGAAGCAGCAAATCCCCAAGGGTATGCTGCCTCGTGTCGAGCAATCGCCGAAGCGGAATGGACCGAGCGTCTCGTTGGGGTGATGACGCCGACGATGGTCTTGGTGGGGGCCGAGGATCGATCGACGCCGCCGGAAATGGCGTTGAAAATCCACGAGTATGTCCCCGGATCGCGCTACGAAATTATTCCCGCGACGGCTCACCTTACCTGCGTGGCTCGGCCGGATGAGTTTGCCAATTTGGTGCTAGCAACTGTTAGGTCAGCCGAACCAGGGGAGCCAGCCGAGACGACAGAACTAGACGTGCTTCCGGAAAAGTCGGAAGAGCCAGAGGAATTATGAGCTGGAAGATCTTTGCCTTGCTTGAGAGCAGCTTCAGCGTGCTGCTCAGCGTCCTTGCCGTCGTGTACATGGCATTTGTGCTGACCGCGAATCGTGGGCTGTCATTGATCACTTGGCTGGCGATCGGAGGGATCATCCTTTCGATCTCCTTGACCTTGGTTGCTCACGGCCAGCTCATCGGAGCCTTTCGCCGGACGCACGGCGTCTCACCGTCCGAGCCGAGACCGGGTAGCATCGCCATTCCGGTCCTCGTGCTAGCAGTGCTCGGCATCAGCGCCGTCGTGCCAGATCTGGCCGGCCAGAGTACCTGGGGCGATTTTGCCCGCGTCTACTTGACCTATTCGATGATCGCCCCGGCTGGACTGGCGATCATTTCGCGCCTGGTCGCCGTTTGGCTGTGCCGGCGGGCCTCCGGCGTGCCATTGAGGTGAGCGCTCAGCCGTGCTCCATCGTGGCTGGCCGACCGGAGGCTAGCCACGTCGACCTTCAGGGCGTTCAAGAGTATCTGAACGCCGGTCTGGTCGAACTGGAAATCGACTGGCGTGAGACCTCGTGCGGCAAGCGCGGTACGAACGGCCGGCTGTGCGTGAGGCGGGCAATAGAATAAAAGGAAGCCACCCCCACCCGCGCCGGTGATCTTGCCCCCCAGCGCCCCGCGGCTGCGAGCAAGGGCGTAGCATTCGTCGATGAATGCGTTGCTGATCGACGGGGCCAGCGTTTTCTTGCGTTGCCAAGCAAGGTCGAGCAGCTCGCCAACGTCGTCGATTCGCCCGGCTTCCAAAGCGTGGCGTATCTCCTCGGCAAGGGCCTTGATCCGGTCGAGCGACTCGATCACGTTGGGGACCGCGTGCGCGGTTCGGCGCTGCTGATGACGGAGGATCTCGGACGAATGTCGTGACGTTCCGGTATAGAAAAGCAGTAAGTTCCGTTCGAGTCGTCGTCGATTGGCAGCACTCATCAGCACCGGCGTGATCTGAACGCCCGACGAGCTGAAGGTGATCGCGTTCAAGCCGCCAAAGGCAGAGCTATATTGATCCTGGCGCCCAATTGGCATACCCAACCGGTTAATCTCAAGATCGCAGGCGAGCTCGGCAATCTCGGCGGTCGAGAGGGACTCGCCGAGCAAAGTGCTTAGCCCCTGAACGAGCGCCACGGCAAGGCTGCTGGACGAACCTAACCCTGTGCCTGGAGGAACCTCCGAGCCGAAGCTCAAACGTAAGCCGCGACGCAATCGGAAATGGCGAAGCGCCGCCCGTGGCAGTGCCAGGCTGCCATTCCAAGGAAGACTGTTGACCGATGGCTCAACTGCCAGGTTATGGTAATTCGAGCCGGCGATTTCGATTTGATCGTTCTCGGCCGCCTGAATCACGACGTAGCAATAGCGGTTGATGGCGGCGCTAACGACCAGGCCACCGTGGACGCCGTAATAGGCTTCGAGATCGGTTCCACCGCCGCCAAGACTGATCCGGGTGGGCGCGCGCACGATGAGCATGCCATTTCCCCCTTACGGCCAGGACGTTTCAGTCACGGGAGTGACGAAGATTTCCTGGACGACCGATTCGGGGGGTTGGGACAAGGCGAAGACGATCGCGCGTGCGACGTTCCCCGGATCTTGCAGAGTGGCCGGATCCGGCTTGATGGGGAGATCGGGACGATCGAAGAAACTGGTCCGCATCCCACCGGGGATCACCGCGGTCGCGCGAATATTGTGCGGACGGCCCTCGGTGCCGATTGCCCGGGTGAAGCCGAGCAAGCCCCACTTCGACGCACAGTAAGCGCTGGCATTCGGCCAGGCACGTACCGCTGCAGTCGATGCGATGTTGATGATGTGGCCGTCGTTCTGCTGGCGCATGATCGGGAAGACCGCGCGGGTGGCCAGGAAAGGACCGCGCAAGTTCACACCAAGAATCCGGTCCCACTGCTCGATAGTCAGCTCAGTAATTGGTAGCGTGTAATCGATGCCCGCGCTGTTCACCAGGAAATCAATGCGTCCGAAGTGCGTGAGTACGTCGGCGACCGCGTGTTCGACCGATTCGGCAGACGCGACGTCGACGATTTGCGGGAAGGCGCGTGCCTGATCGTCGTCCGCGAGTTCGCGGGCCAGGGCATCGATCCCTTCGTGCTTCACGTCCCAAAGGGCGATGGCACAGCCTTCGGCCGCGAGCGCTCGTGCCGTTGCCACGCCCAGGCCACTGCCTGCCCCGGTGACGATCGCGACGCGTTGTTTGAAGGTATTGGACATCGACTCAACCTCCCAGCGTACCGAGGTATTTGCGAATCAGGTCATTGGTGTTGAATTGCCGTACCGGAACGTTCGTCGGAAGCTCGAGGTGGTAGACACCGCTCGGGAGAATCCCACAGCCACCGTAACGACGCATGACGAGTAGCTCGGCCAGAACGTCTTCACCGCAGTGCTCGGGTGGTAGTTCGTGCCACCAGGAATAGCCACCAACGTCGAGGAGCTTCTCTCGGTTGTACATCACGCATGCGCCGATCCAGGCGACCTTGTAGCAAACGGTGCGATCGGCTGCATGCTTTTGACTCAGGTGCAAAGGATTGGCGGCGTTGTGGAGCTTATAGCGTTGCCAGGGGACGGTTTCGAAGACGTACTCTTCGGGCTGAACTAGTCCGTCCCAGATCTCGATCTGCTGTTCGTGCGGACGTAGGTCATCGACGTGACTCAAGCCGATTGGTGCCATGCCGACGAAGCCGCATCCCTGCTGCTTGATCACCTTGAGCATGCGCTCGACGGCTTCTGGCTCGAGGAGGAGGTCATCGTCCAAGTAGAGCACGTATGGCGCACGCGCTTGGGACAGTAAGAAGTGACGTTGCTCGGCCATTCCACGCCGGGCTAGACGATGCAGGTAGGTGACCCTTTGGTCGTGCAGCGCGAAGGCACGCCGGAGCGTCTCGATCTCGGGAGCAGTGACGATCTCGGCAGTCTCCGTTTGATCGGCAATAATGATGTCAAAGTCGCGAAAAGTCTGCCCAAACAGGCCGGCCAGAGTCGTCGCCAGCGCTGCTTTCCGACGATAGGTCGGAATGAGCACGTCAAGCGACTTGACCGCTTCGACATCTTTCACGGAGCACCTCCAGATAGAGCTCAGCGGTCCTTTGGGCGACGATGGGCCAAGTGAAAGTGTGTTCGACCCGACTTCGGGCATTGGCCGAAAATCGCCGTCGGAGGACCGGATCGGCAAGAATTTCGGTCAGGCGCTGGGCAAGCTCACTGGAATCCTCGGGTTTGACGAGAAAGCCGGTTTCTCCATGAGCGACGGTAAACTTTATGCCACCAACGGCCGAGCAGATCACCGGTGTGCCGCAAGCCATCGCCTCGAGGGGAGTTAAGCCGTATGGCTCGTACCAGGGGGTACTCACGAAGACGTCAGCAGCACTATAATAGATGCGTAAGATGTCTGTAGGATGATGGCCGACGAAGGTCACACGGTCACGTACGCCCAGCTCGGCGGCGATCTGAGCCAATCGACTGATCTCCGGCTCGCGCTCGAGGTCTGCCTCGGCGGTCTCACCGCCAACTACCAGGAATTGGAACCGTCTGGCCAGCGTTGGCTCCAATTTCGGGATCGCTCGGATGACGTTCTCGATACCTTTCCTTTGGACCAGCCGACCCACGTAGACGGCGATCAATTGATCCGGTCGTAGCCCCAGGTCACGGCGGGCTTGATCGGTAGGGACTGGGAAGAAGCGGCGGATGTCGACTCCGGACGGAACGACCTGAATTTTACTCAGATCCGCTCCGTACCAGGTAGCGAGATCCTCGACTTCACTCGGGCATTGGGCGATGATGCGATCGGCGGCCCGCAGGACCGCGCATTCGACGTCAAACCGTTCCGGGGGGCTTGTATCCGCTTTTCCCTGGTGCTGACGCTTGATGATACCGAGGGCGTGAAAGATCTGGACCAGTGGGATCTGCCAGTGGGACTTCAATTCGGCGCCCAGCCAGCCGCTCATCCAAAAATTGCCGTGGATGAGATCATAAGGCTGGCGTTGGCTGGCCAAGCGAAGGGTTGACGTCAAAAATTCGGGCAGGTAGGGCCAGATGGCATCTTTCGGAATCGGTGCCAACGGGCCGGCCGACACTGGAATCACCCAGACGTTGTCGTCAATCTGCCGTGGTAGGAGGGCGCATGGATTGTCGGCCCGCGTGTAAACGTCCACCGCGAACCCCAATCGGGCGACACCACGACTTACCTGTTCCACGTAGACGTTTTGGCCACCGCTATCGGTGCCACCGAGAGCTGCCACTGGATTTGCGTGCTCGCTGATCATCGCCACTCGTCGCATGATTGCTCCCTGCCTAATCCATTCCACGCGGTAATCGCAAGGGAGGCCGCGTTTCCGTGGAATGACTTAGCAACCAGTCGAAGGCTGTGTTCCAATCACGCATGAATCGCTCGATTCCAAAGGCTTCACGCGCGATCTCCCGGGCCCGGATCCCCAGCCGTTTCGCGAAAGCCAGATCCCGGCAAAGTCGCTGCATCCCGTCAACTAGCTCGCCACGATTGTTCGAGACGATGCCAGCCTCGCCATGAGGAACCGATCGGGGGAGCTCGGTCGTTGCCAGCGCGACAATCGGCAAGCCGATCGCCATGGCTTCGACTACTGAGAGTGGCATGCTGGTATAACGGATAGGGTTGAAGAAGAACCGGTAGCGTGTCTCGGTTTGGTGCAAAGTGCGCAACGGCAGGTCGCCGAGACCGTTGTATCGCTTGGAATCCATACCGGCCAGATCGAGAGGGACCTGCTGGCGTAGCTCGAGAAAGATGTCGAGACCGGCCAGTCGACCACGTCGATGGAGGTCGTTGACGACCACGATTCCCCGGTCCAGTTTACCAGTCCAGATCAGGTCGTCCGGAACGACGACACCGTGTGGGATTACCATCGTCGGCGTTCGGCCGTTGTCCCACATCACAGCATTGAAGTAGGTGCAATGAACGAGTAGGATGCGCGGATCGTCGACCGGATGGCGTGTGTCGGTTGGATTGGGGCGCGGCGTGTTGTGCTCCAGGTAGACGGCCGGCAGTTCGCGTTGGGCGGGGCTGAGAATCTCGAACTGGTCGACGACGTAGTTTTTGGTCGACTGAAACATGATCACGTCGAACGCCATGTCTCGCACCCGCTCGGCCGGCACGTCGTGAACGTTCGTCGGCCAGAGAAAGTTCCCGGAGCGGCCACCATAGCCTTCCGGTCGGCCTGGCTTGACCGGAAGATAAAAATCGTGTGGTAGGTGAGCGAGATAGTAGAGATAGCTCCCATGCACGTGCCAGGTAAAGATCTTCAAGCGGCGCATCGGCGTGCCTCGACGAGCAGGCGATTCGCGAGACCGAGCACCTGGTCGGGCTCGATCCAGCGCAGACAGCGATGGTCGATTGGGCAGTCCCAGTGCGGGCAGGGACTGCAGCCGACCGGTTGAAAGGCGATCGGATGGCGCTGCTGGTCAAGCGGAGCCCAGCGCCGTCGATCAGCCGGACCGAAAATGGTGACACTCGGCGTATCGACCGC
Organism: Chloroflexota bacterium; assembly: GCA_021324795.1. Classification (GTDB taxonomy): domain Bacteria; phylum Chloroflexota; class UBA6077; order FW602-bin22; family CADDYW01; genus JAJPIK01. Next base: position 11,891 of record JAJPIK010000119.1, read on the forward strand.
AGTGGCAACGTGGGCCGGACCGGTATCGTTCGAGATGTAAAGGTCACAGTGACGGATGAAAGCGGCGAGGCTTCCCAGGTTCGTCTTCTCGGCAAGGCTAAAGGCCGGCCGTTTCATCGCATCGACGACCCGCTGGGCGATTAGGGCTTCGCCGGGGCCGGCGGTGATCACGATTTGTGCTCCGTATTGTTTGGCCAAGGCGTCTCCAACCGCAGCAAAGCGCTCGGGTGGCCAGCGTCGCGCTGACGGTCGGGCGCCGACGTGCATCCCGACCAGGGGACGGCGAAGGAGGATCTCTTCCGGAAGCACGGCGGCGAGTTTCTCCTCGTCTTCTGGAAGAATGGGAAATTCAAGGCGCGGGTCATTCACACTGAGACCGAGCAAACGCGCAAACCGGAGATGTCGTTCGACTTCTGGAATGTCATCGGGATACGGAGCGCAAGGAGACAACCCTTTAGGCGGGGTCCCTACGTAATAACCGGCGGTGCGGCGCCCTTGGAGCGCAAGCGCAAAGGGATTGCTGGCTTGACCACTGCCGTGCATTTGCAGGACGAGATCGTAGTGGTAATCACGCGCCTCAGCAAGGAATGTTTCAGTTCGACCAGGGATCGGATTGACTTCCAGCAAGCCAGGGTAGCCGGGAAACTCGCGCAGGCGATCGAGGTAGTGCGAAAAGCGGCGCACGAAGTCGGCAGTCCAGGGAAGACCGATCAAGGTAATCTCGGCGGCGGGAAAGCCGTGTCGAATCGCTCGCAAGGCCGGAACCGCGAGAAGCAGGTCTCCCAGGTGGAGGGCGCGAACGATTGCCAAGCGTCGGACGGATTGTCGTTCGGACATGGAAATCATTGTGGTGTCTCGCCAACAAGCTCGAGGGCCGCCGCGGCGACCTCGGAGGGGGGAATGTCCAGGCAAGGTAAGCCAAACGGGCACTCAAGACGATAGCAAGGTTGACAGTGAGTTGGACGACGCAAGATCCGCGCCCGGGCAGTCCGTGGCTGCCACTGGCTCTCGTGCTCGGTACCGGCAAAGAGGACGACCTCAGGCGTGCGAACAGCGTCGGCCACGTGCATGGTCAAGGTATTGTTGGTGATGACCACGGTCGCCCGTTCGACCAGAGCGGCAAATTCTCCGACTCTGGTTTCGCCGGCCAGTGAGATCGCACCGGGGCCAATCGCCGCAGCCAGTCGCCTGGCTTGGTCAGCTTCGTGCGCTCCTCCCGAGATAACAATCGCCCAACCAAGACCGAGGTGCAGCGATCGGCCAACCTCGGCGAATCGTTCGAGTGGATAGCGTCGTGATGGACAGCTCGCGCCTGGATGGATCAAAACGAATGGTCGGCCGAGGCCAATGCCCTTGATTCTGAGGAGCGAGCCCAGGTTATCCCGCGCGTGATCGGCGATCGAAATAGCAAGCCTACGTGTGACCGTGTTCCAGCCCAACGACTGAACGAGGTGCAAGTTACGGTCAACTTGGTGAACATCGTCGGATAGGGGGGTAATCGCATCGGTCAAGACTTTGCCGGCGAACTCTTTAGACTGTCCGGCTCGGAGCGGAATGCCCGCGAGATAGCAGGCGTAGGCCGGAGGGTGGGGGCTCTGAGCGAAGCTCGTGAAGATAATGGCGCCATCGTATCTGCCGAGTCGCAAGGATTCAATCAGTTGTAGCTCCCTCGCCGGGTCGAAGGGAGGCTCCTTGAGTTGTTGCCAGAGCGCCTGCGTGACGAGAGTATCATCGATTTCAGGAAGCAGCTCGGCGACCGCGGCGCCCCCGGGGCTTGCCCAGAGGGTCAGGTGACAATCGGGAAGCTCCCTGCGGATCGCGCGAAGCGCTGGCCCGATTAGGAGGACGTCGCCAGCGTTGTCCAACCGAGCGACTAAGAGTCTTTGGGCATGGTGCCAGCTGTTTGTTTGCAACGCACTGCCTCCAGGAGAGATCGGGCGGCGGCCAAAGCGGTCTCCGGGGTCACGTCCTCACAGCAGTTCAGCTTGCCCGGATGAATGCATCGGCCGGAATACCAGCACCACTGGGTTGTAAAGTTCATGGGATTGAGCTCGGAGCAGGCGAACGGCGATTGGAGGTTGATCGCCATCCCAGCGACGCCGTAGCGCCCGGCCCAGGTTGGGCCATAAATCGCCACGACGCTCGTTCCCACGGCGCTTGCGAGGTGGGCGATGCCCGAGTCACCCGAGATGAGAAGCGCTAACCGTTCAAGCCAAGCGGCAGTTTGACGAAGCGGAAGCTTTTCCAGTACCCGTGCCGACGGAATTTGCTCGGCGATTTCCTTTGCTAAGGCCGGGGCATCGGCGGCGAGAACCACGACCTGCCAGCCCTCATCGACGATCCCTTGGCCCAGGCGCACAAAGTGTGTGCTCGGCCAGCGTTTGACAGTGACCCCAGAGTGCGGGTTGAGCGCGACGGTACGCGACGGATCGAGCCCTAGCTCCTGCCAGTAAGCCGCCGCGAAATCGCGCTCGGATTGGCCGAGAAAGACTCGGGCGGGGTGGTCGGTCAAGGTGGGCACGATCACCCGCTCTTCGCACAGTCGACGCAAAAACAGACTGGAGATCAATTCGTCCGTTTTTGCTCCACTCCATAGCTGCGTCACGGTCCGGGGCACTCCGCTTTCCTCGATCAGACCGTGGATGCCACTGTGGCGTGTATCGGAGATGACCAGATCGTAGTGTCCCAGCGCCAGGACCGCGCGTAGATCGTTCCGGCAGGGAGGCTCGGCTTCCTGGCCGGTCGCGCGGCGCGCGAAAAAGACCTGGTGAATGCGCGGATCGCCGACGAGCAGCTCAGCGCCCGGTGCGAACGTGAACACGTCAAGCCAGGCTCTTGGATAAGCCGCGTGTAACGCAGCGAGTGAAGGGATCGCGAAAATTAAATCGCCAATGCCGCCGAGCAGTTCCACGAACAGAATGCGTTGAGGAGTCACGCTCCCTCCTTTTCGACACGCGTCTCGCTCAGCAGCTCGCTCGCGGCCTGCACCACGTCGGTGATCGGCACCTCGCGCAAGCACTTTTGCTCGATTGGGCAAACTCGCTTGTAGCAAATTGCGCAGTCGACTGGCCGATTGAGCAATCGGTAGGGGACTTTCCAGGGATGCCATTCGGCCGGTGGGTTGGTCAAGGCGAAAAAGGCGACGACGGGCGTCTTGGCTGCCGCGGCGACGTGCATTGGTCCAGTGTTGTTCGTCATCACCAGATCGGCCTCGGCAAGCACCGCGGCGAGTCGCCCCAGGCTAGTTTGCCCCACGAGGCTCACTCCAGGATCAGATAGATGCCCGCGGATCTGCTCGACGACTGCCATGTCGCTATCACTACCCGTCCAGAGAATTTGTGCGCCAAGCTCCCGTTGAATCGCCCGGGCTACCTCGACGTAACGATCGAGAGGATAAGTGCGAGACGGACAGGTACAGCCGGGGTGAATCACCACGAGCGGTCTCTTGCCACGGCGGTGTACCTGAACCAGTTCACGAGCCAGCTTACGTTCGGCAGGCGGAGGCTCGAGTCGCAGGTTGTCACCGTCTGGCTCGAAGCCTATACCACCGACCAGATCGAGACCGCGTTCAACTTCGTGCATCGTCTTGTCGGGGTACCGGTGGCGGCTGGTGAGAAGGCTGCCCGGCCCATCGATGGACGCGGCGTGGCGAAGCGGCACCCCGGCTTGATAGGTGAGGTAAGCGGCGGGCAGCGAGCTTTGGTGGTAGGAGGTGAAAATGATCGCGCCGTCGAAGCCACGCTGACGGAGTAACGCCACCATTGATGCTTCTCGGCTAGTATCTTGCGGCAGTAAGTGATCGGGATCCATCCATGGTGCGCGGTAGACGATCACGTCATCTAGGTCGGGATCCAGGGGAGTGACCTGGGCGCCGGTTGGGCTGGCAAGCAAAGTCAAATGCGCCGACGGCAGAGCGGCGCGGATGGCGTGGATCGCAGGGGTTGCTAAGATAACGTCTCCGAGGTTGTCGAGGCGAATGATCAGAATGCGTCGCGCGCTTCGCCACCGTTCGTCCACTGCCCAACCTCGGAGAAAGGTTTTTCTTCTTTTTTAGGGCAAGAAGGGTGCCGGGGCCTATTCGAGTTCGGCCAGGATCTCGCGGGCATAGGCAACGCTGCGGCCATCGCCGGTGAGCTGATCACCGAGCTGCATGCCTTCGATGGCCATGTTGCCTTGATAGCCGGCTGCCACCATTGCAGACATCGCGAAACGATAGTCGATCTCGCCGTCAGGCAAAGGAACACGCAGGAAGATCGTGTGCTTGTTCTCCGGAATGTGGACACGACGGAGGTTCTTGCAGTGCCAATACTTCGCGTGGGGGGCGAGGGCGACGATCGCTTGTTCCGAGGATTCCTCTGGCACGTCGTACACCCAGAGAATGTTGCCAAGGTCAGGATTGATCCCGACGTTGGGGCGGTCGATCATGTTTAAGAGATGCAACGCTGACCAGCTATTGTCGGCGATCGAGTGCTGATGCACCTCGATCGAGATTTCGATGCCTTCGTCGGCGGCAATCTTCGAAAGCTCACGGAAGGCCGCCGCGGTAACTTCGTAATCGCTCTGGTGAGCGTCGCGGCTGCTGCCCTGCGACGTCGGCTCACCGGTGAAATTGCCGGGCAGGGTGGTAACGACGGGGGTGCCCACCGTCGTATTCATGACAGGACTACCTATCTGCCCGGCGAAGCGGATTGCCTCCTCCAGCTTCTTGCGGTTGCTGTTACTCGTGCGCGGATTGGCGAGGCCGCCGCCACCCCGGACGCACAGGCATGGCAAGCCGTTGTCTTCTAGCTCGCGACGCAGCTCGCGGATTTGCTCGGGCGTGGCGTTCGGTCCGCCGGCCGCGGCGTTTGATAGTTCGAGGCCGTCGAAGCCAAGCGAGCGAACCTTCTTCAGCCATTGGCCGCGCACTTCCCGTCCAGGCAGATTCCAATTGTCGCCGACATAAGGATAATAGACACTACGACGAAACGCGTAGACGAACTTCACGGTGTCACCTCCGCTTGATTTTGGGCCAGGCTGATTCTAGCCGGGGAACCCCGTGAAGACAATCCTAATCACGCGGCCTGGCGCTGCATCGGGTGATCAATCTTATCAAGCGCCAGAGCAACCGCACCCAGTAAGCCGGCGTCATCGCCCAGTTCAGAGTGGACGATGCAAGTACGCCGGGTGTAGACCTCCATGGCCCGCTCACGGAGCGCACGCTGAATCGCCGGCATGAGCAGGTTCCAGGCGTTGGCGACGCCGCCGCCAATGATAATGATGTCTGGATCGAAGAGGTGCATGACGTTGGCCAAGCCAACCCCGAGATTATAGGCGGCCCACTCGATCACCTCACCGGCGAGCTCGTCACCCTCCTGAGCGGCCTGAACGATAAACTGGGCCCTCAATTCGTCGAGATTCCCGCCGACTCGCTCACTCAAAACCGACGCCGTGCCCTTCGCGATGCGCCACTTCGCTTCTCGGGTGATCGCGGTCCCGGAGGCCATTGCCTCCAGACAACCGAAGTTGCCGCAACTGCAGCGTGGTCCATTCAGGTCAATTGTCATGTGGCCGATTTCGGCTGCCCCGCCCCAGGATCCTAAGAGGAGCTCACCATTGCTGACGATGCCACCGCCAACCCCGGTACTCATGGTGACGTAGACGAGCTGGGATGCGCCACGACCAGCCCCGAACTTGTGCTCAGCGAGGGCGGCCAAATTCGCATCGTTGCCAACGAAGACTGGAACGGTCAGCTCTTGCTCAAGGATCGACTTTAGGTTGACGTCTCCCCAACCAGGTAGATTGGGTGGACGATAGACTACACCGTTGCACGGGTCGACTGGACCGGGCACGGCAACGGCGACCGCCGCAAGGTTAGCGAGCGGCAAAGGGTCCAGAATCGTACGCGTCTCGGCAAGGATGCGACCGAGGACCGCGTTCCGGCCCTCCTCGGCGAGGGTCGGGACGGCACGACGGCGCACAATGACCCCGGCCCTATCGGCCAGGGCGACCCGGAGCCGTGTACCGCCGAGATCGATCCCAATGACGTATTTCTTCTGTTCCAAGAGCGCCTCCTGGCCGGCAAGGCGATTAAACAGAGTCCGGCCTGGCCCTCGGGGCCACTACGACAGATGAAATCGGCAGGCTGTCCTCACCCTTCCCCGCTCAGAGGAAGGAGGAATTCCGCTGGGATGTCACGCACGACTGATACCATTAGACCTTCGTAAAGTCGCTGGCTGGGCGTGACTCTCCAGCGTAGAATGAAAGGAAGGAGACCGGATAGTCTTGAGGCGCGATGAGCAGTACAGTGACGAGTGAGCCGACCGTCCAGCGCTACCGCTGGAACGTGGCGGACCTGGCTCCGGGGGATCACCTCCGGGCTTTTGACGGCGTACCCCCCCTGGTCGTCCAGCTTCTTTGGAATCGGCTGGTGCGAGAGCCGAACGAGATCGCGACCTTCCTCGCCGGGGATGGCGCGCCAGAGCACTCGCCGTGGCTGATGCGTGGGGTCCGGGAAGCTGTCGAGCGTATTGTCGTCGCGAGAACGGCCGGTGAAACGGTAGCTATTTACGGTGATTACGACGTCGACGGAATGACTGGCACGGCTATTCTCGCGCACTGCTTGCAAGCATTGGGTATTTCAACGCTGCCCTTCTTGCCCCGTCGTGACGTCGAAGGTTATGGCCTTCACCAGGAAGCGATTGCTCGATTGCGGGCGGCCGGCGCACGCCTTCTGATTGCGATCGATTGCGGCATCTCCGGAAACGCAGCGGTGGACTTCGCGCGTGGACTTGATCTCGACGTGATCGTTGCCGATCATCATCACGTGCCGGAACATCTCCCGCGTGCCGTGGCGGTGATCAATCCAGCGCAGCCGGGCTGCGAATACCCGTTCAAAGGGCTCTGCGCAGCCGGAATTGCCTATAAGCTCAGTGAGGCGCTACTCGAGCGATTTGGCTTGGGAAGTGAGCTGGCTGAGAGTTGGCTCGACCTGGCGACGCTGGGGACGGTTGCCGACGTGGTGCCGCTCTTGGATGAGAATCGTTGCCTGGTGAGCCGAGGGTTGAGGCATATTGGCTCAGCTAGCCGCCCAGGCATGAAGGCCTTGCTTGCCAAGGCAGGGATGAGCGCGGACTCGATCGATGCACAGGCAATTGCTTTTCGCCTCGCGCCGCGGTTGAACGCGGTTGGGCGACTTGCCGATCCAAGCATTGGGTTGCGACTTCTGCTGACCGAGGCCGCGGACGAAGGGGAGGAATTGGCGACCAAGCTGGACGAAGCAAATCGCGAGCGTCAGCGTCTTACCGAGGCTGCCCTCGAGCACGCCCGGCAGCGCATCGCAGCATGTCCGACTTTACCCAAGCTCTTGCTGATGGCGGATGAAAGCTACCTGCCGGGAGTGGTTGGGCTAGTGGCCGGGCGCCTCGCCGAAGAACTATTTCGGCCAGTGCTCGTGGCCGGAATCCACGGCGAGGTGGTCCGAGGCTCGGCCAGAAGCATCGCCAGCTTTCACATTGCCGAGGCGCTGGCCGAGTGTGACGACCTCTTGATCCATCACGGCGGCCACGCTCGGGCCGCCGGTTTTACCCTGGCGGCGGGGAACCTCGAAGCGCTGCGACGGCGGCTCGTCGGCATGGCAGAGCATCAACTGAAAGACGAGGACGTCGAGCCAAGCCTCGCAATTGATGCCGAGGTGTCGTTGCGGCGCTGGGGTACGGAACTGTATCGAGTCCTCGCAACCTTAGAGCCATTCGGATTTGCGAACCCTCGGCCGGTTTTGTGGTCGCGGCGGTTGCGACTGCGCGATGCGCGGGTCATCGGCCGATCGACGCCGGGCCACTTGAAGCTAACCCTCGTCGACGGCCATACGACCTGGGAGGCGATCGGCTTTGGTCTGGGAGATCGCTACCACGGCTTACGAGACTTTGTCGACGTCGTCTATCGCGTCGAGCGCAATGATTGGAATGGTCAGACAGGGGTACGGCTACACATACTCGACTTGCGTCCCTCCATTGGCTAAAAGTTGACAATGCTATTAGCAAACTATATACTATGCCTGAAGCCATTGAAGGGAGCCGAGGGCAAGCCATGGAGACGCCGCGAAACGACGAACCCTGCTACATCATCAGTGTCGCCGCGCGCCTCGTCGACATGCATCCGCAAACCCTGCGGTACTACGAGCGCTTGGGGCTCATTAAGCCGTCCCGATCCGAAGGTAAGATTCGCTTGTATTCGGCTGGAGACATCGAGCGATTGCGCCAGATCCACAACTACGTCGTCGACTTAGGGGTGAACCTGGCGGGCGTCGAAGTGATTCTCAAGTTTACCGAGAAGATGGCGGAGTTAGAAGCAGAAATCAAGCGGTTGCGGGCAGCCCTGGAAGCCCGTGACGCTGGCGAAAGGGGCCAGGACCCTAAAGGAACTGACCATGGGATTTGAAAGATTTACCGAGCGCGCGCAAGAGGCGCTGCAGCGTGCGCAGGAAATTCTGCGAGAGCAGCGCCACAATCAACTGGACGTCGAACATCTTTTGTTGGCCCTCCTCGATCAGCCGGAAGGGCTCGCCGTGAAGATTCTCGAGCGTCTTGGGGTCGACGTGGCAGCATTTCGCCAGCGAGTCGTCGATGCCCTGGAAAGCAATCCACGGGTCTACCAAGCTGGCGGAAGCACCCAGGTATACATGACCCCGCGCTTGAAGTTCGTTTTCGATCGAGCGATCGAAGAGGCGAACCGCCTGCGTGATGAGTACGTCAGCACCGAGCATTTGCTGATCGCGATCGTCGCCGAGCGCGATGGTGCATCGGCGCGGCTGTTCCGCGGCTTTGGCGTCGACGTGGAGAAGGTTTACCGGGCGTTGGCTGAAGTTCGGGGAACCCAGCGGGTGACCGATCAACGCGCAGAAAGTAAATACCAGGTTCTCGAGCGCTACAGCCGAGACCTGACCGGGCTGGCCCGCAGCGGTAAGCTCGATCCGGTTGTTGGCCGGAGCGAAGAGATTTTGCGCGTCTTGCAAGTTCTGTCGCGACGGACCAAGAACAACCCGGTCCTGATTGGTGAGCCAGGCGTTGGTAAGACAGCGATCGTCGAGGGCTTGGCCCAACGGATCGTCAACGGCGACGTGCCGGAGCCACTGCGCCAGAAGCGCGTGATCGCACTGGACATGGGTGCCCTGGTCGCGGGCTCGAAGTTCCGCGGTGAGTTCGAGGAGCGTCTCCAGGCAGTGATGGAAGAGATCCGTCGCGCGCAAGGTGAGATCATCCTGTTCATTGATGAACTGCACACGGTGGTCGGCGCCGGAGCGGCCGAGGGCGCGATCGACGCATCCAACATGCTAAAGCCGGCGCTGGCGCGGGGTGAGCTGCAGTGCGTGGGTGCGACAACCTTGGACGAGTACCGAAAGCATATCGAGAAGGATGCGGCATTGGAGCGTCGCTTCCAGCCAGTCATGGTTGGCGAGCCGAGCGTGGCCGAGACGATCGAGATGCTACGTGGTCTGCGTGACAAATACGAAGCGCACCACAAGATCAAGATCTCGGACGAAGCCTTGGTCGCAGCAGCCGAACTGTCCGATCGCTACGTGAGCGATCGCTTCTTGCCTGATAAGGCAATCGACCTGATCGACGAGGCAGCAGCGAAGGTTCGACTGCAACTGTTCAATCTGCCACCAGAGCTGCGCGAGCTGGAAGACAAGCTTAACCGTTTGCGCTCGGAAGAGGAAGCGGCTGGCTTGGCACGCGAGTATGAGCGCGCCGCGCAACTGCGCTCCGAGGCGCTGAAGGTCGAAGCGGACTACAATGATGCGCGCAACAAGTGGCGGCTGGAGCGCGACATCGACGAGGTCGTCGATGCCGACGACGTCGCCGAGCTGGTTGCGAAGTGGACCGGGATTCCGGTCAGCCGAATGCTCGAAACCGAGGTTGAAAAGCTCGTCCACATGGAAGAGCGACTGCACCAGCGTGTCATTGGCCAGGACGAGGCGATTGCCGCTGTGTCCGACGCGATTCGTCGGGCGCGCTCGGGTCTGCGTGATCCGCGCCGACCAATTGGCTCGTTCCTGTTTCTTGGACCGACCGGTGTTGGTAAGACCGAATTGGCCAAGGCGCTGGCCGAGTTCCTGTTTGACAGCGAAGAGGCGATGACGCGGATCGACATGTCTGAGTACCAGGAACGGCACGTGGTGTCGCGGATGATTGGCTCACCACCAGGCTACGTCGGCTACGACGAGGGTGGGCAGTTGACCGAATCAGTGCGACGCCGGCCGTATCAGGTGGTCTTGTTCGACGAGATCGAGAAGGCCCACCCGGATGCCTTCAACGTCTTGCTGCAGGTGCTCGATGATGGTCGGCTGACCGACGGTCAGGGCCACACCGTCGACTTCAAGAATACCGTGGTAATCATGACGTCGAACGTTGGGACCCAGCACGTCCGACGCAACGCGCCATTGGGCTTCCGGACGTCCGACAAGGCCGAAACCGAGCGGGTGCGCGATCTGATCATGGAAGATCTGCGCCAGAGCTTCCGCCCCGAGTTTTTGAACCGAATTGACGAGGTGATTGTCTTCGATTCGCTAACTCGGGAGCAGATCCACCAGATCGTCGATCTTTTGGTCGCTGATCTGCAGAAGCGGCTCTCCGACCGCAAGCTGACGCTGAAGCTAACTGACGCGGCCCGCGACTGGCTAGCCAAGGAAGGCTTCGATGCCAACTATGGGGCGCGACCGCTGCGACGAACGATCCAGCGGCGGATCGAGAACGTTCTGGCGAAGAAGCTGTTGCTCGGCGAATTCAAGGATGGCGACACGATTGTCATCGACGCGGCCGATGGAGGACTTAGCTTCACCGCCCAAGTCGAGGAAGCCGTCAAGTCAGCAGCCTAGAACAGAGTGCGTTTTCATTGGGCTGACTTGAGGACGCCCCCACTTTGGCCCTTCCCCGGGGTGCGGAGGGAAGCTCTGGTCTCCCATCCAGGGGGACGACAGTGGGGGCCGTCTCTTCGAAAGGTATTTAATAGTACCGTAACAGCCTTTGCCTGGTCTGGCGCTGCCTCGGACCCGGCTACCCATCAGAAGCTTGCGCGTAAGCTCACGGTGGGCAGCGGCCCGCAGGGAGTGTCGCGTGGCGGAGGATATCAACCAATCCTGATAATTTGATCTTATTTTAGCATCTAGAGCAATCAAATCAAAGCTTGTCTACTTGACACGGTGGGCGAACATTTCTATCCTCAGCCCACGATCTCCCGCGTCTGGAGGTAGGACCGGTTGGGCAAAGATGCTCTCTTTACCCGCCGCTTTGTCTTGTACGCGGCGGCAGCGGCGCTCACGACTGGGTGTTCCACGGTATCGATTCTCGATGGCCAGGTCCTGAATGGCAAGGCACGGGCTGGGCGCAGTCCCCAGGAAACGCTGGACGACTTCTTTGCCTTCCTCTCGTCACAGCGCTACGACCAGGCCCGGCTTCTTCTCAGTCAATCATTTCAAGCGCGCCTCGGGCCAGAAGGGGTCAGTGGCATCTTACACGCTTTCCACTCAGTGCAGGTGGTCGACCTCGTCGACGCGGTAGCCTGGGCGAATGGTCTCGGTGCCCATTTGAGTAATCCTCCGTCCGATCGGCGCGAGTATTTGGTGACGCTGCAGGTCGAGCCATCCGAAAGCGGCTCCCGCTCCTGGCCCATTGGGGTTGCTCGACGGTTTATCGATCTCCTGTGGCAGGATCACATGTGGAAGATCGATGCGATCGGCATCAGTCCGGGCATAGTGGTAACCGGATCGCCACCCGTGTCGACGCCGAATCCCGCCTCGGGGGCGAAGGCCGTGGTGCTGCCAATCGAATCACTCCGCTACGGATCGATCCCCGTCGACCGTGCTATTTACATCGCGCGCCAAAGCGCGGTCGAGCGTGGCTTGATCCCCTGGGCAACCGATCCGGTCGAAGTGGTTCACCACGATGGCGCTTCCTTCGGGATCGAGCCAAGCGCCAGGGCCAACCTCGCCGGCCGAGACGTCGATCCAAATACACTGATTCCTCGGGCCGAAGTGGAGGTCCAGCAAAACGGACAAGCTCTGGTCGTTACCTTGATCCAGCCAATCCAAACCGGACCGAAAGGCGTTTGGGCGATCGCCGAGATTCTCCCGTCGATCTGAAGGCACGTAAAATTGCTCGATTGAAGATGGCGCAATGGACGCGTACAATCGTGGTGGAGGCAAGGTAACTCATCAGCAGAAGAAGGACTATCGATCATGTCCACGTCAGGAAGCAATTTGGGCGCCGAATTCGAGCGCCGTTTCTATCCTTTTGCCGACGTTGTGATTCGTCTGGCGAATGCCGAGCCAAGCGAACGGGCCAAGGCGCTACAAGAAGTCTACGGACGACATATTGGCTACGTTCTGTCGCTGCTCAATGGCTTGGCCGAAGAAGGCGATTTTAGCGGCTGGTCAAATGAAAAGCGTAGTCCGACCGTCGAGCAGCAGATTCAGAACCGCGCTAAGCAGCATTTGAACGAGAAGCAAGCGAAGCAGATTTATCGCTGACGGTAAAGAGTCCGGCGAATCAGCAAGGCGAGACCAATCACGGTGACTGGCACGAATGAGAGCAAATGAGCCACGACACCCGCGGCGAGTGCTTGGTCACTGGCTATGCCGAATAGGCCGAGCACCACGACCACGATACCCTGGTACACGCCAATGCCGGCTGGCGAGGATGGCGCGGCCAAGCCGAGCGACAATGCTCCACTCAGGAGAATGATTGCTGGAAGGCCGGGCTGAACCGCGAACGCGGCGAGCGCCGCTGCGAGGAAAGCAGTGTTGGCTCCCCAAACCGTCAGGGAGAGCACGCTGACCGTAAGCAGGCTTTGTGTGGTGCTGAGGGCGTGGAAAGCCGGAGAGATCTGGCCAAGATCGACGTCGAGATTCCAGCGGCGGCTCAACCGGGAGTGAACGAGCCAGGTCGCGAATCGAATGATCGCGGATCCAGGCTTTCGTTCGGAGGCAAGCACGATCCCTCTACCAATGATCAATCCCATGCCCAGTGCGCCCGTACTGATTGCCAGAATCAGCGTTGGCCGCGCGATCCAATCAGGAATGGCCACGGCGAGCGCGGCGAGGGCAACCAGCAGGGTAATTGCCCCGAAATCGAAGATCCGCTCAATTAAGAGGGTGAGCGCAGCCCAACTGCGCGATACCGATCGCTCTCCCGAGACGAGAAACGCCCGCGCGACGTCACCCGAATGGAGCGGCAAGACGGCATTCAGGGCGAAGCCGATGACCAGCGCTTCGTAAACTGAGCCTCGGCGGACAGTGTGACCTGCTCCAAGTAGAATTCGCCAGCGCTCGGCTTTGAGAACGAGTCCCGCGAGGTAAATGGCAAGCACCAGTAGAACGTCGAAAGGACGGATAGTAAGAACCGACGCCCAAGCCTCCCGGACATTTACCGTGCGCGCCAGCGCAATGATCACGGCAGCAGAAATGATGCAGCCGACCGCCAAGCGTCCATGGGCGCGATACGTGGTCGAGGTATGCTGCCCGGCCGGTGCTGGCGTGGACACCTTACCTCACATCTGCGCCGTTTTACTAATGAAGTGAGTGATTGTCTCGATTACCAAAGACCAAGCATTGCCTTCACTTCATCGCTCGCCATGGTGCGCGGATCCCAAGGAGGGTTAAAGGTGATATCGACGTCAACCTTTTCGACGTCCGGTAGTGAGCTAACCACCGCTTCCACCTGGCTGGTTAGGTAGGGACCAACCGGGCAGAAGGGGGACGTGAGCGTCATCGTTACCTTGACCGTGTGGTCTTGAATCTCGGTATCGTAAACCAGCCCGAGATCGATGATGCTGATACCGATCTCGGGATCTTCGACAACGCGGATTGCTTCCCGGACTTGCTCCTCTGTGACCATTACGCCTTCTCCTTTTCCACCTCGTGGGCAAGCAGGATGGCCTCGGCAACCTCGCGCATGGATTTGCGGGTATTCATGGAGAGCTTCTGGATCTTACGGAACGCTTCGGCTTCTTTCAGGTTTTGGGTATCCATGAGGACTCCCTTGGCTCGCTCGACGAGCTTTCGCGTCTCGAGGGTGTCCCGCAAGCTCTGCGCCTCCTTTTCGAGGATGCGGAACTCTTTGAACCGCGAGAGTGCAATTTCGATTGACGGAACCAGATCTGACTCACGGAATGGCTTGACAATGTAGCCGACGACACCGGCCTCCTTCGCGCCTTCCACGAGCTCGGTTTGACTGAAGGCAGTCAAAAGAAGCACTGGCGCAATGCGCTCTTCGGTCAAGATCTTTGCCGCGGCGATCCCGTCGAGATCTGGCATCTTGATGTCCATGATGACCAGGTCAGGTTTGAGTTCCCGTCCTAGGTTCACCGCGCTCAGGCCATCGCCCGCTTCGCCGACCACCAGATATCCCAGGCTCGTCAGCATCTCCCTGAGATCCATTCGGATGATCGACTCGTCGTCGGCGATCACCACCCGCGTCTGCCCCATCCTCTTCATTCCTCCGACTTTTCTCGGGTCGGGTCACTTTCTTGCCCGACGTTATCCTGCGTAGGGAAATGCGACGACCGCACGAGCACCACGGCCGTCTCCTCCCACTATGTGAAAGGTGCCCTTCAGGTCTTCTTTGACGAGAGTCTGGACGATTTGCAACCCGAGACTACCGCTCTGGAGAGGATCGAAGCCTGGCGGGAGTCCAGCACCATCGTCGGACACCTCGAGCACGACGTGCTCACCGTGCGTCGACAAGCGTACGCGTACCGTCCCTTCACTCGCGTTGGCGAATCCATGCTCGACTGTATTCTGCAACAATTCGTTGATGATCAACGAGCACGAGGTTGCCTGCTGTGTTGGCAGGAACACACTCGACGCCTCGAGAACGAAGTGAATTCGCTTCTCGGGATCGACGAAGCTGCGCGTCGCCTCGGAAATGATACGTTGGGCTACCTCCTGCATATCGATGTTACTCGATTCTTGGTGGGCAAGAAACTCATGAATCACGGCGATGCTGAGAATGCGGCTGATTGTCTCCTTGAGCATCTCTGAGACTTCAGGCGTCCCAGTCCGCCGTGCTTGCAGGCGGAGTAATGCAGCAATGGTCTGGAGATTATTCTTGACTCGATGGTGAATCTCCTGAATCATCGCCGATTTGATTTTGAGCTCTCGCTCGGTCTGGTTTTCCTGAGTGACGTCGTGAACCGTCAGGATGACCGGATCGCGCGGCTCGATCCGGTGGATGACCCGACTCCAAATCGGCTCGTTCTGATAGCCGATTAACGGGATCGCGCGTTTGAGCCAGGTATAATTGCCCTCCTGAACAAGCTGCTCGACGCACGAACCAGTTTCCACCGCCTTGAAGAAGACGCTTTCGTCGGTTCGCAAGCTGGCGACGTTGTGGTGAAGTAGACTATGGCTGTAGCCAATTTTCCGATAGAGTTGTTCGGCAAGGGAGCTGATGTAAGCGATCTCCCCATCTCCATTGACCACCATCGCCCCATCGTGCTCGGTGAGTCGGCTAAGATTGGCTGTCCCGCGTAATTGTCCATCCATGACGATTGAGCGAAGCCGGCTGACCGCTCGACGGTAGACGACGCTTTTCTGGCGATGGCGTTCACTTTCGACAAGACTGACCTCGATCGCGACGGCTCCGAGCACGCGAGTGCCGTCCCGGATGGGGTAGACGTCCTGTACCATGGGATGTCCGGGAACCAAGAGACGATGGTTGTGGACCGATGGCTTGCCGCGCGTGAGGGCTCGGATGACCGCGGGCTCATCAGTGTAGCGGACGACACGGCCAATCTGGGATTCAGCATAAATCGGGGGGACTGGGTTAGGTTTGGCCTCGGCGATCACGCGCGCGGTCAAAGGGTCGGGAGCCAGAGTGTAGAGGAAGACATCCCCCCTGCTGAGATCAGCAAGGATTGGCAAGGAGCAAATTACCTGCTCGATGATATCTCGTCTTTCGTGGGTTCCGCGGTCCGGAGCTGCTAACTGAGTATCCACCGCTCTCTTCGTTGCCTGGTCTTCATTGACTCGCGCTACGATCAGCTCGCGGGAAAAAGCGACCGTCCGCCCATCACATTCCACCGCTGGCGTGTGAACCACTGGCTAAAGCCGTGAGCGATTATACAGAAATTCGGCCGAAATGACAATTGGAAAGCGCTGGTCGACGCTTGGCTAAAACGTTGCCGGTCGGTGGCGAGCCGCGTAGAATCTCTCGTAGTCGTCGATAAGTTGTGGGAGGCGAATGGATGGTCACGCCGGTGGAGCGACCGCACCTGGCGATCATCGGAGGCGGTGGAGCCATGGGGCGACTATTTGCACGCCTTCTTACCCCCGCGGTGAGTGAGCTTTACGTTTTCGACTTCTTTGACGCGGCTAGCCATCCTGCGCCGCTTGGCAAGTTGCTCGATGACGTGCGCTTCAGCGCGGATTCGGCCGGCCTGGTTGGGGCGCCAATCCCGGTTTTACGACATGCAGATGGTACCGTTTGGACGACCTCAAGCGAGCTGGGCGATCTCCGCCGGGGGCGCGCGTGTCTTCCGCTTCTACCACGAGAAGGGGTGCTTCGGCCAGATGGGGCGAATGATCAGAAGGGGGAGGCACCTTTTGCCGCCGCGGCCTCGCTGGTCGATCTTTTGAGGTCCGGCGGTCCGCTGAACGATGGTCGCTCATCCCAATCGACACTTGTTTACGCTGGCCTACCCGAAGATGCGCACGAGCTCTTGCCACGCGCCGACATCGTGCTCCTTGCCGTCGGCTACGAGAGCGATCTTGCCTACCGGGCCATCGTGCGCAGCTATTGCCCCGCTTTTCGCCCGGGCAGCCTAATCGTCGATCTTGGCTCGACGAAGTTACCTTCGTTAGTGGCCCTCGAGTCAGAGCTGCCCTCCGAGGTGGGAGTACTCGGCGCACATCCCCTCTTCGGGCCAACCGTCTCCGACCTGACCGGCCTGATCGTCGCGGTAGTCGACGCTGCCGACGGAAGACCTCTATCTCCATGGCGCGAGTGGTTTGTTGAACAGTTGGCTCGGCTAAAGATGATTGTCACCCCGGCGACCGCGCGCGAGCACGATGATGCCATGGCATTCGTTCAAGCTCTGACCCATTTTACCTTATTATCATATGCATATACGTTTGTACGATTAGACTTTGACCCCGTCGAGCTGCTGGCGTTCCGCACGCCAGTGTTTGAGCCTTTGCTGTATCTTGCCGCGCGGGTGGCCAATCTGGCGCGTAGCACCCCTGAAACCTACCGCTCGATTCAAGCTCTTTCCACGCGCCCAGACGCTCGCCGGGCCTTTCTGGACACTGCTCGCGAATTGCTGGAGACAATCGAGCGAGCTCACGATCAGCCAACAGACGCCGGTGTCGACCGGACAGATCCGCTGGTCGCCCTTTTTCAGAAGTATGGTACGCCGTGGTCACCCGACGGACGTGATCGGGGCGCTCGTCAACGGCGAGAGCACCTTCTCGAGATGGGGGCTCGTCTCGTCGACGACTTGAATCAATTGCGTCAAGAAATTGTCGTGGCTGCTGGACAGGTCCGGGCGATCGAAGAAAAGCGAATGGGGCAGCCACCCCGCATTGTCATCGGCATTGTCGATCTCGACTTGCTTGCCCCGGGCCGCCAGGACGTGGCGTCGCGGGTTCGCTTGCGGCAGCTCAACCTGTTGCTGGGGAGCATCCGTGGCGGTGGTGCCAACGACAGTGGGCAGCATGACCTGATCATTCCGCTGGCCCGCGCCCGGGTGCTTGGCGTGGACGAAACGTTAGATTGGTTGCTGACCCAGCCCGAACTCGTCGAAGTCAGATCATATCCGGCACGTGTGCCGGACTGGTTCGACCGCGAGATCTTGCTGCGTCTACTGAAAGGCTTCTCGGATCGCCCCGAGACGACTCAGAGTCGAGTTTGGGACGTGAACTTGACCCCGGCGCATTCTAATGCTAAAGGCGGCAGAGCAGAGGGCGAGAAAGCAGTGGTGATCTCGCTGTCGATTGTCTTGCACCCGGCCGATTTGGTTGCGATCCGCAGAGAGATCGAAAGCGCTGGTGCCAAGGCGTTTGCACGCGAGCTCTCGGAATTAGACGCGCGACTCACCGAAATCCATGGTCACCTCGAGGCGGGCATCGCGCGGGGTGCTAAGTACGATGCCCTAAGCCGCGAGAAAGATCGCCTCAAACACCAGCGAAAGGCCGTGATTGATCAGCGGACGGCTTGGGTTGATCGGCGAGTACGCCAAGAGACTCGTCTACGGGTGCAAAGTATCTTTGAGCAGGCCGTGAGTTGGTTGAACGCACATGGTTGTTCGTCGCTCGTCCGGGGCCAATCCACTTGATGCATCGGCTAGTTGATGGAGCAAGCGGTTGACTTGCTGAGTCAACTCGTCGATTTCAAAGGGCTTGGTCAGCACGCCAAGAGGTTGGAGCTTGGATTCGGCTAACGCTTCCGTCTCGCTTGGCTCAGCATCGAGCGCGCTGATGACAAGCACCGGGATCGAGGCAAAAGCGGGGTCCTGGCGCAGTGCTTGGAGCACCTCCCATCCGCTCGGACGTGGCATCTGGAGATCCAGAAAAACCAGCGCGGGACGGAGGCGTCGTACCATCTCAAGTGCCAAGGTGGAATTCGTGCACCCGACGACCTCGTAACCATCCAGTTGGAGCACCGAATGGATAAGCTCAATAAAATCGGGGTCGTCGTCGACCACGAGAACTCTTCGAGCCATCCGTCAAACCTCCTGATTTTAGCCGGTTCTATTGTATCCTTGAAGCGACATTCAAACAAGCATGGGCTGCTAGCTCAGTGCGCCTTGGCATCTTTTCTGGCTGGTCGCGCGATGGTATCATCCAGGGTGGAAGATTTTCGTAGATTCTTGTGAACTTGGTGCATTCTCCTTCTCATTCTGATACGACCCCTGAAGTTAGCCTAACGCCGTTGCGTCGCCAGTACCTCGAGCTGAAGCGCCGCTTCCCAGATACAATTCTGCTCTTTCGGCTGGGCGACTTTTATGAGGCATTCGACGACGATGCGCGGATTTTGTCGTCGGAGCTCGACATTGTCCTGACCGGGCGGGACGTCGCACGCGGAGCACGCATTCCCATGGCTGGCGTGCCCTACCACTCCCTTGACGTCCATTTGGCCAAGCTGATCAAGAAAGGGTACCGCGTCGCGGTCTGCGAACAGCTTAGCGATCCAAAGACGAGTCGCGGGCTGGTCGAGCGCGACGTGACCCGTGTCGTCACCCCGGGCACTGTAGTCGAGCCGGCTCTGCTTGATGAGAGGCGGCATAACTACTTAATGGCAGTGGTCTCCGATGATCGGCGCGTTGGCCTGAGCTACACCGACGTGACAACCGGTGAATTCGCAGCGACTCAGCTCGAATGCGACGACAGCAAGGCGTTAGAACGCGAGATCGAGCGGCTCCAGCCCGCGGAGGTCCTCATCGCGACCGAAGATGCTCTCCAAGAGGATCTCGCGGTGATCTGTCGGCGCATTGGCGCGCGGCTGAGCGAAATTGAACGATGGAAGGTCGAACTGGCCAATGCGCGGGAGGCACTGGAGCGTCACTTCCAGGTCTCCTCGCTCGAAGGTCTCGGGACGTCCGGCTATCCTTTGATCGTACGGGCGGCCGGGGCAATCGTTCAGTACCTTGGCGAGGCGCAAAAAGCCGCCCTCAGCCAGATCGAGGAACTCCGAACCTATCAGACTTCGGATTACATGTTGCTCGACGCGACGGCGCGCCGAAACCTCGAGCTCGTCGAGACCGCCCGCTTGGGGGCTAGCCGAGGCTCGCTGATTTGGGTGCTTGACCGAACCAAGACGCCCGGTGGTGCTCGCTTGCTCCACACCTGGCTGAACCAACCGTTGCTTGACGTCAATCACTTGAATCAACGACTCGACGCTGTCGAAGAGTTCGTTCAAGACGCCGGCGCCCGGGCTCGCTTGCGTGAAAAACTTGGCGCGGTAAAGGATCTCGAGCGCCTGATCAATCGTGTCGGTCAAGGTGTGGCGACGCCGCGCGATCTCCTCGCCTTGAAAGCAAGCCTGGAGGCGGTGCCTGCGCTCCGAGAAATCCTCCAGGGCGATTCACGGACCGTCGCATCGAGACGGAGACAGCAGCTCGCGGCAGCGCTCGACGACGGGGCGCCGATCGTCGAGCTGATTGCCCAAGCGATCGTCGACGATCCCCCAGCGAACTTTGCTGATGGGGGCGTGATTGCTCCCGGGTTCTCGAGCGAGCTCGACGATATCAATCAATCGACTAGCCATGCTCATCGTTGGATCCAGAACTTAGAGGCGACCGAGCGCGAACGCACCGGCATCCGTGGGCTGAAAGTTGGCTACAACAAGGTTTTTGGCTACTTTATCGAGGTCAGTAATGCCAATCGGAGCCTGGTGCCAGACAGCTACATCCGCAAGCAGACACTCGTCGGGGGTGAGCGCTACGTCACGGCCGAACTCAAGGAGTACGAAGCGATTGTCCTGAACGCCAAGGAGCGGGTCAGCGAGCTTGAGCAAGCGCTCTTCAAGCAGGTGTGCACGCAGATCGCGAGCGAGCGGCAGCGTGTGCTCCGGACCGCGCGGGCGCTGAGCGAGGCCGATGTCTACGCAAGTCTGGCCGAGGTCGCGGTGCAGAATCGCTACGTCAGACCCACCTTGGACGAAGGTACGACGATTGAGATTGTCAGAGGTCGCCATCCGGTCGTCGAGCAGACCAGAGTTGACGAGCCATTCACTCCGAACGATCTGCGTTTGTCAACGGAAGATGCCCAAATCATTGTGCTGACCGGTCCGAACATGGCGGGAAAGTCGACTTTTTTGCGCCAGGTCGCCCTGATCGTCTTGCTTGCACAGGTTGGCAGCTTCGTTCCGGCGGAATCAGCCCGGATTGGACTGGTTGACCGCATCTTTACTCGGGTTGGTGCCCAGGACGACGTCAGCGCCGGGCAAAGCACCTTCTTGGTTGAAATGCTGGAGACCGCACAGTTGCTCACCCAAAGCACCCGGCGTAGCCTGCTTATTCTTGACGAAGTGGGGCGCGGGACCAGCACCTATGATGGGATGGCGCTGGCCCAGGCAATCATCGAATACGTGCACAACCATCCGAAGCTCGGCGCACGCACCCTTTTCGCGACGCATTACCACGAGCTGACCGAGTTAGCCGAAGTACTACCTCGCGTCCGCAACTTTCGCATGGACGTTCGTGAGGAGGGGAAAGACGTCTACTTCCTTCATCGCGTCGTGCCGGGCGGAGCTGATCGAAGCTACGGAATCCACGTGGCGCGACTGGCGGGGATTCCCCGGGCAATCACCCGGCGGGCCGAGGAGATTCTGCGTGACTTAGAGCGCGGCGATCGTCGGCGCACCGGGCGGTCTGCCGAGTCCGTCCTTGAAGTGGTCCAGCTTTCCTTCTTCGGTGGGCCGAATCCGGTCCTCGAAGAGCTGAAATCCCTCGATCTGCTCTCTTTGTCGCCTCTCGAAGCGCTGAGTAAGCTCTTCGAGCTTCAGGAGAAGGCGAAGAGTCTGGGATGACAGTAGTAGCCCGGATTATCCGAGAGCCCTTTCGCGTCCTGGTCCGTTGACGCGAGCCTTGGCCCTGCTGGAAGGGAGAAGGACGCGGGGCTTGAACTAAACATAAATCCAAAATCGTTCGGCGAAGTGATGGGGGTGCCCACTCAATCGGGACGCGTAGTCTCTGACCACCTGGTCAGGCTTACCGTAGTGGCGAAAAATGGTCGGAAGTTGACTGGTGTAGCAATGGATCGCCGCCAGGCGCTGTTCGATTGTCGAAGTGACATCGATGACGTGCGGGGTCAGAGGCCGAGCGATTTTTTGGAGCGCAGTTTCGATGCTACCGGGCGAGGCAGCGTAGGGAAAGTCCTCGTAGTACGAGACTCCGAGTCCGTGTTCGGCGAGTGGCTTGGCGACGTCACGGCAGAGCTGGTGGTCAACGTGATGCCCCACGGCCAGCGGTAGATAGACCTGATGGGCAGCGGTATGAGAGGCGAGGTTGAACAGCGCTTCCCGCACAGAAATACGTAACTCTCGATCCTCGGATTTCAGTGGGCCGAAGAGCTCTTCGTCAGATAAGTAGAGGTCTTCCCGGTAGATCGCGTCGGGATAGTCAAGCCACTGATAATCGACCCCCAGTGCCCGCATAGCGGCAAGGTCCTCACGTCGACGGTAATCCACTGTTGTATCCCCGGTCTGCCAGCGTTGGTGCTGAAATTGGGCAAAAGCATTAAGCGCGGCCGGTGGCAAGCCGCCAAAGACGGTGACGACGGTCACGCGGCCGGTTCGGGCAAGGAGGGCCGCAGTGCCGCCACAAGAGAGAGCGACGTCGTCGAAATGAGGAGACACGAAGAGGGTGTTGACGGAACTAGCCACCTGCTCTCTGTTCAGTCAGGAACTGACGGATCGCTTCCTGGTCGCTCCAGGGTCGTTCAGTCTGACCAAAGCACATGGTCTGTTCGTGGCCTTTGCCGGTCACCAGCACAATGTCGCCTGGTTGAGCATCGCTGAGCGCTTGAGCAATCGCCTGGCCGCGGTCAGGAATCCGCCAGAAATCTACTCCTTCTCGCCGCCCGACCGATTCACAACCGGCCGCGATCTCGTCGATGATTCGGTCGACATCTTCCGTACGCGGATCCTCCGCCGTGAGGTAAATACGGTCGGCGAGACGACCGGCGATTGCGCCCATGATCGGCCGTTTCGTTGGGTCCCGCAGGCCAGCGCAGCCGAAGACGACTGCGAGTTGACGCTGGCATTGCTCGCGCTGGAGGGTCAAGACGTTTTCGAGACTATTCGCCGTGTGGGCGAAGTCAACGTACACTTCGAATGGCTGGCCACAGTCGATGCGTTCGAGTCGGCCGGGCACCCCGGCAAATTCGGCGAGGCCTTGCTGAATTGCCGTGATTGGCACGTCCATGACCAGAGCCGCTGAGCTGGCAGCAAGAGCATTGGCAACGTTGTACCAACCGAGCAAGGGTAGCTCAACTGGGAAAGATTGATCGGGCGTCATCAACTCAAAGCGGGTCCATCGGTTGCTCCACGTGACCGCCCGGGCGCGGACGTCGGCACGCTTCTCCAGCGCGTAGCTCAAACGGCGATCGCACCAGCAGCGGGAGATTGGCTCGGCGGAGCGATCGTCCAGGTTGTAGACGATACACTTCGGAATACCGGGCTTCCGCGTGGCGCTTTCCAGGCTTGTAAAAAGCCGGAGTTTTGCCGCCAGGTAGGCATCTTGGGTCTGGTGAAAGTCAAGATGCTCGCTGGTGACGTTGGTGATCACCGCGATGTCGAATTCACAGCCGTCGACCCGATGCTGAGCCAGACCATGCGAGGTCACTTCCAAAAGGGCATCCTGAGCGCCGGTGTCGACCATCTGGCGCAGATAACGCTGGAGATCCGGAGCGTCCGGGGTCGTGGTGTGAAAGCCGGTGTTGATTCGTCGCTCGCCGATCTCGGCGTGGACCGTGGTCACAATGCCGATCTGACGACCCGCCTTGCGCAGAATCGAAGCGAGGAGACTCGTCGTGGTTGTCTTGCCGTCGGTGCCAGTGATGCCGACAACTCTAAGCTGACGAGCGGGCCAACCGGTATACCAGGCCGAGAGCAATGCGAGTGCCAGTCGTGTCGAGGGGACCAAAAGGCCTGGAGTGGCGCTCGGAAGGTCTTCCGGACGATCGGCAACGACACCAATTGCCCCGCGTCGTAGCGCGTCTGAGACGAAGCGCGTGCCGTCGCCAGAAACCCGCGGAATCGCAACGAACAAATCCCCCGGTGTCACCTGCCGCGAGTCGAAAACAATCTCATGGAATGACGTCTGGCCGTCCCCGACAAGGACGGCGCCGGGTACGGCAGCCGCTGCCTCAGCCAAGGTTAGCCGCATGGTGGATCAGCCCGAGCGATAAAGGCGGTAGTAGAGTGGCCGAATATGCCGGGAAAGAACGTGCCAGAGCCAATAGCGCGGTCGAGAGTAGACGTAATCGTAAGCCCCCACGTATTGGACTGGACGTCCACCAAATCCTCGCTTGAAATAATAAACGCCCCAGAGATCTCGTGAAGGATCTTCGTGTTCACGGTGCATGTGGTAAGTTCCGGTTGTTCGCTCTCTCGTCTGCTGGCAAACCTCATCCGGAATACCCCACAAGTCGTAGCTTGCACAGCCCGCACGACGTGCCCAGCGGATTGCCTCCCATTGGAGCAAGTCACTCGGCTTCGAATTGCGGTGGCGAGATGACGAGCCTCCGTACATGTAATACGCGGCGTTACCCATTGTCAATAACAGGGCACCGCTCAGCACCTCGCTTTGATAGCGAGCGATGAGAAGGTGAACGTGACCTCCGGAAGCGAGGTTGCGCCACAGTGCTCGATAGTATGGGTACGGATGAATCGGAAAATGATGGCGCTGGCTGGTCTCCACGAGGAGTTGATAGAATACGGGCAGATCGTTCTCACTCGTGATCTGCACGCTCACCCCCCGGCGAGTGGCCAATCCGACGTTATAGCGGGTTCGTGGGTTGAGCTGCGCCAATAATTGGTGTTCGTCAGTACGAAGGTCGAGCAACAAGGTGCTGCGCGGCTGGACTGGCTCAGCCGGTTGAAAGCCGAGAGTCCGGAAGCGAGCGTCCAGACTGCGATCGTTCGGTAGTTCCGGCTCGATTTTCAGGAAGAACGCGCCACGCTGTCGCGCCAGACGGTGAAGCTCGGCCAGAAAGTCGGCCAAGGCCGCCTCACCCCCCGGCGTGATGACTGGCCCGCGTGGTACGTAGGCGATCTGTCCTAGAGGTGACCAACGGAAGAGAACTTGCGCAGCCACTGGAGTGCTCTGCGGCGAAAGTGCCACGCGCAGCGGAGTCCAGCCAAACCGTGACTTGAACGTTCCCCATTCGAAAGATTGAAGGATGTTCCCCCCGGCGATCTGACAGATCAGGGCGTTCCAGATCTCGCCGTCTTCGACGACAAGGGGGATAGCCGTCCGGGGCACCGTGGGAGTTTGGATCGCGGCAGAAAGCTCCATCAACGGGATTATAGCAGCAGCGATCGGTACGTTTACTGGATTCAGCGGAGAGCCATCGGTCCCCTATGGGTCTCTAACACACCTGTCTCAGGTCATCCGATCAAGTACGTATTCCGAGATTGATTCGAGAGCCGCACGTTCTGGCGTGGGAGGTAAACTGTCGAGCTGCTGGACGGCAAGGTCGGCGAAGCGTCGGGCCTCGGCGCGAGCGTAGTCGATGCCGGAAGAGCGGTGCACCGCGGCGATGGCCTCACGAATGGCTTCGTCTGACGAGTCGCCATCGTCAAAGACTCGTCGGAGCGCTGAGTTGTCTGGATCTTCTTCGAGGAGTCGAATCGTCGGTAGGGTTACTGTGCCCTGGCGCAGGTCACTGCCAACCGGTTTGCCCATGAGCGCCTCGTTGCCGACGAAGTCGAGAATGTCGTCGACGATCTGAAAGGCCATACCGAGATTGTAGCCGTAGGAGCGCAAGGCATCAATTTGCTCTTCGGGGGCGCCACTCAAGATTGCTCCGGTCTCGGTAGCCGTGCGAATTAGAGATGCCGTCTTCCGCTCGATCTTCTGATAGTAATCTTCTCGACTTTGTCGCCAGAATCCCGCCGTAAAGATCTGTTTGAGCTCGCCCTCGCAGATTGTCATCAAGGTACGCCCGAACACCTGCATAACGCGGGTGTTCTGAGTTTCCGTGCAAAGCGCCGCAGCATTGGCGAACAGGTAATCGCCGACTAGGACGGTAACCGCGCGATCGGTGAGACTGTGGAGGGTCGGTTTGCCCCGTCGGGTTGGTGAATTATCGACCAAATCGTCGTGAACAAGGGTCGCCGTGTGCAAGAGCTCGATCGCCGCGGCGAGGGGCACTAAGAATTGAAGGCGGTACTGGTGGAAGCTCGCGGCCAAAAGCACGAGCGCCGGACGAATCCGCTTGCCCTGGGTACTCAAGACGTGTTGGAGCAGGTTTTCCAGAAAAGAATATTCAACCTGGCCGACGCGCTGGATCTCTGCCTCTACCAGCTCGAGGTCGCTTTGAACGGGGTCTAAGACGCTTAAAGCGGCCAATGAAACCTCCGACCACGCACCGCCGCGTACTGGGTGCGCTTAATAGTCACAGCGAAACATCTTATCAGGAAGGACTAGCTCCAGCCAAACAAACGTTGAGCGTTTTGGTACGTTTGAGTCGCGGCAGTTTCGACTGGTAGTTCGCGCTCCCGAGCCAGCGCCCCAACGACAAAGCGCACGTTAGCTGGCTCGTTGCGTCGACCCCGTCGATGCTCGGGTGCCAGGAATGGACTGTCGGTTTCCGTGAGGATCCAATCGGATGGGAGCTGTGCGGCCAGGGCGCGTAGCTCGGACGAACGTCGGTAGGTCAGATTCCCGGCGAACGAAATGAAGAAGCCATGGTCGATCGCCGCGGATGCCATCACCTGGTTGCCAGAGAAACAGTGGAGCACGCCGGCCCGGTTAGCTAGAGCAGAACCACGCTCGGTCGTGCTGATCAATCGGAGAAGGTCGGCGTGGGCTTCGCGATCGTGAATCACGACCGGCAGGTTCAGCTCGGCCGCGAGGGCGAGCTGTTCGATGAAAGCGGTTGTTTGCACAGCCACCGGAACTAGGTCGCGGTAGTAATCGAGGCCAATCTCGCCGATCGCCACGACTTTGGGCTCGCTGGCCAGCCGACGAAGCTTGGCAAGCGCCGCCGGGCTGAATGTGTCCGCCTCATGCGGATGGATTCCGACGGCGGCGTAAACAATCGGAAATTGCTGGGCGAGGCGAATCGACCTGAGGCTACTTTCTAGGTTGGTCGCAACCGCCAGAATACGGCCGACGCCTACCTCGATAGCCTGCTCGACGACGGCATCAACGTCGTCGAGCAGCGTGGAATCGGCCAGATGGGCGTGCGTATCAGCGATGAGCGCTGGCACCAGTCTCGATCCGAGGGAAAAGCGGCCGAGGCTGTTCGGCCACTCGAGTACCCGGGCTGATCCCGCCCCAACCTGGCGTCAAGATATTATTGGCGCCAAGCTGGTCGAGCATGCGCTCGGAGATAGTCGGCATAAAGGGCCAAAGGGCAACGGCGATCAGGCGCTCCGTTTCCGCGAGATAGGCAAGAACCGTGGCCAAGCGTGCCGGATCGGTCCGTGCGAGCTTCCAAGGAGCCATTTCTTCGACGTAGCGATTCGCCCGCGCGACGACCGCTCGGACAGCATCGGCCGCGGCGACGAACTCTAGCCCGGCGAAGGCTCGGTCCATCTGCTCGAACATTGCCAAGGCCATCGCCTTGAGCTCCTGGTCGGCAGCTTCCGCTGGCCCCGGAGCCGGCACCGCGCTGCCAAGATACCGGTTCACCATGCTCACCGTCCGATTGAGCAAGTTGCCCAAGTCGTTGGCGAGCTCGGCATTATAACGGTTGACGAATCCATCGAGATTCACGTCGCCGTCGGTGCCAAAAGGAAAATCGGTCAGCAGCAGGTAACGGGCAGCGTCGGCCCCGAACTTTTCGACGAGGTCCGAGGGCGCGATCACGTTGCCGAGCGTCTTGCTCATGCGCTGACCGCCAATCGTAAAGAAGCCGTGGGCGAAGATTTCGCGCGGTGGTCGCAAGCCCGCGGCAAGGAGCATCGCCGGCCACAAAATCGCGTGGAACCAGAGAATATCCTTGGCCATCAGGTGCAAATTGGCCGGCCAATAGTGGTGGAACTCGGCCGGATTCGCCGGATAGCCAATCGCGGTGATGTAGTTCAGCAAGGCGTCGACCCAAACGTAGACCACTTGGTTGGGGTCAAATGGCAGTGGTACCCCCCAGGTGAGACTCGCCCGTGAGATGCTCACATCAGTCAGGCCAAGCCGCAATTTGCCGAGGACTTCATTCAATCGCGCTGGTGGATTCACCAGGTAATGATTGGGGTCGCTCGGATCGGTCAGAGCATTGAGCAACGCATCTTGATACTTGGATAAGCGGAAAAAGTAATTCTCTTCGGAATACCACTTCGGAGCGAGGTTATGATATGGGCAGAGGCCGTTGACTAGGTCCTCTTCCGTCTTAAATTGCTCGCAGCCGACGCAATAGAGGCCCTCGTAGACCCCCTTGTAGATATCGCCGGCATTGTAGAGCGTCTCCAGGAACGCGGCGACGCCCGCTTCGTGACGCGGGTCGCTGGTGCGGATGAAGAAATCGTTTGAGATTTCGAGGGCACGCCAAGCGCTCTTGAAGCGCTCGACGATCTCGTCGACGTAGGCTTTCGGGGTCACGCCGTGCCGGGTAGCAGCCTCGGCAATCTTTGCCCCGTGCTCGTCGGTTCCGGTCAAGAAAAACACGTCGTCGCCGAGGCGGCGATGGTGACGAGCAAGCACGTCGGCCGCTACGGTCGTGTAGGCGTGGCCGATGTGGGGCACATCATTAACATAATAAATTGGAGTAGTAATGTAATATTTCGCCATTGGATCTACATCTTAGCATACTTTCTGGCACCGAGCAAAAGCCGGTAGACTTGTCGTCTGGGAAGGCCGGTCTCGCGGGTGAGAGTCGCGACGGCGTCTCGGGTCGAGAGGCCGGACTGGCTCAGCTCGGCCAGGCGTTGCCCGAGGTCGAGGGACAGGGCGTTCGACGGAGCACCGCCGACGACGAGGGTGATTTCACCGCGCACTGGCGACGCCTGGAAATGCTCGATCACTTCCTGAATCGTCCCGCGCACAAACTCCTCGTGCAGCTTGGTCAGCTCGCGGGCGACGGCGATCGGCCGATTTCCCAGGGTGTGCAGAGCATCACCGAGTGAATCGAGTAGGCGATGGGGAGCTTCAAAGGCGATCAACGTGCGCGGCTCGTCACGCACTCCTTCAAGCAGCTTGCGTCGTTCCCCGGCTCGACGAGGCAGGAAGCCGACGTAGAGAAACTGGTCGGTTGGTAATCCGGAGGCAGCCAGGGCGGCGATGGGGGCCGAAGGCCCCGGGATTGGCACGACCCGAATTCCCGCATCGATCGCCGCCCGGACGAGGTCATAGCCGGGGTCCGAGATGCCCGGCATGCCGGCTTCGGAGACTAGGGCGATGTCGCCATCACGCAGCCGGGCAAGCAGCAATTTCACTCTTTCCGCTTCGTTGTGCTCGAAGTAGCTGATCAGCGGTTGATGGATATCGTAACGATCGAGCAGCTTCCGAGTCTGCCGCGTATCCTCGGCGGCAATCAGCGGGACTTCACGGAGGATGCGCAGCGCGCGCATAGTGATGTCTTCGAGGTTACCGATCGGGGTGCCGACGAGATAGAGCGTACCGATCGGCTGGGCCGATCGCTCGCTCAACGGGGCCACGTTTGGCCAAGCTCCTGATCGTGTTTTAGCCAGGCAGCGTCGATCAGTGCCCAGAGGCCGCCAGATACGAGGGAATGACCGCCGAGGACGACCGGAATGCGCGCCGAGGCCGCTGCTCGGGTAAAATCGCGAAGTACCGGGTTCTCGATCCGTTCCGGTTGGAGCAGATCTGAGTAGAAGCGATCGCCGGCGGTCGGCTCGAGACGAAGGTGGGCCATCAGGACGCGTGTATCAAGGAAAGCCGCGTCGGCAAGCTCGGCGAGATGCTCGAAGAAGCGGTCTGGACCTACCGCTTCGAGATGGTGGCCGAGAAGGGAACGAACTTCGCCGCGGGCGTCGCGGCCATTGGCCCGCATCCCACGCTCTTCAGAAAAGACCCGCGTCCGACAAGCCAGATCAGTATCAAGGTGCGACCAGAGGTGTGAGCCAACCCGACCGGAAACGATCACACAGGCATTGGGATCGGTCAGATACTTGCCAACCTCGCGGACGCGGCGCGTGTCCAGCTCGTGGCCAGCGAAGAATCGTCGGGTATGCGGACCGATCCCCGGATGGAGTGACAGAATCAGCAGGTCGGTTGGTGTGTCGACGTCCATCTGAGTTCCGGGCGTACGCGCCAGGGGGATATTGCGCAAGCCAGCCTCGCGCTGAAGGCGAAAAGCCAGGTCGTTGTCGATCGGGGGCGGGCTGATGCGCTGAATCGCGTCGGAGGGACTGAAGCCGACAAAGTCGCACGAAAAGAAATTATTCGCCACGAGCGCATCGTCATTGCTCAGCAAGATTTCAGCGATTGTTGTCAGCTCGGCGACGGTGAGTAATGGCGCCGAACCGCCGCCGACGTAGAAAGCATGACGACCGGCAAAGCGATCGACGAGCTGAACAAGTGACCGTCCAAAGTGGAATTCGTCATCATCGAGGACAACCTGCACCGGGAGATCGGCAACCGCTTGCGCGAACTGTACTGAACTCGTCGCGATGACTGGACGATCGTAAGCTGGACAAGCAAGCAACCGGTCGAGTAGGTCGCGAGCGATTGCTTCCTGGGCGTCAGCAAGCAACGCTTCGATTGGGCTGGTCCGGCTGCCTCCGACGTAGACAAAAGGCGTGATCAGTTCGGGCATGTCCTCGCTCTCTCGCGGTTTCAGGCGGTGGCTCGGAGCGCCAAAGATTCGACGACGACCAGTGGTAGCAAGCGCTGAAAGTCCTCGGCTCGGGCTAGACGCGTACCGGGGCGCAGCGCGGTCGCGGCACCGGCCGCGCTGCCAAGGCGTAATCCCTCGGCTAGTGACTCCCCCTGTGAGAGGGCAAGCACCAGACCGGCGACCAAGGAATCACCGGAGCCAATCGCGCTGACTGTTGCGACGGCTGGCGGGGTGGCGCGCCAGGCCCCCTCTGGGCCGACGCCGATCGCGCCGCGTCGACCCATTGAGACGACAACGTATTCGATTCCTTGCTGGCGTAGATCCATCGCGGTGGCTAATACCTGGGCATCGGACGTCAACGGGCGGCCGATGAGGCGCTGGAGCTCTTCACGGTTAGGTTTGACCAAATCCGGCTTTGCCTTTATCCCTTCCCGGAGTGGCTCGCCGTCGGAATCGAGCACAGCCTTGGCACCCGCCCGGTGGACCAATCTGATCAGTTCAGCATAGGTTGTCGCGGGTAGATGCGGTGGAACGCTGCCGGCCAGAACGACCCAGTCGCCCGGATGAATGCGCCGGCTGAGCTCATGCTCCAGGCGATGCAAATACACCGGATCAGTCGCTGGCCCGGCTTCGTTGAGCGAGGTATGGCGGAACTTGCAGGTCTCAACGATCGCCAAATTTTGTCGGGTTTGGCCGGGAGTTCGAATGAAGCAAACGGGAATGCCATCCTCTTGCAGAGTTTGCTTGACGAAGTCTCCCAGGCTGCCGGCGGCGAACCCCATAGCGAAACTTTGACCACCGATCTCGGCCAGTACGCGTGAGACGTTGACACCCTTGCCGCCCGGGTCGAGTTGCCCGTCAGACACTCGATTCGTGTCGCCAAGGTGGAG
Organism: Chloroflexota bacterium; assembly: GCA_021324795.1. Taxonomy (GTDB): domain Bacteria; phylum Chloroflexota; class UBA6077; order FW602-bin22; family CADDYW01; genus JAJPIK01. Next base: position 43,217 of record JAJPIK010000119.1, read on the forward strand.
CTCGCAGAGAACGATCACGCGATCGACCGCGGGATTCAAAGTCACGGTGACGATCATCACTCTGCCTCCGGTCGGGATTATAGCACAGCAAAGTTTGGTCCAATTGGGTTTCGGCTGTGCTACGATGCAACGAGAATGTGGTGCCTTTCTCGCTCATTCTCCGATGTGAGCACAGGGTTGCCTCACCCCGGACGTCGGGGTTGCGCAGAATGGGTTAGTGGACCAGGGAGGATACTACGCAGCGCGAACACGGTCTGATGCGATTGCTGGTGGGCCTGCCGGCTGACCGCCGGTCGGAGCTGGCTCAGAATTGGCAAATCGACGGGGCGGGCGAAACCGTCCTGGCAGTGGCACTGTACCGGTGCATGACGGACGGAGCGGCGCTCGCATTGGTCATCGCACGCTTAGGCGATGCCGAACGACTGATCTTTCAACACCTGATGAGGCTACGTCGTTTTGTCTCGGAAGGCGAGCTCTTGCAAGCTTTGCCGTTCTCCGAGGAACAACTGACAGACGCTCTCGCTGCACTCGAACGTCTTGGCCTAGTCTGGCTTGGACCGCCGAATCCCCGGGCAGATGGGGAGCGAACCTGGATTGTTCCTAACGACTTGGCCCGAGCGCTTTCCGTGGCTCGTCATCCACCAGCCGCGGGGCGAGTCCTGGCTCAACCATCCGCGACGCGACCATCATTGATGCGATTCCCTTTGCCGGTGAGGCCGAACGTGGCGAGTGATGTCGTCGTCGATCTGATCGGTTCGCTTGGCAGTTCGGCGGTTCAATGTCGTGACGTGAGGCCCGAGACGCCCGTGCCAGCGGAACGGGCTGCGCTCGATCTGGCAAAGCGCCTGGGGATTGGACTGGGCGTCTGGGAGAAGGTGTCGCGGGGCTTTCGCCCCGCCGCCCGTTACCTGCATTGGCAAGAGGCAACCCGCTTGGAGCGACGACGCGCCGTGGCACGGCTCTGGCTCGTAGAGGAGCGAGTGCCGCGTGCCGAGCGCGCGTTGCGTCGAGCTTTATGGGATGCCCTGCGCGACGCCGAGCCCGAACAATGGTATGATGTTAACTCGGTAGCACGTGTGCTCGCATGGCAACTTGGCCCGAGCCATAGGAGGCTGAACGAGCTACTGGGTGAAAGCCAGGCTGGTGGCCTCCGAGCGATCACTCGTCGTGACCTCGAGAGCGTCTTGGTTGATTTGACTTGGCTCGGCATTCTCCGGACCGGAACCAATCATTTAGGACGAATCGTGGCGATTCAAGTGACGCAGGAAGGAAAACAGGCGATCGAGGAGGCATGAAAAAGATCGAGCGACCTCGAGGAGGAAAAAGGAGAGATGACTGAGTGGCGATTGCTAGTCTGAGCGCCGCGCGCGGCGTCTTGTTCGATCTCGATGGGGTTGTCTACCTGGGTTCGACACCATTGCCGGGCGCCCAAGGTGTCTTTGATTGGCTCGATCACGTTGGTCGTCCCTATTGTTTGGTCACGAACAACTCGACACGAACGCCTCGGCAGTACCAGGAGCGCCTGGCCGCGATGGGGATTCGTGTTCCGCTGCCAACGATCTATACGTCGGCCCTCGCGACGGCCGAGTATTTGAATCGTCAATATCCGGAAGGGGCACCGGTCTACGTGATTGGCGAAGCTGGCTTGCAGGAAGCGCTCGCCGATGCTGGCTTCTGGGTCGACGAATGCCACCCAGAGTTAGTCTGCGTCGGCTTAGACCAACACTTGACCTATGAGAAACTGAAAATCGCAGCATTGGCAATTCGCCGGGGTGCGCGTTTCATTGCCGCGAATCCCGATCGCACCTTGCCGACTGAAATTGGCTTAGTGCCCGGCTGTGGGGCGATTCTTGCAGCAATCGAAACTGCGACCGACGTGGCTCCGGTAGTAATCGGCAAGCCGGCCGCGACGATGCTCGATCTGGCGGTTGAGCGGCTGGGTGTGTCAAAGGCAGACGTGGTAATCATTGGAGACCGTCTCGATACGGACATCGAAGCAGGGGCGGCGGCGGATATCACAACCGTTCTCGTCTTGACCGGAGTTCATCGCGTCGAGGACATTCCAAAGTTTTCGGTTGCTCCTGACTTCATCGTCGATGACCTGGTCCAGTTTCGGGAAGCACTCGCCGGCCAGGTGAGGATTCAGCGCTACGTCCCTTCGGTAGGTGTGTCGTGACGATTCAGAGCCTGACCCGGAAGATGCTCTTCTCGATTGGTTTAGGCATTCTCGTCATCTTCGCCTTGAGCTTTTCAGCAGACGCTCCACGCTTGCTGACTGTCCTCGAGCACTTCGATTGGAAGGTTCTGCCTGTCGTCATTTGCCTGACCTTGCTGAACTACTGCTTGCGCTTTGCCAAATGGCAGTATTACCTCCGGGTGGTCGGCATCCGAGGGATGCCGGTCAGCCAAAGTGCGTTGATCTTCGTAGCTGGTCTTTCGATGGCGATCACTCCGGCCAAAGTCGGCGAGCTGCTCAAGGCGTATCTGCTGTTCCACCATCGGGGTATTCCCGTTGGTAAGTCGGCGCCGATCATTATCGGTGAGCGCCTAACCGATGGCGTGGCCATGGTGATTCTCGCCTCGGCTGGTCTGGTGATCTACCGAGTTGGCTGGCAAATGCTGCTACCGATCGTGGGGGCGATGGTCATCGTCGTCGGGCTCAGTCAGTACCGAAAGGTGACCCGGTGGGCGCTGCACTTTGCCGAACGACTACCGCTCCTGTCGTCGAAGGTCCATCACCTGGAGGCGGCGATGGTGAGCGCAAACCAATTGTTCCGCGCGTCGAATCTCGTGCTGGCAATTGGAATTGGAGTGATCTCCTGGGGCTGCGAGTCCGTCGCCTTCTACGTCGTCCTCACCGCGCTTGGCCTCCAGGCCTCGCCGATTCTCGCGGTTCAGGCGGCATTCATTCTCGCGGTGTCAAGCCTACTTGGTGCGGCTTCGATGCTGCCCGGCGGTTTGGCCGCGGCCGAAGGTAGTCTAGCCGGGCTACTCTTGCTGTTGAAGGTCACTCGTAATCCATCGATCGCCGCCGCGGCGACGCTGCTGATTCGCTTTTCAACACTTTGGCTGGGCGTGGCGATTGGAATGATTGGCTTACTGCTCGCGGCGAGCCAGCTCCGAGGAGTGGCTCTGATTGCTGAGACCGCCGACGAGGGGGCATCAACGGTCGCCGGGGTGGTCCAACACTGACCGTCGAGCCAAGAAAGTTTGCTCGAGGAGTCCCCCGTAGCCAAGCTCGGCGAGCAAGGGCCGGTCGATGCGCTCTTTGGCAATGGCGTACGGTAAGAGCAGGTCCAAAATTGAGAGACGCCCGTAGAGTTCGCAAGACGCCAGCCCAAACAGTATTGCCTGGCCGTTATCGGCCACCCAGAACATCGTGCCGGGATCGATCGGTGCCCCGGTTTCAAGTGAAACAGCGGGAAGTTTCTGAGCGGCTCGGACATAGGGATCCTCGGGATCCAGCAGGATTGAGCCCGCGATGAGAATGATCTCGGCTCCTTGGGCGAGACTGCACTGGATAGCCTCGTCGATCTCGGACGGGTTATCTCGGAGCAGATATTTCTGGGCCACGAGCTCGACTCCGAATTGGGCAAGGGTCGCGCGAAGGTTCGCTTGGGCCGCTTCGAAGTTCGCTGGACGAATGCGCTGGCCTGCCAGGAAAGCCGCCTTGCGGCGCTGGAAAGGGGCGACCCGCAGCGCTGACACCGACGCGATCGGAGCCAGGGTTCTCTCCAGAGCGGATTCGTCAACCCACAAGTGCGCGGCCTTAACGATCGCCAGCGTATCCCCTTGACGGACAACCCGACCATCCAAGCCGGTCGCGACGAGCAACACACCGGTCCGATTTGCCCCTCTAATAGCCATCTGATCGATCCGTAATAGACCATGCTGTGCCGCTCGCAGGACGCATTGGCCCTGATGCGGTGGGGCAACCTGGACGCCTGAACCCGCCAGGGCCTGTGCCGCGCGGAGGGAAGCTTCGCCCTGGCTCAGCTCACCCGGTTCGGCGACCACGACTTCGAGCGAGGTGCCGGCCCGCGTGTTCAGGGTCGCGATCAGCGCGTCGTCGACCGTGGTACCACGACGGAAAGTCGTCGTTTGTTCCCCTTGCTCGACACTCAGGTCGCGGCAAAGGACGGCCCCCCGAATTGCCTCGATCGACCCTTCGCCAATTTTCACGGACTTGCGAATCATGCTGCATTCACTTCTGATACCCCTCAAGAGAACTCTACCTGGGCGCCCCAAAGGAAGTCAAATGTCGATCGCCCGGGCGTAGATCTGAATCGAGCCGCGCCAGAACTCACGCGGGCCAAGGGTGATCGTGCCGGAGACTAAGCCCTCGTTAGTAAGGTTGAATGCGTTCGGTGTACAGGTGTGTGGCTCGAACGAGACCTTATCGCGTGGCGCCGGAATGAATGAGACGCACGCCGGGAAGGCCGCGTCGGCTTCGACTACGGCTTCCCTTCGGGCGTGCGGATTGCGTACCCCAGCCCGGATGCCGCCCGGTGCCGGCGCTGGGCCCTGTCGACCGGAAAATTGGCTGTGCAAGAGGTTCAGAATCTTGTTTGCCCCGCCGATGCCAACCGAGGCGAGCGCCCGCAGCGAACGGGGGGTACGGAGGTCCAGCGACTCGGAGGCAGGTCGGGGAGCGCCAACTGGGAAACCCTGATCTTGTTCCCAGAAGAAGGGGGCGTCGATCCAAATCTCGCAATCGTCAACCGATCCGGTTGTGCCAAATGGCAAGGGGAAGTAGGGGTGAAGGCCAAGGCCAATCGGCATTGGTCGGTCGCCAAGGTTCTCCGCCAAGTAATGATGGTGGAGGCGACCGTTTTTCAGATGGAGAGTGAGGGTTAGACGGAAAGGAAATGGGTAGCATTCATTCAGATGCGGGTGGGTATCCATGCCAATCCGATAAGTCACCGCGGCACCGTTTTCGTCGGCTGAGCTCGAGACAAACGTCCAGGCTTCTCGTGCGACGCAGCCGTGAATAGCAGTGCGGTTATTTTCGTTTAGGGGGAGTTGGTACTCCCGTCCGGCGAAGCGAAACTTTCCGTCTCGAATTCGACCCGGAAATGGAAAGAGAGTGGCCGCTCCCCAGTAGGTTGGGCGGCCGACGAAGGCTTCGAAGGATTCTGGGAAACGGATGATTTCGAGCGATTGGCCCTCGACCTCGGAGCGGAAGGAAACCGTATTGACTCCGACCGAAGGAATTGTCCAAACCTCGCTGCCGGTCGCTGGTTCGCGTAAAACCTGATACTCCTGGCCATCCTGCTTTTCGGTGGTGACGCTAGGGGATGCGGTTGCCATCGCTGTTCTCCTGTCAAGACGTTCTGGGCGGGAAGCGTCGACACCCTCCCGCGTTCTCCATCGTGTCGCAATTGTAGCCGATCCGTTGGCATAGCGCGTGCGCTGCCAGGCAATTCCGACCTCATTCAGACTGGGAAAGCGAGAGGAACATTTGTGACAGAAGAGGAGAAGTCAGCGATGCAGGAAGATCGCCTCCGCACTGATCGGGTTCGCCAGGAGATTGGCTCGGCTGGACTCGACGCGATTATCTGCCAACTGAGCAATCACGTGTTGATGCTAACTGGCTACGCGCCGATATTGGGCCAGTCATTCGTGCTCTTCCCACGCCAGGGCAATCCAACCTTGCTCGTGCCAGATGCCGAGGAGCGCTTCGCCCGTGAAGGCTGGTGCCAGGACGTGCGGCCATACACGCTTGGCGGCCTGGGAGCGACGACGACTGTCCTCGACGCGGTCCAACCGATTCTGGCGAGGGTGATTGGCGAGCACCAGCTCGATACAGCGACCCTCGGTTACGAAGCAACTAGCGAGATGGTGCCGGTCAGCTATAGCCAGATCGGATTCCCAGCGGCGGGCACGTTTAACATGTACCAAAAGGCTGCCCCCCGCGCTCTCTTCGTCGATTTTTCGCCGGTCTTACAAGTTTTGCAAGCGGCGAAGACTCCGCGTGAGGTGAGCCATTTGCGAGCGGCGGCAGACGTGGCGCGGCTCGGCTTCGAGGCGGCCCGCGACGTGCTTCGGCCGGGCGTCGGCGAGTCGGCGGTGGCGGCCACCGCTGAAAGTGCAATCCAAGCGGCCGGCCGTCAGAAAGGGTTTGATCGCGTGCAAGGCTTCGTTCACGTGATGAGCGGATCTCGTGCTGCCCTGGCTTACCAGGCTTTCAACATCACGAATGTGCGCCAGATCCAGGCTGGAGACCCGGTGCTGGTTCAGCTCGAAGCATATTGCGATGGCTTCTGGTCAGAGGTAACGCGAACCTTCTTCGCGGGAGAGCCAGGCGCCGAAGGACGACGAATTTACGAATGCTGTCTCGAAGCGCAGAAGCGGGCAATTGGCGTGATTCGCAACGGAATAGCGGCCTCGGAGGTAGATCAGGTCGCCCGCGATTACCTGACCAGGTCTGGATTTGGCCAGTACTTCCGCCATGGCCTGGGGCATGGGGTCGGCTTCCAGGCGATCTCGCACTTGCAGCCACCGCGGCTCTCACCCCCCTCGACCGACACGATCCTTACGGATATGGTTTTCAACGTCGAGCCGGGGGTCTACGTCCATGGTTGGGGAGGAGTACGGATCAACGACACCGTCGTGGCGCGAGAAAAGAACGCGGAGATTATTACCGACATCCCAAGGGATTTGCAATGGGCGATTGTCTCGCGCCAGGCGAGAGCGTAGGAGCAAGAGCTCGCCGTTGTTCAAGACGGCTCCGGCCCGCTGGTAACCGCAAGGTGGAGGATGGCGAGCTCTTCGGGGTTCAGGGGTGAAGGCGAGCCAGTCATTGGCTCGGTCGCGCTTTGGGTCTTAGGGAAGGCGATCATCTCGCGAATGTTATCGCGACCGGCGAGCAGCATGCTCAGGCGATCGATCCCGACGGCGATGCCACCGTGGGGAGGCGTGCCGAACTCGAAAGCTTCGAGAAGGTGGCCAAACTTGGCGTAGGCCTCGGCATCGGTCATCCCGATGATCTTGAAAACCTTTTCCTGGACGTCGCGCCGATAGATCCGGATACTGCCGCCGCCAAGCTCGAGGCCGTTGCAGACAATGTCGTATTGCTTAGCTCGGACCCGTCCCGGATCCATTTCCAGGTATGGCAAGTCTTCATCGAGCGGTGCAGTGAATTGATGGTGCTTGGCCTGCCAGGAGTTCCGCTCGGCGTTCCACTCGAAGGCCGGCATCTCGATGATCCAAGCCATTGCCAGGACGCTAGGATCCATCAGGCCAAGGCGTCGGCCAATCTCGAGGCGAACCTCGCCAAGAGCGATCGACGCGACCTCGGCGGTATCGGCAACGATGAGAATGAGGTCGCCATGGTTTGCTCCGAGGCGCTCGGCGATGGCCCGCAGGCGATCGTCGCTAAAGAAACGAGTAAGTGGCGAGCGGAACCCCTCGGGTAAGATCGCCAAGGGCACGAGACCCTTGGCGCCTGCCCCGTTGGCAAGCCGGGTCAGTTCGTCGATGTCGCGCCGCGAATAACCGGCGCAACCGGGCGCGGCGATCGCTTTGATCTGACCGCCGTTCTCGATGACCACGTTGAAAACGCGGAATTCGCTGCCGCCGGTCAGGTCGGTGACGTTGTGGATTTCGATGCCAAAGCGCAGGTCTGGCTTGTCAGTGCCGTAGCGGTCGAGTGCTTCGGCGTAGGTTAGACGTGGGAAAGGACGGTAGAGTAGCTTACGACCGCCAACGGTATCGGCAAGCTCGGTCAGGCAACCCTCGGTGACGTTCCAAACGTCTTCTTGATCGACGAAGGACATTTCGACATCGAGTTGGGTGAACTCGAGCTGGCGCTCGGCGCGCAAGTCCTCGTCGCGGAAGCATCGCGCGATCTGGAAGTACCGTTCAATCCCGGCAACCATCAGCAACTGTTTGTACTGCTGCGGCGACTGGGGGAGCGCGTAAAAATCCCCCGGATGGATTCGGCTAGGCACAACGAACTCGCGCGCGCCACCGGGGGTTTCCTTGACCAAGATCGGCGTCTCGACTTCCAGGAATTCGCGATCGCTGAACCACTCGCGGATGAAGCGCACCGTACGATGACGGAGCTCAAGATTCTCGCGCATTGGCTCACGCCGCAAGTCAAGATAGCGATACTTGAGGCGCAGGTACTCGTCGACATCCGCGGGCTCGTTGATTGGGAATGGCGGCGTTCGGGCCGGGTTGAGCACCGTGGCCTTCTTGACCAGCACTTCAACCTCGCCCGTCACCAGGTTGGGATTGATCATCCCTTCTGGCCGCGCTTCGACCAAGCCTTCCACCGCGAGCACGTACTCCGGACGCGCCTCTTCGGCGACCTCCATGGCCTCTGGTGACACCGCTGGATTGAACACGACCTGAGTGATGCCCCACCGATCGCGCAGGTCGATGAAAATGAGTCCACCATGGCTCCGCCGACGGTTGACCCAGCCCATCAAAGTCACTGTCTTACCGACCGATTGGATGCGCAGCTCGCCGCAGGTGGTGGTCTTGTGCACCAGAAAATCTCCTCATCTGCCTCACGTCTGATCGAGGGGCAATTTGGGGTCTGCCCCTCCCCCGGCCATGGAGAGGGATAATTGGGGAACACGCCCCAACCCTTGTCTACTCCCTTACCTCTAGGGGAAACCGCCCCGGACGGGATCTAGCTTTAAAATTATACACGCCAACCGTGTGGTCTGCCAGATCGGCTCAGCATGGGGCGGCGCCAGCGAGAAGTCATCAAGTATAATTGTGGCGCAAGCGCATGTCATCGGTGTTGACCGTCAGGGTCTGCAACGTGGGGAGCTGGGATGTCGCAAATCTGCGTGTCGATCGATCTGGAGATGACCAGCGCGCGGCCGGAGAATCAGGAAGTCATTGAAATCGCGGCGATCAAGTTTCGCGGTGAACGGGTTCTCGAGAGCTGGTCGACGCTGGTGCGTCCACAAACACCTGTACCGTTTGGAACGCAAGTATTGACCGGCATCGATCCGGTCAGCCTGCGCCGAGCGCCTCTCTTGTCCGAGGTTGCCGATCAGCTCAAAGCGTTCGTTCAAAACTTTCCACTGGTCGCCCACTCGGTTGGGGCTGACGTTGGCTGCTTGCGACGTCAGGGAGTGATCCTGGATAATCCTCAATACGATACGTTCGAGCTGGCGAGTATCCTGCTTCCTCAGATGTCAAGCTATAGCCTGGCATCGCTCACCGAGGCGCTCGGTATTTCCTTTCCCAAGCAGCATCGTGCCACCCACGATGCGCTCGCGACCAAGCAGCTATTTCTCAAGCTGGTCGAGATGGCCGGTGAGCTTGACCTGGGACTGATCCAAGAGATCAACCGGTTGCTGGCAAATCAGGACTGGCCGCTGAAGGCGCTGTTTCATCAGATCGAGGTCGAGCAAAGCCGAAACGCCCTTGGCTCTTCAATTCGCCAGGCAATGGCGGCGAAGGCCGGACTGGAAGAAACTGATCTCGAGCTCTTACTCGCGCCTGTCCGAAGCGAAGAGGCCCTCCGCCCGGCCAAGTCGCTGACCCCGGTCGACGTTGATCGTCTGGTCGACATGCTCAAGCCGGACGGCTTATTTGCCCAGAAGCTACCCGGCTTTGAGCACCGCGAGCCACAGGTAGAGATGGTGCGCGCGGTGACCAGGGCGCTCAATGAAGGAAAGCAGCTCATCGTGGAAGCGGGCACCGGCACCGGAAAGTCAGTTGCCTACTTGCTGCCGGCGATCTACTTCGCGGTTGAGAATGGCCAGCGGGTGGTCGTTTCGACGAACACAATCAATTTGCAAGACCAACTCATTTTGAAGGATCTGCCTGATCTGCAGCGGATCTTGCCAATCTCGTTTCGGGCGACAATTGTCAAAGGCCGAACGAATTACCTCTGCTTGCAGCGCTTGAAGACGCTGCGCAATCGCAAAGACCTGTCGTTGACCGAGACGCTTGCCTTGATCAAGGTGCTTGTCTGGCTCCCTTCGACCGAAACCGGCGACCAGAGCGAGTTGAATCTGACTGACGCCGAGCGTGTCGTATGGTCGCGCCTCTATGCTCATCCGGACATTTGCACGCCGAATACCTGCCGCTACGCCCGGCGCGGCCGTTGCTTCCTTTACCGGGCGCGCGCCCGGGCGGAGTCCTCACACATCGTGGTGGTCAACCATGCTTTGTTGCTTTCCGACATGGTCGCGGCGAGCAAGGTATTGCCGGAATATGAGTATTTGATCGTCGACGAGGCTCATCATTTGGAAGAGCAGGCGACTGACCAGTTAGGCTATGCCCTTCGAGCACGCGAGGTGATTGGCTTTCTTGACGACCTCGTGCCCGCTTCGACGACCGAACGGCGCGGCGGATTGCTTGGCGAGTTGGGTAATTACTTCCGTGGGAGTTCCTGTCCGCCGGGGATGCAGCGACGGGCCGAGGAGCAGGCCCGCGAGGCAATCGCCAAGGTCGGCGAGGTCAGGTCGGCAGTCGATGGGTTCTTCCAGACGCTCACCAGTTTCATGGCGCAGCGGCCCCTCGATAACCGCGGCTATGAGCAGCGGACGCGCCTGACCGGCGCCGCGCGCCGCCAGCCCTCCTGGGGCAACGTCGAGGTTGCATGGGAGACTTTGGAGCTCCGCTTGATTGCTCTCCAAGAGTCGCTTTCCCAGCTTTTTCACTACCTCGACGGGCTCAGTAGCTACAACCTGCTCGAATACGACGAGCTCATGAGTCAATTGCAGAGCCTGCTCAGCTTCAATGACACGGTGCGCACCCACGGGAACGCGATCGTTGCGAATCCGGTCGAGGACCAGATCTATTGGGCAACATTGACTGCAACGGGCGATGCGTCCCTGCATAGTGCACCGTTGAACGTCGGTCCGTTGCTCCAGCAAGAACTCTACGGCGACAAGCGGGCGGTGATTCTGACCTCGGCAACACTGACGACGGTTGGAAAGTTCGACTATATGCGGGATCGCCTGGGGCTTGCCGACGCCGATGAACTTGCCGTGGGCTCGCCTTTTGATTATGAGCGATCGACGCTCCTCGTGGTGCCAACGGACATGCCTGAACCGGACCAACCAGCATACCAACGGGCGCTCCATCAGGCGCTCGAGCGACTATGCATAGCGACCGAAGGCCGCGCCCTGGTGCTTTTCACCTCACACGCCCAGCTTCGCGCGGCATGGCAAGCGATTCATCAGCCACTGGCAAGCCGGGGTATCCTCGTCCTGGGCCATGGCGTCGACGGCACGCCACGCCGTCAGTTACTCAATACTTTCAAGTCGAATCCCAAGACGGTTCTGCTGGGCGCGTCGAGCTTTTGGGAAGGGATCGACGTTGTCGGCGACGCGTTGAGTGTCCTGGTGATTGCCCGGTTGCCATTCAGTGTCCCGAGCGATCCCGTTTTTGCCGCGCGAAGCGAACTATTTGACGATCCATTCGGCCAGTACAGCCTTCCCCAGACGATTCTGCGTTTTCGCCAGGGTTTTGGCCGGCTGATCCGCAGTAGTAATGACCGTGGGGTGGTCGTCGTCTTGGATCGACGGATTCAGAGTAAGTCCTACGGCCAGCAGCTCCTCAAATCGTTGCCGAGCTGCGCCATCCACTCATCGACCCTAGCCAGGCTACCCGGCCTGGCCCGAGCGTGGCTCGAACAGAAAGCTGTGCCGGAGAACTGCTCTCTGGCCTGAAGGAAGTTAACAAAATCTCATTGGGGACGCCGCGATGGGCCTTGTACGCCGGGGTAGCGGAGGAGGAGGTCGTCAGAAGAGAGTTTGAGCGACACGAGTAGCAGGTTAGCGCTCGTCGGAATTGGGCGAACCGCGGTGACCGAGTAGCATTGCGAGTGCTATCCACGAACCTGGACAATCGCTCCGAGTGGGACGCACGCCCAGCGTGGCCCTGGCCACCGCCAATCCGAGCACGACCACTCCGACTAACCGTCTGCCCTCAGCCCAGCTCTTCTTGCAGCGCCGCGATCGCGCTGAAGTTTGCCTGATTCGCCCAGTAAATGTCGAGGTAAAGTCGGTAGAGCCGGTTGTAGAGCTGATGGCGTCGTGGATCTGGCGACGGACCGGGGCGTACCTGGACCAGCTTCGCGACATCCTCGAGTGCATTGTAGGCACCGATGCCGAGCCAGGTCAGCCCGGCCGCGCCGAAGGCCGACGCTTCCGACTCGACCGGCAGAACCATTGGCTTGCCGAGGATGTCGGCGAGCATTTCCCGCCAGAACTTCGAACGGGTGAACCCCCCGGCCGCGCGCACTTCCTGGGTTGGACCGGCCACCTCGTCGAGCGCGTCGACGATGCTCCGCATACGGAAGCACACGCCCTCGAAAATCGACCGGGCGACCTGCGCTGGCCCGTGGTAGGCGGCCAGACCAAAGAGAATACCGCGGGCGCTCGCGTTCCAATAGGGTGAGCGCTCACCGGTGAGAAAAGGGAGAAAGATCAAACCGCTGGATCCGGGACTGGCCTTCTTTGCTTCGGCTTCGAGAGTCGGAAAGTCGAACTCGCCAGGGGGAGCAGACGGGCCGGGCAGGAGATTGTCACGGACCCAGTGGCAGGCGAGGCCACCGTTGTTGATCGCAGCACCCGCTAGCCAGCGCTGGCGGGCAAGGTAGTAACACCAGGTCCGACCTTGCGAGTCGAGCTTGGGTTGGTCGACCGCGATCCGGGCGGCGCCGCTCGTGCCAATCATGACGGTCATTTGGCCGGGTGCGATTGCGCCCGAGCCAAGACTGGAGAGGACCCCGTCGCCAGCCCCGGCGATGACCGGAATCCCACTCGGTAAGCCGGTGGCTCGAGCTGGATCGCTGGCGAGGCCGCCAACGATATCAGTTGGCTCGACCAGCGCGGGCAACCGGTCAGCGCTGATGCCAATGGCGTCGAGGATCTGGGTGTCCCACCGCGCGGTGTGCAAGTTGAAGAGCCCAGTGGCGCTGGCGACCGATTCATCGATGACGCGTCGACCGGTCAGCCGAGCAAGGACGTCGTCTTTCAGTGAGCCGAACCAGGCGACCTTGGTGAAGACTTCGGGCTGCGTTTCCTGGAGCCAGCGAATCTTGGCCGGTAGGTACATCGGATGCAGTGGACAGCCAGTGCTTTGATAGAAAGCTTGCACTTGACCGACGAGGTCGCGAAGCTCTTCGACCTGACGTCGCGCGCGGGTGTCCGCCCAGATGATCGACTGGGTGAGCGGAGTGCCGTTCTTGTCGACGGCGAGCAAGCTGTGAAAAATCGTGCTGACGCCGATGCCACTAATCGCTACGTCGGCGGGAAGCCGCTTGGCGAGCTCCGAGAGCACCGCTAGGACTGCGTTCCAGATAGTTTCCGGATCTTGCTCTGCCCAGCCAGGATGGGGAGTATCGAGGGGGTAGTCCTGGTGAGCCGTGGCGAGCGGGGCGCCGTCCAGACCGAAAAGGACAGCTCGCGCACCGCCCGTGCCGAGATCAAGCCCAATGACACCTTGCCGATTCACCGATCGATCCCTCGACCACTCTTCACCGCCGCTAGGAAGGCGCGGGCCGTTTCATTGAGCTCGGCGAATCGTCCCGCCGCGACGAGCTTAGGGTCGACCAGCGCACTGCCCAAGCCGAGGGCGGCGGCACCTGCTTTGATGAACTCGGCAGCATTGTCGAGGTTTACTCCACCAGTGGGAATCAGGGGAATCTGGCTAAGGGGGGCAAGCACATCTCGGAGATAGCGAGGGCCGACCGGGCCAGCCGGAAAAACTTTGACAAAGCTGGCGCCGGCCATCCAGGCTCGAAAGATCTCGGTGGGTGTGAACGCCCCCGGTACCACGGCAAGCTCGCGCTCGACGGCGAAATGGACGATCTGCTCGTCGAAATGCGGGGAGACAATCAGTCGCGCCCCGGCCTCGACGGCCTGGGCGGCTGCCTCGGTCGAGAGAACCGTGCCGGCGCCGATCGCGAGACTGGTGCCAAAGTGCTCGCGCAGCGCTCGGAGCATGTCCAGTGCACCGGCAGTATTCATGGTAACTTCGACAACTTCAACTCCCGCGCTGCGCAAGGCTTCGGCGGTTTCGATCGCTCGCTTGGCTTCGGTGTGGCGAAGAATCGCAATTAAGCCACTCCGTTTGATCCGCTCGATAATCTCGGCCCGCTCCACCAGTCGTACCCTCCTACGTTGATTGGTGTTTGATTATGCCATCGGCCCCAGCGCCTGTCCAGCCACGAGCCAGGGGAGGGTTAATTGAGGCCTTGACCCCAATATCTCCCTGATGATAGCATCGGGCGTCATGGTGAGACGAGACAGAGCATGATCGTTGGAACGCTGATTCTTCGCTTGCACCTGCCGGCGAGCGAGTCGCTCAAGGACAAGCGCCAGGTAGTGAAGTCTCTGACCAAACGGTTCGCCAATGAGTTTGGGGTCGCTGCTGCGGAAGTTGGTGAGCTGAACGTCTGGCAGATTGCCGAGCTCGGCATGGCGAGCGTGGCGAACGAGCGCGCTCAGGTCGAGCGTGTGCTCGATTCGGTGGTGCGCTACGTCGAAGATACTCGTCCTGATCTCGAAATTCTCGACACCTACCGTGAGATCATGACTATCGAGTGTTGACGTAGTCAGAAGGGAGAGAAGGCGTGGAGGCTTGTATTCTCGGCGCACACCAGAGCGAAAGCAACACCTTCCACTTCACAAGCATCCTCGTCGATCATCACCTGGCGATCGACGCGGGTGGGTTGGCAACCGGGCTCAGCCTGGCTGGACAGCGAGCGGTGCGCTACGTTTTGATCACCCATCAGCACTGGGATCATGTGAAGGATTTGGCTGGCTTTGGCTTCAATCGCCTGCACGATGGGCCAGTCGACGTGTACTGCACCGACGAAGTGCGTCGTATCATTGAGGCGAACTTACTCAATCGTGATTATTGGATCGACTTTTTTGACGGGCTGGGGGCGCAGCAGCCGATTTTCCATCATCGGACGGCGTCGCCGGGCCAGCATTTCAGCGTCAGCCAGTATCAGATCACGACCATTCCCGTCAATCACAGTGTTCCGGTGATGGGGTACCAGGTCGTGGATCCGGTTGGGCGAGCGCTCTATTACACGGGAGATAATGGGCCTGGCTGCGGTCAACACTGGGCAGCGGCAAAGCCGGACGTCCTGATCACTGAAGTTACCTACTCCAACGCGTTCGCCAACGAGGCACGCCGATTCTCTCATCTCTGTCCTAGCCAGCTTCAGGAAGCGCTCGAAGTATTTCGTGACGCTCGTGGTTATATTCCTCGGGTGGTTGCCTTGCACGTGAATCCGGATTACGAAGACGATGTCCGACGAGAAGTCGCTGACGTCGCGCAGAAGCTGAACGCGTCGATCGAGGTTGCCCGGGAAGGCATGGTGATCGACGTTTGATTGCTGGACAAGGCGCCGGTATGCTAGAATTCAGCGATTTTGTGACGTAACGGAACAAGAAAACGAGGACATCATGGACCTGGTCAAGTCAATCGAACAGGAATATCTGCGGACCGGTCTACCAGAATTCCGCCCTGGTGACACGGTTCGCGTGGCGGTCAAGGTTGTCGAAGGTGGGCGTGAGCGCATCCAGCAATTTGAAGGGGTAGTGCTGCGCCGTCGGGCAGGCCTAACCGGGGCGACGTTTACCGTTCGTCGGATCAGCCACAACGTCGGCGTGGAGCGCACTTTCCTGCTCAACTCGCCGCGCATCGAAAAACTGGACGTTATCCGCCGCGGTAGGGTTCGACGTGCCAAGCTGTACTATCTACGCGGGATGACTGGCAAGAAGGCGCGTATCAAGGAAAAGCGTCAGACGACCGCCTAATTCCCTCTGTCGTCGCGTGGATGGCGTCTGAGGAAATAACTTCTTAAGGCGGAGACTCTGACTGCGCCTACTCTGGAGATCGAAAAGTCGTATTGGGACCAGGGCTGTCTCCGTCTCGCTGGCGTCGACGATGTCGGCCTCGGGCCAATCTGTGGACCGGTGCTCGCTTGCGCGGTGCTATTGCCGGCGTATTGCTGCATGATCGACGGTGTTCGTGATTCCAAGCTGCTGGCCCCGGCGAAACGCGAGGAATTAGCACTGTTGATCGGTCGGCAGGCCCTGGCGATTGGTCTTGGCGCTGCCTCGGTACGAGAGATCGCACAATTGAACGTGCGGCGGGCGTCGCATCTGGCCATGCGGCGGGCCTTGAGGCGGATCGAACCCTACGATCATGCGCTCATCGACGGCCTTGCGATTCGTGGTTTCGACCTTGGAGCGCATACGACGATCGTTGATGGCGACGCTCGTTGTTACTCCATCGCCTGTGCCGCGATCGTGGCCAAGGTGATGCGCGACCGGCTCATGGCAAGGTTGGCGCGACGTTATCCGGCCTACGGCTGGGAGCGGAACGCCGGCTATGGTACGTCAGAGCACCTCAAAGCGCTGCGTGAGCACGGCATAACCCCCTATCATCGTCGAGGGTTTCAGCCAATCCGGGAGCTGCTCGATCAGGAAGGGTGAGAACAATTCGTGTCCGGGCAGAAATCGTATACCCGTGGCCAACAGGGCGAGCGTATCGCTGCCGAGCACTTGCAGCGCCAGGGCTACAAGATTGTCGAGACGAACGTTCGGGTAACCGGAGGGGAGATCGACCTGATCGCCGATGACCAAGGAACACTTGTCTTCGTCGAAGTCCGCGCGCGTCGCGGTGGGGCGTATGGCGATGCCGCCGAATCGATCGGCAAACAGAAGCAGCGGCGAGTGTACCGTGCCGCCGAGGCGTATCTTCAGGCGCGATGCATCCCGCCGGCCCGACCCAGCCGCATCGACGTAGTGACGATTCAGCTAGATCCGACTGGCAAAGCAATGCGGGTCGAGCTAATCAAGAATGCGGTTGAGCTGGAGTAGTGCATACGTAGGAGATATGAGGCATGTGGATAGCCATGCCCCTCTCGCAAATGGAGACAGGGGCATGGCTCGTTTGCCTACCTGCGAGCAAACACCGGCAGCTTGGCCTCGGCAACTGCGGCGGCAATTCGTGACTGTTCGCTGGGGCTGGCAGTGCGCAGCGGTAAGCGAACCCGAGCGCTTTCGAGCACTCCCAGCGCCTTGAGCATTGCTTTCATGCCCGAGAAAGCCGAGGAGTTCGCCGAGCCACCAGCGATATTGGCGATCTTCTGGAGCTGGACAATGCGTTCAGTGTGGCGATCGGCGGTTGCCCAATCCTGGGCTCGCGCAGCTTGGTAAGCGGCGACGCAATCGGCCGCGGCGACGTTGGAAATTCCGGGAATCGCGCCGTGCGCTCCCGCCAGGAGGCCAGCGTCGATAAGGTAGCGTGTCCCGAGAAAACCACGGAAGTTCTTACCCTGGGATCGCGTGCCGTACATCAATTGCCGAAACCAATCGAGGTCGTTCTGGCTGTCTTTGATGCCAACAACCGTTCCTTCCGCTGCCAGGGTGAGCACGGTGGCCACGTCAAGCTTTACCTTGACGGTTTGGGGAATGTTGTAAACCAGCAAAGGGGCATCGACGGCTTGACGGACCGCTCGATAGTGCTCGAGCAGCTCTTCCTGGCTGTTGGAATAATAGTACGGGGGAGTGAGGGCAACCGCGTCAACTCCTGCCCGGACTGCTGCTTTGCCATGGCCGATCGCCAGCCGAGTACTCGCATCGCCAATGCCGGCGATGACGGGCACCCGACCGTTCGCCGCGTCGACCACGGTTGCGACGATCGCCGCGCGCTCGGCTTGGTCGAAAGCCGGGAACTCGCCGGTGGTTCCGGTCACCCAGATTCCATGGACGCCGGAATCGATCAGATAGTTGACCAATCGCCGTAAGGATCCATGGTCAACTTCTTCTCCGTCAGTCAAAGGAGTGAGGATCGGAGGGAAAATGCCGTGTAAGCGATTCAAGTCAAGCACGCCGCGTTACCTCCCAGATGAGATCCTTGGTGCACGGAGGCGTTCTCTGGCCGGAGAGCCGTCCCCTGCCCTTCCCAAAAAGTTTTCCATGCCCGAAACCCGAGTTGAGTCTAGAGGCAACCCGCATGGCTGTCAACGCTTGGCGCACAACTGGAGTAAAATATGGCGTAGCGACGGGGAAGCAGCAGGTGCACCCCGGTAAGGGCGGGGCACCAGTGCGAGGTGCCTTGATTCAGCACGAGAAAGACGAAGGTGACCCGTGGTTCGAGACATCTTGCAAAAACTGAGCGAAACGCAGGGCTCGCCACCAGCGTTAGAAGTCGAACGACTTTCCGGCCTGGCGGCGGCGGAACTGAGCGAATTTCGCGCCGAGTGGCCGAAAATACCAGCCGAGCGGCGGCGTGCGATCTTGACGATCGCTGTTGAGCTCGCCGAGAACGACGTCGAGTTCGACTTTGGCGCCGTGTTCAAGTTCTGCCTGTCTGATCCAGACGCGGCGGTCCGGGCGACGGCGATCGAAGGGCTCTGGGAGGACGAAGAGTTCCGCACTGCCGATCGGCTGGCCGAGCTGCTCCGAAAGGATCCGGCGGAGAACGTGCGGATTGCCGCGGCGCTGGTTTTGGCGCATTTCATCCAGCTTGCCGACGACGGTAAGCTATATCAGCCAACTGTCCAGCGGATTCGGACCGCGCTGGAAAACGCAGCGGCGGACCGGAGCGAGTCGGTTGACGTGCGTCGGCGTTCGATCGAGGCGCTCGCCATTTTGGGAGATGAGGTGGTCGAGCGCTTGATCGCCTCAGCCTACGCTGACAGCGACAGCAGGATGCGTGCGAGTGCGATCTATGCGATGGGGCGCACCTGCGATCAGCGCTGGTTGGAAACGGTCCTTAAAGAAATGGAAAGCGAAAGCCCGGAAATGCGCTTTGAAGCGGCGCGCGCGGCGGGAGAAATTCAGGCGCCCCGGGCTATTGTTCCTTTAATTGGCATGCTCGACGACGACGATCTCGAGGTCCGGTTAGCGGCGATTGGTGCGCTGGGGGAGATTGGTGGCGAGCTTGCTAGGAAGGCGCTCCAGCGCTGTGCCACGGGTAAGGATCAAGCAATGCGCTCGGCGGCGCTCGATGCCTTGAATCAGAATGACTTGGATAGCCATCCGCTGAGCATCTCACCGTTTCTAAACGACTCGACGCGGACAGTTTAGAATGGCTCGCGAGACGCTGACGCCACGGAGTTATGCATGGACCGTTGGGGCGACCGCAGCAAATGAAATCGGTAGGCAACCCTCACCCTAACCCTCTCCCAACAGGAGAGGGAATTTCAACGGAGTCACCTTTCCGCCGCTTGCCGAGCGTCGATCGTTTGCTCCGGGAAGCGGCGCTTGCGCGCGCGGTTTGGCCGCGCGCGCTGGTGGTCGAGGCGGTCCGCGCCACCTTGGCGGCCTCGCGGGAGCGCCTGGCGGAAGGACGGAATCTGCCGAGCGTTGGTGATCTCGTCGCCGAGACGATCGAACGATTAGAGCGGCAGATCTCGCCTAGCTTGCGGCGCGTCGTGAACGCGACTGGTGTAATTCTCCACACGAACCTGGGACGAGCGCCGGTGTCCGAAGCAGCAGCCCGTGCTATGGCCGAAGCTTCGACCGGCTACTCGAATCTGGAATTCGACCTGGAAACGGGACAGCGTGGCTCGCGGGCGAGCCACTTGCGCACCCTGCTCTGTGAGCTGACGGGCGCCGAGGATGGCTTCGCCGTGAACAACAACGCTGGGGCTGTCTTACTAGCACTGAGTGCGCTGGCGTCTGGCCAGGAAGTAATCGTGTCGCGTGGCCAGGCGGTCGAGATCGGCGGCGGGTTTCGGATTCCCGACGTCATGCGCCAGAGCGGCGCCCGGCTGGTTGAAGTTGGCACCACGAATCGAACCTATCTCTCCGATTACGAAGCGGCAATTTCCCCCGAGACCGCTCTCTTACTTCGGGTGCATCCATCAAACTTCCGGTTGTCCGGCTTTGTTCACAGCGTTGAGATATCCGAGCTCGTGGCATTGGCTGAACGGACCGGCCTCGCCGTCCTCGACGACGTTGGTAGCGGTGCTCTGCTGGACCCGGGAACCTACGGGCTCGCCCACGAGCCGCTGGTTCAGGAAAGCGTGCGGAGCGGGGTGAGCGTTGTCTGCTTCAGCGGGGATAAGCTACTCGGTGGACCCCAAGCGGGACTGCTCGTCGGGAAGCGCCGGGCGCTCGAAGCAATTCGGCGCCATCCCCTGGCGCGAGCACTGCGCATCGACAAGGCAGATCTGGCCGGTCTTGAAGCAACCTTACGCCACTACCAGCGAGGCGAGGCGACGACCGAAATTCCGGTCTGGCGTATGATCGCCACGCCAGTCACCGTGCTCGAATCGCGGGCACGACAAATCGTTGCCGCTCTGGAATCCCCGCGCGTCCAGGTCGCGACCATGCGCTCGACAGTCGGCGGTGGCTCGTTGCCGGAAGAAACGTTGCCTTCCTCCGGACTCACAATTCAGCCAGTAGAGAATCGACCCGGACAGTCGGCAAATGAATTGATCGCGCGATTACGGCAGCACAATCCACCAGTCATCGCCCGGGCCGAGCGGGACCTCGTCTGGCTGGATTTGCGAACTGTCGGTCCGCGTGATGATACGATTGTTCGAGAGGCAATTCGAACGGTGCTTGGTTAGACGCAGTAGTAGAAACAGGTGCACCGTTTCGTGTATGATGGCTGGCAAGATAGCTGCTGCGCTGTTGTCCGATGCGTGGCGAAAGGAGCGCTGAATGGTCGCGCCCGGTCGCGTGCTGGCCGTCTTCCGGCTGGTTCTGAAGCGAAGCTTAAATAATGTGCGGCTCCTCATGGCTGCCTTCCTTGGCCTGGTCATCGCAGTAAGTTTGGTTTCATCCGTTCCGCTTTATACTCATGGGACGCTAGAGCGCTTGCTTCAACAACAGCTCGCGTCGTCTGACAAGCGGCCAGCAGGCACGGTGTGGCTTCGCCACCTCGAAGACAGCGATACCCACGCAACGCTCGACCAGTACAACACCCTCAACGACTACGTGACCAACAACATCCAATGGATCGTCTCATTGCCGATGCAAAAGTACGTTCAGTACGTCGCGGGAGACGTCTACGTCTTTTGGCCGGCCGATCAGAAAGGTTTCATCCCGCAGGCGCAGCGTCGCTATGGCTACGTTGCCTGGCAGAGCGACTTCATGCAGCACGTGAAGATCGTCCAGGGTACTGGTTTGACTGATGCATTAGCTCCTGACGGAGCGGATGTACCGGTGATTATGAACCAGGCGACTGCCGACGAGCTTCATATGGCGGTTGGTGAGCGCTATATCTACAGCGACGTTGACCAATACAATCCGCAGGGCGTGACACTTAAGATCGTCGGCTTGTGGGAGCCAATCAACCCCAACGATCCGTATTGGATTTACGATCCTTTCCTCTTCAACAACGTCCTGTTCACGAATCAACAGAATCTTTTCAAGATCGTCTTTACCAAGCTCACCAAGGCGCCACACGAGTTTTCCTGGTACGCGATCTTCGACGCGAGTGCAATTCATACCGTGAACGAGAGTCGCGTTCTTTCGGGCCTGCAATTTCTCGATACGCGGGCAAACATCATGATGCCCGCGGTGACGCTCTATCCGGCTTTGGAGACGACCCTCTCCGAGTTCCAGGAACGAGCGTTCTTGCTGAACCTGTTGCTCTTTGTCCTAAGC
This sequence comes from Chloroflexota bacterium, assembly GCA_021324795.1. GTDB lineage: Bacteria > Chloroflexota > UBA6077 > FW602-bin22 > CADDYW01 > JAJPIK01. The sequence continues at coordinate 64,786 of JAJPIK010000119.1, forward strand.
GTGCCGATGATCGCGGTCGTGCTCTATTACATCAGCACGAGCATTGGCCTGATCATCGATCGCCAACGCAACGAGATTGCCCTCCTCAAGAGTCGTGGCGCGTCGACCATCCAGATCATCTCGATTTACCTGACCGAAGGGGTGTTGATGGGAGTCGGAGCGCTAGTGATTGGCCTGGCGATTGGAGTTGGGGTTGCCGAGCTGATCGGTGATTCGTACGGGTTCTTACTGTTCGCGCAGCGGCCACCGTTGCCCATCTGGCTTGATCCTCAAACACTGCAGTATGCGCTTGGCGCGGTCGTGCTATCGATCCTCGCCAGCTTGTTTCCGGCGGTTGGCGCGGCGCGCCATACGATCGTTAGCTATAAACAAGAAATCGGACGTAGTTCCCAGCGACCGCTCTGGCAGCGCTTTTTCGTTGACGTGCTCTTGCTCGCGGTCGCTGCATACGGCTATCGGATGCTGAGTCAGAACAACTCGATTCTGACGATTGGTCAATCCACGACGGATCCGAATCAGCAAAAGCTCTTTATCGATCCTTTGACGTTGCTCGTCCCTTCGGTAGCGATCTTCGGCGCCGCGCTCTTTTTCCTGCGCTTGTTCCCAGCCATCTCGGCCGGGGTGTCGCGTCTGGCTAACGTACGGGGCGGAGCGTCGGTTGTCCTGGCGCTCCGGCAAATCGCACGCACTCCTCGCCAGTACAGCTCACTGGTGTTACTTCTCACTGTTACCCTGGCTTTGGGCGCGTTTAGCGCCTCGGCGGCGCAGACGATTGATCGAAATTTTTCAGAGAAGGTTTTCTACCAGATTCCGGCCGATCTCGACCTCGCGGAGGCCTGGGATTACGATCAGGACGCTGGCGTCTACAATCCGCCGCCGCTCAGCGCGCACTACGTCAAAGGGGTCCAAGAGATCTCGACCTACAACACGTATACGGTAGTTGCCCAGCAGGATAAGTCGCAGCAGAAGGCGCAGCTCTTGGCAATCGATCGCGTGACCTATCCGAAAGTTGGCTGGTGGCGAAGCGATTTTGCGAACGAGCCCCTCGGCGCTCTGATGAACGCATTGGCGATCAGCGATCAAGCGATCTTGGTCCAGCAATCTTTCTTGGATCAGTATCAGCTTCACGTCGGTGATACGGTGACGCTGGATTTCGACAACAATACGCCGGTCGATTTTTACATCGCAGACACGATCAAAGAGTTCCCAACGCTCTATCCTGACCAAGGTCACATTTTCGTTGCCAATCTCAATTACATTTACGATCAGATTGGCTTGAGCCCGTACCACGTCTGGTTCAAACTGGATCCGAATGCCCGCAGTCTCGACGTCATCAATGAGCTTCGGGACAACGGGATCAAGATTTTGAGCATCCAGGATAGCCGGGTCGCGGTGAATAGTGGGCGGCTGGATCCTCAGAGGACCGGTCTGTTTGGTGTGCTGTCGGTAGGCTTCTCAGTAGCGGCGCTGCTCACCGTTCTCGGATTTTTCCTCTACTCGTTCTTGTCGTTCGAGCGGCGCTTACTCCAGTTTGGTATTCTAAGAGCAATGGGATTGACCGTTCGGCAGTTATTCGGCCTGCTGATGTTCGAGCAAGTCTACCTGATTATTCTTGGTGTGTTAGTTGGCACCGGACTCGGGGTTTACGCCGGGAAGCTGTTCATCCCATTCTTCCAGATAAGCACTGGCTTTCAGAACGCGATCCCACCGTTTGTCGTCGAAACTGCCTGGAACGACGTGGCGCGGATCTACGTTATTCTCGGCGTCATGCTCGCAGTTGGTCTCAGCTCGACCGCCTTCATGATCGCTCGTATGAAGCTCTACCGCACAGTGAAGCTCGGCGAAGAGAGCTAAACGCGTGAGTGGATGGCGATAGGCATAACCTTTGCGGGGTACGATCGAATCACCTTTCGCTTATGCCGGGGCCGGCCAAGAGTATGGGAAAACCCAAGGCGGCCGAACTGGAGACACTGATCCACCGGATGTTTGGGCCCGCGCCGCGGATCCTGATCTTGCGTGGAGGACGGGTAGGTGACTTCATGTCCGCGACACCGGCCCTGCGCGAGTTGCGCCATGCCATCCCCCGGGCTCGGATTGGGGTTATCGTCTCGCAGATCATGGCCGAATTCGCCCGTCGCTACCGAACAATCGATGATATCTTTGTCGCACCGGGGTGGCCCGGCGTGGCGGCGGGACCAGACGATGAGGCGACGATCGACGCATTCTTTCAACGCATGCGGGAGTGGCGCGCGGATGTGGCGATTCAGTTGAATGGTGGTGGGGAGAACTCAAACCAATTTCTCCTTCGCCTCGGCGCCCGCTTCACCATCGGCGTGCGCCACCCCTTGGCTCCGGACCTCGATCTCACGGTGCCTTACATCAAGACTCAGATGGTGCGGATGCGCTATCTTGACGTGCTGCGCGTGCTCGGAATCACCCCACGGTCACTCGAGCTGGATCTGCCGATCCTTCCCTCGGACGACGAGGAACTACGCGCGGCTCTTCCCGCGAAGGTCTCTCTGGAAAGCCTTGATCGCCAGCCACTTCTAGGGATCCACGCCGGCTCGAAGTCCGGTGCGCGGTGTTGGCCGCCGGACCGCTTCGCTCAGGTGATCGACCGCCTGGTAGCAGACTATGGATTCCACCCAGTGTTGCTGGGCACCGAGGTTGAGATTGGCGAAGCGATCTCACGGCGATTAGCCCGACGGACGGATCTGCTCAATCTCTGTGGAAAGACGAGCTTCGGCGCCGTCGTTGCGTTGATCCGCCGGCTGAGTCTCTTTCTCGGCAACGACAGCGGACCATCCCACCTCGCCGAGGCGGCACGGATACCCTCGGTTGTGATCTATGGATCCAGTCACCCCTTGAACTGGGCTCCCCCTCAGCAAGCTTGGCATCGGGTCGTCGCGGACTGGACCGCACCTTGCCGCTGGTTCCATCCCTGCGGCTGTCCGGACGATTCTTCAGTTCCCTGCCTTCAGGCTGTCACCCCGGACATGGTCTTGAAGGCAGCCAAGGACCTCTTGAGTTGTCTGCATCGAAGGCAGTGTCTCGAGAGGATGCCGGCGAGCTTAGATCTTGAAGAAGTTTTCACTTCATGAGCCGCCGCGGAGACCTTTCCGGATCCGTTCGACGAGATCGTCCTCGTGACGGAGCGCGGTAAGGTCGATGGGCGACTCCATGGCGACGTCGAGCAGGGTGCGAATGATGATCGCTTTACGGATGGCGCGACCACCGTTGCGGCGGGCTTCCCGGCAACGGTCCTCGAGCCAGTCAAGATGGCGTTCCTCGAGGAAGATCGCTGACTGACGCACCGGACCGTGCTCGACTGGTTCGGGAGTCGTGGGCGTGCCCGTCGCGGCAGAAGTGGCTTCGGAATCGTTCTCGACAAGGGGACGGCGGAAGAAAAGAGACTTTCCCTCGGGTAAGCTAGCGCGTCGGGGCATTATCAATCTCCTCTGCCAACGCTCGGTAAGATCGAGCGCCTTCGCTCGTGCGTGCATAGCTCAGAATGGATTGGCCGACGATTGGACTTTCCTTGAAGCGAACACTCTCGCGCACGACTGTGTCGAAGATGCGGAATTGCGTGCCCAGTTCGGCCCGCGCTCGCTGGAGGATTTCCCGAGAGTGGATCGTGCGGCCATCGAAGCGCGTAGCGAGAATACCTTCGACCCGAAGCTCAGGGTTTACCTCTTGTTGGATCTCGCGGACGGTATCCAAGAGAAGGCCAACGCCAAGAAGAGTGTAATAGTCACAGGTCATGGGAATCAGAACGCCGTCGGCGGCGCTGAGCGCGTTGACGGTAAGGAGCCCGAACGATGGCGGGCAGTCGATGAGAACGTAATCAAAGTATTCTTTGACCGGTCGAAGAGCATTACGGAGTTTGTCCTCGCGCCGATTCATGTTGACGAGCTGGAGCTCAGCGGCCGAAAGATGGATGTTGGCCGGAGCTAGTCCGACGTTTTCTTCGACTTCGAGAACAACGTCTACGAGTTTAGCCGTACCGATCAAGACCTGGTAGGTCGTGTTCGAAAGCTCGTGGAGCTGGAGGCCGCAGCCTTCCGAAAGGCTGGCTTGAGGGTCGAGATCAATCATCAAAACGCGTTTGTGGCGTTCCGCCAAACTACTGGCGAGCGAGCGGGTCGTAGTGGTTTTGCCTGAACCTCCTTTTTGATTGGCGATGGCGATAACACGAGCCACGCGATGTTCCTCCCAGCCTCGACATTGCAATTGTACGTATAGAGTACTGAAGCATTGTACCGTTGAACGGTTGGCAGGTCAAGGTTCCTCTCAGTGGTGTAGTCCTGTCAGACTCTTGCACGGCTCCGACGCGCACAGCGGAAAGCCGGAGCAAGAGACGTGGATTGCGAACGCAAAGGACGAGTCCCCGTATGAAGGATGATAAGGACGCATAGTAGTGTATCTGAATATTTATGAGTCTATGTAAACATATATCAATACAAACGTACAATAATACGACTGTAAAAATCGCAAGAGGGCGGAGCATAAGGATAAGTTAAGGGCTTGGTCGATGGATTAACATGAGGCTCTTCCTCGCGGATTCCCTCTACCCCACGCTTCGGACACGAGACTGACCGAGCAAGTTGCGATTGGTCCTTTGGGAGTCGGAATGACGCCAGTTTGGAGTGGATTCTTTTTAACCTGCACGATCTAATATCTATTAAGGCGTAAACACGCATATATATACGTTTAGACGGACCGAAGCCTGGGGAGGAGACGGCGATCGGGCAACCGTGGCTTTCGTGCCCTGTCGTTGGGCGCAGAGATCCCTCTCCAATTCCCTGGAAGTCGCAGGTGAGTCGAAGTGCCAGTTCCAACGGATTTGCTGCCATGTGTCAGTTCGTATAGACGTGCAAATTAACAACTGGACGAACATTCGTTGCAGTGTGCAATTCGGAAGCAACCGGAACGGACGTATTATCTGATAAATATGATTTTGTCAGTTACTATTGACGTATAGATGTGAAGTTATAGTTTTGTCGAGATGCTGCTGGTACCGGACGATGGATGGGTGATTTCCATCTGCCACCATTCCAGGAGGGTCGCACCAAGCAAGCCCACCCCGAGATGAACATTAACCCGCTACCCGCTAATCAGGTATCGTTTACCGTTGGGGTATTCGGTGCGTCGGCAATCGTGGCTGAGTATTCTCGTTCAGTCTTGATTGAAGTCGGTCGTAGTCGCGCACCGGCAGCGAAAACGGAACGTCCACGCGAAGTTCCATCCGTCGCCCTATCGCCATGGCAAGCGCACAAGGTCACGTTTGGCCTTGGCGAGTCTGACCAACTCGAGGCGCATACTGTGGACGGCCGCCGTCCCCGCCAGTCGACGAGGGCGGCTTCGACGCTCCCCAAGTAGCTCCCTTGATACCGGCTGCACCACCCAGGCCCGCTCCGGTTCGTTGACCGGAGCCACAGGCAGTGCCAGCAGATACCCCTACGTGTCGACTGTCAGGTGTACTTTCAACTCCTTCTTGTGCTTGTAGTTATCGTAGTCGGCGCATGCTCTGCTCTCGGGGTTCGATTTCAGCTGTCCATCTATCGAAGATCACGGTTACATGACATAATTCGAATTTTCAGGGCACCCCTTGGAAAGTCGGGGTGTGGACTTTCCAGAGCCTGGCGAGCGCCAGGAGGAAGCGATAGATCGGTCGCCAGATCTTATTGGCCTGGCGACCAGTCCGGTGAATGACGCGGAGGATCGAGGTGACCAGCGGAGAGGTGGCGTCGCCCAAGAGCCCAACTTCCCAGAGACCAGCTAGAGCGGCGCGTCGTGCTCGACCAAGCGGACCGGCACCATCCCAAAGGTCAC
>JAJPIK010000084.1 GCA_021324795.1 Chloroflexota bacterium
CCATTCGTCGCTCGGCTACCTCACGCCGGCCGAGTTCGAGGCTGCCTATGCCCACTGACACAGGTTACGAATCCTCAAATGTGGTCCAAACTTTGGGGTTCACTACAGCTGGGTGCTAGAACACCCGGATTCCCAGTTCCGCTGCCTTGCGATCCAGGAACGCTTTGATCGAAGGCATGGCCGCGAGAGGGGCATGCTCGACGACCAAATAGCGCTCCGGCCCCAAGCCTTCAACCCGGCGCATGAAACGGTCCCAGTCGAGCAGTCCCTGGCCAGCCGGGCGCTCATCGATGTGAACCACCAGCCGATTCTCGATGACCACGTCCTTGGCGTGGGCATTGACAACGAAAGGAGCAATCACGTCGAGCATCTGCTCCAGCGCTTCGCCATTACAGTAAACTGTCTCGAGGGTGAGCCAATTCACCGGATCGAAGTCACAGCGAATTGCCGGGGAGTCGACCTCTTCGAGCACACTGCGCATCATCTCCGCAGAATTCAAGGTCACCAGTATGTGCCCTTCCATCCCGACGATCACCCCGTGATCCTGGGCAACCGGCGCGACCTCCTTCAGGCTCTTCACCAATTGCTCGCGGCAGATTGGATCCCAGTTCCGTGGGTGTGGATGCCAAGCACCACCCCACTCAGCCGCAGTCGCACCGATCTGGGCCATACTCCCCGGACCGGTATGACAGGTTTGACTTCCGAGTAAACCGGCGATCCGCACCGCTTCGCAGAGCGTGAGCACGGCCTGGCGACGAATCGTCTCGTCGGGATGGATCAAAGGCGGGCGGTGGCCAATCGACTGGACCATGGTCAAGTCGTAGTCGTCAAGAATCGCCCGCACTCGTTTGCACTGTTCCTTAGTGGTCTCAAACGGGTTGTCTTGATCGAAACGCGTGAAGAGGCCCGTAAAGCCCAGCTCGCGGGTGCGCGCGGCCATCGCCTCGGTAAACTCATCAATGTGGTGCGGGTAAAGGTCACCTGAGCACGCGAAACGCACGGTTCCTCCGGTCAATGCTGGCACGGACTCTGCCCAGTTCACCAAACTTAAAGGAGCGGGCTCAGATAAGCTTAGCATCAGGAGGAAAAGAATGCCAGACCCCCTTCACGCTCCAGTGTCGGAAGTCATCAAGTACCTGCACGGCCTGAGCTTCCCCTGTGAAAAACGTGACCTGGAGGAACAAGCGAAGAAAAATCACGCCCCCCAGGACGTGATTCGCGCCATCGAGATCATGTATCCCGAGAAGTTCACCTCGCTGGATGACGTAAGTCGCAACCTGGAGAGCTCCGAGAAGCGCTCGGCCGAGCGTGCGCACAAGCACGAACACCAGCGCCGGGCCTAGGAGTTTTCGCGCTTGAGCTTCACGCAGGTGGCGTCATCACGATCAAGCCCTGAGGCGCCTTGCCGGTCTGCACCCGAGTCTTTACCGTGAGGGAGTCCATGTCGATCACCGCGACGTTGTTTGCTCCGGTTACCGCGATGTAGGCGGTCTTGCCATCCGGTGTAAAGCCGATGTTCGACGAATTCTGACCGACTTCGACCCGCTTAATGATCTTCAAGGTCTTCGCATCGTAGACCGATGCGAACGTGTCGCTGTCGTGGGTAACGATCACGTAACGCCCATCGGGCGACCAGGCATTCGTCGTCGGCCCCTTGCCATCCGGCTCAGACTGCTGGACCGTGAGGGTATCGGGATCCAGGATGTTATTCGTGCTGTTCCCCAGGGCTTGAACCCAGAGCTGCTTGCCATCCGGGGACACGCGCAGCATGAAGGGCTTGCTGCCTGGCGGGAAATTCACGCGCTTGACAACTTTCAGTGTCGCCAGGTCGAACTTCGCGACCGTATCTTGATCGCGCTCCGGAGTGAAGCCGAACCGACCGTCCGGCGTTAGGTGGAGGTCTCAAGGGAACTTCCCGGTGTCGATTTTATCGACCACCTGCCCAGACGCGGTATCGATCACGTCGATCACATTGCTGCCGGCCGCGTTCACCAACGCGCGTTTCTTGTCTGGCGTCAACATCAGACTGTGACCAGGACCGGTCGATCCGGTATCGATCGTCTTGACGACCTGCACCACCTTAGGATCGATGACAACCGCCTGGAGCCTGTTATTGGGGAAATCGTAGCTCCAGATGTGTTCACCGTCCCAGTAGCTCTGCTCATTCGAGAGCCAGCGAATCGTCGCGCCAAGTGGACGCGTGGCGACAACGTTATTATTCGTCGTGTCGATAATCGTCACGTCTTGCGAACCGGTGTTGAAGACGTAGACCCAGGGAGCCTTCCCACTGGCTGCCCCGGTCGTGGTGGCGACCGGCTTGGTTGGCGTCCCGGGCTGGGACACCGTGGTCGCCGGCCCCGAAGTCGAAGCGGGGGCACTGGTAGCAGCCACGGTTGGTGCCGTCGTGGACGCCGTGGCCGGCGCGCTCGTCGGCGGCACCGCGGTCGGTGAGGCGGGTGATGAAGCACACGCCGCGGCAAGCAACATGGCCGTCCCTCCCGCTGCCGCCTGGAGGAAGCGGCGCCGCCCGAGCAGCTTCAGCAAAGCAAGAGCGATCGAATTGTCGATCTGATCGTTAGGCGCGGTAACCGTTGGCGCCGGGGTGCATGCGGGCTGACCGTCCGCGTTGATCGTCGCCGTTCAGAAGGGGCTACGAATCGGCGAAGCCAGCTTCGCCGAAAAGTGCTGATTTCTCATCCCTTTACTCCGGTAGTGACAGCGCCGCGAGCTGACGGTTGACTGCGGCCAGGATCTCGGCCGGCTTCTTCTTCTCGCCAACGACCGGGCTCAGGGTAATCGTCCATTCCGAGCGTGCCGACTCTTCGATGTTTGCTTCGAAGCCGAGCTTCGCCGCTTCCCAGGGAATCGTCGACAAAGCCGGCGGGTGGTCGGTCACGACCTCCAGCTTTTCCCCGGCCGGTAGCTTCTTCAGCGCATCGACCGCCCGCATCATCGGATAAGGGCAAATCTCGCCCCGAACGTCCAGCTTTCGCATCGTTAGTTCCTCCAACGGCATCCTCAGAAATTCCCCCTCCCTCTGGAAGAGGGTTCGTACCTGCCCTGAGCCCCGCGAAGGGGTGAGGGCCGCCTGTCCAATTCATCTACAACCGTTTAATAATCTGAACACCGCCAAATGAGCCGGCGAGCAGCGCCAAGCCGAAGACCCAGCCATTCAAGCCAAGCGAGGGAATAGCCGAGAAGAATGCGCCGATCGTGCAGCCCGCGGCAAGTCCAGCCCCATACCCCATCAACACCCCACCGGCAATCGACTGAGCGTACCGAACTGGCTGTCGAGGGAAACGGAGCTTGAACTCATTGGCTGCGAGCGCGGCGAAGAATGAGCCGACAATCAAGCCGGCGTCGAGCATCGTTCCCGTGTTGACCCAGCCGGCCGCGGCATTGAAGACGAGCAGGCAACCTGCGAGATTGTCGGCGCCGATCAAGGTTGGGGTGCTCACCCCGAATACACTCACGAACCGATTTCCCCAATTGGCGAGCTCGCCAGTGACGCCCAAGGGATGATCAAAGAGATAGACAAAGATGTTGAGGACGGCAAGCGAGAGTGCACCGACGACGAAAGGCCAGCCGCGACCGAAGAGCGTCCGGTAACACTGAGCCAGCCAGGCACCAATACTATCGGCCGGTGCCTCGACTTGCCGCTTCATTGGGAATGCCGGCCGCGGTCCGGCCCGCAGCTCCCACCAGATCGACAACAGATAGAAAATACCGAGTGCCAAAAACGAAATGACGAGAGTGCCGCCGTAACCGAGAATGCTCGGCAGCCAGATGATGGGCGCCTTCGCAGTAAACGTCTGCCACCACCAGTTCCAGCTATGGGTCGCGATGACCGAACCGCCCAGGATTCCCACCAGCGCGACCATTGAGCCGACATACCCTTCGCCGATGCGATATAACGTTCCCGAGACGCATCCCCCGGCGAGCACCATTCCCACGCCGAAGACTACGCCGCCGACAACAATTTGCAGGCTCACCGGCAGCAAGTGGGCCTGATCCGGCACTGCCCCGAACCCCGGCGTTGGCACCGCGCGCGCTTGAATCAGTGCGAAGCCAGCGCAAGCGACCGCCAGTCCGGTAAGAATACCCCGCAGGTTTCCCCCGTCCCGCAAAAGAAAGAGATCCCGAAAAGCCGACGCGAAGCAAAGTCGGCTACGTTGCAGAATAATGCCAAAGGTAATTCCAAAAACCCAGTACACGGCCAGATCACCATGGGTTGGAGCCACGAGTAGCAGCACCCAGAGGATCACCAGCAGCGTCGCGATCCGGGCCAGGATCATGCTCGAGAGAAACGAGCGCTGCGGGACAGCGATGGAAGCCACGTCGAATGTCACCTTCCGGAGAAGTAAGCGGGGGTCCGCTTTGCTCAGAGTATTATAACTAAATCGATGGAATTACTCAATAATTTGAGGCCATGTTGGATGAGCTTTTCGCCGACGCTCCACCACGGCGTGTTAGGCACGACCATCATCACCTGCGGGTCATTACGTCGCTCACCAGATCGGCGGGTATTAGCGGTGATTGCTCCCGGTCCGAGCAGCAACAGCCCTCACTATCAAGTTGCGCGACGATTCGTCCAATCGTCCGCGTATGGCCCAGCGTCGGCGACTCGCTGAGTCTCGGCTTCGAGCCGAGCAAGTGCCAGGCAGGCCGACGTGACCTGAGCCGCGGACACCGCGTCGGGGGAGTAGCGGGCTTGGACGTAGAGTCGGGTCAGCTCGTGCACCACCTGTTGACCATCCGCTTCAGGCACCATCGTGACGAGGGCGCGCTCGTATTCGGTTGGCGTCTCGGGCAGCGTCCGCTTCCGTCCCAACCGGGCACCCAGGCGCAGCAGCTCCTGATACAGCTCGCGTGGTCCCCATGCCGAGCGATCTCGGGAGACTGTCTCTTCGGAGCCGACCGCGAGCGATCGAGCAAACGGCAACACCATCGGGTAGCGAAGTCGGGCTAGCCAGCGTTTGAGCACCAAGCCCAACCACCGCCACGACCAGATGAAGTCGCGCAGTTCCTCGACGTCGTCGGCGATCTGCCCATCGGCATAGCGGAAGATCGCCCGGGCGAGCAAACCGACGACGAGAAGCCCCAGGATTCCAATCGTCAGCCACTTGGCACCGACGAGCAGCCAGACCGGGCCGGCATTCCCGTCCTGGGTCATGCGGTGGAGTTGGTCGATCCAGCCGACGTTCGTCGGCTGAAAAGAGGGCGGCTTTGCGCTTGGATGAAGGATGAGCCGCGCCAAGTAAATCAGGCCGGCCACGAGATATCCAACCGGCAAGAGGACGAGGTAAAAAAGCGTCCAAAAGAGCGTGTCGACGGGACCAGCGAAAGGAGCATACCAGGCATCGATGCGCTCGAAGGTGAGCACGAGCGCGAGCAGGTTGGCGACGACGAGCAAAGTCCCAATACCCAGGAGAAGCATGGCGAGCCAGTGACGGTTGACGGGCAAGAATGCTCCGCCCGGGCCACTCCGGCGCTCACTCTGCTCGACAATCTGGGCGAATGGCAGGCCGGCCAGTCCAGCAAAGAGGACCATCAGCAAAGGGCCGGTGAATCCGCTTTCCGGCACACGTACCGTGGGGGCAACAAGCAGATTCATCACCATGGCGCTCGCGAGCAAGAAGAAGGCGGCACGGAAATCGCTCAGCGCCACGTCGCTGCTGATCCGCTCGCGGGCCGTGACAATTCCCCGCCACCAAGCGACAAGCGCGAGCAGCGCCGCGACGATCGAGCGCAGACCGTCCGAGGTGCTGCTCCAGACCATCCAAAAGCTACTCCAGGTCGTCGCTTGGTCAATCAGCCACGCTGCGCGTGCCCCCACTGCCAACGCCAGTCCGGCTCCGAGAAGCGCCAGACCAAGCTGACCAAGCTTGAGCGAGCGAACACCCGTCAGGACGATCCGTGTGCACACGATTGACATGACCAGGAGGCCCACAATAGCGATCCAGCCAAGAACCGGAGAATTCTCGGGAGGGCCAAACCAGGCCCCGACTTCCTGACTCCAGGCAGTAAGCCAGCCAACCTCACCGACCAGAACCAACAAGATCTGGACGAGATGAAGGTAGCCACCCTGCCAGCGAGGGCGCGCGGTCGTCAGGGAGTCTCGCATTCGGTCCTGCCTCCTCATTCCCGCATTCACTACACCGGCGAAACTATCGTAGGGGCAGGTCCCCGTGCCTGCCCTCTCCGGCGTTCCGCAAGCGGCCGATCTCCCGAAGAGCCACCAGATCGTTCTCACCAGACCGCACCACCCCCTGGGTGTCCACAGGGGACCGCCCCTGCTGGTGGCCGCCCAGTAGCTCAGTCACGAGACTTTGTTCCGGTTCGCTCGGGCTGACCTGTCGAATGGTGATGCCTTCGAGCCTAACCGAAACGTGTTCATCACTCACGAGCACGAGTACGACCGGAAAGCCGCGTTTGCGCACCGCGATCAGTTCGGCAGCGATGGCCTCGCTGAGCACGGCACTCACCACGACGATCGTCGCCCCGAACGGGAGGTGCCGTGTCTTCTCGGCCAGCAGCCGATCGAAAGGCCGAATCGCGAACGGCTGAAGTCGCCCCAAGGCATCCAGAAATTCGGGAAGGCGATGGGTTCCCGCCGAGAACGGGACGCTGACCGGTTCGACGACCAGCCGGTGCATGCCGTTGCTGAAGAGGCCAACCTGGAATCCTTCAGCGAGCGCCCAGGTGGTGATCGAGGCGGCGGCGGTGATCGCCAATTCGAGCGCCGGGGGATCATAAAAGTATCCCCACCATTCGCCGGAGACGCTGCGCAGGTTCAGGTAAAGTGCCAAGGTCTGACTCGTCGTCGCCTCGTAGATGCGCGTCTGCAAACGCTGGGTGCGCGCGCTCGCGCTCCAGTGAATCCGGCGCCAGCTATCTCCAGGACGATAGTCGCGGATACCAGCGATCCGGCTAGGATCCTCAAAGAGCCAGCTTCGCGTCCGCAGCTCTCCGAGCGGCTGGCGGAACGGAAAGCCAAGGCTAATCAGCGGAACGACCCGCGGATAGACGACGAGAACGTCAGTCTCCTCGAAGACAAGCTCCCGCTGGACGAGGCCGAAGAGGTCGCCGGTGCGAAGACGCGCTGGACCGAAGACGTGCTCGCCCCGGACGTTGCAGGGCAGGGGGTAGCGGCGACGAACCCGCTCGAACGGCCGAAGTGGAACGAGGTTGAACAGCAGCGCCCGCCCCGGCTTATGCGAGGCGTAGACCCGGCCTCGCGCGGGCGGCAGCTCCCGGGGAATTTCGTCTTCGACTTCGAGCCAGGCCAAGGGCAAAAGCTTGCGATTCACGATCTCGACTTCGAACTCGATGACCTCACCAAAAGAAGCGTGTGATCGCGCAAAACGACGTCGATATTCTAACCCGGTCAGGCAGTAGCGATCCCAGATGCGTGACAACAGGGCAGCGAGCAGCAGCACCAGCGATACCAGGAAGAGCGATGTATCCCGGGCGGCCAGACTGAGCATGAAGAGTGCAATAACCAGAGTCAGCGTGGCCGAGCCGAACATCACTCAATCTCGAACGCCGTTGACGTCTTCGACCGGCGCGGGAACGGTCGCGAGGATCTCAGCAATCACCCCTGACGACGAATGCCCGGCGAGTTGGCCGCGAGTCGCGACGATCAGGCGATGCTCCAGCACCGGAGCGGCCAGCACCTTAACATCGTCGGGCAGGACGTAGTGCCGCCCGTTGATCGCAGCGAGGGCCTGGCTAGCGTGAACCAGGGCCAGCGTCGCCCGGGGACTTGCCCCCAGTGCCAGGCTCGGGTGATCGCGGGTAGCGCGCATCAGGTCGATGACGTACTCCTCGACCGCTTCACTCAGGAACACCTGTCGGCAGATTGCTCCCATCTCGCTGATCTCCGAGGCAGGCAGGACCGGCCCGATCTCTTCGAGCGGTCGGGCCGTGCGAAACCGACGGACGATCAGACGCTCTTCCTCTCGCTCCGGATAGCCGAGGCGGATACGCACGAGAAAGCGGTCTAACTGCGCCTCGGGAAGCGGAAAGGTTCCCTCTTGTTCAATCGGGTTCTCGGTTGCGAGAACCAAGAAAGGAGACGACAGACGTCGCGTTTCGCCGTCGACGGTCACCTGACGCTCCTGCATTGCTTCGAGGAGCGCGGACTGGGTACGCGGCGTGGCGCGATTGATTTCATCGGCGAGAACCAGGTTCGCGAAGATCGGCCCCGGCCGAAACTGGAACTCCTGGGTCTTCTGATTGAAGAAGCCGAGGCCGGTCACGTCTGACGGCAAGAGGTCGGGCGTGAACTGGATTCGTTGAAAAGTCAAGTCAAGCGATTTCGCCAGCGCCCTGGCCAGCATCGTTTTCCCAACGCCCGGTACGTCCTCGATCAGGACATGTCCTTCACAGAACAGAGCGACGAGCAGCAACGTGATCGCCTCGTCCTTCCCGACGATCACCCGGGCGACGTTCGTCCGCACTCGCGCCGCCGCCTCGGCAACCCGCTCGACCGTAGGACGCTGAAGAAGATTCTGGCCCACTGACGTTCCCATCGCCACGTTCGCCTCCCATCACGGGATTTGCTCGGCGGTGCCCGGCCGATCACCTTGCTTCCACCAGACACCATGCCCGCGGTAGAAGCCATCAACCACGCCCTGTGGTTCTAGGCACAGCCGTCGGAGGCTGAGCGAGATGGGCCTCATCATCTCGCCTCGAGGATGCGATCCACGTCTAATATAACTGGTTCGAGCAACGAAGACAAGCAAAGTACCAGAAATTGGGAGATAGTGGGAGGGTAAAAGGTAGTAGCAGCGGAGAAAGCGGTAATCGGGCTGGTGCGGACTCTCCCCTGATTTGCAGATGGTGAGCCCGGCAAATGGGACTGTGAAATCGATTAGGGAACCTCTTGCTAGCTAGCATCGCCACGATTCAACGGATCCCAGGGGCGCCAGAAATGAGGGCGACCACCCAGCGGGGACTCTTTTGCTCCTGACCGCGTGGCTCACCACGAAAGCGATAGTCTTCCTTCCGCAAATATTCGCCAAGCAGATAGTCTAGCTCGCGCCAGATCGGCTTCATCGCCTCGAGCGCACTCACCCCACGCTGGGTGATGGCACGGCGCAGGTGAGGCAGGCAGAGCGGCTTGAGCTGCGGATCCGCGGCCATGGCCACTTCCAGTGCGCCGACCCGACGGCAAACGACGCAACGCGACGGCAGCGGCTCGGGCTCGTTGCGGACCGGAGCCTGGGTCAGCTCACGCACTGCCGCGCGGAGCCAGCCCCGATTCTCGGTCGACGCCGCGAGTGCGCTGGCGCGCTTGTCGATCGCGGTGATCTGACGAGTAAAAAGGGAGCAGAGAACACGGACGTCAGCATGCCAGGCATGAACGTTGCAGAGCCCGCCATCTGCATCGGCCAGGGAAGCCCACGTCACTGGCTCGGCGAGCAACGCCTGGCTGGCCGTGCAGACGGGGCAGGTAAACTGATCATTCGGGACAACCAGCGGAGTGGCCGGCGCGTCGGGATCTGGCATGGCGAGCGCCATGCTGTCCGTTGAGAAGTTCCCTTCGGCGCCGGTCGCCTGCCAGCGCATCCGCGCCGGGTCGTCCCCACGGCGCTGCCAGATTGCCAGGGTCCGTTCGAGCACTTTCTGACGGAGCAGCGGACGGAGGAGGCTCATCGCGCTCAGCAGGTGCGGGCCGCACAATCCATCCGACTGCTCATACGCGGTGCCCATGTCCGGCTCGTCGAGCGCTTCAGCGAGCACCTGGAGATAATTACTGGCCGCCTCCCATTCGACGAGGCAGGTCGGACAGATGCCGCTCGGATCGAGCCCATTGACGTCGCCTGCGGCCGCCGCGTGGAGAATCGTGTGCAGAACGTCACGGTAAATGATGGCCGCGCCGAAAACTTCGCGGGTGGTCTCGACGAAGTACCAGGCGTGGCGATTACAGAAGCCACGGGCCTCGCGCAGCTTCACCCGCAGACCATAGTCGTTCACGTTCTCGTAGGCCAGGGCGTCGAGGTAGCGCCAGCGGGTCCGAGCCACCAGAGTGCAAATCACGCAGCCCGGTTTGGTAAGAGTCTCGAGGACATCGAAAAAGGTAGTGTGGCGGCTAACGCGGCTAATCGTGTGCATGCTGCCCCCAAAGCCAAAGCATTTCTTGGATGGATGCGTCCGTGGTGCGAGGTCTCGGGAAACAAAAAGGCCTCCACCAACGCATCGCGTCAGTAGAGGCCATCAGCCACGTTCATCGGGCAGTTGGGACGCGGCAGGTAGAACCTACCCCTCGCCTCCGGCGAGCCTCATCGCCGTGCTTCTACTATAGCAGATCGCACTGATGCGAGCAAGGCGAGGTGTGCTATACTAGAGAAGCAAGTAAATAATGGCGATGAGGCTCGCCGGGTGACGGGGTTCCCGTCTTCCATTTTGCCAGATCGGCTGATAGCTTCTGCATTGCCCAGGTGGGGCAGCAGAAGCTTTTTCTTTTATCCGGCGCCCGTACTGATGCACCGGACAGCAAGCTTACCACTACAGCCACAGTTGCTCGGTCTTGTCATGCTGAGCGGCCAAAGGGAGCGAAGAGTCTCTGCGAGACAAGAACGCGAGGGGAGATTCTTCGTCACTTCACTCCGCAGAATGACAAGTGCGACGGTAGGATTAAGAACAGAGCGAGGCACTCGTGAAGTAGGAGGAAGGAAGCATGCTCAACATCAGTATTCCGCGATTCGGCGACCTCCGCCTGGAGCATCTGGTGCTCGACGTCAATGGAACGCTTACTCGGGATGGCGTTCTCCTCCCTGGCCTGACTGAACGGCTGGAACGGTTGCATCCTCTCCTCGAGATCGAACTGATCAGCGCGGACACTCTGGGCCGGCTCGAAGCGATTGCTACCCAGCTTGGGTTGCCATTCACCCCCTTGACTCCCGGTGAGGCCGAAACGGAGCAGAAAGCGGTCTTCGTGCGAAATCTGGGAGTGAGAAATGTCGTGGCAATTGGCAACGGCGCTAACGACGTCGGCATGCTCAAAGAAGCAGCGCTCGCCATCGCCGTGATCGGGACGGAAGGACTGGCAGTGGAGGCACTTCTCGCCGCGGATCTGGTCGTCAACTCGATTGACGATGCCCTGGATCTGCTGCTGGCTCCAACGCGAATAATCGCTAGCCTGCGACATTAAATTCCTGTATGTAGCTTGCGACGGAGGTGCGGATCGAATAAAGTATGGATCGACGGCGATGAGGCTCGCCGGGGAGCCAGTACACTCCGAGAAACCGCCCCCAACCGGGCTGATAGCCTCTACGCGCGCTGCGCTGGTAGAGGTTTTGTCGTCTTGATCTAATCTCCTCCCGCGCATCGGTCAGCAACCATGGCTCGCGATGGGAGGCCTCTCTCATGCCTAAGACCAACCACTTTCCGATGCAACCCGATTGAGTCGGGAGGAATTCGCAGTTGATGCATAAGCAGTCTAAAAGGACAAAATATCTCCGGTTGGAGGTGAAAGAAGACAGTGAAGGATCGTCAAAGGGGTTACACCGCACTTTTGCAGAGAAAGGTCGCACCGTCGGACACGGCCGCCCCAAGCGCCTGGGGGAGCACATGATCCCTTTTCTGGTCATTGGGGTCGGTGGATTCCTGGGCGCGAACTGCCGGTACCTAGTGGGCGGCTGGGCCGTCGATCATCTTGGGACCGGCTTTCCCTACGGTACCCTTTTGATTAACGTGACCGGCAGCTTCATCATTGGATTGTTCCTGACCCTGATCACCGGGCGTTTCGTGGCTCCCCCGAGCGTGCGTCTCTTCTTCGCGATCGGCTTCCTCGGAGCATACACGACGTTCTCGACTTACATGTGGGAGTCCCTGGCGCTGCTCCAGTCCAAGGCATATCTGTTGGCAGCAACGAATCTGGTGGGAAGCCTGCTCCTTGGTGTCTTCGCTGTGACGCTAGGAGTTATCGTTAGCCGTTTGGTCTGAGCAGACGGAGGCAGAAGCTATTTTTATTACCACCGGCCTGGACATCCATGAAGGCGTGATAAGGAAGCCGATGAATTGAGCGAGCGATTTCTTCGGTCAGCAGCGACAGGGTCGCCAGGCGCTGTCGTAAAAGGCTCTCGGACGTGGGATCGAGAGTGCCGTAGTGCTGTATCTCGTCGACGGCACTTGGATTGAGCGCATCGCGCATGCGATAGACCTGGTCGATCAGGATCGGCCGCACGTCGTGGGGATCGCCGACGAGCGCCAGCCAGTCAGCGGTACTCGCGGAGCTTCTGGCGGGCAACGTCCACCGCCGAGCCGCCTCCCGGGGCATTCTTTTCGTAGAAGTCGAGCAAGGCATCGAGAAAGATCGCCGTCCGGATGGCAACGGCATAGCCGACGTTCATCTGGAGGGACTGCCCACGATTCAGGATCATTCTCCTTCGCCTCCTCACGCGCTTCATCGCCACCCGGCGACTGCGGAACGTGGTCACCGGGAAACGAACCGTCTGGTTGCCCCGGGTTCATCTTGGATAAAGAAAAAGCTCCTGCTTGGTCTTTTCAGGATCCTCGCAGAAGCTATCAGTCTCCCAATCGGCAGATCGGGTGAAGGCATGGCCTTCACCCGATCTGCGTCATCACCGCTATTCGGCACGCCCGAACCGTCGGATCTCCTCCAGTTCCTGCTTCGACAGTTCTCTCGGAAGGTCGCCCCGGGCGACCTTCTCCTTTTGGACCCGTTGCCGGATTGCTTCCACGATCTCCGGATTGGCCAGCGTGGAGGTGTCGCCCACGTCGGTGAAGTTCGAGATCCCGGCAATGACCCGACGCATGATCTTACCTGAGCGCGTCTTGGGCATGTCTGGCACGATCCAGACGTTCTTTGGACGCGCGATTTTCCCGATGAGCGTCTCGACGGCCGTCCGGACCTTTTCCGAGACCTCGCTGCTGGCAGCGTAATTGGGCTTGAGCGCAACGTACATCTCGACGGCTCGGCCCCGGAGCTCGTCCATCACCGGCACCGCCGCGGCTTCCGCCACCTCTTCAACCGTCAGGGCCGCCGACTCCAATTCCTTCGTTCCCAGGCGATGGCCAGCCACGTTGATGACATCATCGACGCGTCCGAGGATCCGGAAATAGCCGTCGGCTGCCTGGGTAGCCCCATCCCCGGCGAAGTACGGCCAGTCGTGCCAGTCTTTGCTGTTCTTGTTCTTGCAGTACTTCGCGTAATAGGTCTGGACATAGCGCTCGGGTTGCCCCCAGACGGTCTCGAAGATGCCGGGCCAGGGGTTCCGAATACAGATGTTCCCCGCCCGACCGCTCCCGGCTTCGACCATCTTTCCTTCTTCATCATAGATGACCGGATAAATCCCCAGGACGCCGGGTCCACAGCTCCCGGGCTTCATCGGCTGGAGCGCGGGCAAGGTGCTGCCGAGGAAGCCGCCGTTCTCGGTCTGCCACCAGGTGTCGATGATCGCCGCCTCACCCTTCCCCACGACGTGGTAGTACCACCGCCAAACTTCTGGCTCGATTGGTTCTCCCACGGTGGTCATGAGTTTGAAATGATAGCCATATTTTTGGGGCTCATCCGGGCCGGCTTTGCGCAGCATCCGGATCGTCGTCGGGGCAGTGTGGAAGATGTTGACCCCAAGTCGCTCCGCGATGCGCCACGCTCGTCCGGCATCCGGGTAGGTAGGCACTCCCTCATACATGACGCTCGTCGTGCCAAGGACCAACGGTCCGTAGACGATGTACGAGTGGCCGGTAATCCAGCCGATATCGGCCAGGCACCAGTAGGTGTCCTCCGGGTGGATATCCAGGTAATACTTGGACGTGCCGGCCACGTAGGAGAGATACCCGCCGGTGCTGTGCTGGCAGCCTTTCGGCCGGGCTGTAGTCCCACTTGTGTACATCAGGAAAAGGGGTGCTTCCGCGGGCATCGAAACCGGCGCGACCCTCCGACCGCGATACTCTGGCAGTAAGTCCTCCACGAAGTAATCCCGGCCTTCCACCATCGGCGTGGGGGAAGAATACTTCCCGGGATAGCGCTGCCAGACGAGGACTTTATCAATCTTGACGCCATTCTCAGCCGCGCGCTCAATCGCTTGATCGGCTTTCACTTTGTGATCGATCAGCTCGCCATTTCGGTAGTAAGCATCCATAGTGATCAGAATATGGCTACCGGAGTCCACGATGCGATCGCCGCAGGCAGCGCCGCTGAAGCCGCCGAACACTTCTGAATGAATGACCCCGAGCCGAGCGCAGGCGAGCATTGCCACGGGAAGGTCGGGAACCATGGGCATATGAAAGGTAATCCGGTCGCCACTCTTCACCTGGCAGAAGTCCTGGAGGAGGGCAGCAAACTCATTGACCCGCGCGTAGAGCTCTTGATAGGTGATGGTCTGGGTCTCTTCGCTCTCGGGCTCGGGCACCCAGATGAACGCGGCCTTGTTACGATTTTTCGCCAGGTGTCGATCGACACAGTTGTAGGAAGCATTCAGCTTGCCGCCGACAAACCATTTCCAGAAAGGAGCGTTGCTCGTATCGAGCGTGGTATGCCAATACTGATCCCAGGTGAGCAGATCCGCGTATTCCCGGAAGCATTCAGGGAAGTTCTCCTCGCGGAACCGCTCGAGGATCGCCGGATCGGCAGCATTTGCCTGGGCAATGAATTTTGCTGATGGGTAATAGTATTCCTCTTCCTTCCAGTGGACGGCGATCTGTGCTTCGGCAACCTCGGCGCCTTCCAACTCCTTGTCCATCCCTTGCCTCGTTGTATTTCTTTCAATCCTCGCCCGTCCTTGGGACCGGGTACTATAGCAGCCCGAGGTCGCCGAACCGGCGTTTCGCGGCGCGTAAGCCTTAGCGAAGGGGACCAAAAGAGGCTATCAGCCACGACGGTGGCGGTTCGAGTCCTGCGCCCGGACGAGCCTCATCACCGGTTCGGTTATAGCACTCCACTCATTATCGGTCAAGATTAGGTTTAGTAGACAATATAGCAAGGCGCTTTCACGCCGCTCCTGGAAGGATAGATAGTTGACGACAGTTGAGGGGTATGTTAACGGAGCCTGCATTATGTAAGAAGGAGAAAAGTGTGTATGCTAAGCAGTAGCTCGTGATGGCCGGTCAGAACAGAGAATTGTGGTACCCCCAGACTTTCTTGAACTGGCGGGGCATAGGGAGTAACGCATGGAGATTCTCGGGACCGGGAAGCGCGTCCGTATCTACCTCGGGGAGTCCGATCACTGGGGCACGCAACCGTTGTTTCTCGCAATCCTTGATACGCTGCGCAGCGAGGGGTGCGCCGGCGCGACGGCGGTCCGGGGCATCGCCGGGTTCGGCGCCCACAGCCTCATCCACACTGCGACGATCGTCCGGCTCGCCGAAGATCTGCCCATCGTGATCGAATGGATCGATACGCCTGAGCGAGTCGACCGCGTCCTCCCAAAAGTGCGAGCGATGATGTCAAGCGGCATGATCACCATTGACGACGTTGGTATCGTCTACTACCAGCACCGCTCGGTGGAGAATATCTCGAACCGCCTGCGGGTGGCCGACGTGATGACCCGAGACGTCGTCAGTGTCCCGCCCTCCCTGCCGCTTACCGAGGCAGTCAAGCTGTTGGTGAATCGCGACTATCGCGCTTTACCGGTCATCAACTCCCGGAACCAGGTCGTCGGCATTATCACCAATGGCGACCTGATTGAACGCGGTGGCTTGCGCACGCGGATCGAACTGCTTGGCGTCCTCAGTGCCGAACAGCTCGCCGAGCAGCTCAGCCTCTTGGAACAAGGAAAAACCGTGCTCGACGTCATGACCCAGCCAGTGGTGACCATCGGACCGGACGTGACGCTAGCGGATGCCACCCATCTGATGGTAACACGGAATCTGAAACGGCTGCCCGTTGTCAACTCAGACGGCGTCTTGGTTGGGATACTGAGTCGTGCTGACATTCTCCGCACCCGGGGAGAGGCTTATCCCCTGCCAGGAGTGGAGCTCAAGCCTCGCATCGGACGGACGATCGGCGACGTTATGCGGACAGATATCCCGACCGTCGGGCAAGCTGCCCCTCTCGCTGAAGTCCTCGACGCGGTCATCTCGACCCGCCTGAATCGGGCACTCGTCGTCGACGACCATAACCATCTGGTTGGCGTGGTAACCGATGCCGAGCTTCTCCGCCGGCTCAGCCCCGAAGATCACCCGAGCATCATCCGCATTCTCATGAGTCGCCTGCCCTTTGTCCATCTCAGTCCTGAGGAGCAAAGCAACCTGGCCCATGCGCTTGGAACAACCGCGGCACAACTCATGGACCGGGATATTCCCACTGTCCACGCTGATACACCGCTGGGGGAGGCAATTGAGATCATGCTGCGTGATCGACGAAAAATTCTACCAGTGGCTGATGCAAATGGCCGGCTTCTTGGCGCCGCCGATCGTGCCGACCTGCTACGAACTCTGGTAGCGATCGATGAACATACCGGGCAGACGACATGACCGTTATAATTGTGTCACTTGAGCCAGCACACCAGATAAAATTGGCAGATAGCCCTCACCCTCGCTTTCTTGCCAGGGGGAGGGAATTATGAGCGGAGCACAGGTGACCTAATGCGCAGCGATCGGATCAAGCGAGGTTTTGAGCGTGCCCCTCATCGGGCGTTGTTGAAGGCGACCGGCGTCATTCAGAGTGATGACGATTTTCGCAGGCCTTTCATTGCCATCGCCAACTCCTACGTCGACATCATTCCCGGCCACGTCCATCTCAAAGAGTTTGGCGAGGTAGTCCGCAAGGCGGTCCGCGAGGCGGGCGGTGTTCCATTCATGTTCAACACGATCGGAGTCGACGACGGCATTGCCATGGGGCACCTGGGCATGAAGTACTCGCTTCCCAGCCGCGAGCTGATCGCCGATGCTGTCGAGACGATGGTCATGGCCCACTGGTTCGATGGCATGATCTGCATTCCCAACTGCGACAAGATCGTGCCGGGGATGCTCATGGCCGCGATGCGATTGAACATTCCCACCATTTTCGTCAGCGGTGGTCCGATGCGGGCCGGGGTTACCCCCGAAGGGAAAATCGTCGACTTGATCTCGATCTTCGAGGGGGTCGGCGCCTACCAGGCGGGACGGATCACCGACCAGGAGCTGAAAACGCTCGAAGACTTTGGCTGTCCGACCTGTGGCTCCTGCTCGGGCATGTTCACCGCCAATTCGATGAACTGCCTCTGCGAAGCACTCGGCATGGCACTGCCCGGCAACGGTACGATCCTCGCCTTGGATCCCCGGCGAGAAGAGCTCGCCCAGAAGGCCGCCAAGCGCCTCATGACCATGGTCGAGGAGGATCTCAAGCCCCGCGACATCGTCACCCCCGAAGCGATCGATAATGCCTTCGCCCTCGACATGGCGATGGGCGGCTCGACCAACACCGTGCTGCACACGATCGCTCTGGCACGCGAGGCCGGGATCGACTATCCCCTCAGTCGGATTGATCAAGTCGCCGATCGGGTCCCGTGTATCTGCAAGGTCAGTCCGTCGTCGCACTATCACATTGAAGACGTCGACCGCGCTGGCGGTGTTTCGGCAATCCTCCACGAGCTGGCGAAGCGGCCGGGCATCTTGCACCTCGATCAACGCACCGTCACCGGCCAGACTCTTGGCGAAAACGTCGCCGGCTGTCCGAGCAAAGATACCGATTGCATTCGTCCCCTGGAAAATGCCTACAGCCAGACCGGTGGCCTGGCAATCCTCTTTGGTAACCTCGCCCCGGAAGGAGCGGTGGTCAAATCGGCCGGGGTGCTGCCGAATCTGCTCCGGCACCGGGGTCCGGCCATCGTCTACGATTCGCACGACGCGGCGAATCAAGGCATTTTGTCTGGCGAAGTTCAGCCCGGTCAGGTCGTGGTTATTCGTTACGAGGGGCCAAAAGGCGGACCGGGCATGCAAGAAATGCTCGCGCCGACTTCGAACATCATGGGCATGGGGCTTGGCGACAAGGTCGCGCTGATCACCGATGGTCGCTTCTCCGGCGGCACGCGTGGCGCCTGCATCGGCCACGTCTCGCCAGAAGCTGCCTCTGGTGGGCCAATCGGTCTGATCCGCAATGGCGACGTCATCACGATCGACATTCCGAATCGTCGCCTCGACGTCGAGCTGAGCGAAGCCGAGCTCGAGCGACGTCGTCAGGAGTGGAAGCCGCCAGTCCGCGCGGATCTCTCCGGCTGGCTCGCCCGCTATGCGAAGATGGTCACCTCCGGCAGCCAGGGGGCGGTGCTGGAGATTTAATCAGTTCATGCTGTCTGGACTAGCTTAGTCCGCCGATGTAGGCGTGACCCGAGAAGCCGCGCGAGCAGATAGCAGGCGAAGCCGACCGAGGCAATGTAGAAGCTGACCGGAAACTTGGTGTAGTAGGCTAGGGTAATCCCGACCCAGGTTTCCAAGAGCGCGAGGATGACACTCAGAGCAATCGCCGACGACGGACGGCTCGCCAGGTAACCGGCCGTGGCCGCGGGGGCGACAATCAGGGTGAAAACGAGCAAGACACCGACTACCTGCACTGCTTCCGCGACGGCGACAGCGACGACAACCATGAATAGCGCAGAAAGTAGATCGACCGGCACGCCCCGGGCAGCGGCAACTTCCGGATCCACCGACGCGAAGATGAGGGGGCGATACAAGAAGGCGATCGCCATCAGGACGATGATTCCAAGGACAAAGCTAATCGCAACGTCGGTCGTGCTCACGCCAAGAATCGTACCAAACAGGATATTATAGGCCTGGGTCGCGTAACGTGTGTAGAGCGACAAGAACAAGGCTCCCATCCCCAGCGCAAATGCTAGGACAATTCCGATTGCGACGTCGCGGCCACGCACCCGCTCCCCGAGCAGGCCCATCGCCAAGCCACTGGCCACTGTAAAAGTGAGCAATCCGAACAGCGGATCGACGCTGAGCAGGACCGCTCCGGTCGCCCCGGCGAAGCCAATGTGCGATAAGGCGTGCGCCGCGAAGCTGAGTCCGCGCAGGACGACGAAGAAGCCGACGATCGCGCTGACGATCGCGATGATCGTGCCAGCCGCGTAAGCGTTCTGCATAAAGTCGTATTGGAGTGGCTCGAAGATCACTTTCTTTCCTCTTTGCCCTGGTGGTGCGACCACTCATCCGGCGACGAGACAAATACCTGCCCCTGGACTTCGATGACCTCCACCGGCGCGCCGTAGAGCCGGCTGAGCACGTCACTTCGGATGACCTCGGAGACCGGCCCAATCGCCGCGTGACCGCCGGCCAAATACCAGACCCGATCCATTACGCCAAGCAGTGGATTTACACCGTGAGTGACAAAGAGGACGGCAAGTTGATGCTCACGGCGCACCCGATCCACCAGCTCGACGATCTCGCGCTGGCTGCGCACGTCGAGACTCGCCAACGGCTCGTCGAGGAGCAAGAGCGACGGCTCACCCAGCAGCGCCTGGGCGATCGCCAGGCGCTGCTGCTCGCCGCCCGAAAGCTGGCCAAGTGGCGCATCGGCAAACGCTCGGGCTCCCACCGCCTCAAGCATCGCCTCGATCTGCACGCGACGACTCTTCGAGGGTAAGCCCAACCCCCAGCGATGTCCGTCTAGCCCCAGGCCAGCGAACTCGCGTGCGGTCATCGGTAGATCCCGATCGAACGCGCGATGCTGCGGGCAATAGCCGATACGAGGATTACCGCGCCGCAAGGGCTCGCCCTGGAGGAAGACCTCGCCCTTGGCGGGACGCAGCAAGCCGAGCAAGACCCGCAAGAGCGTGCTCTTGCCTGCGCCGTTCGGCCCGAGGACGCCAACGAACTCGTTCCGCCAGATCTGGGCAGAAACTTCCTCTAGCACGGTCCGATTGCCGAGCTGGACCGTTACCTCTCGCACGTCAATCAGCGGAACGGTACCCACGCGGGGGTCAGGGTTGACCAAAGTTGTTCTCACATTGGCTCTCAAAGTCGTTGTCATTGTCCACTCAGTGCCTGCTGCAAGGTCTTGAGCTGATCAAGCATCCATTGTTGGTAGGTGATGCCGTCGGGTTCGGTTTCCGAAACCGCGACGATCGGCACCTGGTTCTGCTTGGCGAGATTCTGCATCTGTGTCGTGATCGGCGTGATCGTTTGGCGGTTGTAGATCAGCACCTTGATCGTATGCGAGGTAATCTCCTGGCGAAAAGTCGCGACCGCCGAGGCCGGGGGGTCGTTTCCTTCTTCCACGGCGCGCTGGAAATCACCTTCCTTGTCGATAATGTCGAGGCCAATTGCTTCAGCCATATAATCGAACACCGGCTCGGTCGGTAGTACTTTCGTCCCGCGGTATTTCGTTTTCATGGCGGCGACCTGATCATCGACGGCTTTCTCTGAAGCGTCGAAGCGCTGCAGCCGTCCGGCGAAATAGGCCGAATCAGACGGATCGATCTCGCTCAGCGTCTGGGCGATCTTTTGGGCGACTTTTGGCATCGTCGAAGGGTCGTACCACAGGTGCGGGTTGTCGCCATCCGTGTGGCCGGTGAGCTGGCTCACCTCGATGACGATCCGGTTGGGGCGCGGCGATGCCGAGAGCAGCTTGTCGACAAAAGCGTCGTAGCCGAGACCATTCTTGATTACGATCTGTGCACTGCCGATCGCCTTGGCATCGTCGACGCTCGATTCATATTCATGCGGATCAACGTTCGGATCCTTCAAGATGCTCACCACCCTGACCCGGTCACCACCAATCTGAGTGGCCACGTCACCGTAGAAATTTTCCGCAGCAACGATCGAAATTGGCGACGACTTTACCGTTGGCGAAAGGATCGTCGTCACAGTTGGTGCTGGAGCCATGGTCGGCAGCGTAGTCGCAGTAGATGGTACCGGCCGATTCGGCACCGCCTGAGTAGTTGACATGGGAGCCAACCTGGACGGGGTACCGGCACAGGCAACACCAAGCGGAAGCAAGACAATCAGCGCCAGCTCAGGAAGGACAGCCCGGGCGAGGAATCTCCGCCAGCTAGAAGGACTAAAAACCCGAAACACCTTGACCTCTCCCAATGCGACTCGCTCTCAGCAAAACCGGCAAAATACACCCCTTAACAAACCTCCTTGTCAGTACCGGCGGTTGATTCTCTTCCCTCCCCTTATCCTGGCCAGTAGCAATGCGATTGATTCTCAATAGGCTGCGCAAAAAAAGGGACGGTCAGCGCCGACACGCCGCGCAGCGCCCATAAAATTCGAGGATGTGACTCTCAACGTCAAAGTGACTTTGTTCGTGAATCGCATTGGCGACCGGCTCGAGCAAACAGGAATCGACGTCGGCAACGCGCCAACAACCGGTGCAGATGATGTGGTGGTGGTGCTCGGGACGGCAAGCGATGTAGCGTGCCTCATCGCCGGACTGGTGGACCGGCTCGGCAAGGTGAAGCTCAGACATCAACTCTAAGGTTCGATAAATACTTGCCAGGCTTACCCCGCGCTCGGCCAACACCTGATGCAAATCGTTGGCCGTCATCGCACGTGACTGATCGACGAGTGTCTCGATGACCAAACGACGTGGCTGGGTGAGTTTGTGGCCGTGTGCTTGCAGCGCGGCGAAAACGTCTCGCGGCGTAGTGCGAATCATTTGCAATTATCATACTCGCTGAAGGAGCGGTTGTCAACGGTTTTCGTCCGCCCTGCCGCCTGGGCGGCCTCGACCACGACGACTCGTACCCAGGGACGCCTTTTGCGTCTCTTGCCGCTCTTGCGTTTGCCGGCGCTCGCGTTATTGCCGAGTGCCATCCCTGCCCCGGAAGCCCCGTGATCAGCGCGGGGGAAACGGTCCATGTCCACTCCGATTTCGGCGACGAGGGCCTCAACATACCGACAGAACCCTACCTCCGCCCGGATCGTCGCCGATCCAACTTACACCGATTCGCCTCCCTTTTCATCGGCGGTGGTCATCCCCAGGACGAAGGTTAACTCTGGGCCAATGTCCGTGGGCGAGTAGTAAAAAGCAGGGCAGTAAGGCCGAACCGCGGTAGATCTCCTATGGGATGAGGCAGTCACGAGTTGACAGGTCAGCCCTGACCGGTACAATCAGGTCACGGCTGAACGACGACGCCATTTGGTGCCAGCAAGCTCATTTCTGGAGAGAAACCGTGAAAGTCCTATTCGTCATCCTCGATACCTTGAGGCCGGATTACCTCGAGCCCTACGGCAGCGATTGGGTCAAGACTCCCAACATCGCCCGCCTGGCCGAGCAATCGGTCGTCTGCGATAACCACTGGGTTGGCTCATTGCCCTGTATGCCGGCCCGTCGCGAGTTCATGACCGGTCGCCACAACTTCCTCGAGCGTGGCTGGGGGCCACTCGAGCCTTTCGACGACGTTCTTCCCCACCTGCTGCGCCAGGTCCAGCCCAAAGGGATCTTCTCGCACCTGATCACCGACCATTACCACTATTTCTATCTGGGCGGCGAAGGCCACAATAACAGCTTCAGCACCTGGCAGTTCGAACGCGGCCAGGAAAATGACTTCTGGGTGAGTCGGGTCGATCTGCCGGCCCTGCCCGCGCAGATGGGGCGCTTAAAGGATCGTCCTCAGAACGCGCTGAATCGCCTCGCCCAGCGCGAAGAGCACGAATTCTCCGGCCCCCGTTGTGTCCAGCATGCCGTTCAATGGCTCGAGGACAACCAGGGCAGCGACAACTGGTTCCTCCAATTGGAGCTATTCGATCCCCATGAACCGTTCTACGTCGTCCAGAAGTACCTCGACATGTATGGCGACACGTGGGACGGCCCGATCTACGACTGGCCGGACTACGGCGTCGTCAAGGACTCGCCAGAGGCGATCGCTCACATCCGGAAGTGCTACGCTGCGCTGGTAACGATGACCGACCACTGGCTCGGCAAGCTCTGGGACAAGCTCGACGCGCTCAATCTCTGGAAAGACACGATGGTCGTTTTGACCACCGACCACGGCACGATGCTGGGCGAGCACCAGTACTGGATGAAGAACATGATGCCTGTCTACAACGAGATCGCCCGGATCCCGCTGATCGTCCACCTGCCGGGATCGCAGCGGGCCGGATCGCGGGTCACGGCGCTCACCCAAACCACTGACGTCATGCCGACCTTTCTCGACTACTTCGCTGCGCCGGTCCCGCCACACCTCCATGGAACCTCGCTCCGCCCAGCGCTCGAGGCCAACCAGTCAGTACACGACTCGATTATTTATGGCTACTTTGGCATGGCGCTCAACGCGACCGACGGACGCTACACCTACTTCCGCAACCCAGTGAAGGCAGAGACGATCGTCCACGCTTACACCAGCATGCCTACTCAGTTCCACGGGTTCATGCCGCGTGAGGAGCTCGCCGACGCTGAGATGGGCCGCTTCCTTGGTCACACCTACAACATCCCGGTCTACAAGATTCCGACGAAAGGTCGGCCGCCTCACCGGCACGAGCAAGGCCCGAATGGGGAATACGTCGCGGTCCACGAACTCTACGACATCGTTGCCGACCCGAAGCAAGAGCATCCGTTGAGCGATCCCTCCCTGGAAGCCCACTTCCAGGATCTATTGCGCGCTCATTTGGAACGGGTGAAGGCGCCAGAGGGACATCTGGAGCGACTAGGGTTGTGAGCATCGACGGTCCAGATTCCTGACCTTTGATGGACCCGGACCGCCTACCAGACAAATGCCGATGCGCGGCAGGACATGGGGCGAGGGGCAGAAATGAGATAGTGCCCATCGCACGGCCGAGTGCAAAGGGAAGAGCTATACAGTTTGGCGGCTCAACTTCTACCTGAACACAAAGATCATGCGGCGAGGTAAAACGTGTATCGCACCGCCATCATCGCTTGCGGCAACAT
The DNA here is from genome assembly GCA_021324795.1 of Chloroflexota bacterium. Taxonomy (GTDB): domain Bacteria; phylum Chloroflexota; class UBA6077; order FW602-bin22; family CADDYW01; genus JAJPIK01. The sequence continues at coordinate 23,786 of JAJPIK010000084.1, forward strand.
CGCCCGGGTGCACGCGCGGGCCTGGCAGAACGTGCCGGGCCGACCGGTCGAGATCGGCGCCATTGCCGATACCCATCCGGACGCACGCCGGGAGTTTGGCACCTTTTTTGGGGTTCCGGAAGACAAGTGGTATAGCGACTATCGCGAGATGCTCGACAAGGAGCGGCCGGACTTCGTCGACGTCTGCTCCTGGCACGGCCTACACGCTGAGATGGTGATCGCGGCAGCGGCACGCCGCCCCAAGGCGATCGTCTGCCAGAAACCGATGGCGCTGAGCCTGGGCGACGCCGAGAAGATGATGATCGCCTGCGATCGCAACAATGTAAAGCTGGTGATCGCCTACCAGCGGCCCCACCACGCCACCTGGCTGAAGGCGCGCGACCTCATCCGGGAAGGAGCGATTGGCAAGATCGTCCAGATCTCCCTCAGCGACGGCACGCTGCTGAACACGAATTCTCACAACATTCAGCTTGCGCTCTTTTTGACCGGTAATCCGCGCGTCGAATGGGTGATGGGCGCGGTCGAACGGACAACCGAGGCGATGGAGCGGGGATTCCCGACCGAAGATCGTTCGCTGGCCCTGGTCGGTCTCGAGGGAGGGGCGCAGATCCTCATTCAAGGCGGATTCCGCAACCCCTACCGAACCGGCCAGGGGGCACGGGTAGTCGGTACCGACGGGATCATGGAACTGGGAACCGGCCGCCCACCGAACGACGAGCTACGCTCAGATGGCGACATGTGGCAGCCAGAAGGCTCGTCGGCAAAGTATAACGACGAGTGGGGCTGGGTGCGCTACCTGAACGCCTCGAGCAACGGCTGGCAGAACGTCGCGGCGCCCTGGCACGACGCCTGGGTTCACCAGTGCCAGGAGACGATTGCCTGGGTCGAGGGCAAGCTCGATGATCCCCTCAGCACGGCGGCCAAAGCTTATGCGACTCAGGAAGTCATGATGGCCCTCTACGAGTCGGCCCGCAAGCGTCAGCGTATTGACCTTCCTCTGAAGACCCGAGTCAATCCCTTGCAGCTCATGGTCGACAACGGCGACCTACCGGTCGAATGGCCCGGTCCTTACGAACTGCGCGCCCGGATCGTCCGGGGCGAAGGGATGTCCTGGGAGTAGGAAAGCTGCTCAGGAGAAGAGCACAGGCTCGTTCCACAAAAGAAAAGAATCTCGGCCCCTTGAAGTGATCGAGAAGCCGAGGGGCATGTGGCCCCTCGGCTTCTCGATGAGTTGGGAGCTATTGGGCAAGCGGCTTGGCACCTGGCCGCAATTTTCTCGCCCACGTGGCTAAAGCGCTGGGATCCGTGAGCGGAGTCAGGTTGACCCGGTGAGTACTGGTGAATGGCTCTGCTCCCGCGATCGTCGAGCCACAGCCAAAGACGAGCGCAACATCGTCAACATACCAGCCGGTCATTGTCCCAGTTTGGTTCACGTCGCTAATAACCACGGTCAGAGTGTTTCCGCGCTCGCCGATGACGTTGCTTACGGGCAAGCGGGTACCATGCCAAGTTCGTTGTGACGGCACCGCCAGCGCATCTATGTAGCCAGAGGCAATGACATTTTGTTGAGCATCTACAACTACAGCGATTAAGCGATCCTCAGCCAGGTTCGGAATGCCAATCGTATCTAATTGCCACGCGAAATATAGCGCACCGGTCTCGGCCCAAGTTGGCTCGATTGTCGTCTGCCCCAGGACATCGTTGGAAAGCCCCCCGAGCAGAACCGCATAACTTCCGTCATAGACGATGCTCGATTCAAGCAAAGGGGTACCATTGGCGACGACCCAGGGCCACAAGACGCCGTTCTCGAAGCCCGAATTAGCCAGGACATTTGCCTGGCCATTACAGCTCGGAGTTGGGGTTGACGTTGCCGTCGGGAATGGTGTCCGCGTTGGCGAGGGTGTCCAGGTTGGCGGTGGCGTCCAAGTCGGCGGTGGGCCAGTTTGCGGCACCGGCGTTGGAGTCAGCCCCTCTCCGTCGCCGCTCCATCCGTTCCATACTGCGGGGAGAAAGACCTGCATTGAACCGAGATTGGAACCGGGCCCCGGGTACGCATCCACTGAAACGGGGGGCGTGAACGCTCGTGTCCCACCAGTTGACTCGATCAGAAAGACAATGATCGCGAGGATAACAAAACGCAGGAGAAAGCGAGGCATTTGGATCCTCCGTGCAGCAGGTGGGGAAGGAAAAAGTGAATCAATGCCACCAGCCGTTTTCACGGTCGAGTGTACAAGGCAGCAAACCGGCAGTCAACTACTTAGAAGTAAAGTTAAAGTTGAGACAAAGTTGATTTGTTTCTGCTTTAGCTAGACACGTGCAACTCCGGCAAAAGGCCGAGTCCGCGCAGCATCGCCGCGACGTCCCAAATGTGAACGGCGCGCCGAATCTGCTCGCCTTCGACCACTAGCAGGCAAGCGCCACGGACCTGAACCGTGCGATGAGTAGGGGGAATGTGCATCACCGTCTCCTGATGCGTGCCGCAGGCGGTCCAGAGCAATACCAGACGGTTACCGTCCAGGACAAGGTCGTCGACGGTGAGCCGGAGATCTGGAAAGGCACGCACGTACTGCTCGGCGCTGCGGCGAGCCGAGTCCGGTCCGTGCTGCGGCGTAGCGTCGCCGACATCAGTCCCGTCGAAGTCGGGGGCGTAGAGTGCAGCGATCCGATCGATGTCGTGGGCGTTCCAAGCTGCGATGAACTCCTGACCGAGCCAAGCGGCCCCGCGATCAGCCATAGTCAAGCTCCCTCAAAATGAAACTCTGGTCGTTTAACCGACGAACGGAGTTTCCAACGGTGACATATTCGGCTTCCAGGTCAAAAGTTGCTCATTTTCCAATCACTTTTCTCCTCCACCGACCTCCCACTGCCACAGTAATTCGACGATGCGGTTAATTCCGGCGGCGAGATGTCGACGGTAGGTGCTGAAAGGCAAATCCAGCAGCTCGGCGGCGCGCTCTTGGGTTGGCGCCGGGGCAAAGTAGGTATGATGGAGCACCTGATAGAGCTTGGCTTCGCGGGGTGACTGCTGTAACGACGCGGCGGCCTCGCGGAGCACCTCCTGCAAAGTATGGAGCCGATCGGCTGTTTTCGTGCTGTCGCCGACTCGCTCGATCACCAGCCGCGAGCGGAGCAAAGGATTTTGACGCAGCGCCTCGGCACGCGTAAAGTGGCGCAGCGCCCGTCGGACCGCCTCGGCAAACTCCGGCTCACTCAACACAACCGCCGTGACAACAGTCGGGGGCGGTGTCGTCTCGATCTCGGTCGCAATTTCCCGCTCGCCAAGCAGAGTCAACCATGCTAACGGCGGCGTGACCCGCCAGTCGTGAGCAAAGACCCCGTAGCGTCGCCCGGCAATCTCGAAATCGGCGTCAGCTAGCCGCGGCAGATCGACATGAGTAAACATCGGCGTCCAGAAAGTAGGATCCGCCGTGGCGAAGAAGCTAAAGGCCAGGTTGGGCGTCGTCAGATACTGCTGAGCCGCGCGACCGAAGATCAAGCTCTGGGTCGCCGAGACGTCCTGGTAGGTATCGCGGGCCATCCAGAAGCGAAAGAGAATGGCTTTTTCACCTGACCGCAACGGGGCGTGTTGCTCGAGGTAGCGCCAGGTGACGCGGGTCGCTGGATCCTCCGTGCGTTCCTCGGGGCCGATTTCATGCAAGGCAACGATTGTCAGAAAGCCAAAAGGCCGGCCCTCGGCATCCCGATAGACGACCGTGCCTTGTGGCTGGCGCGTAAACCAAAAATCCAGCCAATGCGCAGACTCTGCCCCTTCGTATCGGGTAACCATCGCGCGCAGTAGGTCCTGATCGCCGGGACGGAGGACGTCGGGCATCGACGTTCCGGTTTCTTGCCAATCAAGATACGGTCGCATCAGTGGGCTATCGCGGTGAAGATAAACGTAATCGAAAAGGACACGTTGCTGGTCGTAGCCTCGGGTTTGGCTCAGACGGGCGGCGTAGTAATTCCGAGCGCGACGGTGCAGCTCAGCATACCAGTCCGGGTTACGCCAGCGCAGCTCCACGGCGAGTGCCTCGCGCGCCAGGTCGTGGGGAAAGAGCCCCTGGGTACCAGACTCGATAAATGAGAGCGATTGGAGCCAATCGAACAGCTCGTGCACCTCGGCGGTAGCCAGAAGCTCGGCCAGTATGGCCTCGGTCGTCAGACGGACGAGGGCACAGGCCTCCAGCGCCGCGCGGTGGGCTGGACCCGGTACTTTCTGAACGAATCGCTCGACGAGCGTTTGCACGATGTCCGGCGCTGCCTCGGCGTGAAACTGAAGCTCTCCGCGCTGAACGAACGCGTCGGCGATGAGCGCGAGTGCCAGCGGATGGCCATGGGTGAAAGCGAGAACGCCACGGTGCTGATCGGACGGAATCTGGCGACGCGTCAAGTAAAGTCGACTTTCGTCGGGAGTCAAGTTCCGGAGCGGCACGATGCGAATGAGGTTCTGCCAGCCCGGATCGGTGCGCCAACTCACTGACGGCGGCTGACGACCGGCCAGCACGATCAGGGTTTGCTCGGGTAGCTGCGGCAGAAAGACCTCGCGGAGCCAGTTGTCGAGGGGAGTCAATAGCTCGTAGGTATCGACGAGGATCAATCGTCGCTCGGACTGAGATGCTAGGACCGGCAAGGGAGCTTGGCCGGACGATAGCCCCATCGCCAGCCCCAAGGCAGCAAGAAAGCCATCAGGCGAGGGGTCGACGTAGCGGGCATCCAGACTGATCCGCGATATGCCAACCTGCTGCCCCAGGTGGACAAACTCATCGAGCAGCGTCGTCTTCCCAACACCGCCCGGACCAAAGACGTAGAGCAGGTTAAAGGGCAGCTCACGAGCGGTGAGCGCGGATTGAAAGAGTGCAATCTCGGCAGCGCGCCCGACGAAACGACCACGGCGCGCTTCTTCCAGACGATCTGCCAGCCGCGGTGTCATGGCTTTACCCTCCTCAAGCGCAGAACCAACGTCGACAAGGGCGATTGTCTGGGATGGAGGCCAACCTATAGCAACGAAGTATAGCGTGAACTGCGTCCGATATCCACCCCACGCTCGACGGCTCCCCCGCCCTGATACACGCCTGAAGCGCTACAATAGATGCAGCGACTTTTCTTGTCGACGAAGACCAAAACCAAGGTGGAGGATCCACTATGCTCCTGGCTGGCGATATTGGCGGGACGAAAACCGATCTGGCAGTATTCTCCGTCGAGGCTGGTCCGCGTAAGCCACTTGCCCAAGCGGAGTTTCCGAGCCGTACGTATCCCAGCCTCGAGGCCATCGTCCGTGAGTTTCTGGTCCAGGTCGGCGTACCGATCGACCGCGCGTGCTTCGACGTCGCCGGGCCGGTGATTGCCGGCCGGGTGAAGACGACCAATCTTCCCTGGGTTGTCGAAGAGAGCAAGCTTGCCCAAGAGCTGGAGATTCCAACTGTCCGTCTCTTGAACGATCTCGAGGCAATCGCCATGGCCGTGCCGATCCTCGAGCCAGACGACCTGCAAACCTTGAATCCGGGGAAGCCCGTCGAGGGCGGCTCCATCGCGGTGATCGCCCCCGGCACCGGGCTCGGCCAGGCCTATCTGACCTGGGATGGCAGCCGCTACCGCGCCTACGCCTCGGAAGGTGGTCACGCCGATTTCGCGCCGACTAACGCGCTCCAGATCGGCTTGCTTCAGTATCTCCAAGCACGCTTCGGCCACGTCAGCTACGAGCGAGTCTGCTCGGGGATTGGCATTCCCAGCATCTATGACTACCTCCGGGATAGCCACCACGCCCCGGAATCGAGCGAGTTAGCCACGCGCCTAGCCGTGGCCGCGGATCGCACGCCATTGATCGTCGAAGCCGCGCTGAACTCGGCCGCGCCCGATGCACTGAGCCTCGCCGCGATTCAGACATTCGTCGAGATTCTTGGCGCCGAGGCCGGCAATCTCGCCTTGAAAGTGCTGGCGACCGGGGGCGTCTATCTCGGCGGTGGCCTGCCTCTGCACGTCTTACCGGTCTTGAAAGAGAGGCGATTCCTCGAAGCGTTTCAAGCAAAAGGCCGTTTTGCCGAGCTACTCACCCGCGTGCCCATTCACCTAATTACCTGCCGAGCCGCGCTACTCGGAGCGGCGAACTTTGGACTCGCGATGGGACGACACTGACCCTTGGGGAGAGAGAATGGTCACGAACTCTTCGGACGCCTTGGTGATCTTCGGGATCACTGGCGATTTGGCGAACAAGCAGATCTTTCCAGCCCTCCAGGCAATGATCCACCGAGGCCACCTCGACGCGACGGTCATTGGCGTGGCCGGATCTCGCTTGAGTGACGACCAGCTCTGTCAACGGGCTCGGGCGAGTCTGGCCGAGCACGGCGGGGTCGACGAGGAGGCGTTCGCGAAGCTCGCGGCGATCCTGCACTACGTCGGCGGCGATTATCGCGATCCGGCTACCTACCAACGGGTGGCCGAGGCGCTGAGTACAGCGAGTCGCCCTCTCTTTTATCTTGCAATTCCCCCGAGCTTATTCGCCACGGTCATTGAAGGTCTGGCGGCTGCCGGCTGCACGAACAACGCCCGGGTCGTGCTCGAGAAACCGTTCGGACACGACCTCGCCTCGGCTCGGGCGCTGAACGAGACGCTTCATGCGGTCTTCCCCGAATCAAGGATTTTCCGGATCGATCATTACCTTGGCAAGGAACCGGTCCAGAACCTTCTCTACTTTCGCTTCGCGAACTCCTTTCTCGAGCCGATCTGGAACCGCAATTACGTTGAGAGTATCCAGATCACCATGGCCGAGAGCTTCGGGATCGCCGGCCGCGGCAAGTTCTACGAAGAGGCCGGGGCGATTCGCGATGTTGTGCAGAATCACCTGCTTCAGATCACAGCGCTGCTAGCGATGGAGGCGCCGACTGGTCATAACCCCGATGCCGTGCGTGATGAGAAGGCGCGGATTCTGAAAGCGATCCGACCACTCACTCCGTCCGATGTCGTCCGCGGTCAGTTTCGCGGCTACCGTGATGAGCCTGGTGTTGCCCCGGATTCGCAGGTCGAGACGTTCGCCGCGCTCCGACTGCAGATCGACAGTTGGCGCTGGGCAGACGTTCCCTTTTATATCCGCACTGGCAAGTGCCTTCCGGTCACCGCGACCGAAGTGATGGTCTTTCTCAAGCCTCCTCCCCGTCTGCTCTTCAACGAGAACGAACCGTCACGCTCGAATTATCTGCGCTTCCGGCTCAGCCCGAACGTCTTGATCTCCTTGGGCGCTCGCGCCAAAGTTCCCGGCGAGATGATGGTCGGTGAAGAGGTCGAACTCATCGCGCGACACCATCACGGCGACGAAATGATGCCCTACGAGCGGCTGCTCGGAGATGCCATGCGTGGCGATCCGTCGCTCTTCGCCCGCCAGGACGCCGTCGAGGCGGCGTGGCAAATCGTGGAGCCAATCCTCGGCGGGACGACGCCGGTCCACGAGTACGATCCGGGCACCTGGGGTCCGCCCGAAGCTGCGGGACTATGTGTCCACGACGGTGGCTGGCACAATCCACGGGTGCGGGAGATCCATCGATGACACCAGAAAGCGACGTCGTCTTTCTGCTCGACATCGACAACACACTACTCGACAATGACGCGGTCGCACGCGATCTCAAACGTCACCTCGTCCGCGCGTTTGGCCCCGAAGCTGAGAAGCGCTACTGGGAGATCTTCGAGCAGCTCCGAGCGGAGCTGGGCTACGCCGACTACCTCGGTGCTCTCCAACGCTACCGGATTGAGCATCTGCGCGACCCACACATTCTCGAGGTCTCGCTGTATCTGATCGATTACCCGTTCGCGAACCGGCTCTATCCCGGCGCGCTCGACGTGATCGAGCGCCTCGGAACCTGGGGACCGACGGTTATCCTCTCCGATGGCGATGTGGTTTTCCAGCCGCGCAAGGTCGAACGCTCTGGACTCTGGGAAGCGGTCGACGGACGGGTTCTCATCTACATTCACAAGGAGCAAATGCTTGACGACGTCGCCGAGCGTTATCCAGCCAAGCACTACGTCATGATCGACGACAAACTACGCATCCTCGCCGCGATGAAACAGATCTGGGATGACTGTCTGACCACCGTTTTCCTACGCCAGGGGCATTACGCCCACGATCCGGCCATCCTCGCCAGCTATCCTCCGGCCGATGTCACGCTCGAACGGATCGGCGATCTCGTCGATTACGACATCGCGAAGCTGGTACGGACCCGGTCATCCTAAGTGATGTGCAGTCCGTTGAGATACCATAGCGAGGGCCCCTGGGGACAGTGGATGGCCCTGACTCTGCAATCAATAAGGAGCCGACGATGGCACGTTCAACCCCGTTGAGCAAGCTCCCATCCTGGCAAGCTCTGTCCACTCACTATCAGAAGATCCGCGATGTTCACCTGCGGACCCTCTTCGCCGAGGATCCCGGGCGTGCCGGGCGCTTCTCTGCCGAGGCCGTCGGCCTCTTCCTCGATTACTCGAAGCACCGGATCACCACTGAGACACTCCGACTTTTGCTCAACCTTGCCGAGGAGTGCGGCCTGCGTGAGCGGATCGACGCGATGTTCCGAGGCGAGAAGATCAACGTCACCGAGCAGCGGGCGGTTTTGCACGTCGCCTTGCGGGCGCCGCGGGGTCAGTCGATCGTCGTCGATGGCGAGAACGTCGTGCTCGAGGTCCACGCGGTGCTCGACAAGATGACCGACTTCGCCCAGCGGGTCCGGAGTGGCACTTGGACCGGGCACACCGGCCAGCGCATCCGCAACGTCATTAACATTGGCATTGGCGGCTCGGACCTCGGTCCGGTCATGGCTTACGAAGGGCTCAAACACTATAGCGAGCGCAGCATGACCTTTCGGTTCGTCTCAAACGTTGACGGAACCGACTTTGCCGAGGCAACGCTCGACCTCAATCCGGCCGAAACGCTCTTCATCATTTCCTCGAAGACCTTCACCACCCTCGAAACGATGACCAATGCGCGGACGGCACGGGAATGGATACTCCGAGCCCTTGGCGACGAGCAAGCAATCTCCAAGCACTTCGTCGCGGTCTCGACCAACCGCGCCGAGGTGACCAAGTTTGGCATCGACCCGACGAATATGTTCGGCTTTTGGGATTGGGTTGGTGGCCGCTACTCGATGGATTCAGCGATCGGCCTCTCGACGATGCTAGCGATCGGCCCGGAAAACTTTCAGTCGATGCTGGCCGGCTTCCGCTCCATGGACGAACACTTCCGCACCGCGCCATTCGAGTGGAATCTGCCAGTCCTGATGGGATTACTCACCGTCTGGTACAACAATTTTTTCGGCGCGCAGACGGTCGCGGTGCTTCCGTACGATCAATACCTCAAGCGTTTCCCGGCCTACCTTCAGCAGCTTACAATGGAGAGCAACGGTAAGCACGTCACGCTGGATGGAGCGGCGGTCGATTACCAGACCGGACCAATCTTTTGGGGCGAGCCGGGCACCAACGGCCAGCACTCCTTTTACCAGCTCATTCACCAGGGGACGAAGCTCATCCCCTGCGACTTCATCGGCTTCGCCCAACCACTGAATCCACTCGGCAACCACCATGACCTGCTTATGTCGAACATTTTTGCCCAAACTGAGGCGCTGGCCTTCGGCAAGACCGCTGAGGAGGTGAAGGCCGAAGGGACACCGGATTGGCTGGTCCCCCACCGGGTTTTCGAGGGCAATCGCCCTTCGACGACGATCCTTGCCGAGCGCCTCACCCCGGAAACCCTCGGCAAGCTGGTCGCGCTCTACGAGCACAGCGTCTTCACCCAAGGGGTGATCTGGCAGATCGATTCGTTCGATCAATGGGGGGTCGAGCTGGGCAAAGTGCTTGCCCAACGGATCATTCCGGAGCTGACCAGCACGGAAGAGCCGCGCCTGACTCACGATAGCTCGACGAATGCGCTGATCCGACGGTATCGTGCTATGCGAGGGAGATGCTAGGGCTTCTGCGCGGAGACACGATGCCGCTGATGAGCGTCTCAACTTCATTGTCCCTGCCGTGATCGACCAGGAGAGCATGCCAGCCGTGGCAAAAGAGACTGCCATGGCGGCTTGGCAGGGCGACTCCGAACGATTTGCGTCGGCGCCAACAGCCCACGCATACTATTTCTAAATCATACCTAGCAGTCAAGATTGCGGGAGTTCCGCTTTGACGCCGCGATCTGCGCGGCGTATCCGTTGTAGACACAATGCGTTCGGATGGGACCGAACAAGGAGCACACGGTAAGTCTCCATCCCCAGGAGACGCTCCTCCAGTAAGCCCGCGCCTTCCAACGCAGCCCGGCGTTCGCGCCCGATCGGAAGCGGCGGCAGGCGGTAGAGCATCGGATCGCGCGATTGATGTAACTGAGCGCGCGACACGCACGCTACGTCGGGAGGGCCAAGATACTCTGCCCGGTGTTGCTGGTCGTTTGCCGAGGCCGCTAGGCCTCCTCCGTCCGAGCAGGAGAGGCCCGCCGAGCCGCGGTTTGCCACTGGTCTGAATCCTGCTTCCACCGGTCAAAACGCACGGCTGGACCGCCTCATTGGTCGTGACGCAAGCCTGTTCTTGACTGATGACCGTGCCATTCAGCGTAGAAGGAGAGACGACATGGAGCATTCTGAAGGGTTTTACCTCGCCGAACAACTCCCCGAACATACCCTGCGCGACGTCAATGGCAAAGAGATTGGATTGATCATGGGAGTTGGCCCGGGCTACGCCGACGTTGCGACCGGTCCTTTGCATCTCACCGGCAATTTGTACGTGCCATTCGAGGCCATCAGCTACTGCACCGAGACCCACTGCTACCTGAATCTGACGCTCGATCAGGTCAAGCAGCAGGGCTGGAACATTTTGCCTCAGGAGCGTCCCACGGCGAGCCCTGGCCTACAGAACGAAATGCGCATCCCGTTCCGACCAGAAGAGCGCAAGCAACACCACGCCTGATTACTGGAGATACATCACTAAAGCCCGGAACGCTTCCTCCGGCGGGCCCAAGAACTCGCCGGAGGGGAACACCGAGAGCTCGGAGCATCCGTTACTGTCAGTGTAAGTGTAGAAGGCGAAGCCCCAATCCTCTTTGTCGCCGAAACAGTGCAGATGGCAGGGGTGGATTAGGGTTGTTGCAACAGGACTGGTCCCCCCGATGCCCGGTAACCGATCCAGCCAGCATGCCTTTTTGCCATATTCATTTATTATCATGTTTGTGACCGACGGCCGATTCTGGTCGATGGCTTTCCTTACAGATTTTTTGAGTTCCCGTCCGGTTCGGGGGAGCTTTTTGTTGGCGCAGGAGGAATGATGAGCGGGGATAGGCTGGGGCCAGAGGGACAGAGTAATTCGATAAATCCGACGTTCGAGGAAGTGAATAGTCGGGTCGCGTTTCCGGCGTTGGAAGGCGCGATTGAGCAGTGGTGGAATGACCACGACATCGTACAGAAGGCGTTACAGAGCGGCGATCCGGCGCGGCCGTTCGTCTTTTTCGAGGGGCCACCGACCGCGAATAACCGGCCGGGCATTCACCACGTCGAGGCGCGTGCAACCAAGGACGTTATCGTGCGCTTTCAGCGGATGCGTGGCCACCGGATCATCGGCGCCCGAGCTGGCTGGGATACCCACGGCTTACCGGTCGAAATCGCCATTGAGCAGCAGCTTGGCTTCTCCGGTAAGCCAGACATCGAGCGGTACGGCATCGCCAAGTTCAACGAGGCGTGCCGAGCTAGCGTCGACCGTTACATCGGCGATTGGGAGCGGCTCACGGGCCGCATGGCCTACTGGATTGATCTGAGCAATCCCTACGTCACCTACCGCAACGATTACATCGAGTCGCTCTGGTGGATTCTCAAGACGCTCTGGGAACGCGGTCTGCTGTTCCGGGATTACAAAGTCACCATGCACTGTCCGCGCTGCGGGACGTCGCTCTCCGACCATGAGGTTTCGCTTGGCTTCCAGGATGACGTCGAGGATCCGTCGACCTGGCTGCGCTTCCGCCATCGCCCGAGTGGTCACCCGCTCGATGCTCGCTTGGCCAACGCCTCGTTCCTCGCCTGGACGACAACCCCATGGACACTGCCGGCCAACGTGGCGCTGGCGGTGAATCCCGACGCCCCCTACGTCCTCGTAGAGAATACGAACGACTCGACCAGCGAGCGGCTGGTCCTAGCCGAGGCGCTGGCGACGGCGGTACTGGGTGAGGGCAATTATAGTATCCTGGCAACGTTTGTTGGACGTGACCTCACCGGACTGCGGTACGAGAACTTGTTCACCGGCGTGCCCGCCCCGGGCGATACCGTCGATCTGAGCACCGCCTACCGGGTGATCGCTGACGAGTTCGTTTCGCTCAGCGACGGCACCGGTATCGTTCACATCGCCCCGGCCTACGGCGATCTCGAGATTGGTCGAAAGTATGGCTTGCCGACCCTTTTTTCGGTCGACCTTTCCGGGAACATTCTGCCGGAGTTCGATACGCTGGGTTTCGGCGGTGAGTTCTTCAAGAAGGCCGATCCGAAGATCATCGAGAATCTGGACGAACGCGGCCTCCTGTTCCGGGCCGGGCGGGTTCACCACGCCTACCCGTTCTGCTGGCGCTGCTCGACGCCACTCCTTTTCTACGCCAAGCCCTCCTGGTACATTCGGACGACGGCGAAGAAGACGGAATTAGTCGCGAATAACCAGCAGATCCACTGGGTGCCTGAGCACATCAAAGAAGGCCGCTTCGGCAACTGGTTGGAAAATAATGTCGACTGGGCACTCAGCCGCGAGCGCTACTGGGGTACGCCGCTGCCAATCTGGGTCTGCGACCGCTGCGGCGAGACGACGGTCATCGGCTCGGTCAAAGAGCTTTCCGAGAAGGCCGGTCGGGATCTCACGCAGCTCGACCTGCACCGTCCCTACGTCGACGAGGTCACCTGGCTCTGTCCGAGCTGTGGCGGCACGATGCGCCGGGTGCCGGACGTGGCCGATGCCTGGTTCGATTCCGGCTCAATGCCGGTCGCCCAGTGGCACTACCCATTCGAGAATCAGGAGCTTTTCTCGATCGCCGGCCAGGCCGACTTTATCTCCGAGGCGATCGACCAGACTCGCGGCTGGTTCTATACCCTGCACGCGGTGGCAACGCTGCTCTTCGATCGGCCTGCCTTCCGCAATGTGATCTGCCTCGGGCACATTCTCGATGCGAACGGCTTCAAGATGTCGAAGTCACGTGGCAACGTCGTTGATCCCTGGGATCTGATGGAAAGCTATGGCGCCGATGCGACCCGCTGGTACATGTACGCCTCGGCGCCGCCCTACAACCCGCGGCGATTCACCACGGAACAGGTCGGCGACATTCTGCGCGAGTTCACCCTGACGCTCTGGAATACTTACGCGTTCTTCGTCACCTACGCCAACCTTGACGGCTGGACGCCGAGCGCGCACTCAGACGCGGCCACTAGCCCGTGTCTCCAGCCAATCGACCGCTGGGCCCTCGCTCGACTCCACGTCTTGGTGCGCGACGTGACGGCAATGCTCGAGGACTACGACGTTCACGGGCCAGCTCGGGAGATTGAGCGCTTCGTCGAAGAGCTCTCGAACTGGTACGTTCGGCGAAATCGACGCCGCTTTTGGAAAACCGAGGACGATGCCGACAAGCACGCGGCCTACCACACCTTGTACACCTGTCTGACAACCTTAGCTCGTCTGCTGGCGCCGTTTGCGCCCTACCTGAGCGAGGTGATCTACCGCAATCTGGTCAGTCGGGTCAATCCCAATGTGCCGGAGAGCGTCCACCTGGCATCTTGGCCGGAGGCCGACCTTGCTCAGATCGACGAGGATCTACTGGCGAATACCGCCCAACTGCAGTCGGTGATCGCCCTCGGCCGCTCGGCCCGGCGGAGTGCTGGCCTCCGGGTCCGCCAGCCGCTCAGCGAACTGCTGGTTCGGGTCCAGCGCGTCGAAGGGCTGAAGCTGCTCGAAGACGAGCTCCGCGACGAGCTGAACGTCAAATCAGTTCGTTATCTCGATGTCGGCGATACCCTGGTCGCCTATCGGATCAAGCCGAACCTACCGGTCGTCGGTCGGAAGTACGGAAAGCTCGTCCCAGCTCTCCGCAAGACGCTGGAATCGCTTTCGCCCGAACGGGCCCGCGATCTGGCTCGGCGTGTCGAGGAGGGGAACCCCTACCCGCTAACCGTCGACGGTCAGCCGATCGAGATCGTGCCGAACGAGGTGCTCGTCGAGGCGACCTCGCCCCCCGGTTACGCTGTCGCCGAGGAGGAAGGACTGCTGGTCGCACTGAACACGACCTTGACGCCCGAACTGCGCCTGGAAGGCCAGGCCCGTGATCTCGTCCGCTCGATCCAGGATGCACGCAAGGAAGCAAATTTCGCGATCTCCGATCGGATCGAGGTGACCCTCCAGCCCAAGGGCGACTTCGATCCCTCCCCCTTGCTCGACACCTTTGGCGGCTATGTCAAATCCGAGACACTGGCCAACACCTTACGGGTCGGCCCGCCGGCACCGGATATGCACACGGTCGAGGTCGAGCTCGACGGCGGCTCGGTCGTGATCGGGGTCAAGAGCACGGGAAATCTGTAAATAGTCAACCGCAGAGGCGAGGTGCATCTCGCTCTGACGGTTGATCGATTCCTCTCTCACCAGACCACATGGAGCATCCCCAGCATGGCGCCCAGATCCTGGGCACGGCTCGGCAGATTCGGATCAGTCAGATTGAGGCTGGTGACCAGGCTAAAGGCGACAGCTTTGGCCGCGTCGATCGCACTGCCACCGCCCAGTGAAAGCAGCAGGTCGGACCGGGCTTCCCGCGCCGCGGCGGTCGCTGCGACGACGTCCCGAGCCGGGGTATGCTGCCGAACCTTTAAGTAGATTCCCACCAGGTGATTTCCAAGCAGGCGCCGGAGCGGTCCAAGCAGGTTAGGATTGCCAGCTATCCTCCGCGTGGTCACCAGGAAGACGCGGCGGCCGTCGAGCTGATCAATTCCGTCGGTCAGTCGCTCGGCCACGCAGCCAGCGCTCCAATGAATGAGGCCAGGATTCGCGTAGGTGAAGGATCCGCGGTTGATGAGTGGCAAGACTTGGCGATCGCTCACCTTCGCTCTCCTTTGATCTCAAGTGGTGGGCAAGGTACAATCAAACGCCTTGATGCGTTATTTTTGAGCGGCTCTGTAATGAGTGTAACCGATGACTGCATTGCTTTCGACCTACCTCTTGCTCTTCGTCGCTGCCTTTCTGGGCGGCGTCTTGAACTCGGTCGCCGGCGGCGGCAGCTTCCTTTCCTTTCCCGCGCTGATCGTCTCGGGCGTTCCGCCGATCAACGCCAACGCGACGAGCACGGTGGCATTGTGGCCCGGCTCGGCTGCCAGCGTCGGCGCCTATCGCCGTGAGCTCGTCTGTCTGAATCGCGCACTGATCATCATCATGGCCATGGTGAGCCTCCTCGGCGGTCTCCTTGGCGCTCTCCTCTTACTGCATACGCCCCCGGCAACCTTTGCTCGGATGATCCCCTACCTATTGCTCGTGGCAACGCTCCTCTTTGCATTCGGGCCATCGGTCACGCGCTATTTTCGAGTCCACCACGCGGAAAGCGGCGAGCATTCTTCGACCACTCGTGCGTTAGTAGCATTCCTGCAACTCGTCATCGCCCTCTACGGCGGTTTCTTCGGCGGCGGTATCGGCATTCTCATGCTGGCGACGCTGGGCTTCATCGGCATGGAAAACATCCACCAGATGAATGCGCTGAAAACCGTGCTCGCCACTTGCATCAACGGCATCGCGGTCGCCACCTTCGTCGCTGCGGGCGCGGTCTTCTGGCCCCAGGCTATCGTCATGATCGTCGGCGCGATCATCGGTGGCTATGGCGGAGCATTTTACGCGCGCAAGCTCGATCCGAAAGTAGTCCGTACCTTCGTCATCTGTGTCGGCGTAGCGATGACGGTTTACTTCTTCATACGAAGATAAAAACTCGATGGCTAGACCAAGCGAGAGAAGTGCGATAGGATATCGACGTGCAGTCACAAGAACTGGCGTGTCTCGCCGATCAACTACTCGAAGTTTCCCGCATCGGAGCCGGGAAGCCGCGTTTGGAATACGCGACGGTCGACGTCGGCCAGCTCGTCGCCAACGTGGTGACAACGACCCGGACGCGTATCCCTCATCGGAACGTGCCCTTGGACCGGGGCAGATCGTCGCGCGTCACCGGGGAATCTTGACGGCGGAATTTCTCGTCGAGGGCGGAAGTCGAATGGTAGACCGACTCCCGGTATACCCAGATGCGATCCGGCCGATGTGACCAACGGGTGAATTTCAGGCGATATCTAACCCGTGGCAGACTTTTTTTCAGGTGCTGTTCGGTAAGAAACAGGGAAACTCAGGTCACTGATAAAGCAGGGTTGATCGGTGCCAGGCATGCCCTTTCAAACCGAGAAAACCCAAACCGCGCGCCCTGAACAGATCGGCTTGATGGGAGGTTCGCAATGTCTGTCCAGTACCAGTCCGTGCCACGACCAGTCGGCGCCTGTCAGTGGAGCCAGTTTTTCCTCGATCGCCTCGATCGATTGACCCGACTTACCCCCGAATTCCGTGCCCGCTTCAACGCCGAGCAACTTCTCCGGCACGCGATCTATTCGACCTACCTGGACTGTCGCGAATGCGAAGCCGTCGAGCCAGCGCAAACGATACTCGACCGGGTGCGTGGCCGTGCCCTTAGCACACCCGGCCCGATCACCTGACGACTTCGCCCTACCTGGCGTAACCGACCGAGCTATCGGCGCGCAAGGGAGTCGAGCAGGTAATCGCGACGACCGGTTCGGCCGTGGCGATTCGGGAGTCGTCGAGCCGAATCCCAAGCCCGGGGGCCTCCGGCACCGGCAGATAGCCGCCTTGGCATTGTAATCGGCCAATGAAGGGAGCAGCCGCCGGCCCTTCGTCGACTCTGGAATATTCCCGGACAACAAAGTTCGGAATCGGTGCCTGCAAACGTTGCCCTTTGATGTCCCAGAGCGCAATGTCGACCGCGCTGACCGTCCCACTGAGTACTGACCCGCGAAACGGAGCAAACCGATACAAGCGCTGCCAGTGGTGCTCGATCCGCAGCGGATCCTCGCCAATCAAGAGTGGCCGGATCCCCGGAGAGATGGCTAGGAGATGGGAGACCCCTCTCCGTCACGGTCTGCAAACACCTCTGATACGTCCGACGAGCCCAGAATCGGGCTATCTCGATACAAAAGACAGGCGACCGCGCGATCGGGATCCGGAAGGTGCAGTGGGGGCCGATTCTTCCGACAGATCTCCAGGACCGACGGACAGCGAGAAGCAAACTTACAACCTTCCGCAACGGTTGGCCCGGCCGTGTCGACGTTCAGCTTGACGTTGCTTCCCCATCGGCGTGACCGATCGGGAAGGGGAATCGAAGAGATGAGCAACTGCGTATAGGGGTGCTTAGGGGATCGGATGACCCTTTCGACTGAGCCAGCCTCGGCGATCGAGCCCCGGTAGAGGACGATGATGTTCTCACTGATCTGGTAAGCCGTGGTCAGATCGTGAGTAATGTAAATAATCGAAATGCCAAACTCGCGATTCAACGTGCTCAGGCTGGCCAGGATCGTCGCCCGGAGCGAAGCATCCACCATCGACACGGGCTCGTCGGCCAGAATGATCCGTGGGTGACACAGCAAGGCGCGGGCAACCATAATCCGCTGGCGCTGACCGCCACTCAACTGGTGCGGATATCGACCGAGCGTCTCGGACGGACGCAGACCAACTTTCTCGAGGGCCTCTTCGATCAAACGTCGCGCCGCGTCGGGTGAGGACGCGAGGCTAAACCGTTTGACCGGCATCGTCAGCACGTGATCGATCCGGTAAAATGGATTGAACGCGGCGTAGGGATCCTGGAAGATCGGCTGAACCTCGCGCCGAAACTGAAGGCGTTCTTGGCGTTCCATCGTGGCGAGGTTCTTCCCGCGATAGAATACCTGCCCATGGGTCGGCTGAATCTGTCCCATTAGCAGCAGCGCCAGTGTTGTCTTGCCGCTGCCGCTTTCACCGGCAATCGCCGTGATGGATGGACGATCTTCTGAGACTGTGAAGGAGATGTTGTCGAGCGCGACCGTAGTGACCTTCCGCCGGATAAAGCCACTGCCATAGCTCTTCGTGACCTTGCGGAGCTCCAAGAGTGCGGTCATGACTCGCTCTCCATTCTAATCTCACGGCCACTATTGGATGGCGGCGCCGCGACTGATGGGCGACCGGGGAGTAGGGGCAATGTCTGATGCCCTGGATAAAGATGGCAGGCTACGCGGTGACCGAGCCGAATCTCCT
Source organism: Chloroflexota bacterium (assembly GCA_021324795.1). Classification (GTDB taxonomy): domain Bacteria; phylum Chloroflexota; class UBA6077; order FW602-bin22; family CADDYW01; genus JAJPIK01. The sequence goes on from JAJPIK010000084.1 coordinate 42,077, forward strand.
GAAAAGTCGGCGTTTCGATCGTGCAGCGGTCGAAGGCGTATGGGCAGCGAGCCGCAAAGGGACAACCTGGCGGCAGATTGACCAGCGAGGGGGGGAGACCAGGAATACCGCGCAGCTCGCGTTTGCCTTCCAAATTGGGAAGGCTGTCGATCAGTAAGCGGGTGTAAGGGTGCAAAGGCTCGTCGAGTAAGTCGTCAACCCTCCCGAGCTCGACCAGTCTCCCCGCGTACATCACGCCAATCAGGTCGGCGAACTGGGCAACTAACCCCATGTCGTGGCCAATCAAGATTACTGCCGCCCCGAGGCCTTCCTGAAGCTGGCCCAGCGTTGCGATAACCTGCTCCTGAACAACGACGTCGAGCGCGCTGGTTGGCTCGTCAGCGACGATGAGTTCCGGGTTGAGCACGCAGGCGATCGCCATGACCACGCGCTGCTTCTGGCCACCGCTGAGCTGATGGGGAAACCGGTCGGCGATGGCTGATGGCAAACCAACCCTGGCGATGGCCTTATCGACGCGTTCCTGAAGCTCCTGGCGAGATAAACGTCCCTCGTGCGCGACGATGGCGTCGACGAACTGGGCCCGAATCCGCATCACCGGATTGAGCGAGTTCATGGCCCCCTGGGGGATAAGCGCGACCTCCTTCAAGCGGATCGCCCGCAGTTCGGGAACGCTCATGCTCGTGACGTCGCGACCGTTGATGACGATCCGGCCCCCGACGATCCGTCCCGGCGGGCGAAGCAGCCGCAGCAGTGCCATACCCATCGTCGTCTTTCCTGATCCGGACTCGCCAATCAGTCCCAACCGCTGGCCGGCTTTGAGACTGAAGGAAACCCCGTCGACTGCTTTGGCTGGCCCGGCCGGCGTGTCGTAAACCACCCGAAGGTCCTCGACCTGGAGAACGTCAACCACTCCGTTCGAATGTGCGCCCGAAGTCTGCTTGAGATCTGTCACGTCTGCTGCCTCAACCGTGGATTGGCGACTCTGTCGAGGCCGGCCGACAGGAAGAAAAGGCCGACGAAGATGAACGAGATCATCGCGATGGGCGGCCCCCACCACCAATACTGGCCGCGCAAGACTGCGCTAAACTTTTCAGCCCAATAGATCGTCGTGCCCAACGTATGGACATCATTGGGTCCGAGTCCAAGGGCTTCGAGGCCGATCGAGGCGAGCATCGCACCGCTTACCGCTCCGACAAAGCTTGCCGCGAGAAATGGGACCAGGTTCGGCATAATCTCACGGAAGACGATCTCGAGCTCGCTCTCGCCATTTGCTCGCGCGATCTCGATATACGGCTGCTCGCGAATCGACAGAACTTGCGAGCGGATGGAACGGGTAGGTTGCATCCAAGCCAGGGCGGCGACAGTTAGCCCCATCATCTCCACGGTCATATGCCCGACGTTAGAAGCGATCACGACGAGAATCGCGATATTTGGAACCGTCATCAGCGAATCGGAAAGAACGCGAATAATCGAGTCGGGAACACCACCGAAAAATCCGGAAACCAAGCCGAGCACAAGGCCAACACACAGGCCAGTCAGACCGGCAATCAGTCCAATCTTTAGGGTCTGAGGTGTGCCGAGGACCATGATTGTCAACATGTCACGCCCCTGGGAATCCGTTCCCAGGGGATAATCGGCGGACGGAGGCTGGGAGGGCAGCACACTCGCAACCGTGGCGTTCGCTGGGTTGACTAGAAGTGGTCCCACCAGGCTAAAAATGATCACGATCGCGAGGATAATGATGCCGATGATGAGGCTAGCACTCCACCGGGGACTTAGCAGGATGCGCCGAATCGCCTCACCGATGCTGTTGTTTGCACTCATCGGTTGTACCTGATCCGTGGGTCAATGAGAGGATAGATCAGGTCGAGGATAAAGAGCGCCAGCGCCAAGGTTAAGATCAACATGAGCACGATTCCTTGGATGACAAAGTAATCCTTGCCGGCGATCGCCGCGAAGAGGATCCCTCCCAGGCCCGGGTAGCCAAAAATCGCTTCGACGAGCACGGCGCCAGACATGATCGACCCGAGTGCGACTGCCAGGTGAGTGACCTGTGGCAACAGGGCGTTACGCATCCCGTACCAGAAGAAGACCCGCGAGGGAGAAAGTCCCTTGGCTTCGGCGAAGGTGATGTAATCTTCTCCTAATACCGAAACCGTCATGCCTCGCATCGCCAGCGCCCAAAAGCCGACGCCCCCCAGAACGATCGATAAGGCGGGGAGGATAGCGTGATCGGCAATGTTCAGAATTGTCTCGGCATTGAAGCGCATGATCAACGTCGGATCAAACCCTCCCCCCGGCGGAAACACTGATAAGTCCACCGCCAGGAAAGAGACCAGGCAAATCGCGAGGAGAAAGAAAGGAATCGTCGACAGAAGCATGAACGGAGAAATGAAGACGTGGAAAGCACGCGGTGTGCTGGGCCAGCCCAGCAGGGCACCGATGACAGATCCGAGGCTGAAGGAGATCAAGATCGACAAAGTTAAAAGACCAATCGTCCAAGGTAGAGCATAGTCGATCTTTTGAATCACCGGCTGCGGGAAATCGACCAAGGAAACGCCGAGATCCAGGTGAAACAGATCGTTCCAATAATTGAGGTATTGAAGCCAGAGCGGTTTGTCTAGCCCAAACTTTTGGCGGTACAACGCGGCCACCTTCTCGACGTCCGCGTTGGCATTACCGGTCATGGCCATTTGGGTTTGCAGTGCGGCCTCAACCGGGTCTCCCGGAATCATGCGCGGAATGAGGAAATTGATCGTCACCGCGATGAAGACGATCAGAAGGAGCTGCGAGAATCGCTTGACGACGTAATCGACGGGCATCGAGGTCCCCATGGCAAGGCGTTTCAGCGTAGGCGAGTCTAATCAGGAGCCGAGAGCATGTCAATACGCGAAAGATGGGCGAAAGAGTCGGGAAAGCCTCTTTATGCCCCCCCTGGGAACCACTATAGTGTGACGTACATTCTATAGAAAATGATCCGTTGAATATCGATGAACGACACCAAGCCGTGGAGCTCGTGCCGGAACAGGCCTTGGAATGGCTTATTCGCGAGGCCACTCGGCTTGGTGTTGACGTCGTGGGTGGAACGACCCGCTACATTCCAAGTCAGCCATCCGAACTGCGGCGCTTGCGTGACCTCGCCGACTCACTGGGCGTCGAGTGCGAGACGTTCGCTTTGCGTGTGTTCGATCTCGCCGGCCCAGACTCTACGAACGCGATCGCCGAGTTCCGCCAGAGTATCGCCCGGGCGAAGATACTGACGAAGCCGATTCTTCGCTGCTCCTACGGACGACTGCGGATCGAGTCGAGTCGATTCAATCGCGTGATCCCGCGCCAGGAACACCTCGATCGGCTCGTGGCGAGTCTGCGCATCGCCGCTAAGATCGCATCCGATGAGGGAATTATCCTCGGCATCGAGAATCACCGTGACTTCACTGGCCGGGAGGTCGCCAACGTGATCGAAGCGGTTGGCACAGCGTCGATCCGCGCGGCACTTGATATCGGAAACAGCTTCACCGTCTTCTGCGATCCCGACGACGATCTCGAGGCACTTGCCCCTTACTCCGTCTTGACCCACTTAAAAGACCTGGTAGTCGTCCAAGCCGAGCCAGGACGCGTTCCGTTTCGCGCTCAAGGCTATGCACTTGGTCAGGGGCACGTAGACGTGCGCCCGGCGATCCAATTGCTGGTCGAACGCGGTCCGCGCGGTAAGGAGCTTCCGCTCACCGTCGAGACGAGCTGGATTCCCATCGAACCAGGAGCTGATCGAGGTGCCGTTGTCCGGCAGGCCTTTGTCGACAGCTTCGCCCACCTCCGGGGCGCCCTGGCTGAGCTCGATCTTTGGACGGCGGAGCCGCGCGTCTTTGACGCCGCCGGCCCTGACAAGCCGTTATCAACGAAGGGAAGATAAAGCCTCGGTTGGCATTGCCCGCAGGTTGGTGGACTGGACGACGCCGTGATCACGATGCTGGTGGCGTTATCGTGACGGACCCGGAGCACCTGCGAATTGGGATCGTAGGTCCAGCCCTGCTGAGTGAGGTCAGTGCGTTGGGGCAAGGCCATTCCGTTGGCCATCACCTGGACGGGGACTGTCGCTCCCAAGTGGAGAACTTCGATGGAGGCGGCATCAAACGTCTGGTAGCTGATCTGCCCCGCCTGATAGCTGATGCTCTGGACCACTGAGCTCGAGCTCACGAGGTGATCCTGGCCAGGAGGAGCCCATGTCGGCACCGCGCCGATCCCCTCCTCGAAATTGCGCAGGAAATCACCCGCGCTATCGGTCCACCAGATTCCGCCGCCACACGGGCCCACCGTTACCTGCCCCTGGCTGTCACTCAGATAGCTCGCCCAATTGAAATCCAGACTCGCCGTCTCCAACGCCGCTTGATCCCCGGTCCGGGCGTAGTACAACACGTTCAACGCCGCGTACCGCGAGGTGTGGCTCCCCATGTACAACTGATCGGCCGTTTGCTCGGTGATCGGCTGTGCTCCACCCCAGTTTGGTAAACCCTGCTGATCGGTCGAGCAGACCGACTGCTCAAAGGTCTGCGCGATCCAACTGATGATCGCGCTCACGTGGGCTTGCCAGTTCGGGTCAAGCGAGGGGTGCTCGAGGAGGTATTTGGCCGTCTCGGCCGGCACCAGTTGGTTGACGTTGTTGAACGGATCGTCCCACACCCCGATGTCTTCGAAGTACTGCGCCCAGCCGTTGTAATCGGGACCGCCCGGGGTGAGGACGTTCGTAACTAGCCAGGTCCAGGCAAGATTGCGCGCATTCTGGTAGGATGAAACGTTCCCTTGGTTGAGACGGATCAGCTCGTCGAGGAGCATGATCGGGTGGATTACATCGGCAGTGTAGTGTCCAACCACATTGCCATTCTGGGCGTTGACCCGGAACGGCCAGGGTGAGTCGCTCGCATCCCCGGCCTGGACGTTGGTCGCCAGGGCATTGGCACAATTGATCGCGGCGTTCAGGTAAGTGACGTTCCCGCTGTACTCGTAGAAGCGCAAGAACTGATAGCCTAATTCCCCGACCTTGTCCGGCTCGATCACCCCATAGCCATCCCCGGTCCCACACCCGACGTACCCACAATAGTGCACATCGTTGGCCCCCTGGAAGGTCCTCGCCCCGGGATCAGCACTCGCGTAAGGCACACTTGGCCAAAGCCAGTTATTCGGGGTGAGGCCATGGGCGAGATCGTAGTCGAGCAACCGTTGGATAAAGATAATGACGTTAGGGTTACCCGAGTAGGCATAGTAGATGAGGGCGGCTTCGGTGAGCATCGCGTCTTTGCTGGCCGGGTTATTGGGCCAGTCGGGTTGGTACTCACAGCAGGAGAAGTTGAGGGCAGGCGGGGTATTCGGATCGCTGGGAAGCTGGCTGAGGAGAAAGCCCCAGACCAGTTGCAATACCTGATCATAGGCCAGGTTGTCCGTCCCCAGCCAGGAGACCAGCTTGCCGTTGCTGTCCAAGACGACGTTGTGCCCGTTCAACTGCGGCGTATCCGCCTCGACCCCGCGACGATCACCGGTTGGGAGCACGACAAAGAGGAGAAGCTCGACACAGGTGACGAGCAGGACGCGACGAGCCACGCGAAGCATCACTCCGGTCTCCCGATTGTTTGAGATCTCAACTCAGTTACCGAAACCTATTCATCGCGCCCAATCTAGTGTTAGCGATCTATTTCTGTCAAGATCACTTTGCCGGCCAAACGCCACAGAGCCATCCGTTTCGGGTAATCTCATTACCTCTGACCCCATTGACAACACCGCCGACGCTAGTATACTTGGCCGCACGCGGCTCGGCTCCGAACGGCGTCTTGGAGTCGATGGAAAAAGAGAGAAGAGGATTCGCGTTCCTGTTGAGATAAGGAGGAGACACGTGGCCAGATCCAAACGTTTGGGCCGACTTCTGTCGTTGCTCACGTTTATCTCGGTCATTGCGACGGCGTGTAGCGGTGGCGCACCGGCCGTGGCACCGACTACGGCGCCCGCGGCGCAGCCAACTGCAGCGTCGGCCCCGGCGGCTATACCGACGTCGGCGGCAGCCCCGGCGACGACCGCCGCAGCACCGGCAGCGTCCACCAGCGCGCCGACAACTGCGGTCCAGCCAACCACGGCAGCCGCTCCGGCTGCGGCGCCCGGCCAGATCAAGGATATTCCCCGGAATCGCACCCTGATCATTACTCCATGGGGTAACCAGACCGAGCTTTCCAATCCGACAAACTGGAATATCTACATCAACAGCACTTACAATCCCCAGCGCGAGATCGGCGATAAGACGATGTTCGAAGCGCTGATGTACACGAATCTGAACACCGGTCAGCAGATCCCTTGGCAAGCAGAGAGCTACAAGTACAATGCTGATTACACATCGATCACCGTCAAGCTCCGCCAGGGGATCATGTGGGCCGATGGCGTGCCGTTCACCTCGAAAGACGTGAAGTACACGCTGGAGATGCTCCGGGACAATTCACCTGACCTCCGCTACTCCACGATTATGAAAGAGTGGATCAAGAACGTCGAGACGCCCGACGATCTGACCGCGATCATCAATCTGAACAAACCCGGCCCACGCTTCTTCCGCGACAATCTAGCGCTAGGCCACGAAAATCACATCGTGATGCTGCCAGCCCACATCTGGCAGGACAAGGATCCGAAGACTTTTACCTTCTACGATCCGGCCAAAGGCTGGCCCTTCGGAACCGGCGCCTACAAGCTGGTCAGCACCTCGGCACAGCAGCAGATCTTTGATCGCGACGACAACTGGTGGGGCGCCAAGGTTGGCTTCCAGCAGTTACCGGCCCCGGAGCGCATCATCTTAGTTCCTTCGCCCAGTGACGATTCGACCGCCCAGTTCTACATTGGGAATAAGATCGACAGCGGCAATCCACTTCAGCCAGCGACTTTCACCGCGGCGCGGGCGAAGAATCCGAAGCTGAATTCCTGGAATGCCGAGGGGCCAGTCTGGGGAGCTCCGGACGGTTGCGGCTACGTCTTCACCTTCAACAACGCGAAGCCACCATGGAACAATGCTGACGTCCGCATCGCGATCAACTACGCAATCGATCGCCAGCAGCTTTCGACGATTGGCTACCAGAACGCGAATACGCCGATGGTCGTACCATTTTCCAGCTACATGGCGAGTCGCTGGCTCCCGGGTAAGCTTCAGGCCGTTCTCGACAAGTACAATCGAGGCAAGCCGGATCCAGCCCAGGTCGAAGCCCACATGAAAGCGGCTGGCTATACAAAGAATGCTCAGGGCCTCTGGGCGAAAGACGGTCAGACACTTAAGGTGCCGGTGCGCGGCTCGACATTCTTTGCGCCACTGGCTCCGATTCTTACTGCGCAGCTAAAAAAGGCCGGTTTCGACGCGACCGAAAACATCGAGCCACCGGGTTCGACCGCCGCCGCGACCGACCTCTTGACCGGCAAGTTCGATACTCTCTATGGCGTGCATTGTGGGAGTATCTCCGAGCCATTCGATACCCTGAAGGATCTGCACAGCAAGTGGGGACCACCGATCGGCACACCGTGCCCGCTGTCTAGCTCTTGCACTCGCTACCACAATCCTGAGTATGACAAACTGATCGACGACATGGAGTCGATGGTCGGCACGCCGGATAACGCGAAGTACGTGGACGACGCCGCGAAGGCGCTGGACATCTACCTTCGCGACATGCCGGAGATCATGCTCCTCGAAGAGCGCCACGTCGTTGTCTTCAACAACACCTATTGGACCGGCTGGCCCTCGGCCAAGGATCCCTACGTGGCCCCCTACCCACCATGGGAGGCCTGGCGCCTGATCATCTACCACCTGAAGCCAACCCAATAGAAGTCGGTCGGGGAAAGCAGAAAGGACGAGACACGCTCGCCCCTCCTGCTTTCCCCGACCGAAGCCCTTTAGCGAGGCGGCGGCGGCGCGCCGAAACGATTGGCCATGGTGCGCACGCCGAGGTCGTAGAACGTCTCATAGCCGTGGAAGAAGCGGTCTAGCTCGTCGACCATGATCTTGAAGAAGCGTCCGCGACCATCTCTGGTTTGACTGGAGATGTGCGGGGTCAAGAACACGTTGGGAAGCTGGCGAATTGGACTGTCGGCTGGAATCGGCTCGGGATCCCAAACGTCGAATGCTCCGCTGATATCCCCCCGCGCGAGCCGCTCGATCGTCGCCTCCGGGTCGAAGATTGCTCCCCGCGAGACGTTGACGATCGCCGCGCCCGGCTTGACCAGGTCGAGCTCACGCTTGCCAATCATCCGACGCGTTTTCGGCGTGATCGGGGCGACGCAGACGATCACGTCCGAATCGGCCATGACCTGATCGACACTGGTCAAGAGAACGCCCAAGACGTCAGCCACTTCCTTGGGAACATACGGATCGTGAGCGCGGATCTCGCAATGGAACGGCTGGAGAAGCTGTACCAGTCGGCGACCGATAATTCCCAAACCGATCAAGCCAACCTTCTTGCCGGTCAGCTCGAAACGCTCGAAGCCGCGTTCGTTGGGCGGGAGGCGCCAGCCACCGGCGATCAACTGGCGAAAGAGCTCGCCGGAGTTACGCACGGCGTTGAGCATCATCCCCAGCGCCCACTCGGCAACACCGTACGAGGAGCCGTTGGTCGTATCGGTGACTCGGATGCCGCGAGCCAGGGCCGCTTCCACGTCGATCCGCGCGCCAAAACGATCCCCTTCGAGCTCGCCAATGATCTGGAGCTTGGACGCCGCGTCGAGGATCTGAGTCGAGATGCGCGGACTGCCGTGGCAGACGATTAGGCCATCAACGCCGCCGACATGTGCAGCGACCTTGGCCGTGGCGGACGGATCGTCCGGCACGGTCGTCCAATCGGTGCGATCGAAGGGGACATCACATTCCAGCCAGGCGAAGTCGGCAAATTGCTGGAGTCGTTCAACATCGGGGGGCACGAGCATGTGCTCGTGGACACTGCGATTGGCGACGAGTAAGATCTGGGGGCGATTGTTCGCCATTCTTCCTCCCCGGAATTTTCCTCTCCTCCTGAGAGAGGTTGATGAGGGCAGCCGACCGATTTCATCGCGAGACTCGCAAGCTGCCAGAGGTCGGCGGTGGAAGCCGCGGCGGCGTTGAGCCAGTCGGTGTGCTCGCGGCGCCACGCTTCGAGGATGTCGACGTAGCAAGCCGACTACCGCGTATTCGCCGGCGTGCTGGCCCTCTCGGCTCACCGGTCATTCCAATTCCAACAAGGGAGCGGTAAGCCTGGCCAAGAGCAACCAAGCGAAGAGCACTGCTCGAATGAGAGGCTGAATGCTTGTCGTCAGTACTCCATACAAGCGGAAGTAAGGTAACCAAAAAGTTAGCAAGTAACTTCTAGCGCCGCCCAACCTCTTCCTCCGCTCGCCGGAGCAGCGCCTTCATGTAGCCAATCGTGAAGGCGGTACCCAGACGCGGATCGTCGGCCATCCTTGGGATGTGGTCCGGGATGACGACGCCGCGGAATCCGACCTCTTGCAGCGTCTTCATGATCTGATACATATCCTGGTACCCGTCATCGACGAACGTCTCGACGAAGTGCGGGAGCGGCGCATGGACGTTGCGGAAATGCACCTTGAACAGTTTCTGCTGCTCGGCGAAGTAACGAATCGCGGTAATGGCATCGACGCCCCACATCTCGCCCCCTTCGAGCCAGCAGCCGACGCAGAGGCAGATACCAACGTTCGGGCTATCGGCGATCGCTAAAGCCTTCTTATAATTCTCGAACATACTGAAGATGCGCGGCACGCCACCTAAGCGCGGAATCGGTGGATCGTCCGGGTGAATGCCGATCATCACCCCTTCGTCCTCGGCAACCCGAGCGGCCTGGCGGATGAAGTAAGCGAAGTTATCCCAGACCTCTTCTTCACTGTACTCACGGCCATTCGTCAAAGGCAGATGATAGCGCTGATCACGCCAATGGCCTTCCTCTGCTTTCGCCAGATCGAAGCCACGGGCAATCGCCCCACCCCGGGTCTCCTCGGGCTCAGTACTCCAGATGCCATTGGGCATGTGGGCGTAAGTGGTGTAAGGAATACCGGCCTTACCAAGTGCTTGAATGTGCCGCTTATACTCTTCGACTTTCGCGTCCCGATTCGGAAGCGCAAGGACGATGGCCGGCTGATTGTGGACGTCGCTATTGCCAAAGCCGTAGACGGTAAGTCCGTGCTCGGCGAAGAGCGCCTTCCGGCTCGCGTAGTATTCCGCGCTCGACTTGGAAGAATCGGTCCAAAGGACGACGTGGTCTACCCCCATCTGACGAACGAACTTCAGATCCTGATCCCTCGGCTCCGGAGACATCTGAGCCGTGATCTTGATCCCGGGCGCGATCCGCTCGAGCGGACTCGCTTTGGTGCCGGTCGGCTGACTGGCGGTCATCTCGAGGCTCCTTTTCAGTATTCGCGGCAAATCTATCACGTGTTTTGTTCGACGGCAAGAATGCCCCGGCTCTTTGCCATTGACCATCGCGTATACTATTTACCACTTGCCAAGACGGCTACCGAGCACATGGAGATCAGACATGACTTCGACACCGCTTCGTCCCATGGTTCCCGAAGACATCACGCGGATTCAATTCGTCAACGATCCACAGCTCTCGCCTGATGGCCGACAGATAGCTTTCGTTGTAACGACACTTTCCGAGGCGAAAGACGAGTACCTCTCGAATATCTGGCTCGTCGACGTCGCTGGCGGTGAGCCGCGCCGCTTCACCAATGGGCCCAAGCGTGACACCATACCACGTTGGTCGCCCAATGGCACGCGGCTGGCGTTCGTCTCTGAGCGACAGCCGAAGAAGAAGGCGCAGTTATACGTTATACCGGTCCACGGTGGTGAGCCAGTTTGCCTCACCGACCTGAAAAACGGCGTGACCAGCCCGGTTTGGTCGCCGGACAGCACGCGGATCGCCTTTCTCTCGACGGTTGGTGGGTGGCAAGAGCCGGAGGACGAGGAGGAGAAGCAAAAGTCCAAGCCCGCCCGGGTGATTGATCGGTTGAAGCATAAATACAACGGCGAAGGCTTTACCGACGATCGCCCAACTCACCTTTTCGTCGTCGCGGCGGGCGGTGGCGAGCCACGTCAGATTACGCACGGCGATTACTCGGATAGTGATCCGGCCTGGTCGCCTGATGGTCGTTGGCTCGCCTTCGTCTCGGCTCGACACGCCCGCCGCGACCTTGACAATGCCAGCGACGTTTGGCTCGTGTCACCGGACGGCGGGACGCCATATCGGCTGACCGATACCGCCGGTCCGCTAAGCTCGCCGGTCTTCTCCCCTGACGGACAAACGGTCGCCTACGTTGGCTCGCACCGACTCAACGAGGCGGGTCGCAACGCTCGGATCTTTACGATTTCGGTCGACGGCGGAGCGTCCACCTGTCTGACCACTGGGCTAGATCGCAACTGCCACGCTCCACGCTGGACAAGCCATGGCGAGTGGCTCTGCTTCACCGTGGACGAGCACGGCAACGTGCCCTTGTATCGAGTTCCCAGCACTGGCGGGAACGCACCGGAACGAATCGTCGGCGGCGAGCGCCAACTCGGCGACGTCTCGACGTCGGCCGACGGCAGCCTGCTCGCCTTCAGTGTGACCGACCCGGTCTCGCCCCCGGAGGTGTTGGTTAGCCATGCCGATGGCTCCGGCGAGCGGCAGCTCACCGACCTCAACCACTCCTGGAAAACCGAGGTCGCGCTTTCCCGACCGGAGCGCTTTCACTACGAGCGAGCCGGTTTTGAACTCGACGGCTGGGTGATCAAGCCGTTTGGCTTCGAGCCCAGCAAGCGTTACCCGACCTTACTCAACGTTCACGGTGGACCGATGAGCCAGTACGGTCACAACTTCTTTGACGAGTTCCAGGTCTACGCGGGCGCGGGCTACGCCGTGGTCTTCACCAATCCCCGCGGCAGCCAGGGCTACGGCGAGGAATTCACCCGCGCCGTCGTCGGCGATTGGGGGGGCGGCGACTACCTCGACGTGCTGGCCGGGCTCGATGAGGCCTGCCGTCGCTTCGATTTCCTCGATCCCGATCGACTGGGGATCATGGGCGGCAGCTACGGCGGATTCATGACGAGTTGGATTGTCGGCCACACCAACCGCTTCAAGGCTGCTTGCTCGGAACGGGCGGTGAACAACCTCTACTCGTTCTTCGGCACGAGCGATATCGGCCCGTTGTTTGGGGAGATGCAAAGCGGCACTCTGCCCTGGGAAAATTTTGCCTGGTATATCGAGCGCTCGCCCCTCACCTATGTCAAGGAGATGACCACACCGCTCTTGATCATCCACTCGGAGCAAGACCTTCGCTGCCCAATCGAGCAAGCTGAGCAGCTCTTCATCGCCTTGAAAAGGCTCGGGCGCGACACCACCTTCATCCGTTTCCCAGACGAGAACCACGAACTCTCGCGCTCTGGCCGCCCCCGACACCGGCTGGAGCGGTTCCGCTACATCTTGGACTGGTTTAGCACGCGTCTCTTACCCAGAATGCTAGAATAGGATCAGTATGCCATGAGGTACCGTACTCGACGAGGGATTGCTCGCTGTCCTCGAACCGGGCGGGTCGATCGGTCCCCACGCGGCCGATCGGATGACACGGGTGATCGCTCTCGCGCGACGCGGTCAGGCACAACGCGTGGCCGCGTGCATGTTCGTGCGGACTCCGGACTTACTTGTCTTCGATGACCTCGCCAGCGCCCTCGACGTCGAGACCGAACGCACGCTCTGGGAGCGCGTCTTCGAGGCCGAGGCTGGCTTGCCCGGTCCGGCCTGCCTCGTCGTCTCCCACCGTCGCGCCGCCCAGATCATTCTCTGTGAATGACGGTCGGATCGAGGCCGCGGGGAAGCTGGCTGAATTACTCAAAATGTCCGAGGAGATGCAGCGATTGTGGCAGGGAAAGGAGTTACCCCCCTAATTCAGCGAGCGCTCGGTCATTCAGCTTGATGCCCAGCCCCGGCCCATCCGGCACCCGGAGCTGTCCGCCAACCAGCAATGGCTCATCGAGGAGCGATTCGCGCAATTGGTTCGGGTTAATGTCATACTCGACCATGACTCGACGCTCGATTGGTAGCGCCGCGAAGAGATGAATGGTCGCGGCCAGGCCGACGGCACCACCAAAGTAGTGAGGGGCGAGCCGCGCTTGGGCGGCGCTAGGACTGGTCAGGATGTCGTAGGCCGCGGTGATGCCACCGCATTTGCAGACGTCGGGCTGGAGCACCTGGAGCCGGCCACCTTCGAGCCAGCGACTGAACTCGCGGGCGCCGTAGAGGTTTTCGCCCCCGGCCACCGGCATGGGGAAGACCTGGCCGACTTCATCCCAGGCGTCGTCGTCAACTGAAAGGGGTTCTTCGATCCAACGCGCCCCGGCCTCGGCCAGGGCTGGCGACATGGCTCGGGCTTCGTCGAGGCTCCAGCCTTGATTGGCATCGGTAAAGAGGGGACAGTCCTCAATCGCCGCGCGCACTTTTTCCAGATTGGCCAGGTCGCGCTCGCGACCAAAGCCCACTTTGAGCTTGACTGCCGCGAATCCGGCCTCGACCGCCGCCTGGGCTTGCTCGCCGGGATTATCCGGCCCCAGACCACTCGCGTAGGCCGGCACCAAGTCCTGGCGCGGCGCGCCGAGGAGCTTCCAGACCGGCACCCCTTCGAGCTTACCGGCCAGATCCCAAAGTGCGAGATCCACCCCACTGATCGCCTGATAGATCGGTCCGATCGCTCCCCACTGCAGAGCGATCCGTTGCAGTCTGGTCAAGAGCTTGCGCTGCAGCCGGCGCGGATCGTCGACTGTTTCGCCGATCAGCAGCGGGCGAATCCCTTCAGTGATCGTCGCAACACGCTCGGCCGGCGCCCAGGCGGGAAAGTTAACCCAGCTTTCGCCAATTCCGACGACGCCGGCGTCGGTCGTGATCTCGACCAGGCAGCCATTGCGCCAGCGCATCTCGCCCAGCGCCATACGTACCGGCCGGTCAATTGGCGCGCGCAAAGGAATGGGACGGACGTCGGTAATCCGCGGCTTCGTTGTTGCCAAGACATTTCCTCCGCTAGGATAGTGATCAGTGACCAGTGGTCAGGATCCTGGCTACGCACAATCGGCTACTGGTCACTGATCACTAAACTTAGTACCCCGCCTTCTTGTCGACCACGTTCCGCAGCGGTTGACCGGCGACGTACCTTTGGAGATTGTCACAAAAGATGTCGACGCCGCGCTGGCGGGTCTTGTTGGTAGTCGCGCCGTTGTGCGGGGTGATGATCGTGTTCGGCGCAGTCCAGAGGGGGTGGTCCGGCGGAAGTGGCTCGATGCCTTGAACATCCAGACCCGCCCCGGCAATCCAGCCCTCGTTCAGGGCCTTGAGTACCGCGTTATCGTCGGCGATACCGCCGCGTGAGAAGGTGATGAGATAGGCGGTCGGCTTCATCGCTCGGAGCTCGGCTTCGCCGAGCATGCCGATTGTCTCCGGCGTGCGGGGAGCGGTCACGACGACGAAGTCGGACTGGGCCAGAAATTCGTGGAGACGCTCCCGGGGAAACTGCTCGTCGACGTTCGGGGTCGGTTGATTGCTGCGACGTATGCCGATGACCCGCATGTGGAACGCCTTCGCCTTGAGGGCAAGATCCTGGCCGGAGTTGCCGAGGCCAATGATCCCACAGGTCAGACCGTTCAGTTCGTCGTGGAAGAATCGGTCCCAGCGGCGCTCGGCCTGCGCCCGGATCCAGCGCAGCGCGTTGCGGTTGAGCATCAGCATGAGCATCATCGCATGCTCGGCCAACGGAATCGCGCCATTGCCTTTGCAGCTCGTGAGAATGACCGGACTCTCGATCATTTCCGGAAAGAGTGCCTCGTCCGGTCCGGCCGCCCAGCTCTGGACCCACTTCAGCCGCTTGGCCTTGGCCAAGCCTTGGGGGGAAATCGAACCGGCCACGACTTCGGCTTCTTCGATGTGCGCTTCTAACTCACTGCGCTTCTCAAAGTAGCGACACACCGCGCCGGGAACGGTCGCACGAATCTGCGCCATCTGGGACTCGGGATCACTGAGCCCCGACACGAACACGACCAGGGAATGCGGGTTGCTAGACATCGCTTTAATCCTCCAGAACTATCAAATCGAAGCAAATCGAAGAGGTTCAGACGGGAGAGGACGAAGGAAACGCGACCGTTCGCCTGATCGTGCGTGGGCGCCCCGGGATGGCGCGCTCATCACCACCACTGTCCTGCCTCAGCCATCAATTCCGCACTCATGCCCCGTTACTACCCGGCGGAAATAACGCCGTTGATACTCGTCGCGAGGTCCAAAGAGTGCGCGTTCAAGTGCCAAACCGTCGATTGACGTACTTTGAGATGCCAGGGCACGCTGATTTGCTGGGGTCCGTGGGTTACACCGGTGATCAGGTCGAGCAGCAGCTCGGCCGAAACGCGACCAAAGTCATGCCCAGAGCTGGAAACCGTGGTAAGAGCTGGATACATCGTCGTCGCGAACAAAGTGCCGCCATAGCCCACAACTGGGACGTCACGTCCCGGCTCGCGGCCCAGCTCTCGAATCGCCCGGTAGACACCAATCGCCATATAGTCATTACCAGCGAAGATCGCCGTTGGAGGATCCGGCCATGAAAGCATATCGCGCGTTACCTCGACGCTCGCTTCGTCCATCGGATAACCAACACTCGCAATGAGACTCGGATCTACCGGGGTGTTGGCCTTCCGGTGAGCGTGCTCGTAGCCGAGGCGGCGTTCATCCCAGACTCCGACTTCAGGCGGTCCGAGCAGCAGAGCAATGCGTCGGTGGCCAAGACCAAGTAAATGGGTGGTGGCTGCTTCGGCGCCACTCGTGTCATCAGAATACACGCAGCTTGCTCGACCGGGCGGAAGGAACCGCTTGATTACCACGTAAGGCAAACCCGTCGCGTCGAGAGCTTGGAGAACGTCCTCGGTAAAGTCCCGAGCGAGCCGGACGAGCAGTCCGTTCAGTTGCGTGACCGTCGGCGTTGCCAGAGCCACCTCTAAACGGTCATCGTCAGACAAAGGGATCGGATGAACGAGCGCGCCGCGCTGGCTCGCCGCAGCGGCCGCCCCCCCGACGAGGTCGCCAAAAGAGGTGTCGTTGCGGTGGCCAAAGGTACGCTCGCTCATTCCACCAAAAAGGAGCCCCATGACCAGCCCACGCTTCGAGGTCGCCGTGGCGACAAACGTTCCACGACCAGGCTCGCGCCGAATCAAGCCTTCGGCTTCGAGCTCATCGAGCGCCTGGCGTACAGTAATTCGGCTGACGCCATAGGTACGACCAAGCGCTGGCTCGGATTGCAGTGATACTCCCGGTGGAAGCTCGCCGCTCATAATCTGACGCTGAACGATGTTCTTCAATTGCACGTAGAGCGGCACAAAGCTTCGACGATCGATCTTCACCAGACTCTCCTAATCTATTGCACGCGGTGAGACATCTCCTGTTATAACAGCCACACAAGTTGCGTCGCCATCCTTTGGACTTCATCCTAGACAACCACACTCTTAATGTCAACAACATTATTGACATTGGTCAGACAAGCTGTTATAACAACATCACCTTTCCGCCTGGCACCCAAATGAAAAACGAACGAGGACGCCTGTATGTACTGGAGGGAAGTTGTCGCCAGCCTTTACGCCTGGGATCTGCTCGACGAAGGTCTCGACCACATCCTTGACTTCCTTGAAGCCGAAACGCTTACCAACTCCACCTACCTCGTCGCCCTCATGCACGATGAGAAGCGCCCCCTCACCGACTTTTATTATCCGCACAACCCCCGACGCAAGGTCTACTGGACCGAGGACTCGCGGGCTTACTGGACGCCACGTCCCGAATCATACGAGCGCAGCCGGATCAAGCCGCGCCTGAGCGACAATGCCGAGCTGCAAGGTCGTGATTGGCTCCAAGAGCTAATCGACGGCTCGCGTCGTCGCGGCATGACCGTGGGGGCCGAGCTTTCTCACACCTGGGTCGACAAGGAGCGGACCCGCGGTGAGCTTTTGGATTGCGTGCAGCGCGACATTTACGGCGAGCCATTCGATCAGCAGATCTGCTTCAACAACCCCGACGTGCGTGCGTACGGCATCGCCCTCTACGTCGACCTGGCCACGCATTACGATATCGACTTTATTATGACCTGCGTGCGCGGGTTCAATCCTGGGCGGACCCACCCCTGGGCAAGCTCCTCGGCTGACGACGTTCAACGCCTGACCGGCATCACCCTTGGTGGTTGCTTCTGCGATCACTGCCGCCAGACCGCCGAGAAGCGCGGGATCAACTGGAACGCGATGGTCGACCGTCTGCGCTGGATCGCTGATGGCTACGACCGCTACAATGCGCGCCAGGCTTTCGAGTTGAATCTGCTCTGGAATAGCAGTGCGACGCCTACCGCGCTCCTGGCCGAGATTCCCGAGCTCTACGCCTTCTTGAAGTTCCGCACGGATTCGCTCACCGAGTTCTTCGGCCAGATCTACCAGGCGGTGAAGAAGGCCAAGCCGACTATCGATATCCGCTTGAACCATTACGCTACTTTTCCCGAGCTGATGGGACTCGATCTGAAGGGCATCGCCCAGTTCATGGACTCGGTGCGCAGCTCGGATTACAGCGAGCAGACCGGCGATCCCAAGCGCATGGAATGGAAGCGGCGCTACCTCCATAACGTCCGGCGAACGATTGGCGTAGACAAATACTTCCTCTCGGCGATCTCGCCTCGTCCGAAGGCTACCCCAGAACTGGTGAAGCAGGGTATTCTCGTCTCGGCGCAGTGTGGCGCCGATGCCCTGACAATCGGTCACTACGATGGCTCCTGGCTGAATTGTCTGCGCGCGATCAAGACCGGATTGGAAGAGGCCGGCATCGAGATTCGCCGCGATGTTCCCGTTCACGGTGGGAATCGTTAGGGGACGGTCAGGACGGGGGCTCGGGAGACACTCCCAAATAGGAACCAGGCCGAGGAGCGTTGACGATGGCAAGACTTTCCGCGGACGCACTACGTGAATTGGCAACGGCGATCCTCCGCGCGGCAGGCGCGCCCGATGCGAATGCCCGCGCGGTCGCCAATTCATTGGTGCTCAGCAACCTGCACGGGCACGACTCGCACGGCATTGCCCAGCTTCTGAGCTACATTGGTCAGATACAGAAAGGCAGCCTTGATCCCGGCGTCAGCCCGAAGATTCTGAACGAGCGCCCGACCGCGGCATTGATCGACGGCGGGTGGGGCTTCGGCCAGGTTGCCGCAGCCTATGCGACCGAAGTGCTGATTCAAAAAGTCCGCGCGAGTGGCGTCGCGGCGGTCGGGATCCAGCGCTGCAATCACATCGGCCGGCTGGGCGAGTTCGCCGAGCAAGCCGCCAACGCTGGGATCATCGCGATGATCACTCTCTGTGGTGGCGGACGCGGCACGTCGACGGCACCTTACGGCGGCGCCGGCAAAACACTGGGAACCAATCCTTTCGCATTCGGATTGCCGGCCAAAAAGTTTCCCCCGGTTATCGTCGACTTTGCGACGACGGTCGTCGCCGGTGGCAAGATCGCCCTGGCCCGAGAAAAGGGAGAGCTTTTGCCGGAGGGCTGGCTACTCGACCGTAATGGCATGCCCACCCGCGATCCCAATGACTTCGGCAACGGCGGCATGCTGCGCACGATGGCCGAGTACAAAGGCTTCGGCCTCTCGATGGTCGCCGAGGCGCTCGGCGGAGCCTTGACCGGTGCCACTCGCTTCGAAGAGGGCGAAAAGACCCGCAACTGCGTTTTCATGTGGGGCATCGCAACCGACATTTTTCTACCGCCCGGCGAGTATGAGCTACTCGAGGACCGGTCGATTGAGAAAATCAAGGCAACCCCACCCGCGCCGGGCTTCGAGCGAGTGATCGTGCCCGGCGAGCGAGGACGTCTTAATGCCACGCAACGCGAGCGCGAGGGGATCGAGCTGCCCGAGAGTACCTGGCAAAAGCTCGTCGGGCTAGCGGAATCCTACGGTGTCACGGCGCCGACTGCGGGCTGATCCAGGGGCGTAGGACGACAGTAGCACTTGCCAATTCGGTCATTCCTCGCTCCTACCATCGCTCGGAATGACCTGAACCGGCAATATCCGCACATGTTCTTTCTTGATATCATGGCAACTTGGCAAAGAGGAAGTCTTGTTGGACTGGGTTCTGAGGAGGATCTGATGGAGAAAATGGTAAATAGCGAAGCGACATCGCGACGATCTTTCCTTCGGTACGGAGCCATCGGCGTGGGACTTAGCCTGGTTGCACCATTGGTTGTGGCCTGTAGCTCGGCCAGCCAGCCGGCGCCGACGGCGACAAGTAGTGGATCCAGCAACGCCTCGGTCAGTAGCGCAGCACCAGCGGCAACGGCAGCAAAGCCGGCGACGACCGCTTCGGCCAGCGCGGCGACGGCAGTGCCAGCCGCTCAGTCCGGCGGCACTTCGGCCGGCCCAGCAACGGTTCGCCTTTACACGTGGACCGCTGCGGCGAACTTGCCGTCTTGGAAAGACGCGGTAGCTGCCTTCCAGAAGAAATATCCATCGATCACGGTCAACCTGGAGTACACACCGGGCAACGAGTATTGGGATAAGCTCACTGTCGAGTACGCCGGCAACACCGCCCCCGACGTGATCTATGCCTCGCCGCCCGATGCCGAAAGGGTCGCCACCCAGGGCATGGTCCTCGACCTCAGCCAGTTGATCAAAGACAACAACTTCAACCTGTCCGACATCAATCCGGCCTCCCAAGAGGGCTATCAGTGGGGCGGGAAGATCTGGGGCATCTGCGCCTGGAACGACACGCGTTATACGATCTACAACAAGACGCTCTTCAAGAAGGCCGGCTTGCCGGACCTGCCCCAGAAGTGGGACGCCGACTTCAGCCTCGACACCTTCATTCAATATGCCCAGAAGCTGACCAATCCGTCGCAGCAGACCTGGGGCTACGTCTTCGAGGATAACCTGCACGCGGCCCACTTCTCGTGGCTCTTCGGCCAGTACTACTGGGATAGCTTCGAATATCCGACCAAGGCGGTCATGGACAGTCCGGACGGGCAGCAAGGCTTCCAGTTCATCCAGGATATGGTTTACAAGTACAAGATCGCGCCGTCAGTTGCCGCGAACATGGGCGGCTCGGACGCGATGTTCCAAACCGGCAAAGTTGGCATGGTTTGGGGCGGCTTCAAGAGCGCGGCGGTGATTGACAAGCCGATCAAGGACTTCGAGTGGGACATCTCGACGATCCCGATGGGCAAGAAGCGCGTCTCCAACCTCAGTCCAAACGGATTCCAGATCGTGTCCAAGACGAAGGTTCCCGACCAAGCCTGGAAGCTGGTCGAGTTCGACACGGCGGATCAAGGGAACGAGCTCATGACCAGGGCAACGTCGATGCCGGCAAATCGCAAGATCGACTTCAACAAGGTCTCTCCCTTGCAGCCATGGCAGAATCAGTTACTTCTCGATGCGCTCAACGGCGGTTGGCCCGACACCCCGCACCCGAACATCAAGCCCGAGTTCTGGACGATCATGACCAACGAGATGGAAGCCCTAATGGCCAACACGAAGAGTGGCGCCGACGCGGCAAAGGCGATGGCCCAACAGATCAACGCCAAGTTCCAGCCCTACGTCGTGCCCAAGTAGGTTTTCGTAAGGATGAAGGGACGAGAAGAAGACAGGTAGACTAATGACCGGCGAGGACAAAAATGGCGGCATCCGCGACCTTTTCACGCGCCCCGGCGTCCGGGCAGCCGCGTCGCTGGCTGGGGTTAACCCGGCTCGAGCGACGTGAAGCCCTCTTGTTCTATTTATTGATCTCGCCCTGGCTAATCAATTTCCTGGTGCTTTCCCTGGGGCCAGTGATCAGCGCCCTGTATCTCAGCTTGACCAAATATGACATCGTCAATCCGCCAATCTTCGTCGGTCTCGCCAACTACGAGCAGCTCTTTGCAGGTGATCCGCTCTTCCTCAAGTCGTTACAGGTGACGGCGATCTGGGTTTTCGCCGGGGTCCCCTTGCGACTGATCGTAGCGCTGATCTTCGCGGTCCTGCTCAATCAAAAGATCTTTGGCATCGGCTTCTTCCGCACGGTGTACTATCTTCCCTCGGTCGTCTCAGGCGTCGCGGTCGCCTTGCTTTGGATCTGGGTCCTGCAGCCGCAATTTGGTCTGTTGAACTACTTTTTGCGAATGGTTGGTCTGACCGGCCCTGACTGGCTGTCGAGTCCGACCTGGGCACTCCCCGGATTCATCGTGATGAGCCTCTGGAGCACCGGCGCAACGATGATCATCTTCCTGGCTGGATTGCAGGGAATTCCTCTCGACCTCTACGAAGCCGCGTCGATGGACGGAGCTGGCCGCATCCGGCAATTTTTCGCGATCACGGTCCCAATGATCACACCGGTCATCCTGTTCAATCTTGTCATCCAGATCATCAACTCCTTCCAGGTCTTCACCCAGGCGTTTATCATGACCAACGGGGGACCGGTGAACGCGACCCTGTTCTACGTCCTCCTGCTCTATCGGGTCGCCTTCCAGTACAATCAGATGGGCTATGCTTCGGCAATGGCCTGGATCCTCTTTATCATTATCCTCGCCCTGACAGCGCTCGTCTTCCGCTCGTCCGGGCGCTGGGTCCATTACGAAGGGGGAGTGAAAGGCCGATGAGGGCAGCAGCCGAAGTCGTCACCAAGGCCAAGACGCGACGTCAGGCTGGACTCGGCATGCACCGCGTCGCCCAGATCACCAAGCTGATCGCCTTCCTCATTCTGCTGGCCGGCGCGATCACCATGATCGTGCCGTTCATCTGGATGTTCGACACGTCGGTCAAGACCCCCGGCGAGATCTTTCTCTATCCACCACGCTGGATTCCGAGCGAATGGCGCTGGCAGAATTACAGCGAAGCGCTCACTGTGCTCCCGTTTGGGCAGTGGTTCTTCAATACTACCTACATCACCTTGGTTGCTTCGCTCGGCCAGGTTCTTTCAGCTTCACTCGTCGGTTACGCGTTCGCGCGACTACGCGCGCCGGGTCGGGATTTCCTCTTCATTATGGTGATCAGCACGATGCTCCTGCCGGAGCAAGTCACGATGGTGCCAGTCTTCCTGATCTTCCGCTCGCTGAACTGGATTGACACCTGGAATCCGCTGATTGTCCCGGCCTGGCTCGGCGGCGGTGCTTTTTTCATTTTCCTCTGCCGCCAGTTCTTCATGACGATCCCACTCGAGCTCGACGACGCCGCGAAGATCGATGGCTGCGGTACCCTGCGCATCTTCTGGCAGATCATCCTGCCGCTCTCGAAACCAGTGCTCGCCGCGGTGACCGTCTTCTCGGTCGTCGGCCGCTGGAATGAGTTTCTTTATCCGGTGATCTACCTCAACTCTCAGGAGAAATACGTCGTCTCGATCGGTCTGCGTCTCTTCCGTGACCTCGACACGACCTCGTGGAACTGGCTGATGGCTGCCTCGGTAGTGACGATGCTACCATGTCTGGCCATCTTTTTCTTCGCGCAAAAGTTATTCGTGCAAGGGATCGCGACGACCGGAATCAAGGGGTAGGTTGTTTTCTCAACTCCTAACCTCTTCCCCACTACCCGAGGGGAAGAGACAGGAGAACTCCCTCTCCTCTGAGAGAAGGTTAGGGTGAGGACTGTGCCTTCGCTTATCACTACCGTACAGATTCAGGAGGCTAAGCATGTCAGGCGCCGACAAGCGCTTTGTTTCCCCGGACGATGTCGAAACGCAGATGTTCGACTGGGGAACGATCAAGTGGCTGAGTGAGCCACGCGTCACCAACGCCAAGCAGATCACAGCCGGGCTGGTTATCCTCGAGCCGGGGAAGGGACATACTCGCCACAACCATCCTGGCGTCGAGGAGATCCTCTACGTGGTCTCGGGGACCGGCGTTCAGATGGTCGAAGACGCGGAGGGACACCCGATGCGCAAGACCGTTACCACGGGCGACCTGGTACAGATTCCGGCCGACGTATATCACGAGACGATCAATACTGGCTGGGAGCCTATGCGGATCCTCGCCGTTTACTCGCCTCCGGGTCCCGAGGCCTTTCTCCGCGCCTTACCTGATTGCCGGATCATCCCCGCGGGCGAGATTCCCCGTCGATAGTGGTTACTAACTAAGCATAAGCGAGGAAGACCGCGATGGGTGAAAGATTAGCTGGCAAGATCGCACTGGTCACCGGCGGTGGCGGCGGCATCGGCGAAGCAACGGTACGCCTTTTCTGGGAAGAACAGGGGCGCGTCGCCATAGTGGACAACGATACTGCGGCCGCCGGGCGTGTCGCCCAAGAAGTAGATCCCTCGGGCGAGCGCGTCGTCGTGATCGGTGCTGACCTGACCAAAGAAGACGAGGCCGCACGCGCGGTCCGTGAGACAGTCGATCGCCTGGGGAGGCTCGATGTCCTGGCGAACGTGGCCGGCGTGCGCGTTTGGGGGCCAATTACCGAGGCAACCCCGGAGTCCTGGGAGTTCATCATCGGTGTCAATCTGCTCGCAGTTGCCTACACGAGTAAGTTCGCCGTGCCCGAGATGGTGAAGAACGGCGGTGGCAGCATCGTCAACGTCTCCTCGGCCAACGCCATCGTTGGTCGGAAGAATATTGCGCAATTCGATGCGACCAAGAATGCCGTCCTGGCGCTGACGCGCTCGATGGCGTGCGACCACGCCGAGCAAAACATTCGGGTGAACGCAGTTTGCCCCGGCCCGACACTGACCATGTACCACGTGCGCCGGCGCGCCGCTGCTAAAGGAATCTCCCTCGAGCAAGCAGAAGCCGAGATGCGAGCCACGAGAGTCGGCAACCTGATGAAGCGTCACGGTGAGCCCCGCGAGATCGCCTACTCAATCTTGTTCCTCGCCTGCGACGAGTCGTCGTACGTGACCGGCGCAACGTTTATGATCGATGGAGGGTTGTCAGTCTAACAGCAACCAAAGACCTAGCCGGCGCTTGTCCGACCGGCATGGAACGCATCCGCGTACTTGCGCGTTAGGTCGATGTAGAGCCGCCCATACTGAACACTCTCGGCGATGCCGCTGCCTTCGCTGAACTCGTTCCAGGTTTCAATCGCGACGAGCTTATGGCCGGCACGCAGTGCCTCCTGCCACTGTTGGGCGTAGTAGGCGCCATTCTGGCGGTTGACGTCGAAGCAGTTCTGAGCGGCGCCGGCGTGGCAAAAGCCCGTGTTATTGAAGCCGGGACCAATTTCGGCGACCCCGAAACGCGGGTCGGTGTTGAAGCCGGAGGGCGCGGCGCCCCAGCCATAAAGATTGTCAGTGTGGATGATCTGGCTGGGCGTCACCCCTTTTGATTGATACCACTGCCATTCTCGCACGACATAGGGGCGCAGACCCGCGAAGTCGTGGGCAAAGCGCTCGCTCAGATCGTCGAAGGTCGCCTGATCGAACTTGCTCACCCACTGCGTGTCGTAGAGCCAAACAATCGGCTTGTCGTCGATCACCGCCCAATGTCGGGGTGGGATGCGCGAGTAGAAGTCGCGCACATTCACATAGAAGTAAGCCTTACCATTCTCGGTGGTCAGGTCAGCGTTGGCGAGGATGGTCGTGTCGTAGAACATCCCCATCTTGAAGGGCTTACGGGCCGCAGTGAGCTGATCGAATGCTTCGATCATCGGCGGTATGCCCTCGGTGCTCCAAAAGTGGCCCGGGGTTGGGTTGAAGTTCCGCCCAGGATGCCCAGGCTCACCCCAATAGACCGGCAAAACAAAGTCGATTCCGGCCGCCTGCATATCTGAGAATTGCTGGAGGTGGGTACGGACGTTGAGAAAGCTATAATGGGCCGGGTCCGGTGGGCTTTCGGTCCAAGAGATCTTGATTCGCTGCTGGCGAGTCGGGTCGGTCAGATCGTGCCAGTAGAAATAGTAGGTCGTGATCAGCGGCTGCTTCGAGCTGAAGCTGACAATCTCCGACTTATTGAACCTATCGCCCCAATAGGAGCCTGGATGAGCCCAGGTGAGCGGGCCCGGGTCGTGGGGTGGACCATTCGGCTGGAGATGCTCAGGATTGGCGTCGAAGGGAATCGTTGGACTGGGTGAGGGCACGGGAGATAGCAGTGGATCTGGCATCGCCGGCGGAACTGAGGTCGGAACAGCGGTCGCCAGAGATACCGCGGACGGCGAAGATACCGCCTTGGGTGGCACCCGGCCTGGCGATGGCAGGGGAGTCAGCCGAGCCAGCGCCGCCGTTGGGACGGCCGGGGCAATCTCTGCTTGGCAGGCAATCACGCCGCTGGCTAGGATAACTGTCCCGAGGGCGGTCAGCAGGGAGCGGCGCGACCATCGGCAAGTCAGGCGCGCAGCAATGCCATGTTGGTGGCGATCAAACTGCTTCATTTGGCTTCCTTGCACGAGGAATGGGCTACTAGATTGATGATAGTGGGTGGCAGGGAGGCGGTCAAAAAGGGATGATTCTATCTACTAAGCGCGCATCTCTTGCGCCAATCGACTGGCCGCGATGCGAACTGCCTCCGCCGAGCTATGGCGGGCCGACCAGCCAAGCTGACACAGCTTTGCAGCACCCATCAAGATGACCGGCGCGTCCCCGGGCCAGCCGCGTCGACCGCCCGTGTAGCGAATCCTGGCCTGGTTCAGACCGAGGACGTCAATAACGATCTCGGCGATTTCGCGAACGCTAATGGTCGTGTCCGTGCTGAGATTGAACACGTCGCAGGGTTGCTCGACGCTCAGCGCGACGTTGCGGTAGGCGTAGAGCATGCCGTCAACGCATTCTTCCACTAGGAGATACGGCTTCACCTGGTAGCCATCGCCCAGCACTTCCAACTCCCTCGGATTCTGACGAAGCTTCCGGACGAAATCGTGAACGACGCCATGATTGGTCCGACTGCCAATGACATTCGCGAACCGAAACATCCAGCCACGTAACCCAAAGAGATGACAGTAAGCACTGACGAAAGCCTCACCGCTTAGCTTGCCGGCCCCGTAGAGAGAAACCGGGAGAAGAGGTCCAGTGCTCTCCAGAAGCGGATTGGCCGGTGAGTCGCCATAGACGACGCCTGACGACGCGAAGATGAGATCTCTTACGCCGGTCAGCCGCATGGCTTCGAGAACGTTCCAGGTGCCCATGACACAGTTCTTCAAATCCGCGTCGGTCTGAATGGTTCCCCCACGAATATCGGTGTTAGCAGCAAGGTGCCAGACCAGATCATGGCCAGCAATCGTCTCGCGCAGGCAATCGAGATCAAGTAGGTCACCTTGGACAAAATGGAAGCGTGGGTTGCCCAAGTGAGGCTCGACGTTCTCACGGCGTCCAGTTGAAAGATTGTCGAGCACAGTTATTCGTGCCCCCTCGCTAAGCAAGCGATCGACTACGTGACTCCCAATGAATCCTGCTCCGCCGGTGACGCAGACAGCAGGTCTCCTTGGATTGACAATCTGATTAACCATCGAAATGGTTTGTACTCCCTGTCTTTTCAAGTATGCGAGGAACTCGGGATCTACCTGATATCAAAATTTCCGCACGCCTCGCGACTGTGCCGAAGTCGGTCATCGGGGATCGACTGGAGATCCCGAACGAATCGCGCGAGGTCAGGGCCGGTATCCACATCGTAGCTCATTGGCCCAAGTGCACTGCTCAACCCCAAGGAGCGTGCGCGGTCGCAGGTTGCCGTGCAGATGGTGTCGCTGCTGAAGGTCGTCGCGAGGAGCAAATCCGGTAGAAGCGGCCAAGCCGAACGCTTGGCCACGATGAGGTAATAGCCGCCATCCGAGGTCGGTCCTAACGTCACGTCGTGGCCCGCGGCCAGGTCGACGCAAGAAACCCAATGGTTGATCAGGGCGTGGGGACTGTCAGCATCGGTGACGACAACCAAATTGGCAGCCGTCGCGAAGCCGGCGTCAAATGCATCGACGATTCCGCCCATCAAGCCAGCCCGCTTTTGTGCGAACGCGGTCCAACCTGAAAAAAACAAACCGTCGAGGAGATCCACATGTCGACGATCAGGGCAGACAATGTGGTGACGTGGGACGGCATCAGTCGGAAGCAAGGTACTCACCACCTCGAGCGTGTCTTGTAATAGCGCACGATAGAGGGTGGCAGCAGCGGTATAGCCGATCTCGCGACCAAGCCGCGTCTTTGCTTCACCAGCGATTGGTGCTTTCGCCATCACCGTGACGGCAAGCGAAGCCCGATCCACATTCATCCCGCACCCCTCGAACAGACGACCGTTAAATGAGGGGGATACGCCCAGCGACGCCGATATCGCCACGCCCCACGGCATGGCGCGCGAGGACGCTGAGGATCGATACTGCCGCCTTGACGGACGCGTTCAAGTTGCCACTCACCTTGGAAACACCACCAATTCTGGCATGATAGGCAATTGGCACTTCGCGGATCCGTAGCCGGCGTCGCGCAGCCTTGACGATCAGCTCGATCGTCCACCCGTAGGTGGCCTCAGTCATCCCCAGGGCGACAAGATCACCACGGCGGATCGCCTTGAATGACGGTAAATCGTGGAGAGGCTGGCGCCAGATAAGACTGATTGCGAGGGCAGCAACGACGTTACCGACTCGCGCATAAAAGGGAAGCGATCCGGATTCGAGGCTCACTCGTCTGCCCAGAACGAGCTCAGCCTCACCATGCAGGATTGGCTCGATGATTGAAGGAATCTTGGTCGAGTCATCACTGCCATCGCCGTCGAGAAAGACGATGACCTCGGCCGAACTGTTCACCACGCCCGTCGCGCAAGCACGGCCGTAGCCGCGCCGTCTTTCGACAACGACCCGCGCTCCGGCATCCTCTGCAACAGCGGCGGTCGCATCGCGACTTCCACCATCGACGACGACCACCTCCGAGACGATGCCACGGGGAATTGCCGAGACGACCCGACCGATCGCTTCGGCCTCGTTTAAGACCGGGATGACGACGCAGACCTGATCAGACTCCGACTTCACCCATCTTGCCTTTCTCGCAGCACTCGGCTATAACGACGCGCGAGTATTTGAGCATCAAGATCCCACTCCTACGAAAGGCCAGTCCCCGCTCCCGGTGGGAGCGGGAATAGTGCGCCGCTTTCTTGAACGGTGACACGTTGCCCACACCCTACGCCGAAGCAGCTTTCACTTGGATCATCATCAAGCCGGTTGCGCCATCTGGCTGCGTTGGATTGTACGCGACGATTTGTCGTGCTCCAGTTCCATCAACCGCCCGAGCGATTAGCTGAACGGTGCCCCTGGCCGGCATGGTAAACGTCCCTTGCCAGCGGGTCCATTCGTCGATTCCGGTGGGCTCCTCAATGATATTTGCCGCCTGCCAGGTCTTCCCACCATCAGCGCTAAACTCTACCCGCGAGATACCCCGGCTTCCGGCATAGGCGATCCCCGCGATTCGCTGTGATCCGGCTGGTAGAGTCTGGCCGTTCGCGGGAACATCGATCCGGGTCATCGTCCGGACGATCGCGTCGTGACTCCAGCCACGTTGGCCAAACCAGTCGACGAAGACACTCTTCATCGGACGGATGCCAATCACCCACTTCGGGCTTTTCATACCGTAGCGGCCTGGCGTTAGCAACCGCGCCGGATAGCCATGCTCGTAGGGTAGTACCTGCCCATTCATCTCGTAGACAAGCAATGTTGCTGACAGAAGCGCCGGGTCATTGGGAATCGAGCCCGCATACTCGTCTGCTGAGAAGATAGCGATTGATTGTACTCCAGATTGCAGCCCACCGGCCAGTCCCAAAAGATCGCTGAGGCGCACACCTTTCCACGCTGCATTGCTAATCAAGTTACAGCCAAAAGGCACTTGTTCGCAATTCTGGACGAAATTGGAGATGCATTCTAACGTCTTGACCGTTGTCACAGCCGGAAGCTGGTAGAGGAGAGAGAGATCGAGCTGAACCGGGCGAGTAACTGCACCGTCGATAGCAAGCCGCCATCTGGTCGCATCGACGATCGGGTCACCCCCCGCGTTTTTGGTGGTGATGTAGAAGATCTGATTCGGCGTGTAAAGCGGCGCCACTTGGCCGGGAGGCGGGACCGCTCCGGTCAGAGAGCCATCCTTGTCGCGAGCGATCTGGCGCGCCGGAGCGGGAGGTGGTGGTATCACGATCTTCGGTGCGACGCTTGACACCGGAGTGTTGGCCACCGGACTCACCACCGGGGCAGCTGCTGGACTAGCGGCTGCTGAGGTTGGAACTGCGGATGGAATAGCAGTCGGCGTCAGTGAAGCTGGTGTTACCGACGGCGGCACGGTAGGCACGGTGATTGGCGAAGCTGGCGCCCCTGCCACCACGGCCGGTTCGGCAGTCGGAGTAGATACAGCCTGAACAGCTTGAGCGGTCGGGCTAGCCGGAGCGGGAGTCGATTGGGAGGGATATTGAGGTTGAGGGATTGATGCACGGGGGAGACCAGAACTGATCGTCCCAGCGCTTCGCCCGGTCCAGAGCGTGAATGCGTAGGCAAAACCGGTCCCGATCAGTCCACCGAGAAAAGCTCGCCGGGCCCATGGAGCGGGCGCAGGACGATTTGTATCCATAACGCTCGCCAAATTGTTGACGCAGAGTAGGTGCGCGAGCAGAAGAACCGTGGCATAGGCGAAGGCGATTCCCAGGTAGCTCAAGTTGGTCAACAGGACATCTTGAAAGAGGTCGATCGCAAAGAAGCCGGCTCCGGTAACCGGCATGACCACGCCCATCGCGAAGAGCCAAAGCGCAACGCTTGCGGTGGCAATTGCCCTGATGCCTCGGCGGAGGATGATAAACCCTAGGACGACGAGCACGATCGCCATCACGGCATAGGCGCCGTAGAGCGCGATGTCCTTGGCGTTCGCGCCATACGCCTGCAATCCCTTTTCAAATAGGTCAGTTGGCACGAACAGGAGTAGCCACTCCATGACACGTTCCGGCAGCGTTCGGATCTGATAAGTCGCCCGTGCCCAGAACATCAGGCCAAGCGCAACACCGGTAGCAGCGACACTCCCGAGAAAGGCGGGCAGCACATTCACGGAGCCCGTCGGTCGAGGAACTCCTCTAGCCATCGCCTGATTACCTCCGCCCGGATGACTTAACACTGGTTTAACAGTCTAGCCAGTAACGCGCAAAAGTCAATTTTGTGACCTTGACAAGGGTATAGTCTCGCCATACCGCTCGCTTGTTACACATTCTCTTTGTCTTTACGTCCCTTGATCCAGCCGTGTCACCCGGCCAATCGTACCATTCTCCCAGAGCACGTCCCCCGGCGGCCCAGTTATCGGCAGACGCTGATTCGTTGCCGGGTCGACCAGGGCAACGCCGACTGCCTGGAGGTCACTGATCCAGCCGAGCTCGAGCCGCATTTTTACTTCTTCATCAGGCTTCCAGCGGGAAGTGGGATACCAAATCGGCTCTGGCGCTTGGTCGCGTAGCTCGCCGACGATTGCGCCGTCGCTGCGTCGGGTCATGAAGAAGTCGAATGAGTAATCGCTCGAGACCGAGCGCTCAACGTGCCAATACGTCGTGAGAGTCGCGCTCGGTCCAAAGATCGTTAGCGTCGAGGATAGCTCGACCTGATAGCGATCGAGGACCAGCCAGTCACCGAAGCGCAGTGCCGGGATCGGCTTGGCGAGTGCCACTTCGCTGGGTGAGGCACGCGCAAAGTCATAGAAGACAGGAGGTATCGGCACACGTGGTGCTTCTCGACGTAATAGGAGAAACCCCGGCGCGGCTTCGGCGATGCCAAATTCCGACGACGCGAGGAGATCGGTCAGCCGGGCGTGCAGTTCGGACGCGTGGAGCGGATCAGTGCTACCAGCCACGTCGACCGCGACGTACTGGGCGTCGAGCGTCGATGGGTACCAGTAAGCGTGTTCGCGGGTGGCCAGGTGGGGATAAACTGACGAGGTCGACGATGTCGCGACATCCGGTGGCACCTGGGCGAGAATCGCGCCGATGGCCTGCTCGCGCCTGGTGACGCTCGGCCAGTGAAAGCCCGGAACCAACGGTGACGCACCGAGCCAGAGGTGATTGGCAGCGACCGAGATCAGAATCACGGCAAGCCAGGCAGCACCGAAGATATCTCGCCTTCCCCGCTCGAACGCGCGTCGCGACGCTTCGATTGCCGCGAAGAGCAGGATGGGGACGATCAGAATCGAGTAATGGGCACCCCCCGACCGCATCCAGGGGAACGACGATAGAGTATTCTCCAGCACGCCCGGCAGCGCGACCGCTAGCTCGCCGGGCGCGAGCAGCGCCACCACTCCGCCACTGAGCAGCAACGTTTCCAAGTAAGCCAGAACGTCGCGCTGGCCGAACCAGTCGAGCCAGAGGCCAGGTTGCCGAAAGACGTTGACCAGAGCAAGTGGCGGCGACCTTCCCAGCCAGTTGTAACGCAGCCAAAAGACTGAGCCGACCGTGCCGTGGCCCCCGCGCCGCAGCATGCCGATCGTTCCATTGAAGAACGGCGCGATCAATCCAAAGGCGATCAGCCCCCAGCCACCCGTGACGGTGAGAAGAATCAAGCCAACTCGACCGGCGCGATTGAAGGGATCTTTGGAAGACCAAGCGGGATAGGAGCAGGGCTCCCTCACCCCTCGCTCCACCAGCCATTGCCGTGCCCACAGATACACTCCCAGCGCAGCGACGCAAAGGGCAGCATCTTCACGCGCCAAGGCAGTGAGGATCGCGGTCAGTAACGCTAGCTGAAAGCGCTCGATCGCGATAAAGTAGAGTGTTGCCAGGAGCAGCGTCGCGGCGAGGGCGACAGTGTGGAAGTCGGCCAGTGCTGCTGCGCCCACCGACGGCGAGAGCAGCCAAGCCAGACCAAAGACGACGCTTCCGACTCGACTACCAGTCCGCTCCCAGGCCAATGTCATGCAGACGAGCGCTCCCGCGGCGACAATCACCGCTTGCAAGCCAAGCAGAAAACGAGGATCCGGCCAGAGGGCGAAAAGCGGCGCGACCAGCAGCAAGAGCATCTCGTCATGGAAAGCCAGAAGGAGGTGTGGACGATGGAGGGTGGCCGGATCGAGAGTGATGTCCGGCGTGTAGGGAAGCCCGTCAAAGGTGCTGAAGAGAAATGGTCGACCGTGGGCAGTGTTCCAAAGGGTCTGGGTCTCGTAACCCAGGTCGAGCGCGTTCGTCTCAAACGCTAGATGCCGGGTGATGTCGAGTTTGGTCCACATGACCGCCGCGACGACCGCGGCAACGAGAACGACGATCGTGGCAGCACGACGAATGAGCATTGTCTCCCGTCAACTCCCTCGACCTACCCCGTGGTGCGCTGCCCCTCGGCTCAGCTCAAGGCCGTTACCCTGAATCTATCATCTTCTCCAAGGGCACACAATCCACAAGTTGCCCACTTTCCCGAAAATCGGCGTAGTCGTCCACTTGGGAGATCTGATAGGGCGCGGAGGGCTTTATATAGACCTTGCTGCTTCGCAGCAGATCGAGCAGACGGTCGAATCCGGGTTGCTCGAGGCCCGGCGCTGCCTGAGCGCGCCCGAAATGGTTGATCACCAGAATCGTCGGCAAGGCCAAAATCGTATCGTGGAGCGCGGTGAGCATCGACTTTATTCCCGCGGCACTGGTGCCTCGGCCGGTAACAAATCTTCCGCCCGCAATTCCTGCCAGAGATCCGGCGGAATCGGGAATCGGAACATGCGCTCATTCTCTTCGATCTCTCGTGGCGAACGAACGCCGGTCAGCACGGTGGCGATCGCCGGGTGACCAAGTGGGAATTGAATTGCCGCGGCCATGAGTGGGACGCCATGACGGTCGCAGACTTGCTTGAGGCGCTGGGCACGCTCGACCCACTGAGCGTCGGCCGGGCGATAGTTGAACGTCGCGCCGGGCTTGGGATCGGTCAGAATTCCGCTGTTGTAGACACCGCCAATAATGATCGAGATCTTCTTTTGGACGCAGAGCGGCAAGAGATCCCGCAGCGCGGCCTGGTCGAGCAGGGTATAGCGGCCGGCCATGAGGAAGCAGTCCATGTCGGCCTCGCGGGCAAAGCGAGCGAGCATCTCGGCCTGGTTCATGCCCGCCCCGATCGCCGAGACGACGCCTTCCCGGCGCAGCTTAGCAAGCGCAACGTAAGCGCCCGCCATCGCTTCCTCGAAATAATCGTCCGGGTCGTGGATCAGCAGAACGTCGACCCGGTCGAGGCCCAGGCGCCGCAGGCTTTCCTCGATCGAGCGCATCGTCGCGTCGTAGCTGAAATCGAAGGTCGGGTAGAGCGGTGGCGCACCGACGAAGGGGCTCGAGCCGATTGAGTAGCGTCGCGGATCTGCCGGAGGCTCGCTCAGCAGCAAGCGCCCAACCTTGGTGGCGACAACGAGCTGATTACGGGGAAATTCTCGGAGAACGTAGCCCAGGCGCTGCTCAGCGACGCCGTGGCCGTAGAGCGGTGCGGTGTCATAGTAGCGAACGCCGAGCGCGTGAGCGCGGCGCAAGGTTGCGTAAGCCGTTTCCTCGTCCACCGCCGCGAACATGCCGCCAATCGGGACCGTTCCAACGCCAAGACGGGTGACACTGAGTCGGGTATTGCCAAGGGGAATACGTTGTGTGGGATCCATTGCGCGGTCCTAATCCTTACTAAGGTGAGCAAGCACGTGGTCAGAAAGCTCGACGATGTGCCGCTCGATCTCGACCTCGGCCCCGTCGACATCGCGTGCCTGCAGCGCCGCGAGCACCGTACGATGGCGACTAGCGATCTCCGAAAGAGTGTAATCCATCGCCTTGATACCGGTGAGCAGGGTCCAGCAATGTGGATTGAGGCTTTCCCAAAGCTGAACGAGGCGACTGCTGCCCGACGCCTGGCAGATCCGCGCGTGAAACTGCACGTCAGCGGCGATCAGCCCGGGCAAATCGTCCGCGGCCGCGCAAGCATCCATCCGATCGATCAGATTGGCCAGATCGACCAGATCTTCGTCAGTGATGCGCGCCGCGGCTCGCCGGGCAGCGTACTTTTCCAAATGAGCGCGAAGGAGATAGACATCACGGACCTCGTCATGGGAAAGCTTCTTGACGACGGTACCCCGTCGCGGGAGATATTCGAGCAAGCCATCTTGCTCGAGTTTGCGGATTGCCTCGCGGATGGGCGCTCGGCTGATCGCCATCTGCCGGGCGATCTCTGCCTCGACAATGCGATCACCGGGCGCCAGGCGGCCGTCGATGATCGCATCGCGCAAGGCAAGATAGGCATCCTCATAGAGAGGACGATACGGGCCCACCGGTGAAACGATTGTACGCATGCTCACATTGGCTCACCTTCTTGCATGGTTTCGACGATTGCGTTCTGCCGACAGCCAGCAGACTACCACGAGGCTATCGCGGATGTCAAATAGAGCGACTGATTCTTCGTTGAGACCCAGAACGACGTGGTCGCTTGTACATCATCGATAGTCAAAATTTGACTGCCCAATATCTCAACGATTGAAAACTGCCGACAGCTACTTGACGACGCTCTGCGAGCATTCTATCCTAGCAAACACCCGTGAACCTAGTCGAACTGATTCTCGCGCGAAAACGCGCGAATAGATGAGGGTGCCGTGAAGCTTGGCGTCATGGGATCTCAGTTCATCCGCGAGGCAACGAAGCAACGCTTTTATCCTTCGGGTCGCCCGGTTCGGGATACGACCGGCCGTCCAGTTCAATTCTTCACCCACCATCCCCAGCCACGCGTGGATGCCGAGGATCCACTGGGTTCGTTGATCCTCCTGGCTCGTGATCTCGACCTCGACGCAGTCGAGTTTAGTCTTCGCTCCTACCTGGCACCGGCCGAGCTGACGCGCATCGGCAATCTCTTGGCCAAGCACGGTGTTATCCTTGCCACCGGCTACGGCGACGATTGGTCGGCTCCCAAGCGTCCTCCCGAGGAGTTCCGAGCCTACGTCCAGGCCGCGAAGCAGCTTGGCGTCAACGTCGTCCACGTCGGCGGCATGCCCTTCTCGATCAACCGCTTCGTCGACGATCCATCGTTCCCGCGCCAGATGGAGCTGATTCGCTCGGCGCTTCGTCCACTTGTCGAGATCGCCGAGGCCGAAGGGATCATCTTGACGATTGAGAACCATGCCGACTACCGCTGCGACGAACTGCTCGAGCACGTGATTCAGCCACTCGGCTCGCGGCGACTCGGGTTCAAGCTCGATACTGGCAACTGTCCACTGGTGATCGACGAGCCAGTTGCCGCGGCGCGCGTCGTCGCTCCCCTTTGCTACGACACCCACTTCAAAGATATGCACGTCATGCCGGTCACCCCGGACGGTGGCAAGATCGTCGGAGCACCGCTTGGTCGAGGCAGTTGCCAATTGGACCAGGTAGCCCGTATCCTGGCCGAAAATGCTCCGGCTCCCGATAACCTGTTGCTATCGATTGAGATCGGCTGGATGCCGCCGAACGAGGATTATTTCCAGTGGCTGCACGAGTCGATCGCCTGGTGTCGACGCGAGCTTGCCCCTTACCTGATACGCTCGCGCTGAATAGAGAGATTGGGAGGAGAACCCCGTGAAAAGCGTTAGGCACGCCATCAGTCGTCGAACATTACTGCGCCAGGTGGCTCCGGCCGGGGCACTGTTAGTTGGAGGGGTGCTGCTTCAAGCCTGTGGAGGAAGCAATAGCAACTCCAACCCGGCTCCGACCCCGCAGCCGACTGAGCCAGTCAAGCAAACCGGTGCGCTGCCGACCACCGTGCCGGTCTCGACGCCAACCGGCGTCCCGGTCGCCGCGCCACCGACGTCGGCTCCCGCCGCGACGCCCGCGGCCGGATCGTCAACCGCAGTTCCCGCCTCGGCCACCCCGGTAGGCAAAGTCGCCGGTGACCTCCAGATCTGGGTCGGCACAAACTATCAGCCCTCGGCCAGCATGGAAAAGTCAGCGCAGAACCTGCAGCCGCACAACGCAGTGGTTCGGGTCGGCGACGCCTATAAGAAGCTGCATCCAGAAGTTGGCAAGCTCGACTTCGTCGTGGTTCCCACCACGACCGACGCGCGGCTGTGGACGGAAACCGCTCAAGCAGGTGGAACGATTCCTCACATCTCTTGGCAACACTCGTTTCAGATCGACGACGACGTCCACAAGAACTGGTGGGTGCCCCTGGATCCGTTCGTCGCCCAACCAAACCACTACATCAAGGCCGGTGATCCCGGTAGCAAGGTCTGGATCGAGGAGTTCTATGAAATTCCAACGAGTACGAAGCGCTCAATCGACGGCCATCTGTATGTGATTCCCTACGACCTGATCACCACGTTTTACTACTACAACAAGGACCTCTTCAAGAAGGCGGGCTTAGATCCAGAAGCGGCGCCGAAGACCTGGGCAGAGTTCGAGAAAATTCAGCAGACGCTGAAAGACAAGGGAATTGGCCCAACCGGTCACACGTCCTGGTGGTCAGATACCCAGGTTGCCCAGATGGTCTTCAGCAGCATCGCTGACAAGGTTCACCCGGGCGGCGGGCCGGTCCTGCGCAAGGAAGTCGAATGCGCAATCAAGAATGGCATCTGGGATTACAACACGCCGATGGCGGCCGACTACTTACGGATTCTGAAGGCGGAGGTTCCATTCTCGGATCCCGACTGGGCCTCGACCGCACTCACCGCCGATGCTTGGCGTCAGAAGTTTATGACCCAGCAGGACGCGATCATGGAAGATCACACCCAGCTCGTCGGTCTGCTGCAGTCTGACCCCCAGCTCGGCTTCCAATGGGGGGCCTTCTCCTGCCCAACCATCACCAAAGAGACGAGTCAATTTTCGACCGGTCGCCCCGCACCGCCGATCGGGGGTGCGACCTCGACCCAGTTGGCAATCACGACCCGGGCAGTGAAAGAAGAGCGCGAGGCGCTCGCGGTCGACTTCCTGATGTACTTCTGCACGCCGGAGAACGCAGCCCTGGTGATTGGCGAGCTGAACAACCGCTTGCCGAACATCAAGGGCGTGAACGTCGCCGAGGATCTGAAAGGCCCGCTCAACGCCATCGCCAACGGTTACGGCGAGGCGGCGATGTTCGTCTACGGCGACAAGGTGAGCCGCGAGACCGACCAAAAGCGCGCCGACGCAATCAAGCTGATGCGACTTGGCAAAGCGGACATCCCGACGACTCAGAAGACGATCCAGGATCTCCAGATGCAAGGTGCTCTCGCCGACATCAAGCAGAATAACTGGTCTTGCTAATGGCCGCAGCGGTTGCTCGTCCGAGGACAACCCGGGCAGCACGACGCACCTTCTGGGAAGAGGTGCGTCGTGCCTTACCGCTTTACCTGCTGATCTCGCCAACGTTCATCCTTTTGGGGATCTTCAATTACTACCCCGCGTTCATGGCGCTCTATCGCTCTCTTTTTTCCTGGGATATCGGCGGCGAAGCCACCTACATCGGCTTGCAGAACTTCGTGACGATGGCCAACGATCAGGTCTTCCGCCTCTCGCTCTGGAACGTCTTCCAGATGACGCTGGCCGCCGTGGTCATCGTTTTGACCGTACCGGTCTTCGTCGCCGAGGCGATCTATCGTCTCGGCAGCCAACGAGCTCAATACTGGTACCGCATCCTGGTGATCTTCCCAGTCGTCATTCCCGGCGTCGTGCACATTCTGATCTGGCAGTTTTTCTACGAATCCCGCCTGGGGCTCGTCAATCAACTGTTGCGCCTGATCGGCTTTAGCGGCGCGGCCATCTCCTGGCTTGGAAATCCGGACGTCGTCGTCTACGCGATTATCTTCAGTCATTTTCCCTTCGTTGGCGGCGTGACCGTTTTAATCTATCTCGCTGGATTGCAGGCGATTCCCAACGAGATTCGCGACGCCGCCGAGGTCGACGGCGCGACCGGCTGGACCCAGGTCCGGACGATCGATCTCGCCTATCTCGCTGGTCAGATCAAGCTAGTGGTGGTGCTCGCAATTATCGGCGAGCTCCAGGCATTCGGCTACGTTTTGGTCATGTCCGGCGGTGGGCCGGCCAACGCGAGCATGGTGCCGGGTCTCTGGCTCTACACCAACCTGGTTCAGTTTGGGAAGGTAGGCTACGCCTCGGCGATCGGGGTGTTTCTCTTCGCAATCATCATGGTGCTCACGATCATCAATCTAAGATTTATCAAGAGCGCGAATTACTGACTCGGATTGAGCCAGTGCGGACAGATCTGTAGGGAGGGGGCAGGCGAGGTGCAAGGCCCCTCCCTACAGGATGGCCAAGCTGCGTTAGCTCGCAACGAGTCCGGGTTGGCTCTCTGGAGATGCCGTATGGCAGTGACTACGGTCGAGCAGCGAACTGCTTCCGTCACCCGGTATCGTACGCGCAACGACCTCTATCGCCACGCTTTTCTGATCTTCGTCTGCGTCTTGATCATCTTTCCGTACGTCTTGACCATCATTATGTCGCTCAAGGATTTTAACCAGTTCAATCACAACGAGTTCCTGCCGACACTTCCCTTCCACTTCGATAATTACTTCAGCCGGACCGGCGCCTTCAATACGATCTGGCGATACATTCTCAATACGATCTTCGTCGCGGCGGTCAGTGCGGCCGGCGCAGTCGCGATCGCCGCACTGACCGCCCACGTCTTTGCCCGTTATTCGTTTCCGGGTCGGGAGACGCTCTACTTCCTGGTGATCGCCCTGCTGATGATCCCGGGCATTCTGACCCTCGTACCCCAATTTCTCTTGATCAAGTCGTTCGGCCTGTTCAATACGCCGTGGGCACTGATCATTCCCTACATCTCCGGTGGTCAGGTGTTAGCAATCTTTATCCTCCGGCAGTTCTTCGCAGCGCTGCCGGAAGAACTCTTCGAGGCCGCTCGGATGGACGGGGCTTCGGAGTTTCGCGCCTTTGTCTCAATCTCTTTGCCAATGTCTCAATCGATCCTGGGCGTCGTGACGATCATGCACCTGCTCCACTCCTGGAACGATCTGATCTGGCCCCTCGTCACCCTGACCACCCCGGAAAAGTTCACCTTGACCCTTGGCCTCTACGCCTACCGCAACGACAACTGGACGAACTGGGGACCGCTGTTCGCGGGATACGTGATCGCCTCAATCCCCTTGCTGATCGTCTTCGCCTTCACGAGTCGCCTCTTCGTCGAAGGTCTGTCGTCCGGGGCGCTGAAATTGTGAGCTGGAGGAACATATGCCATCTGAAACTCTTCGCGCCGCGGTGATTGGCACCGGGAAGATGAGCCGGGGGCATGCCCGGGGTTACCAGGGCGCGGCAGGAGTGGAGCTCGTCGCTTGCGCCGACGTCAGCGAAGCCGCTCGGAGCCAATTCGCCAGTGAGTTCGGCGTCGATCGCACCTACGCCGACGCCCGGGAGATGCTCGAGCAGGAAAAACCCGACATCGTAAGCGTCTGCACCTGGCCGCCGCTCCACGCCGAGTTGACCGTTCTCGCCTGCGAGGCCGGGGTGCGCGCCGTCCTCTGCGAGAAGCCGATGGCCGTCCACCTGGCCGACGCTGACCAAATGCTCGCCGCGGCGAAGGCGAACGGCACCTTGCTCTGCATCAATCACCAGCGGCGCTTTCGCCCACGCTACGTCCACGCCAAGCGCTACCTGGACGCCGGCGCGATCGGTCGGATCAGCCAGGTCACGTCGATCTGTCGGGGTGACTTGCTAACCGATGGTACGCATCTGATTGATATGACGCGTTTCCTCCTCGGTGATCCGCCGATCGAATGGGTCTTCGGGGGCATTGATCTGACCCGTCGGCAAAATGTCGACGTCGTCAACGGGATGGGCTTTGCCGAATGGCTCACCGCCGGTACCCGCTACGGTCACCACGTCGAAGGAGGCGCGCTCGCGATCCTGCACTTCCAGAACGGTGTGCGGGCCAATCTCGAGATCGGCAGCATCGCTCGGCCGGGCTACCAGAAGTTCGTCGTGAACGGCACCGACGGTCGGATCGAGATCAGCGGTGATCAGCCGGAGCCCGGCGAGCCGGAGCTTCGGGTCTGTCCCTTCGGTAGCCAGCCGATCACCCCCGAGCTGGAGCCCGATCGCTCGATGCAGGTCAACGTCGAAGAGATCGTCAATAGCCTGCGCACCGGCCGGCCGCACCGCCTCGACGGTACCTCCGGGCGAGCTACCCTCGAAGCGATCATGGCAATTTTCGCCTCGGCGATCGAGCGTCGCCCGGTCCCGCTTCCGTACACTCGCCCTGACTCACCCTTCGAGGCAGCGCTAACCAGCGACGCCATTTCACTCGGCTAGGACGTTTTGTAGGAGAGAGGCTTGGCCCCATGTAAGGTCAAGTTTCTCTCCTACAAAAATGTTCAAAATGTTAAGTTAAGGAGAAATCATGACACCGCGCTACCGAGCCGCGATCATCGCCTGCGGACACATTGCTCGCGCCCACCATCTTCCGGCCTACCGCAAGATCTCCCGAGTTGATTTCGTGGCCGGCGCCGACATTTCTCCAGAGATCCGGGCAAACTGGGAATCCGAACTCGGCGTTCCCCGGATGTATGCCGACGCGGTGGAGATGCTAGAAAAAGAGAAGCCGGACGTCGTCTCGATCTGCTGCTGGCCACCGCTGCGGCCCGAGCTGACCGAGCTAGCAGCGGACGCCGGGGTGAAGCTGATCGTGGCCGAGAAGCCATTTGCCATCGACATCGCCGGGGCCGACCGCATGATCGCGGCCGCCAAGCGCAACGGCACACTGCTGATCGTCGGCCACCAGCGCCGCTATCACACGCGCTATAGCACGGCGAAAGAGCTGATCAACGCGGGAGCAATTGGCGACGTCGTTCAGGTAAGTGGCCTCTCCGGCATTCCGACGCGCGGTGGCGATATGCTGACCGGGGGGACTCACACCATCGACGCGGTTCGCTTTCTTGCCTCCGATCCGCCGGTCGATTGGGTGGTCGGTCAGATCGACCGACGCGATCCCGGCTTCACGAATGCGCCGGTTGGCCTCCAACAATGGGAGGAAACCGGTCGTCGTTACGGCCACCACGTGGAAACCGGTGCCTTTGGCGTGATCCAATTCAAGAACGGCGTCCGCGGGACGATCGAGAATGGCATCATGGGGCGACGCGCCGGCTGGGCGGCGCTCGTCTATGGCACCGATGGCATGATCGAGATCGCTCCCGACCAGCCGAGTGAGGGCGAGCCGTGGGTTCGCGCGCACATCAAAGGCATGGCCGGTTGGCAGGTACCCGAGGTCATCCCGAATGATCCCTTCCAGGCCGAGATCGAGGCTGCGCTCGACGTGCTTGAAAAAGGTGGCCAGCACCCTCTTGACATGTATGCCGCGCGCGAAGTACACCTGATCACGATGGCAATCTTCGAATCGGCCCGCCGCCGCGCACGAATCGACTGGCCCTTCGAGATCAGCGAATCTCCACTCGAGGCAATGATTCAGGCGGGGGAGATCTAGCCCGCCATGCGCATCGAGAGACGGCAAGGGATCCTGTAGCGCGGGGCCTTGCGCCCCGCGGGGTGGGGCTAGGCGGGGATTTGCCTCCATCGGCAGGACGATCCCGATTTGCAACTGGAACGGCGGCCCGCAATGGGCCGCGCTACTACCGATCCCGGTTGCTCACGCTGGACGAATATTGGACTTTAACCCGTGAGCCTCGGTCCCCGCTTATGAGATCCAGATATTGCCCAACGAATCGTGTTTCGCGTATCATGCTCACCGCAAGCAAGTCTGCTTGGGTCTTTTCAGAAAGGAGGCATCCCATGACCGATCGCACCACGCCACAGATCTCCAGACGCCGCTGGTGGTATCTTCTGTTAATTATCCCGTTCATCGTTCCTCTTTGGGTGCCATTTTACAACTCTGCTTCGCCCGAACTGGCGGGATTTCCTTTCTTTTACTGGTACCAGCTTCTCTGGGTTATCATTGGCGCAATCATCACCGCGATTGTCTACTTTGCCACGGGTCGATCTGACCTCAGATAGTCGGGAGGCGCGACATGGTTGCCTTGGCAGTCTTCGTCGTCCTGTTCGTTTTCGTCACCGTCCTGGGTTTCCTTGCCGCCCGCTGGCGAGCTGGCGATCTTAACCTGCTCAACGAGTGGGGACTGGCCGGCCGCCGCTTCGGGACTGTTGTCACCTGGTTCCTCCTCGGCGGTGATCTGTATACGGCCTATACCTTCATCGCCGTGCCGGCGCTCGTTTACGGCTCCGGCGCGATTGGCTTCTTCGCCGTTCCTTATACGATCATCATCTACCCTTTCATCTTCGTGGTCATGCCCCGTCTCTGGTCGGTGGCCCACAAGCACGGCTACATCACCGGCGCGGATTTTGTGCGCGGCCGCTACGGGAGCTCGACTCTCGCCCTCGCTATCGCGGTGACCGGCATCCTGGCCACGATGCCCTACATCGCCCTCCAGCTCGTCGGCATCGAGGTCGTGCTGGCCGGCCTGGGCATCTTCGGTGACTGGCCGCTAATCATCGCCTTCGCGATCCTCGCCGCCTACACCTACTTCAGTGGCCTGCGCGCGCCGGCCATGATCGCCCTGGTAAAGGACGTTCTGATCTATGTCACGGTCATCGTGGCGATCATTGTCATTCCGAGTCGTCTTGGCGGTTACTCCCACGTATTCGCGGCGATTCCGCCGCAGAAGCTGCTCCTGGCGCCGGGACAGTATACCGCTTATGCCACTCTCGCCTTTGGCTCGGCCCTCGCGCTCTTCATGTATCCGCATTCGATCACCGGGATTCTCAGCTCGAACAGCCGGCACGTGATCCGGCGAAACGCGGCCTTGCTTCCTGCCTACAGCCTGATCCTGGGATTGATTGCCCTCTTTGGTTACATGGCGGTGGCCGCGGGGATCCAACCCCGTGCGCCCTACGGTGCCCAGTGGGCAGTTCCGGGCCTCTTCCTCGCAATGTTCCCATCATGGTTCGTCGGCTTCGCCTTCGCAGCGATCGCGATTGGTGCGCTGGTTCCTGCCTCGGTCATGTCGATCGCGGCGGCGAATCTCTTTACCCGGAACATCTACCGTGAGTACTTCCGGCCGGATCTGAGCGAACAGGACGAATCCGACGTCGCAAAGCTCACCTCATTGGTCGTAAAGGTTGGCGCATTGGCATTTATTCTCTTCCTCCCCATCCCCTACGCGATTAATCTGCAACTGCTCGGCGGTGTTTGGATCATCGCGACCTTTCCGTCGATTGTGTTTGGCCTCTACACCCGTTGGTTCCATCCCTTGGGACTACTACTCGGCTGGCTGGTCGGTATGGTACTGGGGACGGCGATGGCGATCGCCGCGAACTTCAGCTCAATCTATCCTCTCCATCTCGGAGGCTCAACCATCGCTGGCTACGCTGCCTTCTATGCCCTGATCGCGAACCTCGTAGTCGCGGTTGTCGCCACGGTCGTGCTTCGAGCCACGGCAGTGACACCGGGCAAAGACGAGACGAGCCAGCTCGATTACCTCGGTCCACTTGGCGCGCAGACCAGCGCCTAGAAATCACCCACCCGCTTGTCCTAGCGCGACGGGCTGGCTATTATAGGGCGGAATCAGGGGACCACATCCAAATGTGGTCCCCTGGTCATGCCGGGTAAGGAGAGCCAAGTGCATCTCTGGGACAGCTACGAAATCCCCCTGATGAAGGATTTGCGTTTGTATCATAGTCAGGCAGAGTCGTTAAGGACGATGCTGCTGACCGGAGAGACAGCGCTAGCGACGTTCGAGCAAGCCTTCGCGGCCGGCCTCGGAAACGAGGATTACACGGCGGTGGTGAAGCTGATTGCTCCCTCGCTCGTGTCACCAAGCAAATCGAAGAATGAGGTATGAAGGAGAACTCGTGGAACTGTACGAAGACAAGCAAGCTGGCATTGTCATCGTCGCGATGCGACGGGGTGAGCTTTTGCTGGAGAGCCTGAGCGAGATCGCCCGGAAGCTGGACATTCATTCCGGCGTCGTGACGAGCGGGATCGGCAGCCTGACCAAGGCCCAGATTCACACGGTCATGAGCAACACCTATCCCCCGCGGGACGAGTTCATCAACCTGGAAGGTCCGTTGGAAGTCGTCCAATTCGGCGGCATCATCGCCAACTATCAGCCGCACATTCACATCTCCCTCTGGGACCAACAGAAGCGCTTCCACGGTGGCCACCTCGAGCCCGGCTGCGAGATCCTCACCCTTTCCGAGATCTCGATCCACCGCCTCCCCGAGCTTCGCCTGACCCGCCGGGTGCTGGATCAGAGCGGGGTGATGCTGCTCACGGGAGAGTAGGGTACGGCCGCCTAAGAGAGCGGGCTAGTGGCCCCACAGTTCGTCGTAGTGGCGGAGCGTTCGGTCGAGGTCGTAAGAGGGATCGGTAGTACGGAGCACGGGCATCAAAGTGCGCGGAATTTCCCGGTACAGCCGTTGCTTCTGTTGAGGGGTTAGACCAAACTGAGGCGGCTGCTCGGTGAGCGGTCCTCGACCTAACTCCGCCAGCTTCACGTCGACCAGACGACGAAAGTCGGCCGAATTCATATCTGCTTCGACCTGACGGAACA
The DNA here is from genome assembly GCA_021324795.1 of Chloroflexota bacterium. GTDB lineage: Bacteria > Chloroflexota > UBA6077 > FW602-bin22 > CADDYW01 > JAJPIK01. Next base: position 86,442 of record JAJPIK010000084.1, read on the forward strand.
GATCAAGATCGTAGAAGTCGCGAATGGCCCGGTCTTCCCGGGTATAGGCCGCTCGGACCTTCTCCGCCCGGACCTCGGCCGCATCGAGTGCCCAATAGAATGCATCGGCGTAGGCGACCATGATACTTCCGGTAAGGATTTGGCCCAAGCGCGCTTGACGCGCCTGGCACAAGACGGGGCGCATCGCGACTTCGATCGCGATGCTTCCCTCACCACCAGGGGAGAGTTCCGATGGATAGGTTGCTATCCAAATGACGTGGCTGGCTCGTTCAAATCGGTCGCCATCGAAGGAGCGCAGGGCGACGCCGACCTCCGGTACGATTTCGCGCAGGACATCGCGGACCTGATTCGTGTGGTGCACGTTGGTGCGGCGATAATTCGTACTCGACGACCAGGGGATCACGAAGTCTGCGTCTTCGCTCATCCGATGAAACCCAAGGTCACATTTGCTGAGACAGGTTCCCCCTTTCAGGAGAAGCCGCGGGCCGCATTCCTGGGCAAGAGCCCAAATTAATCGCGTGAGATAAAAGTCTTTCTCGGCGATCAGCGGATCGAGTCCTTGGCGTGCCGCCTCTTGGCGACAGGCGTCGGATAATACTTGCCGCCTGGGAAAGGGAGGAAGGTTCACACGTTACCCCTCACACTTTCGCTCACGTCCCCGACGTCGTTCGCGCGTACCCGCCAGGGTGAATAGATGGGACCACGATTAGGCTCGTCCCGCAACAGCGGCACCACTTGAGTTGGGCGCTTGCCCTGGAGAAGTGAGGCCAAGCGCGCACGACTCATCCCTGCCCGATCGAGTAGATAGCCAAGCCGTTGTCGTGTCGCATGACGGGGCCAGCGAGCCGCATATGAGATCAGTCGGTCAACGTCAACGGTGGTAAGCGCATTCTCAACCGCAGTGATTGCACTTCGAGCGCTGCCCAGAAGATTTGGGCGATCGATCAGGTCAAGCAACGTCCGCTCGGGATCACTCATCTTAACCATGACCTGCCCAATCGGTATTTGAGTAATGCCAAGGTGATACGCCTCCGGCCAGCGAAGCGTGTGAAAGACAATCTGCGCGTGGCTAAGTTTCTGCGCCGGGCGCCAACCCGGGACGAAGACGTCGATTACCGAGTGGTACACTTGCGCCGTGAGATGGTGGGTCGTCAGCGCGACGGGGCCACCGACGTAATAGTCGCGTCCCTCCAAGAGGTTAGCCACCGCGACGATCCCCGAGGTTGCCCAAGGAACGCTGACCGCCCGCATCGGACGCACTCCGTAGACACCACGGCCAAGGTGATCAAGCGCGCCTTTACGGGCAAGCCGCGCAAGAATCACCGCAGCCAGCGGCTTGGAGAGGTCCAGCGCCTCTGCAAGATCTCCGGTCGTAATGCGATTCACACCGGTGCGCTCCCAGCCGGCAAGTAGGGCGACTTCGCGCTTCGAAAGAGACGGACTCGTGCTATCCATGCGAGTATTATAACAAGATCTGTCATATTGGTTGGAAGGATAGCACGCACGATCGCCTGAACGGAACGTCGAGAACCAAGGTAAGGACTCGCCGCTTAGATCGCAAACTTGACGTCTAGAGATTTTCTGCGCTCATCTTAGGCAGGATCTCAATTACGCTTGGCCTGAAAATATGAGTGATATCCCAAGCGCGATATGTCGTCCGCCATGGCGTCTATATTCGGATCCGATCTCAACCCCTCGAATCACTTCCGCTCGTAACCCACCTCTCTCGCTTGACTACTGCAGAGGACCAAGCACTGGGGCATTAGTCATCTCGTCGCCGCGGCGCTATTCTCCTCGACATTTACTGGCTATCCTCCTGGCCCCGTCTTGCCAATATGTGTCGACGCCGAATTTGTGCATTAAGCACCCACGTTCCAGCGAGAATTGGCAAGCTCGCTACCGACAAATCGCTTTGCAGCATTGACACTAATAGCCTGCCGTGCTAGACTACAGACTGCTACTTTGGCTGGTAACAGAGGTGCTTAAGATGCTAAGACTGGTACGCATCCTCGCGGTCGCTGTGTCGCTCGTCTTCGCTCTCGTTGGAAGCGTCACGCCATCCTTCGCCGATGGCTGCCAATTTGTGCTCGGGTTTCTTACGATTCAACAAATGATCCCTTCCCAAGTCGGTAGCTGTATCGACAATCAGACGTACAGCACCAATGGCGACGCGATCCAGCACACAACTGGACAGAATGGGAAGGGAGGCCTACTCGTATGGCGTAAGGCCGACAATTGGACTGCGTATACGGACGGCTATCGAACCTGGATCAATGGTCCTTATGGACTTCAGCAACGGCTCAACACGGAGCGATTCCCATGGGAGGCGCCGTCTGTGGCACCAACATCTGCGCCGCCTCCATCTGCCACAGCACCGCAGTTTACCACATTCGGCGATGGCACTCTGATGGTGGGGAAGGACATTACTCCTGGTACTTACCGCAATAAGAGCCCCAACCCCGGATGCTACTGGGCACGTCTCAAAGGCTTCAGCGGAGCGACGTCGGACATCATCGCCAACGAAAATGCGGATGGACCACAAGTTGTCACCATAAGTGGAAGTGACGCCGGATTCGAGTCTGATGGCTGTGGCACCTGGACTACTGATCTGTCGCCCATCACGCCAAGTCCGACGTCCTCGTTCAAGGACGGTGTCTATATCGTGGGGGTGGATATCGCACCGGGTACCTGGCGATCACAAGGAGCCACTGCCTGCTACTGGGAACGGCGAGCAACGTTTAGCGGCCTCACAGGCGATATCATTGCCAACGACAACACGACAAGTGCTGCTGTCGTCACAATAAGCAGCACCGACAAGGGTTTCAAGAGCGATGGATGCGGAAGCTGGACCAAGGTAGGGTAGCGACGCCATTGGGATGGCGACGATGACTGCAAGCGGATGCGGTGAATCCATTCACCAGACCAAGACGAATGCCCGGATAGAGCATGGCAGATAGCATTGCTGTCGTCATGCTTCTTTCTTGTCCTGTTCGGCAGGCAGCCCTCACCCTAACCCTCTCCCAAAGGGAAAGGGAGTTCACGGGCTTCGGCTCTTATCCACCCTTTCAAGTCAGGGACCTAGCCAGTCTCACGCAGCGCTACGCTCGCACTCTCATCCCCTGCTCGACCTCTTTCAGCGACTCGACCAGGACGTCGCACATCAGGTCGACGTCGTCGCGGGTCACGATCAAGGGCGGGGAAAAGGTGGCGAAGTCGTTGCCGGTTCGGAGGAGCAGGCCCCGGGCTTTCGCGGCGCGCTCAACCTGCTTGCCGGGCGGGAGCGACGCGCCGGCGAAGCGTTTGGTGTCGAAGGCGAGGCCTTGAAGCAGGCCGGCGCCTCGAGCTTCGCCGACGAAGTCGAACTGCTTGGCCATCGCGTCGAGGCGCTTGCGCAGATGGGCGCCCTGGACCTTCGCGTTCTCGACCAGGCCACGCTCTTGGATCTGCCGCAGCGCAGCGAGTCCGGCCGCGCAGGCAACCGGATTGCCGCCGTAGGTGTGGCCGTGGTGAAACTCGACGCGCTCGCTCGGCTCGCCGAGGAAGGCTTGCCAGACGTGCTGAGCAATGATCACCGCCGCGAGCGGCGCGTAGCCGCCGCTCATGCCTTTGCCACAGCATAAGAGGTCCGGCACCACGCCATAATAATCCGCCCCGAAGTTCGCACCCAGGCGTCCAAAGCCGGTAATGATCTCGTCGAAGATCAAGAGGACGTTGTGCCGGTTACAGGTTTCGCGGAGGATGCTGAAGAACTCCCGGGGCGGCACGACGAAGCCGGCCGAGGAGATCGAGATTGGTTCCATGATCACCGCGGCGACCGTTTCCGGATCTTCTGCTTCGATCGTCCGCTCGATCAGCTTGGCACAGGTGATCTGGCAAGACGGATAGACCTTGTCGAACGGGCAGCGGTAGCAGTCCGGCGGGTGGACGTGGAGGAAGCCGGCGACGAGTGGCTCGAAGACGGACTTCCGTTCCCAACCGCCGCTCGCTGAGAGGGCGCCCATCGTCGCGCCGTGGTAGCCGCCGTAGCGAGCAATAATCTTGTATTTCCGGGGATGACCGCTCTGCTTGTGAAACTGGCGCGCCATCTTCATCGCCGCCTCGGTGGCCTCGGAGCCACCACTGAGCAGCTTGACCGCGCCCATACCCGGCGGCGCGAACGCCAGCAGCGCCTTGACTAGATCCAGTGCAACCGGCGTCGTCCCGTGAAGCGGCGGCGCGAAGTGGAGCTTTTCGAGCTGAGCAGTGATCGCCTCGATCATCGCCCGGTTCCGGTAGCCCAAGCTGTTGACGAACACGCCGGAAAGCCCATCGATGTAGCGTTTGCCGTCGACGTCGGTCAGCCAGATGCCGTCGCCCTCGGAAAAGATGAAGGGATCCTGCGCGAACGCCTTCATCTGAGTGAAGTCCAGGACGATTCTCTCGATCTCTTCGCTCATAGCACTTTCCCCGCTAAAATGACGGCCATACATCACTCCCTCGCAAGCGCTCGAATAGGCAGATAGTATGCTAGATTCAGGTATGCTGACCCAATGCCGCGAAGACGTCCACCAGGCGGGGTGGCCGACCAGTCTGGCTTTGCGAGTGGACGAGCTGACCATCGAGGTAGACGTCGAGCTCTTCGTCGGCAACCGGAATCAGGGCGAGCGAGTCGATGGCGATATCGAAGTGGGCGAAGAGGCGCCGGGCGAACGCCAGCGCTGCCTCTTCACCACCATCCTCGACACGGTAGTGAATGACGAAATCCATTCCCCCTACGTCGCGACCGTCACCGCGATCTGGCCATCGACGATCTCGACCGGGTAGGTGACAACCTTCACGTTTGGATCGAACACCGACTGGCCGGTGGTGATGTCGTACTCCCAGGAGTGCCAGGGGCAGCGCAGGATCTGCCCCTCCTTGCTGTATTGGAACTCGTAGACACCGGCTGGGATTGTCGTGCCGACGACTCGGCCGAGGCAGACCCGGGCGCCTTGATGCGGACAGGAGTTCTTCAGCGCGTAGAAGGTGCCGTTGAGATTGAAGACGCCGACCTCCCGCCCTTCGACGCGGACGATTTTCCGCCCGCCCGGTGGAATCTCGTCGACTCGGGCGACCATGTGCGTGCCCATCGTCCTTAGCCTCGCCGGTTTGGAGCGAGCAAGCGCTCGCCGTAAACTGCCAGCGCGTTCTCGACCATAACGCGTCGCCGTAGCGCCTCGGGCACGTCCTCGATCATCGCGAACGGATCGCCGTATTCCCAGTTGGGATAGTTGCTGGAAAACATGAGCGTGCGCTCAGCCTGGATCATCTCCAAGGTCTGATGCAGGTACTTGGGATCCGGCGCGGCTTCGAGCGGATAGGTCGTCGAGTAGAAGTGGCGCAGGATGTACTGGCTCGGCGGATCTTTCACCCAGGGAGCTTCTGAGCGCTGGGCCTTCCAATTCTTGTCGAACCGCCACATGACGTGCGGCAGCCAGAAGATGCCGCCTTCGTAGAGCACGACTTTAAGAGTGGGAAACTTTTCGAAGACGCCCTCGGTGACCATGCTCATAATATGTGCCATGTAGCTCTGGGGCAATGAGCCATACCACTCGAAGTAGGTTGACGGGTGGCCGACCGGCGTCGCCGGCGACGAGTTTCCGGCCCCCTCGCCGCCGATGTGCAGAGCAAGCGGTAGATCGTAGCGAACGCAGGCGGCGTAAATCGGATGGAAAGCCCGCCGTCCCAGCGGCGCCTCGCCAGCGCTGCCCATGAGAACCTGGACCATGCCCGGATCCTCGCCATGGCGCTCAATCTCCGCGACGGCTTGCTCTGGATCCTGGGGTGCGACGAGAATCGAGCCCTTAAAGCAATCGAACGGTCGAACCCAGGTTTCGAGGGTCCAGTCGTTGACGCCGCGAGCGATCGCCGCGGCGAGGTCGACATAGGGCTGAACGCTGAGGCTCAGAAGCTGAGTCGTCAGAATCGCGAGGTCGACCCCACGCTTGTCGAGGTATTGCTCTTTCACCCAGACCGGATCCGCCGCGGGATGCGGCTGGCTCCCGCCGTTGGCTGGCGGCATGGGCACGTCGCCAAACCCGACTCCCACCTTCTTGAAGCCGTGACGTGCGAGCGGCGGTCCACCTTTACGGGAGATCCGCCAACGCAAGCCCCGTGGCACGTAAGGCGCGACCGCGCCCCAGTCGGAAATCTGATGATGCAGATCGACGTCGATGGCCCGGAGGCGCGTCGCGTCGCGCAAGGTTGCCGGGCGAGCCGTGGTCGGCACAACCATTACCGCCCTCCGTGCGAGGCAAAGATACGTGGGCCGTAGAAATCGACGACGTTGTCGACAAAGATGCGCCGCTTCAGGTGCGACGGGAAGAAGGAGAACGCGGTGAGCGGGTTGTCGAAGTCCCAATGCGGGTA
>JAJPIK010000115.1 GCA_021324795.1 Chloroflexota bacterium
CCCAATGGTCGCCGCTCCGACGAACCGGCAGATCGAATGGATCGGGTTGGATAATCAGACGGACTTGCGGACTCTCGAATTGTCGCATCAGACGTTCTGGTGGGTCTGGACGTCGGGGATCTTTTCTCGAAACGAGGTTAAGCCGCTCACCGCGAGGACGCCGAACTTGCCGGATCCGCGTCTGTCGGTCAGGGCAACACGCCAGTTCTCGGTCCAGGGCATCAAAGCGGTGTTGTACGAGTTAGTACAATAGATGATCTGGTGGGCTTCCGAGTGAAAAGGATCCGCCCGCTTTCCCCTTTCGTGCCACCGTTTCGTTCGATCTCGTCGGCGCGTAGTTCTTACGGCAGGCGAGCCAGTCTCGGGTCTGCGGTCGTCGGCCATGGGGAGCCTAGCACCGCCATCGAGTCGTGCCCCCCAGACGGAATAGTACGGCTGATCCCGCTATAGCAGGCTGACGATCGGCAGATCACCTCGTCTGCGCCCCGCTGCAAGTTTGCGTTTCCTTGAATCGTCCAGCCTCATAGGCGATTTATCGCTCGCCTGAATGGCCTCGATCATCTCTTGCCGCCTGCTACCCTCGAGTTCGCGCTCGGTCGAGCTCATTTCGAGGCTCGTTCAGATGTCGCGCCAGGGCCTCCAGGTGTCGGCGTCCCGATCGGAGGATCCCCTCGGCAGTCGCCACCTGATTCGCATCGGGGCGGATCCCGCGGGCCTGTTCGATCGCCCGTGCGCTCTGCCAAAAGCGCTCGACCATCGGGCGGGTGAGGGCCCCGCGTCGGTGTTTGCATTCGATCGCCCAAATCTCGCCGTCTGCTTCTCCCGTCACGACAAGATCGAGTTCATCGGAGTCCGGCCCGACGCCGTACTGGCCGGATCGGCGCGGTCCTCCGCGTGCTGCGCCTCGTACCAGCTCAGGAGACGCTGAAGAGCCTGGGGGTTCCCGAGGCTGGTCAGAGGGTCACGGCGGTCCGGCTCGACGTTCAGCCAGCTTGCGAAGACCGGGTCGGCAAAGCGCAGCACGCCCTCGCTTTCCATCAGGAAATCCTCGTCAATCAGTTCATTGATCGAGTGGTATACCTCAGTGAGCGCGGAGTGGCGGGTCAAGCGGCGCACGAGCCGTGCCCGTGGCACGTCCCGATCCTGCGCCATGGCCCGAAGGATCGCCTCCAAGCGGTTGCGCCGCGCGACGCTGTCGGTCTCGGTTGCGGTTCGGAGCACGTACTGGCAGTGGAGCGCAATGTTCCCGCCGCGGCCGATGAGCTCCTGCTGGAAGGCGGTATCAACAAGATCGGAGGTGATTACCTCGGGCCCGGCCAGGGCGCGGGCCCGGACCGCCACGGCGTGCACGTAGAAGGGCCAGCCGCCGGTCAGGCGATGGAGGCGCGCCGCCGCGTCGTGGTCGAACTGGGACTCGTCCTCCCAGATTCGGCTTGCCAGCTCCAGGGTCGCGTCGGGATGGAAAGGGCGAAGCTCCAGCGGGGTGAATCGCGTGAAGAGGGGGCTTGCCCCGTCCTCGATGAGCCGACGCATCGCCGTGACGCGCGAGCCGGCGATTACGAAGGCCACCCGTCCCGGGTGGTCGAGCGCGGCCCGAAAGGCGCCGAGGAGGTTATCTGTCTCCGGGAAGGCGCGCAAGCGGGTGATGTCCTGGAACTCGTCGAGCATCAGGAGTAGCGGCGTCTCCAGCCGCTCAGACACCTCGGCGGGGAACTGGAGCGCCCGATGCAAGAGGCGGCCGTGGGCCTCGGCGCGGATAGCGTCGAGGATGTCGGCGACCGACAGTTCTAGATCGGCGTTAAGGCTAGCTGCTGCCGCGCGTAGCCCGTCGTCCGTCTGGGCGATATAGGCGTGCTCTCCTCGCGCGCGGAGGATGGCGCCCAGGGCCTCCGAAACGAAGGCCCGAGCGAAGTGCTCCGGCGACGTGACGATGGCATCAACATCGAGGCGAGCGATCGCGAAGGTTGGGTGACAGCGGCGAACCTGGTCCAACAGGAGGGTCTTGCCGATGCGGCGCAGGCCGAGGAGCGCCGTATGCCGACGAATCGCCCGTGGGAGCAGTTGAAGGACGTCGTCGAGAGCTGAGAACTCCGTCGCGCGATCGACGAACAGCGGCTCGATCGGTAAGGGCTCGATGGCAGATCTCTCCAAGATATTTGCTACGGTAGCAATGGACGGCAAGAGGTGAGAATCACCAGCGCCCGAAACTTTCCGGCGGAGGACGGACGAAGAGTGGATCGGTCGCGCGACAACGGCGGGACGCGGAACTCCGCCATCGGCGCAGGCCCCAAACGTGGGAGCGAGGGGCGAGAAGCGTCAAATCATATCGCGGAACCGGAAAACACCCGAGGCTATCCAAGCCTCGAGTGTTTTGGCCTTGCCTGCCTTGGGTTTTTACCAAGCAAGCGAGCGACGGAAGCGACGGGGATCGGTCCCTCGCCTTCGAACCGGACCCTGGTCTGTATCCGGTCGACGCCCCGTGCGCCGCCACGCCCCCGCCGCAACACCGGCCGAGAGTTTTGCCCGACGATTGGCCACAGATTCGGGCAGAGTACGCTAATAGGAGTTTACGGCAACTGGCCGCTGAATGGAACGTGAGTCCCGAGACAATTCGCAAGATCGTCGCAGCGGAGCACAAGTGATTCTGCGTATATAGCCTGACCACGGCAACAGGACTCATTTCGTCGGGTCCCAATTCGCCGCGCCGACCCAGACATAGTGGCGGTCAGTTTCGATTCTACTCCGCCAGCGCCATGCCGAACTTGGTCAAGTACGCAAAATAACGTCAGTGCCGTGGTAGGCCGCCGGGTGACGATCGAGGCTACCGTCCCACCCTGTCATCAGCCGAAGATTCCGAGCACTGGTGGCACAGTGGCACGTTAGTCCGGAGACAATCCGCAAGATCGTCAGGAAGTGCGGAGACACTTGATTGCTGGTGCGGCTTCTACCCCAGTCGCACAGATCGGGCCATGAACAGCTCGAGGATGTATCCATTCAATGAAGACGCTTCTGCGCCCCTGGGTACGTTCGGTTCGCTTCGCGCTCCCGAGGAGGGGGAAAATCCGAACTTCCTGCCTCAATCTAACAAACATCGCCGGCGCCACGCTAGCGGCGCGGGGAGCATCGCGGCTCGCCTACCACTTCGAGCGCGCAGCGCCCCCCGAATGCTTCAACCCGCTCGCGGGCTCCTCAAAGCAGTGTCGCAACCCGATCGCCCTTGCCCAGGAGTGGCAACAGATGCTCGCTGCGGGCGAGCGTGCTTCTCGGGCCGATCTGGCCCGCCGACTCGGGGTGAGCCGCGCCCGCATCCCCCAGGTCCTTGGCCTGCTTGATCTGGCCCGGACGTGTAGGCAGCGCTCGCCGCCCTCGGCGACCCGCTGCCGCGGCCGGTTTTCAGCGAGCGCATGCTCTGTCTCTTGCTCACGCTGCCTGCGGGAGAGCAGCAGCGAGCGTTGGAGGGCGTGTGTCCTACGGCGAATCCTGCCTCGGCGTAGGAGACCGCTCTCCCACCCCCCACCCAGCGCCTCAGTCGCTGTCTTGGGAGCGAAGTCGGTAGACTCGGCAGGCCCCGCTCGCTCTCTGCAGATTCACGAGCATATAACGAGTGGGTTATAATGGTGCGCTGAACGTCGAGGTTCGCCCTGAGGCTGAGGGGGGACCTGCGAGCGCTCCTCGCGGCCAAGCGCGCCGCGATGCAGCATGTATTCGAGCATCTCGAGGTCTAAGGCGACCAGTTCCCTTTCCCGCACAGTAGCCGGGTCAAGGGGCGACCCAGTTCCGGGAGCTTCGCCCTCACGCCGGTCGCAGCCCGTGGCGCGCCTGCTCCCGACGCGTCGGCGACACGTTGGTGATCGGCGCGATCGACCTGAGGCGCGCGTCGACCCTGGGACTTCGGGCGGGTGATCCGCGCGGCCGAGGCGCGGCTCACCCGGCTCGAGCAGGAGAGGAGACAAGGTCATGGTGTAGACCCGGCTACGGAGCACCGCCGGGACCCGTGCGGAGCAGCTACGGCAGGGCCCGGCCTTCCGCGCTTCCTGGGAGCGCACCGCGCTCGCCTTGATCGGCTACCGCGTCGAGCACCACCTCACGCAAACGTAGCTCGCCGCGAAGCTGGGGATGGGGCAGCCGCAGGTGGCCCGACCGGAGATGGGGGAGCACGCCTCCTCCTTGGAGTTGCTCCAGCGGCTGGCCCAGACGCTCGGCCTGCGCTTCATCGTTGGGGTCGCCCCGGCCGGCGATGGGGCCCCGGCGAGCGCCGCGACCACCCCTGCCGGCGTGGAGATTGTCGAGGACGTGACCGCCGACGGCCGCCGGACTCTGATAGCGACCGAATAGGACAAGGGCCGATAGTTCGTCTGCCTGGCACGGAAGCTCCGCGTGGCGTGGGGAGCACAGACCAGCGGGATGCACTGGGTCAGACGCGCCTTGGTGCCGCGCGGTCAACTGCGCGATGGCGAGCGAGCCGAGCAATCCGACCGAAGACTGTCCAGAGTGCGTTCGCGTGACTCAGAAGTGACCGGAAAGTGACTGAGCGAGGTACCGAGAGCCATGGCGAAGCTCAAGAAGTCCGACCAGCAGCAGCTCTGGGCCGAGGCGCCGCTCTGCCGCAGGCTGAGAGGGGGCTGTGACTGAAGAGGAGGTGCCCGCACTATCCTCCTTGCTCAAGGCGGCCTTCTCGCCGAACACGGAACTGACGAGTCGCTGGCTCGTCCCTCCCCGCCGGGCCGGCCCGTCTGCGGCAAGTATTCCAGCAGCAGGCCTCCCGGCCGATCAAGGCGCAGAGAGGTAAGGCGCTGGCCGGTTTCGTTGACATCCCCGTCGCTCGACGCACTGGCTGGAGGAGCCAATGCCCGGAGAGGCGGAGTTGGTCCGGCCGCCCTCGTCTGGGCTCTGCGGATCGCTAGCTCAAACCAGAGTTCTTTCGCTGATGTGGTGACCCGGAACTCCGCTCTGCGCAGACTGCTGCCGTGGAGGAGATAGGCGGAGTCTGTGAGTGTGCGTGTAATGGTTGAGAGGGGATCAGCGCGGCCATCGGCAAGCAAGTGGGCAGACTGTGGGTGCTCTTGGCGGTGCCCATCGTTTCTCCACTTACACTACGTTTCGCGTCCCGTGGTCCAAGTTCGTGAGCTATCGCTACGAGTGTAGCGCTCGCCGATTGTTGACCGGCTCGTCGATCGCTACGCCAGTTTGGGGGCAGGGTGCGGGTTGATGCTGAGAATTACGCGCATTCGGCTGCGGAACTACCGGACATTCGACGATTGTTCTCTCGATCTCCGACCGAGGACGGTCATCTTGGGTGCCAACAATGTTGGCAAGACTTCCCTGCTCGAAGCGATCGAGAGCATCCTGGGTGCAGGCCGCCGGGGGTACGGCTTCACCGAGGACGACATCAGGAGGGGCTCGCCACTCGGGACGAAGATCATTGTCGACCTGACCATCCGACCGGGCGATGGCGAGCGCCTCAATGCGGACGAGCATGCTGTATTCGGGACCCACGTCGATATCTACGACGGGGACCGTGAACAGCTGCTCGTTCGGGTCGAGGCGGGTCCGGACGAGATCGACGGTATCTTCCGCACCCGCGCCCGCTTCCTAAAGAGCGATGGCGGCGATGATGGCCCGCTGGGCGCCGAGCACCGCCAGGCGCTAGCCGTGCTCCTGTTCCAGGCCCCGCGCGACGCACGCCGCGAGCTCTTCGACCGGTTCGGACTCTGGGCACGCGTCGCCGGCACCCTCGGTCTCTCCGACGAACAGCTCGAGCGGTTGCGCCGACGAGGCGAAGAGATGGGCGAGACGCTGGTCGGGGAACTGCTCGGGTCGGCATCAGGTGCCGAACAGTTGGCACACGCGGTGTCGCAGCTTCTGGGTGATGTGCTATACGGTGGAGCGGCCGATGCCGCGCTGGCCTTCTCGGCGACGCCCCTGGACCCGCGCCAACTTCTCCGGCAGATCGAGCTCCGACTCCGCGTCCCGGGGGACCGCGATGCCCGTCCGCTGATGGAGCACAGCGTGGGGACGCAGTCCATCGTCCTCTTCGGCCTCTTCCACGCGTATCTCCACGCGCTCCATTACCAACTCCTGACCATCGGCGTAGAGGAGCCGGAGGTACATCTCTTCCCGCACGCCGCGCGCGCGCTCGTGAAGAACATCCGCGCGCTGGACGTGCAGACGCTCGTGACCACTCACTCGACCTCGGTGACGGACCTCGCCGATCCGCGCGACCTCCTCGTGCTGCGCCGCCAGGGCGACCGGACTATCGCGTGCGCGGTGCCCGACGGCTATCTCACCGAGGACGAGGCCAAGGATATCCGCCGGCGCATGCGGGCGGCCGGCTCCGGCTTCGTCTTCGCTCGCGCGGTGCTGTTCGCCGAGGGCGCGAGTGAGGAGTTGGCACTCCCGGTCCTCGCCGAGTCGCTGGGGCTGGATCTCGATTCGCTGGGCGTCTCGCTGGTCACCGTGGATGGCAGCAGCTTCCGGGCGTTCGCCAAACTCCTGCACCCGCAAGCGCTCAACATCCCGTACCTGATGGTGTGCGACAATGATCAGGCCGTTCGGCAGCTTCTCCGCGACCTCGCCAACACCGGGGCACTGCCGCCCGACGTCGCACCCAATCATCCTCAGGCCGGCCGAGCCATCCTCGAGGCCGCCGGTTACTACTGGTGGACAGTTGGTGACTTCGAGTCCTGCCTGCTCGCCGCCGGTGCCGGCCCGCTATTCAGGCAGGCGATCGCCGAGCTATATGGCGCCCAGCGGCTCGGCCAGTACGAGCAGCAGTTTCGCTCGCAGCCGGGCCGGGTGCCGGCCGACGAGCGGGAGTTGATCCTCGGCTTCCTGCGACAGAGCCGCGTGAGCAAACCGAAGATTGCGCAGCGGGTCGCGGAGCTGTTCGTGGAGCACGGGTGCCCCGTGCCCGAGGAGGTGCGGCGATTGCTCGAGCGACTGGCGCAACTCGCACGCGACCAGATGGAGATCAGCAGCGATGGAGATCCTGCGGCGGAACCTCGATGAGGAGCAGCGGCGGGTCGCTGAGGCGTCCGGCGCGAACCTGCTGGTCCTGGCCGGCCCGGGTTCGGGGAAGACGCGCCTGCTCACCAATGTCGCCGCGTATCGGCTCCGGCTCTCGCCTGGCGAGTCGTGGCGGGTCTGCTGCCTGACCTTCACCGTCGAGGCCGCCCGCCAGCTATGTACGCGCCTGAGGAGCCCCGACCTTGGCAACGTCCCCAGCCATCGCGTCTGGGCGGGGAACTTCCATCAGTTCTCTCAGATGCTGCTGCGCTCGTACGGCCATCTCCTCGGCTGGCCCCGGACCGCCGGTGTCATCGCACCGTCCGATGCTGAGACGCTGGTGGCTGAACTCGCCAACGAATTCGGCATGCGCAACGTCGACACTCAGAGCGTCCTGGGGGCGATCTCTGCCCAGAAGGGGCGGCGCCCGCTCCCCGATGACCTCGACCGTCGAGCTGAGAGCTTCATCCGCCTGGCCGATGCCTACCAGCGGCGTCTGCGTGATGCCGGGCTGCGCGACTTCGACGACCTCCTCCTCGACGCGCTGCGGCTGCTGCGCGAGCACGCCGCCGTCCGGCGCATCGTGCAGGATAGCTTCCGGCATGTCCTCGTGGACGAGTTGCAGGACACGAATCAGATCCAGATGGACCTGCTCGGGATCCTCGTGGACGACAGCGCGGTGCGCATCTTCGGCGTGGCGGATGCCGACCAGATGATCTACGCCTGGCGCGACGCACGGCCGGAGAACCTCAAGGAGTTCGAAGACCGATTCCAGGCGGAGGTGGTTAGCCTCGGCGGGAACTACCGCTGCCCGCCGCGGATCGTGCGGGCCGCATCGGCCGTGATCGGCAACAATCCGAATCGCGAGCGGGCGGCGCGGGATCTCCGATCGCTGGTATCCCATGCCGAAGGCGAGCTCTGGGAGGCGACCGCGCGCGACGAGGCAGACGAACTCGAGGTTATCTGCGATGTCATCGAATACTGCCGCCGGAGTGGGACGGATCTCGGAAGCATAGCCATCCTGGCTCCCCATCGCTTCAAGTTCTCGGGACTCTGGGCCACCTTCGACGCGCGCGGGATCGCATATGTCTACATCGGCTCGGATGAGATGGAGCGCTGCCCCGTGGTCCGGGTGGTGCGTGCCTGTCTGACCGGCCTGGCGAACCCGGAGCGACCCCTGCAGGTGGCCAGGGTGATTGATGAAGCCAACGAGGCCGCGGGGCGGTCGTGGGTTGACGAGGGTGCGATCGGGCGCGCCGTTGCCGCCGTGTCGCCAGCTCCACCGGAGCGGCTATACACCATCTTGGTCGATCAACTCGCGCTCGGGACCTTCGCGGGTAGTGATGTGCCTGCAGGGGTAGCGGCGAGACTCAAACGGTTCGGGCAGATGCTCGCGCAGGCGGTAGCCGACGAGGAGCCGGCGAGCAGCGCACAACTGGCGAGCTTCGTCCTGCTAGAATGGCCGCGCCTCGAGGCGGCGGTGCTGCGATCCGAGCAGGCGGTCAAGGTGATGACGACCTACAACGCGAAGGGGTTGGAATTCGACACCGTCATTCTGCCGTTCTGCACCAAGAAGCTCGTCCCCTGGATCCCCAAGGCGCAGCGCAGCAAGGCACAGCTGTGGTATGAGGCCCGGCGCAACTTCTACGTGGCGCTGACCCGGAGCACACATCGCGTCGTGTTTACCCGCGTGGACGGCTCCCCACGATCGGTATTCCTGAATGAGATACCGGCAGACTTGATCCAGCCATGGAGGAGGTGAGAGGTTGTCGCGCCTACGGGAACCGTCCGGGACACAAGCAGAGAACTCTTGGCGCGGATAGCGAACCCCGTGCGCCGCCAAGAGTGCTGCGGGATTCAGCGACGGCTACTACCACACAGGCCCAGCGCGGATGTGGCCATCGGCAGGCCCGTCGGCGCTGTCAAGCCCCCAGAATTTGGTCCACCCGGAATGTGAGTACTAGCTCGCCTGGTCATCTACCAGGTCGCTGGTCCGGGCGTTGCTCGTCGGCAAGCCCTGCGCGACCTCGGCCGGTGTCCGGTACCCCAACGCGCTGTGCGGCCGCTCCTCGTTGTAGCGGCGCCGCCACCGCTCGACGATCACCTGGGCGTGCGCCTCGCCCCAGAACACCTCCTGGTTCAGGCATTCGTCCCGGAGCTTCCCGTTGAAGCTCTCGACGACTCCGTTCTCCCAGGGGTGGCCCGGCTCGATGTACACCGTCGCGGTGCCTCGCCGCGCCAGCCACGTCCTGACCGCGTCCGCGATGAACTCGCCGCCGTTGTCGCTGCGCAGGTATTCCGGTGCCCCGTGCTCGGCGAACAGCCCCTCGAGCGTCGCGATCACCGCGGCGCTATCCAGGCGGCGGCCCACCCGGATCCGGTGGCACTCCCGAGTGTATTCGTCGAGGATTACCAGCAGCTTCAGCGCCTGGCCCCGCTCCGTCTGATCGAAGACGAAATCATACGTCCAGACGTGGCCGCGATGGGTCGCCCTGGTGGGCAGTCCTCCTGGCTGCGCCCGCCGGCGTTTCCGCGGCCGCTTGCGCGGGAGGACCAGCCCTTCCACCCGCCAGATGCGCCAGACCCGCTTGGGGTTGATCGTCTCCCCCCGTCGGCGCAACAACGCCGTGATGCGCCGATAGCCATAGCGCGGGTTCGCCTGGGCGAGTTCGCGGATCGTCGCGCGCAACGCTGCCTCGGCATCGTGCTCCGCCAGCGCCAGATGGCGATAGGTGGAGCGGTGCACCCCGACGATTCGACAGGCCAAGCGCTCGGAGACCCCGCGCCCAACCAGCTCCGCGACGATCTCGCGCCGCAGCGCTAGCGGATCCCCTTTTTTGCCAGCACCTCCTTCAACGCCTCCTGGGCCAAGGCTTGCTCCGCCACCAGCTTCTTCAGCCGCCCGTTCTCCTCCTCCAGCTGCTTGAGCTTGCGGAGCTGGGAGACGTTCAACCCCTGGTACTTTTCCCGCCACCGGTAGTAGGTCCACTCTGAGATCCCGTGCTTGCGACAGACCTCCGCCTTGGTCGGCGCGCTCTCGGCCTCTTGCAAGATGGCGATGATCTGCTCCTCGCTGAACCGCTGCTTCATGCTCCTCTCCTACCCGGAGCATAGCAGACTCACTTTCTCCATGGACCAGTTTATGGGGAGCAGGTCAGGGTCACTCCTTTGCGCCAAGACAACCTTCGCCCGATGGAGGAGCCGACGGAGCACGCGCCTCCCGTCGCCTAGAATGCGACTGTCGGTCGGGCCCAAAGGGCACCCCGAATGTTCGTCTCCACCACCGTCGTCGGGTGCCCTCTGGGCGCGCAGTTTACAGCCCCGGGTGACCTTCCACGCCCGCGCCAGTTCGACGACCCGATCATTGACCTGGGCGATCGTCTGCGGACCGATCAGGTTCGCCCAACGGGGCCCAAAGGGCATCCCGGTCGTGCCATCGGGAACGGCTCCGAGATAGACCCGACAGAACTGGCGCACGACCAGGCTATCGGCGACGAAATGCTCCGTCTCGGCGTCGCTCCAGCGATACAACCGCTTGACGGCGATCCTCCGCAGGATCACCTCGACCGGCGGGGAATGCCGACCGGACGTGAGCGTTCGGGGATAGTGGCGGACAAGGTCCGTCTTCGCCTCTTGGAACACGTAATCATCGTCGAGCAGATGATCACGCTGAGTCAGAATCGGATCCATCTCCCGGCCCAGCGGGCAATCAGGGCGAAAAGGTCTATGGGATCGTCGCGGCCACGAAGCACGGCGAGTTTCCTCCGCTTGGACTCTTCCTCATGCTACCCAATCGCCTTCAACTGCGCTAAAGTAGCTGCATCAGGCCCGCTCCCATGCTAAATCGCACCAAAAACTAATACTAAACAGTCACGGACGGAGAGTTGGCAATGAAGCGCCCTATCGTTCTCCTCGCCCTCTTATTATTATTACTAATCGTCCGCGCTATCCTTCGTTCACGGACTGGCTCCCCTGCTTCCACACCCCAAGACTCATCACCCTTCCCAACAGATCGGCCCGCTGACCGCGAGTCAAAATCAGGCGACGCAGCAGGGGCAGTCGTCCGGGATGTATCCGGTCAGGAGCAGGAGTGCTGGCTATCAGAGGAGCCTTCGAACGTGCAGCAAGATCGCGCTGCAATGTTATCTCGCCGTGAGGATGGAGTCTCGCTACCGCTCGATAGCTTTCAAGACAAGCTTGACGATCAGCAGCCAGAGGCCAGGCGCCGCAGAGCGCCAGCCGATCGTGGTGGGCGACCGCGCGAACCGGAAGTGAGTTCGGCGCCGCCAGCAGACAACTCGGCGGCAAACGAAAGACCGGCGCGGAGCAGCCGACTAGAAGTCATCTGCTGGCAAGAGACTGGACAATGGGTGCTTGGATTGGAAGTCGCGACGACGGTGCTGTCGCACGCGCTCACTGTCACTCAAGATGATGAGCCTCTGTGCCAGGATCCTATGGAAGAGAGCCGATGGCAACTGGTCCGGCCAACGGGACGGATCGCACTGATAGCCTCCGCCGGTTCCCCCCTGGACTCCTTCGACCTCAAGCCGCCACTGGGCTTCTGGGCTTTCAAACTGGGGGCGACCATGGACCGTGGCCGAGCTGTGCAGAGGGCGACGAGTGGCTGGTACCTTGCCATCGTTCCAGCGTCGTGGGAGCGCGACACCGTGGTAGCCGGAGACCCTCCGGTTGATCCCGAGTCCGTCACCGTCAGCGGCTACCTGGCGCATTACTTCGTAATCGGTGATGATGCCTCGAGCGGCTTCGCCTTCCGCACTCCCGATGGTCCGCGACGGTACCCGTCGGAGAAGCCCAAGTTCATTTTGAGGGGTAACCGCATCCCGGACGCGGCCGATAACGTCGGTCCGCTCTTCGGCGGGGACCCGCCGGTCATCCTTGCTACCGGCGGATGGAGCAACGTCCAATTGCTTGTTATTGGCGAGGAAGGCCCAGCGCCAGATACCAGCGCAAAGCGATGGCGAATGTCCGTCCCTAATCAGTCAGATGGAGATGCATCGCTCAGCCTGCCAGGCGATCAGTTTCCCGGCGATGGGTGGTATTTTGCCCGTTTCTACGACGACCAAACCAATCTCGTAGAGAGTCTGGACTTTCGGTATGCGCCTGGGCTGATCGGTGTCGAGGTTCCCGATACTCCGCCCTTACCACAAGACACGGCCGGCCACACAACTCTAACTGTAACCATCCGTCATCGTCGCGGCTGCTCTGTTGAGGTTGATCGCAAGATAGCAGGTCAGATATTGTTACGCTGCAATGACGTCCTAACCAAGCTTGACATTCCTCCGACGATACAGGACGGCTCCGTGAGTGTGATCTTCCGCTCGAATCCCGCCGAAGACCGGGGGTTTGCCAAGGGAGTTCACCTCGAGATCGAACTGAATCGGATCTGGTGGGAAGTCTCACCCGAACATACCGAGCCGAGCGTGTGGGGCGACAAAGTCCGAACACTGTATCGCAGCAGTCTTCGAGCGGATTCGAGAGAGGCTCTATGGCTGCGTTTCCCCCGAGCCGGTTGGACCCGAACGGTACGAGTGGGGTTCGACCGATCAAGGGCCCGAACCTACCTGGTTCGCCGCAGTCGCCGCGTCGTATCCGTTCCCCTACGCGAGTTCAGCGGCGCCGCTGAGTTGGCTGAGTTGCGCGACGAGGTTCCGTTCCACGTATGGGTCCGGCAGACTGAGGAGCATACAGCAGTTGTCGCCCAAGTGTCGCCACGATTCACCTGCAAGTTGGATGCTTGCACGTTTGAGTGTGCGGACTATGCTTCGATCGTGGAGCACATCCGTGCAGCTCACCCGAGCGTGGTTCGTCAGCTCAGCTACGACGAGCTTCGAGTGCACCGTCCCGATCTCAATTTGCCCGCGGTGATTTACAAGTGCCCGTACTGCCGTCACTATGAACAAGGTGATGGCAAACGTGACGCCACTGGCGAGATGTACAATCACATTATCGGGACGCATCCCGGCGAGATGCACGGATGGCGCATTGTGACGGACCTCGCGGAGATTCGTCGCTATGTTATCGCGGCTTTGCCAACAGAGTACTGTTGCCGATGGGCAGACCGCTACCCCCAGCCACTGTATCGCGATCACAAATATCCGACTGAAGACGATGCGTTCCGACACGTTTTCTCTGCACACTGGTCGGACCTCTATCAGGTGAGTTAGCATCGTCTGATGAGGATACGGGCTCATCACACTTCATCCGAGGAGGATGGTCGAGAAGCCCTATGGATCCGATTGAACTGATCGACGACGTCGAGAAGCGGTATCGCCTTTATCTGCAGACCACCTTCTACTTTCGTGATCCGGCGCTCCGGGCCTCCTTCGCGGAGGCCCTCCGGTCCGACCGTCTCTCCCGTGGCCCCTATCTCGAAGCGACACCCGCGTACCGAAAAGGGCTCTCTCCTCGAGAATTATTTGCAGAATTGAGTAGTGTCACCGTCGAGGAGCAGTTTCTGGCCGCGGTGCAGGGAGATCGGCCCCTGTATCGCCATCAGGAGCGGGCTATTCGTCGTGTGATGCAAGGGCGGAATATTGTCGTATCGACCGGGACAGGTAGTGGCAAAACGGAAGCCTTCCTGCTCCCGGTTCTCCTGCACCTGTACCACGAGTTCCAGCGGGGAGAGCTTGGACCAGGCGTCCGCGCATTGATCCTTTACCCGATGAATGCACTGGCTAACGACCAGCGGGATCGCTTGGGAGAGATTTGTGGGCGGCTGGCACAGACGAACGCTCGGTTCCGATTCACGTTCGGGCAATACGTTGGTGATACTCCGGAGGACGAGCGGGACAGTCGACGCCAGGCCCGCGATCGCATGGCGCAGCGGCTACCAGGGGAGCTAGTACTTCGGTCCGAGATGCGCGAGTCGCCGCCCCACATCCTTCTGACCAACTACTCGATGCTGGAATACCTACTCTTGCGGCCGGACGACAGCCCGCTGTTCGACAACGGTATGGCACGCTGGTGGACGTATCTGATACTCGACGAGGCGCATCAATACCGCGGCTCGAAGGGCACTGAGATGGCCATGCTCATCCGTCGGCTGAGGCAGCGGTTAGTCGATGGCGGTCGTAACCTGCCCTTTCGCTGCATCGCGACCAGCGCCTCACTCGTCCGTGGGAATGAGGATCGTCCCCTAGTGGCCCGATTTGCGTCAGACCTTTTCGGCGAGTCATTCGCAGACGACGACGTTATCCTCGGCGAGACCGAGCCTATTAGCGATGGCTCCAGTGTGCGCCTTCCTCTCACGGCCTACTCAATCTTGCGTGTTGCGATGACTACCCCCGACATTGGGGAAACGGTTCGTCGGCAGCTCCGTGAGCTTGCTCAGATGGTAGGTGCACCGGCCGACGGCAGGGAAGACGTTGCGAAGATTGTCGGTGCGATTCTGATTCGCGATGCACGGACAACCTACCTACGACGCCTGATCTCCCAATCGCCCAGGCTGGTCGAGGCACTCGCTTCTGAGGTGTTCGATGACGAGGCGGCCGACGACCGGGTGAAGGCCATCGCTGACCTGATCGATCTGCTGACGCATGCGGCAGACCCAGAGACGGGTGTCAGACTGTTATCTGCCCGATACCACACATTCTTGCGCTCACTGGAAGGAGCCTTTCTCACCCTGTGGCCCAAGCCGGTTATCCGTCTCGACCGAAAGCGCGATGAAGACGGGCTTGCCTTCGACCTCGCACTTTGTCGGGAATGTGGCCAGCATTACTTGGTTGGCCGCATTGCGGGCGAGTGGTTTACCGAGCCGGTTCGTGATCTGAGCCGACCTGACTTCGGGAGCGATTTTCTTCGACCAATCGAAGGCGAGCCTGATCAGTCTGCTGATGATGAAGATGAGACAGATGCGGGAACTCTTCGCCGGTGGCTGCTCTGCGCGCGATGCGGACGGATCGGTCGGCCGGGCGAGCTGCTGAGCTGCGGCCATGCCGAAGCTTTAATCTGGGTCGAGCAGCAGGTCACGTCGAGTAAGCACGAAGATCGGATCCCGCGCTGCACTGCCTGCGGTTACCGGGGAACAGATCCGGTTCGGGAAGTCGTGTACGGCGCGGACGGACCAAACGCCGTCATCGCCACCACCTTGTACGAGGACCTGCCGGGGTCGCGTCGGAAGATCTTGGCATTCGCTGATGGTCGCCAGGATGCCGCCTTCTTTGCGTGGTACCTCCAGAGCTCGTATCGGGATGTCGCTGTACGGCACCTGATCTGGTCGACCGGGCGAGAGTTGACGCGGGGTCAAGAACTGGGACTCTCGCTGGCTGAACTGGCACCAGCGCTTCAGGCACGGCTTGTGGAGAAGAAGTACCTCCCCCCCTCTACCGGGACTCTCGAAGCCGAGCGTGAAGCCTGGCTCATCGCTTATCGCGAGTTTCTATCGGACGAGCCAAGGATCTCGCTCGAAGGCGTTGGGCTGGTTCGCTGGTCGATCGAGTGGCCCGAGTGGCAGAAAGCGTTCAGGATATTCCAGCGGCCCCCGTGGTCGCTGACGGAAGACAAAGCCAAAGATCTGCTTGCAATCCTGCTCGACACGATGCGCGCCCAACGGGCGGTTGACCTCCGCTCGCGGGCCCGTCTTGGCATCCAGTGGGCCGACCTGAATCTCCACCGAAACCAGTCTAGCGTGAGAATTGGCGCCCCCCGTGGTGTTGCCAACATTATCGCTTGGGACGGTAAGAACGGACGACGAGCACAGTTTCTGAAGAAGATCCTCGTGCTCCGGGGATACTCGGAGACCGACGCTCTTGAAACCGCGATCACGTCTCTGCGCGCAGCGTGGGAAGAGATTGTCGCGGCTGACGAGGCAAGCGCCCCTCACGGCAATCGTCTACTCGTCTCGGCGGACGACGCCCGGCGGATCAATCCGGACTGGTGGCGTCTACACCTGCATGCCGACGAATCGGTGGTCTTTTGCTGCGACGTCTGTGGACGTCTCCAGGGCATATCAGTGGACAATGTTTGCCCGCGCTTCGGGTGTCCTGGTCGGCTCCAGCCGGTGTCGCTCGGAACGCTTGAATCCAATCACTACCGAACGCTCTACCAACGGCCGCTTCCCGGTTTGCTACGCGTCGAGGAGCATACCGCCCAACTCGATGGCGAGAAGGCCCGTGACTTCCAAAATGACTTCCGGAACGGGCACATCCACGTGCTAAGCTGTTCGACGACCTTCGAGTTAGGCGTCGATCTGGGCGACCTGGACAACGTGTTCCTGCGGAACGTGCCTCCGGAGCCGTTCAATTATGCCCAACGCGTCGGACGGGCCGGACGGCGAGTCGGCCACCCGGGTATTGCAATTACCTATTGCCGACGTAGTCCCCACGACCTCTTCCACTTCGCCAATCCGGATCGACTGATGAGTGGCCAGATTGCCCCGCCGGTCCTTTCGATGCGCAATCAGGCGATCATCCGGCGCCATATCACAGCCACAGCTCTCTCTGCCTTCTTCCGGGCGAATTCCGAACGCTTCAAATCCGTCCGGGCGTTGCTCGGTGATATGCTGAATCCGACTGCCACCGCTACTGTTGTCACGTTTCTCCACAACATGCGTGTCCCTCTTGAATCAACGCTCTATAGGATCGTCCCAGTTGACGTCCAACAGGTGCTCGGCCTGACTGATGGACGCTGGATCGAGAGTGTTGCGGGAACTGGCAGCCGGTTAGCACAGGCGGAAGCCGAGGCATCCGCCGATTATCGAGCAGTGAAAGAGGTTGAACGCGAGGCACGTGACAAAGGGAGATACCATCGTGCGAGCTGGGCACAGGATCGCGCTCGGACGATCGAAGACGAGGACGTCCTTTCTTTCCTCTCTCGCAAAGTGGTCATTCCCAAGTACGGATTTCCAGTGGATGTCGTGGAACTGGATACGCAGACGGTGCGACGGGCCACGGAGTCTCCGGGTGTCTCGCTGCAGCGAGATCTCACTCTAGCGATCGCCGAGTTCGCACCAACTCGCCAAGCGATCGCGAACAAGAAGGTCTGGACGTCGTATGCGCTCAAGCGAGTCCCGGACAAGGAATGGCCCCGCTACCGCTATGCCTACTGTGGCAGACATCGGCTCTTCAAGCAATGGCTACCGGAGGTCGGGCAAGCCGAGTATGCACACCGGACCTGCTGCAGCGAGGCACGACTTGGGACCTACGTGGTCCCGGTCTTTGGCTTTCTCACCAACACCGGTGAACCGACTGAACCAAGAGACCGGCCCTCACGGGCGTTCACAACCAGACCATACTTCGTCGGCTTGTCTCCATCCCACGAGCAATCGACCAGTGGAGCTTCAACGTTCGCAATCGGCTCACCGCAGCCTCTCCTCCATGTTCAGCGAGCTGCTCCCGGACAACTGGTTGTCCTGTGTGAAGGTCGCCGCGGTGCCGGATTGTATATCTGTGAGCGGTGCGGAGCGGGATTCGAATCTATTCCGAAGCACTCGCACCGAACGCCATATGAACAAGAATGCTCGGGAAAACTATCGCGAGTTGCACTAGGCCACGAGTTCGTTTCGGACGTATTAGCGATCCGCTTCCTGCTGCCGTGTGAAACGTCGCCGACGGCACCAGACGAGCTCGAGTCCTACTGGACTGCCTTAGGGTTGGCATATGCCTTGATCGAGGGAGCAGCAAATATCCTAGATGTACCTTCCGACGATCTCCACGCAACGGTAGCCGACGCATCCCAGTATCCCCTTCCCGACATCATTCTCTACGACAACGTGCCGGGTGGCGCTGGACTTGTCGCGCAGTTAGAGGATGAACACGTGCTTCGCAAATGCGTGGAAGCGGCCTTGGCTCGCGTCTCAGGGGGCTGCGGGTGCGATGAGACCACGAGCTGCTATGGGTGTCTCCGCAGCTACCGGAACCAATTCGCCCACGAGCAGCTGCGACGGGGAACCGTTGCCCGCTATCTGGACCAACTCTTGAGGCACTGGCGCCCCTGACGTGAATACTTCATACACCCGGTTGTCTTGTCCCGACCGGTTGGTTACCCGTGACCGGGGATGGTCCGTCGGCAACAACCATCGCGGTCGGTGGGGATTGTAGCTGCTCCGCTGCTTCACGCCCGGCGAGATTCCCGGATTACCGTCTTCCGCCTACGACCGAATGCCCGCGCACGCCGGGTTGGGCTGCTCGGCCGTCGCACCGATCGTGGCGCGCACATCCACCTGAACCCACCGCCGCCCCCGCCGGCGTTTGACCGCCTGGGTCGGGACCGTGCCGGGGACGAGTCGTAGGAGGTCCCGGCCGGCGCGCACGCCGCCGGGCACCGCATCCCGATAGGTCGCCGGGATTGTTGCTTCGTAGGCCGCCTGTTCGCCCCCCGATCCAGGGCACCCCCCGTCTGGCCGGCCGTGCGGGTGCGGGTGGTGGGGATGACCTCGCAGGCCAGCGCGGCCTCGTCGGGGCCGCTGGCCCAGGCGACGACAAACCGGCTGGGCCGGTCGACGTTTATCCCGCCCCGATGCTCGCCCCCCGGTGCCCACTCGCTTGGGCCGTCAACACCGTTTTGAACGATTTGTTGAAAAACGCTTGGTTGGTTAAGGCGATAGGGGGTACGAGAGAGGGAACGAGAGACAGCGAAGACGCGCGAAAGAAACCGACGCACTGGTGGCCGAAGACCGGATTTCCGGCGTCTTTGCGCAATGCCGTTCGCTTGCGGAAGCGGCGCTTGGTCAAGGCTTTGAGGATGTTGTGTGCCAAGGCGGCAATCGATCCCTGGCAGTCTACTCTCTCGATGCCGCGTCCACGCGCTTCATCCCAACCCAAGCGATCCAAACGGGCAAAGACTCCTTCGACCACCGTTTTGCGCCGCTGCATCTCCCGTTGGTATTGGCCCGTCGCGTTCAGCCGGCGCGCCCGGCGAAACTCCAACTCATAGCGACTGATCTGAACGTACTTGCGTTTCTCATTGGGGGCAAGGCAGGTGGCGCGAATCGGACATGCCTGGCAATCGGCCTGGAGGGCAACGAATTGAACTCCTCCCTCGGTGTTGGGAAAACTTGCCATCTTCAGGTGCTTGCCCTGGCGGCAGACGACGTGATCGCCGTGGTCGGTGAAGTTTGGATCCACTGTCTCCTCGGGCACGACTCCACCCTGGCGACAGGCAACCGGGATTGAAGGGGGTGATTCCCCGTCGTCGCAGGGCCGGACGAAAACGACCCGCGCGATCGCCGGCATCAGCACCGAGACTCTTGGGTTGTATCGGCAGGCGATCGAGGAGAGGGAGGGCACCCTCCGGATCGCTCGCATCGGCAGGGGTGACCCGCCGAGCGAGAATGAAGCCGGATTTGTCGACGATGACGTGTTCCTTGTCACCGAAAATAGCCGGGCGCCACTTGTGCTCTGCCGTCGCCAGCGCGCATCGGGAGCAACGGGGGACAAGGTGAGACGGCCCTGGGCATCCTGGTAACGGTGAAAGAGGAGGCGAGCGGGTTCTCCCTCTTCGGGAACGGCGGGCACCTTCTCGACCATGCGGAAGGTGCCGTTGTCCTGCTCTTGGGCCTGTTGCGCAAACTCCCTCGAAGACAACTCAGTCGGCTAGAGGTGGGCAGTGCTGGCGTTGGCGGCCACCAGGGAGGAATCGGCGTCGGTGCGCGGGAAGATCAGGCCCAAGTCGACAAGGTGAGCATTGAGGCGCTGAAGTAATTCCTGGAAGCTGTCTTCGCCCAAGCGGTCGATGAAGACGCTGAGCGTCGAGTGGTCGAAGACCGGATCTTCCAGAGTGAGGGAACAGAACCAGCGCCAGGCGAGGTTCTCGGCGATGCGCTCGCAGAGTTGGCGGTAGGAGGTAATATCGTCCACGCTGGAGAGGATCAGGGTCCGAACAACAATCTCGGGATGCAGCGCGGGACGACCAATCCACGGATCGTAGAGTCTCTCGACGAACTCGGTCAGAGCCGCGAAGTCAAAGTTGGTGTCAATCCGTAGGAGCAGATGTTTGGGATCGATGAAGTCGCGCAAGGTTTTGGTCGAGCCAGGGTACAGGGGACCGTCACGGCGGCTGCGGTCAACGGGTTTTGAGCAAGGGATTGCTTTCTAGGCTTACGGAAAAGGTGGATACAGCATTCTACTTGATCAACCAAGCGTTTTTCAACAAATCGTTCAAACTGGTGTTGACAGCGTATCGGTTGCGGGGGTAGTCGAGCCATAATCGTGCCAAGAATGGCACGACTATGGCCCAATCTACGGCACGAAGCGCTGGTGGGTGCGCCTGGACTGGCGCGGCCGTCAGGCCTGCCGGCACTCTTCCTGGCGTCCTCCACAACTTGGGCCAAGGTGCTGCAGTTCGCGATTAGGGGGCGGCGAGCACGTTATTATTATCTGCCGATCATATTAGCCATTAGACAGCCGCCTCCCAGATGCCGTACTGACCGATCGCAATGCGAGCACCTTGCGGGATTGTGGCCCCCGGTGTCCAACAGATACGAGGCTGGGACGGAAGAGCCCCAAAGCCGGGCTTCTCATCCATCCGCGTTTCTCGGCCGACCAGTGGCTCGACGGTGCCCGCTACGCTTGCCAGGGGGCTCGCCCCATCAAACTGTACGGCCAGAGCGTGAGCCAGCGCCGGCCCGTCGGCTCCGGCCACCAGTATCGGTCGATCGACTATTGGCTCGATTAAATCAAGCAAGCCAAACAACTTCTTGGACGTGGCCGGTACATAGCTGGTTAGCCTCACCCGCCCCCAACCGTATCGGCGTTCACCACCAATCTGCAGGTGCTTCCAGGCGTCAAGCCATCCACGCGGACCACCATCCCTCACCAGCACATAGCCTACGAGATAAACGGGGACACCGAGCGCATTGGCATCGGCACCGTACTGGCCGCCCAATCTGGTGCCATCTAACGGGCGCGTGCGCGGGCGGATCATCTCCACCTCGTGCAGGCTGCCTTCTTCAGCGGCGTAACGCTGGGCATCCAGCGCGGTGCTGGCATAGGTATCGAGCAGCAGGTAATCGAAGAGTCCGACGGAGAGCCGATCGCGACCATAAACCGGGCCATCGCCAGCTTGAACAGGATAGAGCGCATCCAGCGGATCAGGGGCTAAGGCTGGAAAGAGGTAGGTAAAGGACAGACTCTCAGTCACTTCTTCGCCGACACGGCGATAGTCCTGGGGATTTGCCTTGCGGCCCTGGCCTTCCGCTCGGTCCCGTGCCAGGCGAGCCGTGAGCGCGCCCCACATATTCTTAGCTGTAACGTAGGGTCGCGTCTGCATCAGGTTCCCCACTTTGCGCCAGCCGATGTGCAAGGGTGCCAGAAGCTGAAAGGCCACCTCGTAGGCGATCCAGCCTGGAGCCGACGGTGGAGTGGGCATTGAGGCAGGTGCTATTGCTGGCACATTCTTTGGCGCTGCCTTCGCCGTTCCCGTCGCGCGGACTGCCTTGCTCCGCCCCTGCAACTTCCGCTTTCGAGATAACGACCTCTTCTTGCGTTGTGGCGCCATCGAAGTACCTACCTTCCGCCGGCAGCCTTGGCACCATAGCGTACGTAGATGAGGGTTTGCTCATACAGTTCTTTTACGAGCAGCAGCTTGTCGAGATCTACCGTCACGTGATCGGTGACGTGCTGCGCGACGTCAGCCCACTTGTCCGTCGACCACTGCCCCTTCCTATCTGGTTTGCTTTGCCCCTCGGGGAACCTGAGATTGAGGGTAGTAATCTCATCGGCTCCCAGTATGGCGAGCAGATTGTCGCGGATGGCCCGAGCTTGATCCTCCTCAGCCTTGGGTCGCGAGTAGAGAAATAGCAGGCCGGCGTAGACTCCATTTTCCTGCACTACGCCCAAGGTTTTCGTGGCGAGAATCTCCAGCTTACCAGCATCGCCACCCTCTGCCACAATCTTCTGCGCGATCCGAGCCGCCAGCCGATCCAAGTTGTTCCATTCGCTCATCGCCCGCCTCCACCTTGCGGCCCCCAGTCAGCTATCAGCCGCACGCGGCCGAAGCCACGTGTGCCCATGCCTCCCAACCCCAATAACTCGGCCAACTCCAGGCCGGCCCGGACCACGTCCAGCGGTCGGCGCCAGCCCTTCTCTCGACCGTCTTCTTTCGCGGGTTGCTCAGCATTCTGTGGATCCGGATAGATAGGTCTGCCAGCCGGAGAGTTCTCCTGCCAGGTGTCGTTCTGCTTGACGGCCTGGCGTGTTACAGGGCGATCGTTCGGCCACGGTCTGGGTCCCTCGCGATAATCATCCTGCACTACGTCGCAGAGGAGCCAGGCTGCCCGTGGGATCGCCTCATAAGTGAAGAGGGCTCTTTCCTCGGCGGCACCCGTCTCGGGATCGATGCTCACGGATGTGCGCACTTCGAGGTTCGAGTTGACGATTTGCGAAAAAAGTTTGTCGGTCACCAATATGAGGCGCTTGGTAATCGCAGCCCAGGCCTCCTTTGTTTGATCCGACGCCACGCCCTCCACGTTCCCAATAGTAGGCATGGACTCTGAGGATCGCGTCAGCATGAGCCAGCCGAGGTTGAGAGGCTGATTCCAGTCCAGGCTGGTCACGAATTCGCCATCTTTCAGCCCACCTTGACGCTGGGTGATGAGACCCCAGTCGTGCAGCCGGGTGGGAGTGCTGACCCAGACGGGACCGGCCATGGAGTGAACAGGAAAGAGGAGAATATGGGCGTCGAAGATGCTAACGGTCCCCT
Organism: Chloroflexota bacterium; assembly: GCA_021324795.1. Taxonomy (GTDB): domain Bacteria; phylum Chloroflexota; class UBA6077; order FW602-bin22; family CADDYW01; genus JAJPIK01. The sequence goes on from JAJPIK010000115.1 coordinate 22,663, forward strand.
GGTGCCCACCGCTCTCACCAGTCGCGTAGCCAAAGGTGTAGCAGATAGGACAACTTGATTGTGTACAATGGCCTTTCTGGCCGGCACAGGTGAGCTTGCCGTAGCGGTAAGCAGCGTACTGGCGGATGGCGCCGCTGAGGCTGGTACCGGGAATTTTGGGTAGCCGAGTGCCTGGCTCGCGAGCGATGCTGAGATCCACCCGGCCCAGGCGATACCCACCCGTACCCACGTGCACCGGGTCCAGCGTCAGCAACAGGTAGCGACGGAGTTCGTACATGAGCACCTTACCTTCTCGTTCAGCCTCTCATCACCATTACTGCTTCAGGATCTCATCGAATAGCTCAAAGACGTCGGCTACCAGGCCGCTGGCAGCGTAATCCGCCCAGGTATCCAGCCAGGCATCGTGCCGTTTCTGTTGGTCTGGCAGTGCATCGCCAGGGAAGCGTTCGCGCCAGTCGGGCTGGTCCCAGGGTAAGCTGACAGAAGCCCCGAACCGGCCCCATTGAGCGCTGGCAATGGCTTCCCGGCAGAATTGCCAGAAGAAACCGCCCCGCTCGCAGTCACTTCGATCAGGCTGCCAGACCTGGCGTTTGTGCTCCACGACGTCTCGCAGTGCGTGCCGCTGAGTTTGGCTAAGACTCTCGTTGAGCGCTCGCCCCACGTGTTGGATAACTCCCAAGTCGTCCAGCAAGTAGGGGCGGAGGCGTCTCTCGACCGCCAGGCGGCGCCCGGCGGCATCGTAGGCGATCTCGAAGCGCCGACTGGTGGTATCCAGCCACTCGAAATCAAAGGTTGCAGGAGCGAAGTAGATCGTGTCGCCACGTCTCAGTTCGCCCACATGAACCAGCCAGCACGGTTCAGCGCTTCCGTCACCCATCGGGCGCAAGCCCTTTAACTTGCGGCTACGCTGCTGTACTTTGGCATCATCGCCGTTGGTTTCAATGAAGACGTAAGGGTACCAAGTGTCCGGGGTAGTACCGTCGCCCATGACGGCCGGTACGCGCCAGACCAAGTCTGAGGACCCCTGCAGTATTTGCTCAGGTCGCCTTAGCCTAACTTCGTACCACTGATTGAACTGTTGATTGTCGCTGGTGAGGTACTGGTAGTCTCCTGGCAGTTCTCCAGGTGTTCGGCTCTGGACGTCCTCCATGACCTCCCAGAGCTGGCCGTTTGGGCCGTGGTACGCCAACATGCGACGACCCGCATCGAGGATGGCGCGCAAAGGGGTACGATAGGGAGCGAAGACAAGGCCCAAGTGCAGAGGCAGGCGATTGCGCACCTTACCCACCTCGCGCTCGTATCTCTCCCGTATGGCCTGCGTTACATCCAGGGCTTTATCAGCGGGAACCAGGGCCATGAAGACACGGGGCTCGGCCAGAATCGGGATCGCCAAGGCGTATGCCACTTCGCTGAACTCGACGCTTTGCAGAAAGAATCTGGTTAAGAGATTCTCCTGAGGCGGGAGTGCTGCGTCAGGGTTGTAGAGTCTGGGCGCCCAGCGTCCGACCACCCATTTCTGCCGGATGTAGTCCTCCACGAAGATGGCGGCAGCCGCTGGTGAGCTGTAGATGTCTGGCTCCGCACCAAGGAGACGGGCCACTCGTCCCAGATTGTCGGCGCTCAGCAGGTAGCCGCTCGCACCGTCCTTGGACGGACACCACACCACGCTCAGTCTGGTTGGACCGAGATCGAAATCGTAGACGTGGTACGCCCCCAGATCAGGTTGCCCGTCCAGCTTAAGCACCAATCGGCGCCGATCGTCTGCGAGAGACTCCAGCACGCCCGCTCCCACTCGTTGCCAGAACTCCAGCGTCGTGCGCCACACGCGCTGAATCCGAGCAAAGGTGGGGGGCTTCGCCAACGTTAGCGTTGCATCGTCCTTGGCCTGGCCGATTCCTATGGTGCGTACGAGCGTGCCGTCGAGCCATCCATCCAGAGCAAAGCTCCCCACCACCAGGGCGACCCGGCCGTTGGTATCGGCCACCTCGTCAACCCAGATCGTCTCGTCTTGCCTTCCATCGACCCAGTGTTGAGCCCGCCGTCCGCGCCGAGCGAGGCAGATACCGCAGAGCCGCCGTTCCTGTGCTTTGGCCGCCGTCACGTAGCCTGGGAGCCCAGATGCCATATAGCCCTGCGGTCGAAGGCCGCACACCGTGCAAACCTCGCCGGGTTCCTTCCACCAGCCACCGACGGTCTCTGGTGAGAGCTGAGCGGGAAAGCGCGGCGAACGCAACAATGGTTGAGGATTCAGCCGCTTACCGCGCCGTTTCTCACCTATTGTGAGATGAGGCAGCGCATCACACAGCATGAGATTCCCGTTCCGAGCAGCATCATGCTCGTCTTGGGCCCTGAGGGCCTGTTGCACCTGGTTGCATAGGGCTGCCAGAAACTCGTCTGGAGGACGGCTGGGCAGGTCAGGAACGACAAACAGAAAACCATCTTCATCCCGGTAGACGGCGTTGCCGATAGGCATGGTTACTTCGAGCGCATGCTGGATCGCTGCCTGCGCGCGCTCCAACACCTCGCGGCGTGCGATCAGGTCGACCATCTGGACAGCCTGAAAGAGGAAGTGCTGGCCATCGAGACGGACGGCGAGCAGCCGCCAATGCATGTCCGCTGGCGAGGGAATGCCCCCTTCAAGCGCGGCCCGGGCAACGGCAGCCTTGAACAGCGCCGCAATCGCCGACGCGTAATCCCACAGGGAGATTTCATTGACCGGCCGTTCCGTATCGCCCAGGCCCTGGCTTAGCACCTCCCGCACCCGGCGCGCGAACTCCGCTCGGCCACTAACCGGGGAGTTCCACACCGCCCCGAACTGGTCAAGCAGAGAGGCCCGCCGCTTTGGCCACTCAGTCCAGTTCAGACCATCGGCCACCTCATAGCCAAAGGCCGTGGCCGCCCGCAAGCCGGCAAACGTGCTGGCTGTCAGGTTTACATCAGCGTACTCGCCGTCAAACGTATACCCTTTCTTCTCCTGGCCAGAGACTTCTCCATGGGCCAGGATGAGAAGACGGGGCAAATCTGTCCCAACGTCTGGGCGGAGCCACGGGGCCAGCGCACTCACACGAGCGTAATCAGGATCGTTATCGTCACCTGGGATGTAGTGGTTGGGCCGAGGCTTCGCGAAGAAATTGTCCCAGAACAGGGTCAGGAGATCGGGCAAGGACCAGTTCTCGCCAGCGACATCAAGGCTGGGCAGTGAGCGGAAAACAGACTCCTGACTTGGCTCCGCTGGGCCAGTTCTCCGCACGAAAGCATTGAAACGATGGGCTGCTCGCACGGCAGCATCCTGCAGTTCTGGAGATAGTGCAAGGCCAGCCAACATGCTCCGCAGCGCCGCGTCATTAGGGCTTCCAGTGGGATCCGCGATCTCCGCCTGCCCCAAACCGAGCAAGGCTGGGTCGGGCCGGCCAAAGCGTCGATATTGGTAGTCCGGCCGGTGAAGACTTCGCTGCTTGAGCTGCTGTACGGCCACTGCGGGATCTGAAACAGTATCTCTGAGAAAGTTCGGGTCCAGCTTGCCGATGTTATGGAGCAGGGCGGCGATCTCCGCCCGCAGGATCATTTCGATCTGTTGAGTGGGTATCGTCAGACTAGTCACCCACGAGCCTCCTTCAACAGGTCGTCGCGAGCCTCCTCCACTCGCATCTGCAAGGTTGTCTTCCTCTCAACGGGCGTCAGGGCGTCGAACTGGTAGGGCCGCGAACGGCTCCAGAGGTATAAAGAGCCCGGCTGTGGCAACTCAGCGTGGGCCACGCCGAAGCCGCTGCTCTTCTTGGCGCCAAAACCGTAAACAGTCAACAACTCTCGCACGGCATCAGCAACGAGCCCCAGGTGAGAGGTCACCCTCGTTCGCGTTTCAGTCGGTGATCCATCCGTCAAGACCATGGGCGCGTACAGGAGGCGGAAACAGCCGCGCGCACCTCGCGGCACACTTTCCATCAGCACCGGTCGCTCTCCAGCACGAGTCCGCCGATCGTGCGGATTGATTACTTCCAGGTCGATGGCACCGAAAAACGTGGGGAAACAGTAGAGACTCCCGGCCAGAAAGCCTTCGGCAGCACGCTCCTCAGAGAGGCCGAGAGCACGCAGGTACGTGGTCAGCTCACGCCGGTACGCGAGCCTGGGCTGCTCACCCCCTGCCCGATCTAAGTACGGCCCCGTGCCACTCACGCCGTCTTCCTCGCCATTCTCGCTCCCGAACAGTTGCGTCAGATGCAGGCGGCGATCGGCGAAGGCCTGTACGTGCTCGGGAAGGAGGCGTTCTGCTTCGCTCAGCCCCTGCCACCAATCCACCAGTTGCTTGATGCTCATCCAGCGCAAGCTGCCCTTCCAGGAAGATGCCGCGATACCGGGCATCGCGAACACCTTGTCCTTACGGACCGGGTTTTCGACGATGTAGAACGTGGTATCGTCGCGGGTGAGCAATGGCTCCGCTAAGGCAAAACAGAAATCGAGGAAGAACCACGGTCCTGGTAATGCTCGGAGAGCAGCGGGGTCGCGAACCGGGTTCGTCAGGCTATCCCAAAAGCTGGCCAGCCCCTGAGACCGAAGTTGCTCGCGGAAGTAACTCCCGGGCGCTATTTCTCTACGCACGCGGTCAACCCAACGTCGGCGGAAAGCATCTGGGCCGATGGGCCGTTCAACCGGTACGGTATCCAATGCCAGGTACACGCCCGCCGCCAGCTCACCCCAGGCAGGCCAGTGTGGAGCAATCTGAAGCACGCTTTGCCACAACTGGCTGGCTAAGCTCGTGATTCGGTCTCTGAGTCTTCTCTGAAGATCGCGGTCACGTGCCCTTTCCGCACGTTCCAGTTCGATCTCGGCAGACCAGATATCGCTGATCTCCGCACTCAGTGCGTTGCTTCCTACGTAGTCGGTAATAAAGTCTCTCATCACTGCTGACCTCATAGCAGACGACGCAGGAACTCGGCGGTCGTCGTGCAAGGCTCAAGACAGGGCGGCTGGCACCGAGGTGGATTCCCTTGTTCCTTCCACTCATAATCCACGTGGGATAGGGTCGTTCCCAGAGCCTGGTTCCACAACGGTGGCTTGGTCAACGCCGCGTGCAATTCATTCAGTACCTGCTCGCGCTGCTGGAGCGAGCCGGGGATCCAGCCCCAGACCCGAACCTCCCACGTCTTGTCATCGAGCAGATAGGCGGACGAGACGTGGATCTTGGCAGCCTGACGTGGTGAAAGGGAGCCGAAGAGGTCGTTTTCGATTCGGTTGCTTCGGACCGTAGGGAGAAATGCTCCAAAGCGCAACTGGTTCTTGACAGCCGGGGCTACTGGCACAGAATGTTTGCTCACCCACGCTCGGAGCCTTCCGTCCCCAGTTCTCAGCCCATCAACATGTTTCCACCACTCGCCCGTCAGCGCGAAGCGAAACCTACTGAAGAAGAACTCGTCTAACCGGGGCGCAGCGCTGACATTGGGCGCATTGGCGTGTTCGGCCTTCTTCGCTTCGATGTAGCTGAGGAAACGATCCAAGTCAGCCGCACACTGCTGGCTGCCCTCCCACACAGTGGCGCGGACGACGCCGAAGCCATGCTGTGTGCGAGCGCCAAGCCCACCCCAAGCAGCCACCAGCGCCAGAGGAACGGTTAGCTGGTTGATCACCGCGCCTTGATCTTCGCGCAAGACGATGAGTTGGCCGCGTAGCTCAGGGTTGGCGGGATCGTTACCCAGACGTCCAGCACCGTAGTACCAGCCCCGGTTGCGGCCACTCGGGCGGACATTGATTTGGTCCCTTTGATCTCGCTGCGCGTATCCTTGCACGCCATCCTCGGCGAACCGTAAACGAAAACGCCGGCCCCAGCCCGTACAGCCGAAGAGATCGCAGGCCACGCACCAGACCTGTTTTTCCGAGGTCCCGACTTTGACCTTGGTCGGGCAGCGCGGATCGGAGACCGCATGACAAGCCATCCCTCCTAAACCTCGCACGATCACCTCATACCACCAGCGCAGACTGCCGATGATGCCCGTCTCGTGCAAACGATCGCAGGTGCCGTCCACGCCGCCCGTCCATAGCGGCGTCAAGGTCTTCAGCCTGATCTCCATCTGGTGCCGGCCCTATCCCAGCTTCAATCTTCCCGGGAGCCGAGCAAGAGCGTCGTTGAGCCTGGCGACGTGCTCCGGAGTCCCTGCACCGTCGGGGAGTTCCACTCGCAAGACAAACCTCAGGTCCAGCCCGGCGCCGGCCTTGAGCACGTCACTGAGCCCATCCACGAAGTCCTGTAATTCAGCAGGCTCCATGACCGCTTCCGCGTATCTGCGGCCCGATGGAGGCGGCGGGGGTGGCGGAGGCACTACCTCCTTCGGCAGCCGAAGGCGCACATTCGCCGCGCCCGGCCAATCGCACGGCCAGGAGCCCGAGTCTTCCGTCCTTTCCAAGAGCCGGCCCCGGAGGGCCCCATCAATCGCTGCCGCCACCACCGGCCAAGGCAGCTGCTTGCCCTGAGCCAGCGCCAAAGCGCTAGCAATGGTGGCCGCTGTCGTCACGTCTTGCGCCCACGCGGCCTGAAGGTTCTGAGGCAAGACCGCGGTCGCCGGAATCTCGGGGGGAGGTGGGTTGAGCGTTGCGGTCTCACTCAGAACGCCGAGCGGAATCTCTTCCCTAAAGATACTTGCCGATCCAGCGACGAGCCAGATGGCTCCCAATCTGACTGCTTGGCTAACTGCCCGTTCCACCACTTCCCGAGGCACCCGTGGGATAGGGAAGACTTCTTCGTAGCCTTCCCGCTGGACTTTACTCACGTGTTGGCCATCAAAGAACGTGCACACTGCCTCGAAGGTCAGCGGCGAGCCATCCGCTGGCCAGAGCCCCGGTATCGAACCGGGGGCAAGGAGACTGCTTTCCAGCTCGCTAAGCTCCGCTGCCTCGGGAAGCACCACCTCCAAGTCTCGTTCCCGCAGATCTGCGTCAGTCGGTCGAACCCTCCATAAGGTACGATAGGTGCGGTCGGGGCGCGGTAGCCGCAGAACAAAATGCCCTTGCTCGCAGCCCAAAGCCAGCGTTTCGACGATGTCCCGTTGGCGCAGCATCTTGGGCAGGTGCGGAAACTGGGCGAAGGCACGCACCAGGTCGCTCGCTCGCCGAGAGGTCTCGCCGGGTCGCCACAGGTTATACGGACCTTCAGGGAGCAAAGCGTCGGGGCTGATAGCTGATTCCTGGATCCGACTCCGCTTCTCCTTCTTGATCGTCTCGAAGACCGGTTCTCCACCCGCGGTGATCCGGAACGCCTCGATCTCTCCTCTTTGTGAGACGGTGACGACGATGTTGTAGGCTTGGACCACGGCGTCCGGAATTCTGTCCCGAGCGGCTTTCAGGTAACCACTGAGGAGCGCCTTCCGGTTCTCATCGAAGTTCTTGGCTTCGGGCAAGCTCTCGACGTCTTGCCAGGCCAGGTAATCACGGACCCGATTCGTCGCTAGCTCTAGGCCCTCACGAGAGGGGGCCAGCGCCAGCACGGCATTGCGGTACACGCGAGGGCGATCCGGGCCGGTGGTCTCTTCGAGGAAGCGGCAGGCCTCGGCACTGGGCTTCCCCGGCTCGGAGGTGGCGGACGGCGGTAGGATGACGTAATGGAACTCCCCATCGTCCTCAACATCGCGGGGCCGCTGAGGCAGGTTGTGCACGCGCACGCCACTGGCGTTGGCTCCCCTGGTCAGCTGCTGCGCTTTGCTGATCGCGTCCCGGAGGGTCATCTCTATTAAGTCAGGAGAGACCCGGCTCAAGGCCTGGCTATGCATCTGCTTCAAATTCGGCTTGGTGCCCAGTCTCCAACTCTTCGGTAAGTCGCGGACACCCGCCGCCCCGTTTCCGGCCCCGGCCATCGCCGACTCATCCAGGAACCACGAGACCTCCGTCCAGCGGAGAAGCGCTTTCTCAAGCTCGATGCGGTCGGGCCGCGTTGCCCCCAGAAGGACGAGCAGTTCCCGGGTCAAAGCGCGCTGGCCGATTGGCTGCGAGTGAAGGAAGGTCGCCATCACGGCCTGCTCGACTTCCCGACCCTTCAGGGCAGGAAACTCCTGGGTGATTTCTCTAGCCTTGTCCAGCTCGCCCTCAAGAATCCCGGCCCAGTCTTGCTGCTTCCCTTCGTACTCCTCGTATCGAGTGACGGACGTCAGCTCGCGTGCAGCCTCGGATAAGCCGGCGGCATCTGGAGCGTTGAGGAGAACGTTTGCAGCTACCAGGGGTGAGGTATCCCATTTCTCGGCGTCGCGCAACGCCAGCGCGAACGTCCGTAGCACCCCACGCGTCCGTTGGAACCCTTCCAGTTGCGTCCACTTCGAGTAAAGGGCTTCGGTGAGCTCGGGGTGGAAAGGATAGGAGGCAAGGTACTGGTCTTCGACCGCTCGGCGATTTTTCTGAGTCCATTCGTCGAGGGCTTGAATGCCCTCGAGGGCCGAGACAACGTGGGGGCGAAAGCGTTCGCGGTCCCGAATGGACTCCGGGGTGAAGAAGCGGCGCCGCAAGACCTCAGCCACGTCCTGCTTCTCCACTGGCTGAACACCTTCTTCTTGTTCGCGACGAAAGATCGCGTACAGCTCCTGGACGATCTCCTTGCCCAGCTCGTCGCTCTTGCGGGGGTCGGTTGCGAGGAGGGACGCAACGATGCAAGCACCGTCAACCTTGGTGGCCGCCTGGGTGAGGTACTGGAAGAAGTCTTGGATCCGATGTCGCCAGGCTGGATCTATAGCGACCTTCTCTCTGGCATACATCAGGACCTCGTCGATGAGGACCAGCGTCGCGAGTCCTTCCCGCTGAGGCCACGCCAGTAGTTCCCGCAGCAGGTTCTCGGCCGGAGGACTTTCCCGCTCGATATCCTTGCCCTCGGCTTCAAGGAGGCGCAACCCATCAATGCCGGCGAGCTGGAAGGCCAGGACGCTCCACGGGTGCCGCAGCCACCGAGTGCTGCCATCTGGCGCCCGGACCTCCATGCCCTTCTCCACGTCCAGCTTATCGAAGGCAAGAACCGCGACCCGCGCCCTGGGAGGCATGATACCGCCGGCATGCTGGCGGAACTCGTGGACCGCCGGAAGGTCGGGCAGGTTTGTCGGGTCGTTGACCAGGTGGTAGAGCGTGATCAAGGAGTGCGTCTTGCCGCCGCCGTAGGTGAGCTCCAGTTGCCGCACGGCCTTGTCGTTCTTCTTTGCCAGACGGAGGAGGACGTCCTTCACCAGCTCACGCAGGTTGAAGGTCGGGTAGGTGAGGGCGAAGAATTCCTTGGGGTCGAGGTACACAGCACGGCCCTTGCCCATGGCCACGTCGTACAGGTCGGCGGCAAAGATGGAGAGGGCGAGGTCCCCCGACCGAAGGTCGTCCCGCAGGGTCACGACCTGATGCCAAGGTATGTAGGGTGGTTTAGCCATAAGGCACCCCTTTGCCCGCTGTTCTGTTGGTTGTCGGTAGCAGTTGTCTCACTAGAGGAGCCCCGCCATCTGACTCAGTGCCCGCGACTGCTTCAGCGTCACGGCCATCGCTAAGACTCCTCCATGCGCAGCCGCATCTGCGGATGCACACCTCGGGCGCCAAGATGGTTCATGATCGTCTCCAAGAGCACCAGCTCATCATGCTGGTTGTCCTTGCGAGCCAACTCGACGAGCGCCTGGAGTAGTCGGGGGAAGACCGGATTCCGGCGAAGACCCTGGTCCTCCAGATACGCGTCCACCTTCTGCACATCGCCAGACCGCCAAAGGTGCATCAGGTGGTGAACCTGGTCAATGAGCGGTGAGGGACGCCCGCCAGGATTGAGCCCCAGGTCCCGCTGCCGGCGCTGATCCCATCGCTTCAGCTTGACCGTGCTGCCGCTGGTAGTTTCTCCCTCACCCTCGGTCCCTCTCCCACCGGGAGAGGGAAGGTCGGCAGACCAGGGTGAGGGCTCTTCCTCCTCGTCCTCATCCCCTTCGACCTCGTCCACCGCTCGCGTTTTCCCGTAGGCGAGGATGTCGAACCGATCGGCCAGATCGCGGTCTCGGAGGTTGCAAGATTGGGCATACAGAATGGAAGCCCCGACGGGGGCCTCCTCCAGGCCGAAGTCGTGGCGGTGCAGCAGATAGTAGAGGGTCACGTCATCCAGGGCGGAGGCATCGCCCGGGCCGTTTTGAGTCAGAATTCGGCCCACGACGTAGTCGACGACGATGCGCCGTACATGCTGGAGAAACTCTGAGACCGACATCAGGCTGTTGGGTTCATCGGCCTTCTTGACCACCGGATGCTTGCTGTAGGCCTCCAGCGCCGGCCCCGTGGCCGCCCACACGAAGTCCGGCCCACGGATGCCGGCGTCCCAAAAGTCTCGCAGCCGGCCGTAGATGCGTGAGCGCATCTCTTCCAACACCCGGGTATCCCAGCCAGGCCGCGCTGTCTCCGGCCGCTTCCGGCAAACAAGCCAAATTGAAGAGCCAAGCGATGCTCTTTCGAAATTGCGGACCCCTCCACGCATCTCTGTCGTAATGGGCCACGTTGCGGTCACGGTGAACCCGGATGAAATCACCGCCGATACCAACGCTTCCCAGGCTGCTGGTTGCTTGTTGGCGAAGACGATGACAGCTCTGCCGTCGCGTGGCAAGCAGTCTGCACAGGCGCGGAATGCCCTCGCCATCCCTCGTTCATAAGCCTCTTTGGAACGGCTGGGATCGTTGCCATGACGGCTATCATCATCTATGAGCTCACCATCCTCATTAGTGGGATCCCATTTAGGTCCCAGGTTACTCACGAGGGCTTCATCGAAAGCTGGAGCAAGATGGCAAGAAACACGACGTAACCACACATAGAAGAAGTCCATGAGATCTGAATATGGAATTGCATCGTAGTATGGAGGGTCAGTTATGACTACATCGCATTTGAAGTCTCTGATCCTGAGCGCGCTTCGGTTGAGAGCTGACGGGATAGGCGCGCCTGATTGAGCGGTACTGGTCAACTCATTGAGTACCCTGCCAACGTTCGATATCGCACCCACATAGAACCTGTCTACGGGAGAAAGAGGATTAGCCTCTGCGTAATCCCAAGTGATCGGCAACGCAAAACGAAGAAAGGTCTGCTTAATTTCCCCGGCAGCTGGTTCCCAAATGCAAATCGTGCTCATGTAATTCGCGGTTCTATCGAAGGCTATCGCCAAGTAGCCGCTCACCGCCTCCACCCACTCTGGGGGGTAGCCCTCGGCTCTCATTGCCTCGCGCGCGGCACGGGTGTGCTTGACGAAGGTGCCCAGTGCCACCAACTGGCGCGGCGTGAACAGCTTGTACCACTGGTCCATCCCATAGTTCTGGACCGAGAAGGCCCGCCCGGCCCCGCTACCGCCCCCGGCCGGCGTCGGCTCGGTCGGCAGGCCGAAGGGCACGTCCTTGAACACCTCGTCAACGTGTCGCGTGGCCTCCTCCGCGGCCTCTAGCTCCTCCCGCGTGGGCAGGCGGTATTCCTTGCCCCGGGCGCCCTCCACCACCACCGCCGTCATCTGGGCGCCCAGCCGCCCCGCCATACCTTCTGCTCGAATGTCATCGAGCGTCATGGAAACGGTGCCGGGTTTGCTGCAGGCTGGACACCATGCGCCGGAGCGGGACATGGTGCCTCGTCCCTCACCCCCCGCCCCTCTCCCAGCGGGAGAGGGGTGACGGGCCGTTTCCCTCTCCCAAAGGGAGAGGGATTGAGGGTGAGGGCGAACCTCCACCACCTCAAAGTCCACTCCCGATTTGTCAGCCCTCGGCTTTAGCTCCAGCCGGAAGCGCTTGTTGTCCTTCCGACACAGCCAGAGGGTCTTGAGCAAAGGAATGGTGGCACGGCAGTTCTTGCAGGTGACGGTGCGAGCCCACAAGTAGGCTACGGTCGGCTCGCCGTCTACGATCGGATAGAAGCGCTCCAGGTCGTGCCGCGCCCGCTCCAGAACCCACTGGCCCCACGCCCGCACGTGGTCGGCGAGATCGCCCTCACCCCTCTCCCCTCTCCCAGCGGGAGAGGGGAGAGCCTCCGCGATTTCGGCGAGAACGGTGTCCGTATCGGTGAGCACCCGCTCGTTGGTGAAGCGCATCACGCGATAGCCCTGGGCTTCCAGGTTGGCCTGGCGTTCGTGGTCCTCCGCCTGCTGCTCCAAATGAATGCCGCCGTCGACCTCGATGACGAGCCGGGCCTCGTGGCAGTAGAAGTCCGCGATGTAGGGACCGATGACGTGCTGTCGGCGGAACTTCGCTCCCGCGAGTTGACGGTCCCGCAGGCACTCCCACAGGATCGCTTCGGCCGTCGTCCCGTGGCGCCGGAGCTCGCGCGCCCGCTCAAGGAGGGCCGGCGGCACACTAGGTCGGCCATCGTGCCAGAGCGGCAAGGTCGTGCCTTGCTGCGGTTTCCGCTTCCCTCTCCCCTGGGGAGAGGGACCGAGGGTGAGGGCCCACGCCGGCAAGGGTCGCTTCTGCCCGGCCAGCCGTTGCGGATAATCCAGCGTGCACTTGAGGATGAACCACGCCACGGGGTTAATATCGATGGCCGTGACCTCGCAACCCAGGCGCATCGCCTCAAGGGGAATGGCCCCACCGCCAGCGAAAGGGTCCAGGACCCGGGGCGCTCGGCCACCGTACGCCTTCTTGATCTCCTCCCGAAAGAACTCCAGGGCAGGGCCATTCTCTCGCCCCCAATGGAGAATGCCCCCTTCCGTCTCCTCCTTGATGACCGGGACCTTGCGGCCGCCGACGGTCTTGAAGGTGTTCCTGGTCACCACCCTACCACCTAGTAACTCCAGCAGACACTTGCGCTCCGCATCGGTGCCCGGGTCGGGGAGCAGGGTCGCGATGAGCGCGGCGCGAGAGGCCGCTAAGGGGCGTCGCGCCGGCCAGATGTGGAGCGTGGAGATATGGCCGTGCCGCACATTTTTCTCGTGCACGGAGTCCAGCGACGCCTGCTTCAACGGGAAGGCGACTTCGATGAGGCGGGGGCGGTCGACGGTCATGCTTCAACCTTCCTGTCTTCCAGATATCGCTTGAACTTGCGTGTCACCAAGTTCAGAAAGCTGGCTGCGAGAGAATAGGCTAGGTATGCATCCTCCTTGCCGCCAACAAATACATTTTTCACCCCAGAATCGCCGATAGGATGCAACAAGTCGCTAGCATAGCCATACAATCGCCCTACGGCTTGCACGATGTTCCTGCTCTTGTCCTCTTCAAGCCCCGTCGAGCTTGTGATCAAAGTGGTAATGAACCTACTCACATCCAGCTGCTTCGAGGACTCCTGGAAGAGTCCCCAAAACTCCCTGGACTGCCGCACGACATCACGCCATTCTCCGCCCTGTAAGTCTCTGTTCATCTGCTGCAGCAG
>JAJPIK010000052.1 GCA_021324795.1 Chloroflexota bacterium
CCATTCGTCGCTCGGCTACCTCACGCCGGCCGAGTTCGAGGCTGCCTATGCCCACTGACACAGGTTACGAATCCTCAAATGTGGTCCAAACTTTGGGGTTCACTACACCTACCCCAACCGAAACCCCAACAGCCACCGTTACCCCAAATCCGACTCTGATAGCTGCGCTGTTTGCCGCCGCAACCGAAGTGGCGAAGCCGCCCTTTCAGACGACGTCGTTCGCCGTCAGGGCAGGCACCTACTACAGCTTCTCATTTCCGTTGGTCCAATCCGGATCGACGATCGAAATCCAGTTCACAACTACCGGCGGAAGCAACGACGTGAAGTTTGGCATTGAAGGCCCGACCGGCGCCTACGTCGTCGATGATGGCCGTGTTTACGGTACTCAAAGCGTGACCTACACGGTAGAGCAAACTGGGAGCTACAGGCTAATCTTCGACAACTCCTATTCGATCTTCACAAGTAAGGCAGTAATACTCAGGTACCGGGTGTATCAGTAGATGGCCGCTGCTGCCAGTGCGTGGGGGTCACGATTACCTGCGTAATAGGCTCCGCGACGTGTTATGCCCCGTGTTACAGCACTCCCGGCCAGCAAAGCGCGCCCGAGCGTACTGCAGATCGATGCCTGAACGATGCCCGACACCACGCCAATATGCCGTTGGTTCACCATTATTGACGGGCAGGTGGTAGGGGTTCACCATCCCCTGGCCCACCCCGAACCTAGGTTTGGCCAGGGGTCGATACTGGGTGATCGTGTTCGGGGAAGGCTGTCGCTTGCCGGGCGGCAGGTCGAGATTGTGTCGGCGGCTTTCCGCTGTGAACGCTTCGTGACGTGGGCACACGCCTGCATCGCGATGTGGAGGAGAGACGTGCCCGAGCCGTTTGGACACTACCTTGACGTTAATTCCCGCTTCAGCGGTCGGAACTTTAACGTCGGTCTCGTGTTCAGGAAAGGGGTGCACGCACGCCGTGGATCAGTGGCTATACCAATTCGCGGAGCAAGGCTAACTTAGTATCCCTTGTAAGCTCTTGACTAAAATCGCAATATCGCCTATGTTGCGATAGGCTGGTAGGTAGACGGGTCAATCTATACTTCGGAGGGCCGACGCTCCCTTCTCAGATTCCTGCGGTTCAGGCATATCCCAATCTGAAGCGCTTGCTCGAAGCCCAAGTTGATATGGTTTTCGCCGACCTTCGAACGCTCCTTCGGCTCCCGATTCATGACCTGACTGGCTGCAACCTCACAGCGGGAGCCATGTTGTTCAATCTGATAGCTGGCAGTTCCGTCTGCTTCTTCGAGGCGAGCAAAGCGGGCCTCAAGAACGGTCGTGATCGCGGAAGGAGGTTTTGCACGCTAATTAACGACTTCTTCCCTCGGGAAGGTGAGAAACTCCCTGCCGAGGATATTGCAGAGACGATCTAATGAGTAACAAGATCGGTAATCACATTATTTGAGCGCCTAGTGCTGGTTATTCGTCGCGGAGCGCTCGGCCAGCGGAAGAAGCCCATCTCATCCCAGAACAGCACCTCGACCTTCCCCGGTGTGGCCGCGGCTTCCCACAGACCGGCGAGCAGATGCGCCTCCTTGGTCCGATAGTCGGGTCCGGGCTATACTGCTAGACCCGCGCCGAGCGCAGCCTCAAATCAGCGTGTCGGAGAACACGCCAAACTCCACTCAGCGTATAGGCTCCCCGGTCCGTAAAGGTCGCGCGGATCGTGCGCAACGTCCACCGGCTGGGCGTGGGGCTCGTCGGGGTGACCGCGACCTCCTGGCGGGCCTCTTCGCCCGAACCATGCTGCAAGCGCGCGAGCAAGTGTGCGCGGCGCTCAAAGAGACCTCCGACGCCGACCGCCGTGGCGTCGGCCGATCAAACCGACGATACCCGAGCGTTCATAGGCGGTCAGCCAGCCGTAAACGCTATCCGGGGCGCGCCTCCTCAGCAGACCTTGTTGGGCGCCCCAGTGGGGGCTGTGTCCGTCGGCAATCTTCAGGATTGCCGCACAGCGCTCGCGCATGTCCGGTCGCCGATGGTGGTCTCGACACTCCGTCAATGCCTGTCGCTGCTCTGCGGTCAACACAATGGTTCGTCGTTGAGCCATCTCGTTCCTTTCTTGACGATCTGACTCAACTACACCATTACCGATCTTGCTTGTCAAAGTTCATTAGGACAGGCGCCCATTTATTGGGGTAGAGAGATGGAGGAAATGCGGCGGTAGGGATTGGGAGTACCGCCTTCCAGGCGGCGCTCCCAGTCTGCCCCCTCACATCCCAAGCCTCTCCTCGACTGCCCTCACCAGCTTTGTATAGCCATTAATGAAGATCGTTCGGAAAAGATCCAACGGCCCGTAGCTCTTGTACTCGTCGGGTGCTAGACCGTCTTCAGCGATGGCTTGGCGGAATGCAGGCAACTTCTCGCTTAGCTCCGCCACCACGTCCGGCGGGGCGGGTACCTCCAGGCGGGACACCACTGGACCGTCCAGGTCGACGAGCGTCCGGACGATGTCCGGGTTGAGCGTCACGTGCATGTTGCCGCCGACCATCTCGGTAAAGTGGCTCGGGTGGAGCGCGCCGCCGCCGAGCATGGTCCCCTCGTAGCCTCGCTCGGTGAAGACGCGGTATTGCTCGTGGGCGACCGCCCAGCCGGCTTGAGCGAGAATGTCGGGGCGGATGGCGATCCCCTCGCGCTGGACGAATTCGGACATGTAGCGATCGAAGATCCCGGTGATGTGGGTAACGTAGAAGGGCGGGTGATAGCCGCTCTTCTGCGCGGCACGCCGATACCGTTCGCAGACGTCGATGGTCTGGGCAATAGTGAAGACCTCAGTGGCACAGACCGGCACGTTACGCGCGACCAACGCCTCGATCGCGGCGAGACCGGCGGGGACGGCCGGGATCTTGGCCATGAAGTTCGGGCCTAGCTTGCTCGCGCGAAGCATCTCCCCCACGATTTGGTCCGGGTCATCGTCTTTGCGTGGATCCCCCTGGATCGTGACAAAGCCCTCGGTGCCACCGCTCCGCTCATAGAGCGGAAGAAATATCTCCATGATCCGCTGAGTAGCCCGATGATAGACACGCTCGGCCGCGACGTCGACATCTCGCGTCTCGCGGACGACACTGGTGATGACACCTTGAATGTACTCGGACTCGACGTCCAGCAGTCGGGCACCGTAGGTGGGATTCGTCGTACAGCTTACCGCTCCCGCCTCGATTGCCTCGCGCGCTTCCTGCAACGTCGGGAGATTGATCCACATGCGCGTCGGCGTCTCGCGCGCCACGCGATGGAAGTATGCGGTAGGCAGGGCTCGCTCCTCCCATCGGTCTTGCGTTTGGAGCGCGACACTCCCTTGTTCTCGCTCTGGCACTTGGACACTCCTTCTGCCTACTGATTAATCAGTTTGGCACCTTCGGCTAACAAGTCGTTGAGCTTGGGCGTGATCTCCTTGAAAGCCTCGGAAACTTTCTTCTTTTGGGGATCACACGGCTGACTGCCTATGTCTCTGTCATCGAGTATACCTTGCGTGCATATCACGCGCAATGGGTCTAGTGCGGAAAATCTAGGACCCAAGTCAACGCCGGTATGCTCCCGTGATCACCGGTCATGCCAGCCTAGAAGTCGCTCGATCGCTTTCAGGTCCAAGATCGAAAAGGAGCTTTCACGCGCGAGGCACCAGTGCAACCCGCGGATCTGCCCCCGATTGTCGAGACGCACCGGTCAAGTCTGCATGAAAAAAATGATCATTTGTTCAGAGAACGTTGAAGCAACGTTAACGTCAGCTTTAGCTCGATCGGAGATGCTGAAGAGGCAATAAAAACGAACAACGATCGCTAGACGACGAAGGAGCATTATGATCTGGGTTAGCAAAACGCTTGACTTGCTTCATTCGCTTGGCATCAATCTTCTTGCCCACTTCATTGCCACGGAAAGATCGTGCCCACATTGCGCGGGGACGGAGTTTGTCCCCTATCGCGGGCTAAACGATGGTGGGCCTGCTGACGACTGCGTTGACTACATCTGTACACGCTGTGGACTTGATCTTCCCCAAGGCTACTTCTACCCCTGGGACCTTCTAGGCTGAGCCGAGCAATCTGGCTCGGCCTGCCAGTCTGCTGGTCCTGGTAGGCGATGCCTTAATAACGTTGCCGGAGTATGCGCGAGTGAGGACAAAAACAATAGGACATCTCATTCTCAATCAACCCGGTCACCCCCAAAACCATCTGCTGGACCTGCTCACCCAAGAACTACGAAAACGAAGGCTCGTCCTCTTCATCGGCGCCGGGGTCTCCAAAGACGCCGGTTTACCTCTTTGGAACGAGCTAGTGACGCCACTCCGAGAGAGCCTGGCACTCCCCCCCAGCACTGATGCCATCGAGGTCGCACAACGTTACGTCAATGCGCACGGCCGGCTCGCTCTCGTGAAGTACCTCGAAGTGACGCTTGGCCGATGTGAGGTTCCCGGCCCAATGCACGATGCCCTGGCCCAGCTTCCGGTGTCCGTCGTCGTCACCACGAACTACGATCAGTTGCTTGAGCGTGCGTTCGAGCGGCGAGGTGATCAGCCAGTGGTGATCGCCCGGGATTCTGATCTCACCCACCTCATCAAGGATCCATCAATTCACGACCATCGCCGACCGGTGGTCGTCAAGCTCCACGGCTGTCTCTCGGAGCCGGATACCATCGTGATGACCCGTGACGACTACCTCGCTTACCCGAGCCAGCACCAAGCAATGATTGCCTGCCTGCAACGGCTGCTCCTCACCCAAACTTTTCTCTTCGTCGGGTTCAGCCTGACCGATTGCAATTTCTGGGCGATTCACCGCCGCATCCGAGCGGATCTTCGCCAATCGGCAAGCCGCGCCTTCCTGCTTGATGCAGTGAGACGGCCAGTTTGGATCATCGAAAAGTGGCGATCACAAGGGGTCGAGACGCTTTTCTTTAAGGATTTCGACGCAAAGCTCACCTTCATCCGCCGCCTGGCGCAGCAAACGGTAACACAAGCAAATACATCTGGTTCGGCTCACTTGCCGCTCGTTTGGGGCCACGAACCGTTGGCGACGACTACCCCCCGGTAACCGGCACCAGCCGCTTGCGCACTAACCCGGGAAGTGCCTGCACTTCTTCCACGCCAAGGGCGAAGAGGACGCCGAGGTACACCACGGCGGTCGCAACCGCGCCGCTCACGACGTAAAGGGTTAACCCCACCAGGCCACCGGGTGACGGAACGACACGGACGAGCATCAAACCGACGACTGCGGCTACCAGCCCGGCCCCCAGGGCCTGAAGGGTCGTGCTCACCACACCCAAGCCCCGGAGCGAGCCAATCGAGCGCCAGAGCAGCACGAGCAGCACCACCGCGTGCAGGCTATTCTGGAACGTGTTCGCGAGAATCAGCCCCGCGAGCCCAAGGTGTGCCGGGTAGATCAACGCTAAGGCGCTCACGAGGTAAACACAAACCCCGCCCAAGCCAACGAGCATTGGCGTGACGGTATTCTTTCGAGCATAAAAGGCATAGACTAACAACTGATCGATCGCGACAAAAGGCAGTTGCGGCGCGTACAGGACAAAAGCTGACGCGGTCAACCCGGTGGCAGAGGCATCGAACGCGCCGTGCTGAAAAAGCAAACGAATCACTGGCTCGCGAAATGCAAGCAAGAAGGCCCCCGCTGGAACGATTGCCAACAAAGCGAGCCGCAGTCCTAGGCTCAGGGTATGGCGGAATCCGGGACCATCGTCGACCAACCGCGAGAGAATGGGCAAAACCGCTAGCGAAGCCGCCGTCGCGACTAGCCCTAAAGGTAACTGAATGAGGAAAGTAGCATAGCGCATGATCGCCACGCTGTCCTGGCCGGTGGCCCAGGCCAGATTACGATCGATTGCCACGCCGACCTCCGTGACCACGAGTCCGGCTGCGACCGGGGCGTATAAACGAAGGATTCTCCGTACGGCCGGATGCCCAAGGTCGATCCCCAATCGGATAGGGATGCCGACCAGTCCAGGCGCCACGGCGACGCACTGCAGAAATGCCCCGACCATCACGCCGATCGCCATGCTCGTGGGACCAAGCGCACGGTGCAGCAGCAGCATCGTCGCGACCATGCCTCCGTTGTAGAGAGCAATCGCAAACGCCGGAATCGCGGTCCAGCGCCGCGCATAACAAACCGCGGCGGTGACTCCGGACAGCCCGAGAAAGAGCAGGGAGGGAATGACCAGCTTCAGGAAACCAACGGTCAGGGGTGCTGCGACCGGATCGCTTGTCGCGCCGAGCATACTGGCAAGAGGCCAGGCCGCCGTGACGAGAACGGCGACTAGGAGCGCCAATAGAAGGAAGGCGCCGGTGAGCAGTGTCCCGACAATTCGGCCCAACTCGGCGCGGTCTGGATCATCACTGTAGCCACTCAGGACCGGAATGAGCGCTGCGCTGACCGCCCCGCCGACCAAAAGGTCATAAAACATCGTCGGAACGGCAGTCGCCGTCTGAAATGACGAGGTGACGACGCTAATGCTAAAGAGGCTCGCGATGACCTGCTCGCGGAATAAGCCGAGAATTCGACTAAGCAAGTTACCGAGTAAGAGCAATGTCGCCGCGGTGACGATGTGTCGACGCTGAGTCACGGCGAGCGACGGCGAATGAGATCGATCAGAGTCGTTGTCGAATGTCCCTCGACCAGGGGGACTAACTCGACCCGCGCACCGAGTCGTTCGGCGACGAGGCTTTCTGGCAGAGGACGGGCACCGGGACCATAATCGGCGCCTTTCACGTAGACGTCCGGGCGCAAATCTTCGACGAGTGTCTCGGCCGTCGACTCGTCAAAGATTGTCACCAGATCCACCCAGCGCAAAGCGGCCAAGAGCTCGGCCCGCTCGGCCTCGGGAACAAGCGGGCGGTCTGGTCCCTTGAGCTGTCGCACCGAGGCATCCGAGTTGATGCCGACTACCAATCGACCAAACGATCGCGCGGCCTGCAAGTAGCGTGCGTGTCCGAGGTGAAGCAAATCGAAGCATCCATTGGTCAGCACGACCTTCTGTCCTGCCCGGCGCCAGCGCATGCACTGACGCACGGCTTGCTCGCGCGTCATGACCCGTGAAGTCATTACTCTCCTTACCATCCAAGCGCCCTAGTGCCGAAAAAGGAGATCGGGAGGCACCTCCGAACCCCGACTCTATTCAGAGCACTAGTCAGTCGTCACTGTATTCTACCCTATCGGAAGCGACCGGTCGACGCACATGCGACTTACTTTGGCAGGTAGATAGGTCGGTTGGTCGGTCGGATTTCCTTGTCAGCTCCGGACCGCTCTGGTATAATGGCTTCGCTGGGGAGTAGGGTTTGCCCGAGCTGTGTCGTGTTCGATTGCGCTGGCGTGAGATTCTGCCACCGGGTGGTCGAAGAGAAAATCTGCTCAATTGAATAGTCGCAGTCGAACGGCAGACCCCAGGGAGCACCAATGCAACCGAGCGAAGGTCCCGCTCGATACCGGGAAGTAGAATCGACCGAAGAGTCGGGTCAGCGCGTTTCGAATCGCGTCGAAACGTATCGCTCGGAGTTGCCACGCGTTGCGAGCGACCCCCCTGAAGAATCGATGGGCCAGCTCATGGCCGACGCCGAGCAAGGTTACCGGACCCTCCGCCGCGGTGATATGCTCGAAGGTACGGTGGTTTCGATCGATCGAGAAGGCATCCTGGTCGACGTCGGAACGAAATCCGAGGGTGTGATTCCCCTCAGTGAAACCCAAAGGGTTGCTGACCTGGCTGACCTGGCGATCGGCGACACGGTCTACGTGATCGTTGTCCAGCCCGAAGGTCGCGAAGGTCACGCGGTACTCTCACTCAATCGCGCACGTTCCGAACGAGGCTGGCGCACCCTTCAGGCCAAGTTCGACGCCGGGGAGATTTTCCCGGCGCGCGTCGTCGACGTGAATCGTGGTGGTCTGGTTGCCGAGGCGGAAGGGGTGCGCGGATTTGTTCCGATCAGTCAGATCTCGAGCATTCGCGTGAATGGCTTGAATGGAGATGAGCTCGACCACGCGCTCCGTGAGCTGGTTGGTCGCGATCTCGCAGTCAAAGTTCTCGAGCTCAGCCGGCCTCGCAACCGATTGATCTTTTCAGAGCGGGTAGCGGCCCAAGAGTTGCGCGGACAACGTCGTGACAAATTGCTGGCTGAGCTTCAGGAAGGCGAGATTCGGCACGGTCGGGTGTCGAGCCTGAGCGATTTTGGTGCTTTTGTGGACCTGGGCGGCGCCGATGGCTTGGTTCATCTATCCGAGCTCGCTTGGCACCAGGTGTCCGATCCATCGGAGGTCGTGCAGGTTGGCGACGAAGTTGACGTATACGTTCTGGCGATCGACCGCGATCGACGGAAAATTTCTTTGAGTTTGCGACGAACCCAGCCGGAGCCCTGGGCAACCGCCCAGGAGCGTTATCCGGTTGGCTCACTCGTCACCGCGAAGATCACGCGATTGACGACATTTGGTGCGTTTGCCCGTCTTGACGATGGAATCGAGGGACTGATTCACGTGAGTGAGCTAAGCAACCACCACGTGGCACACCCGCGAAACGTCGTTCACGAAGGGGAAACGCTCACCTTGCGGGTTCTACGGGTTGAGCCGGAGCGTCGACGACTGGGGCTGAGTCTCCGGCAGGTCGAGCAGATGGACCACCCAGAACCTCTACCCAATGACGAATAGTAGCGTGAGGTGGCGAAGCAGGGAGGATTCCTGGTAGAATTCACTAATGGCGGAGAGACGGGGGCGGCAATCCGCTCTTTTTATCTAGGGGGCAGTCGTGGCGGATAGATTCGATAAATTTACTGAACGCGCTCGAAAGGTTCTGACACTCGCGCAGGAAGAAGCGCAGCGTTTCAACCATAATTACATCGGCACCGAGCACTTACTCCTCGGCCTCGTGCGCGAGGGAGATGGTGTCGCTGCCAAAGTCCTCGCCAATATGGGGGTCGAGCTCAATAAGGTGCGCTCGGCGGTCGAGTTCATCATCGGTCGCGGCGATCGCATGGTTATGGGTGAGATTGGCCTCACGCCGCGTGCGAAAAAAGTCATCGAGCTCGCCGTCGACGAGGCGCGCCGTCTCAATCATCATTACATTGGCACCGAGCACCTTCTGCTTGGCCTGGTCCGAGAAGGGGAAGGAATCGCCGCGGGCGTTCTCGAAAGCCTCGGGGTCAGCCTCGACAAGGTGCGCGCTCAGGTGATTCACGTCCTGAGCCAGAGTTCAACTTACTCCCAACACGAATCCCGTCAAGCGACCCGCACCCCGACGATCGATCAGATGGGCATCGACCTGACCGCCGCGGCACGCGCCGGCAAGCTCGACCCCTGCATCGGCCGTCACAAGGAGATCGAGCGAGTCGTCCAGATCCTCAGCCGCCGAACCAAGAACAATCCAGCGCTGATTGGAGAGCCGGGCGTCGGCAAGACAGCCATCGTTGAAGGGCTCGCCCAGCGGATTGTTTCGGGCGACGTCCCGGAAACGTTGCTTGGTAAACGCCTCCTCACCTTGGATATAGGAGCACTGGTCGCCGGCACGAAATATCGGGGCGAATTCGAAGAGCGTCTGAAGAAGATCATCGAAGAAATTCGCACGGCCGGCAATTGTGTGATGTTCATCGACGAGCTGCATACGCTCGTTGGAGCTGGCGCAGCCGAGGGCGCGGTCGACGCGGCGAACATTCTCAAGCCGTCGCTGGCGCGTGGTGAGTTACAGTGCATCGGCGCTACGACCCTCGACGAGTATCGCAAGTATATCGAACGCGACGCTGCGCTCGAACGGCGCTTCCAGCCAGTAAGCGTCGACGAGCCGACCATCGAGGAAGCCATCGAGATTCTGCGCGGCGTCAAAGACCGCTACGAGGCGCACCATCGCCTCGAGATCACCGACGAAGCGATCCGCGCTGCGGTTACACTGGCCGCTCGCTACATTCCCGACCGGTTCCTGCCCGACAAGGCAATTGACCTAGTCGATGAAGCCTCATCGCGCGTGCGCATGCAGCGCTCGGCAGCGCCACCATCGCTCAAGGAAGCACTACGTGGGCTGGAAGCGGTTCAGCACGAGAAAGAATCCGCGATCACGTCCCAGCAGTACGAGCTCGCTGCGGAGCTGCGCGATCGGGAAGTGAAGCTGCGCGACCGGATCGATAAGCTCGAAAGTGGCTGGCAAGAAACCCAAGGGGCCGACCGACCAAAAGTCACCGAGGAACACATCGCCGAAGTGGTGGCCATGTGGACCGGCATTCCGGTCAAACGCATCGCTACCGAAGAATCGGCGCGCCTCCTCCAGATGGAAGAGATGCTCCACAAGCGGGTTGTCGGCCAGGATGAGGCGATCGTCACGATCGCGAAGGCTGTCCGGCGCGCTCGGGCCGGCTTGAAAGATCCAAAGCGCCCCATTGGCTCGTTTATCTTCCTGGGGCCAACTGGTGTCGGCAAGACCCTGCTCGCCCGTGCGCTCGCCGAGTTCCTCTTTGGCTCAGAAGACAACCTGATCAAGATCGACATGTCCGAGTTCATGGAACGCCATTCGGTGGCACGTCTGGTGGGTGCTCCTCCGGGTTACATCGGCTACGAAGAGGGCGGCCAGCTCACCGAAGCGGTGCGCCGCAAGTCCTACTCGGTGGTCTTGCTCGACGAGATCGAGAAGGCTCATCCGGAAGTCTTCAATATGCTGCTCCAGATCATGGACGACGGTCGCTTGACCGACGCCAAGGGGCGCAAAGTCGACTTCCGCAACACGATTATCGTGATGACCTCGAACGTCGGATCCGATCTGCTCAAGCGGGATACGACGCTTGGCTTCACCGTGACGAAGGATGAAGCCAAGACCGAGGAAGAGAATTATCAGAAGCTCAAGGATAAGGTCCTCAACGAAATGAAGAAGGTCTTCCGTCCCGAGTTTCTCAACCGTCTCGATGCCTCGGTCGTTTTCCGCTCGTTGAACCGGGAGCAGATCCGGGACATCGTCGATCTGGAGCTGAGCCGCGTGCGCCATCAGCTCACCGAGCAACAGTTGAAGCTCGAAGTGCCAGACGAGGCAAAGGACTTCCTGGCCTCGAAGGGGTGGGACCCGCAGTTCGGCGCTCGGCCATTGCGACGGGTAATCCAGAACATGGTCGAAGATCCGTTGGCTGAAGGCTTGCTCGAAGGCAAGTACAAGCCCAATGAGACGATCGTCGCGAAGGTCGTCGACGACAACCTGGTCCTGGAAGTCGCGGAAACGCTGGTCACCGTTTAGTCAACCCAAGGGTGCACAACAAGAAGGGGGCGCGCATGGGCGCCCCTTTTTTCGTACCGTCGTGCTAGAAAGTACTGCCGATGCCCTCTTCGAAGAAAAACAACAAGGTGATCTACGTCTGTCAGCAGTGTTCGGCGCAGAGCGTGCGCTGGGCGGGTCGCTGTGCTGAATGCGGCGCCTGGAACTCGCTCATCGAAACGGTCGAGGACCCGGCGCCAAGCACGGATCGCTCCTGGCATTTACCGCACAGCAGCCCGGTCAGCCTAGGAAGCCTTAAGGGTCAGGCAAACCGGCGTCTCGAGGTTGGCGGGAGCGAGTTCAACCGGGTGCTGGGCGGCGGTATCGTCCCAGGAACGTTGGTCCTTCTCGGTGGCGATCCTGGCATCGGCAAATCAACGCTTCTCCTGCAGATCTGCGCCGAGGTCGCCGAGCAGTACGGGCCGGTGCTCTACGTATCCGGCGAGGAATCCGCCGAGCAGATCAAGCTCCGGGCCGATCGCCTCGGCATTTCGTCCGAGCGCTTGTTACTGTTGGGAGAAACCCGCCTCGATGAGGTGCTGAGTCACATCGAGTCTACTACTCCGGCTCTGGTCGTCGTCGACTCGATCCAGACCGTCTACCTCGACAGCGTGACCTCGGCCGCCGGGAGCGTCAGCCAGGTGCGCGAATGCGCGATGGCCTTATTGCGCGTCGCTAAGCTTTCCGGGCGCCCGATCTTCATCATCGGTCACGTGACCAAGGAAGGAGCGATCGCCGGTCCACGGATCCTCGAACACATCGTCGACACCGTGCTCTATCTCGAAGGCGATCGCTTCCAGTCATACCGGTTGCTTCGAGCGGTGAAGAATCGCTTTGGCTCGACCAACGAAGTTGGCGTGTTCGAAATGCGCGGCGATGGCATGGCCGAGGTGAGCAACCCATCCGAGCTGTTCCTCGAAGAACAGCTTCCCGATGCCGACGGCTCGGCGATCGCGGTTACTCTCGAAGGGACGCGTCCCTTGCTCGTCGAGCTGCAAGCCCTCACGAGCACGACCAATTTCGGCTTACCGCGTCGCTCGGCCACCGGCATCGATCTGAATCGACTGCTCCTCCTCACCGCTGTCTTGACGAAACGAGTCGGCCTGGGACTCTCGAACCAGGACATTTACGTCAACGTCGTCGGCGGATTCCGGATCGGTGAGCCCGCGGCTGACCTTGCTCTGGCCGTCGCTATCGCCTCCAGCTTTCGTGAGCGGCCGGTGGATCCCAAGCTGGCGATGATCGGAGAAATCGGCTTGCAAGGCGAGCTACGCCGGGTACGTGACGTTGAGCGACGTCTGAGTGAAGCGGCGCGCCTCGGCTTTCAGCGCTGCATTCTCCCCCGCAATGCAACCCGTGACCGCACGCTGCAGAAGTTGGGAATTGAGTTGGTGCCGGCGGATACGATCGGCGAGGCATTGGAAAGAGTCTGGTGATAGAAGACTTTCATCTTCCTTTACAACGCGGCTGTGCATATGTTAAAGTCATAACTGTCGGAAGGCGCCGGACGGTCCATCCGCTCGTCTAGTCGAGCACGGGCAAGGAGGCGCGGCGGCGAAACGTGAGGAGACTCGATGAGTGTCGAGTTAGTCTTCCGATTTATCGGCGCGCTCGTACTGGCGGCGATCGGCTGGTATCTCGCCGCGACGATGAACCTGCCCGGGGTCGCGTTAGGCTCGCTGGCGAGCGAGGTCATTGCTGCGGCGGTTTGCGCCGCGATCGGATTCATCATTACCCCATATTTGACTACTCGCCCGACTGACTTCGTTCTCGAGCACGCTCGCCGCCTGCCAATCAAGGATCTGGTAGCGGCAGTCCTCGGTTTGGTGATTGCCCTCGTCCTGTCAGCGTTGCTCGCCGTACCGCTGTCGTTGCTGCCAAGCATCTTTGGCCGGGTTTTGCCGTTCGTTGGCTGTCTCTTCCTGTGCTACCTGGGAGTGACTATTTTCGTTGGTCGCCGTGACGACATCTTCAGCTTGCTGGGATGGTTTCCAACCGCCGATCGAGCTGCCCTCGACCATGGGTCGGGCGTGCTTCTCGACACCAGTGCGATCATTGACGGCCGAATTGTCGACGTGAGTCGCGTGGGTTTCCTGAACGGCCCGGTGGTCATCCCCCGCTTCGTCTTGCGCGAACTGCAGCGAATCGCCGATTCTTCCGACGCCATTCGTCGCGGTCGCGGTCGACGCGGCCTCGAGCTGCTTGATCGGATGCGGAAGACATCTGCGACCCCGGTTCAGTTCTACGATGGCGATGTCGAGGGGGATAGTGTCGATTCGCGCCTGGTTCAGCTCGCCCAAGAGCTGAAATGCGCAATTGTTACCAACGATTACAATCTCAACCGGGTCGCGGCAGTGCAGGGTGTCCGTGTTCTAAACGTGAATGAGCTTGCCAACGCAGTGAAAGCCGTGGTTTTGCCGGGGGAAGAGATCATCGTTCGGATCATTCACGAAGGCAAAGAAGCCGGACAGGGCGTTGGCTACCTGGAAGACGGCACAATGGTGGTTGTTGACGGCGGCCGTCGCTACCTCGATAACGAAGTTTCGATCGTCGTCACCCGGGTGTTTCAAACCGCTGCGGGGCGAATGATCTTCGCCCAAGCCAAGGAGCATCAGCCAACGCGATGATGACACCTGCTGATTCACTCGTTGCGGTGGTGGTTGCTGCCGGACAGAGCCGTCGCTTCGGCACGGACAAGCTGTTCTGCCAACTCGGCGGCAAACCGGTTCTTGCCTGGTCTCTGGATGCCTTTGAACAGTCGCCGGCGGTTTGCCGAATTGTCCTCGTCCTCGGCCCCAACAATCTGGAACGTGGGCGTCGGCTCGTCCAGCGCCGTCAGTACGCCAAGATTCAGGCAATCTGCCCAGGAGGGCAGCGCCGTCAGGATAGCGTCCGCAACGGTCTCCGGGAAGCCGCGGGAGCGGTCTGGGTAGCCATTCACGACGCTGCTCGACCGTTTCTCTCGAGTGACATCCTCGAACGAGGCTTTACCCTCGCCCGCCAGGTTGGTGCAGCGCTCGCTGCGGTGCCGGTCAAGGATACGATCAAGATTGTCCAGACGGGAAATCCGGCGCACTTCGTCGAGCGAACTCCGCCACGACGCGATCTCTGGGCGGCTCAAACACCCCAAATCTTCCGCTACGAGCAATTGCTCGACGCCTACCGAAAACATGGCGATGTCGACGTTACCGACGACGCCGAAGTCTTCGAGCGCGCTGGCTTACCGGTCGCGATTTTCGAAGGCTCTGATCTCAATTTCAAGATTACAACGCCCGGCGACCTCGTTCTTGCCCGAGCGGTCGCCCGAGAGCGACGGAGCGCCTGATGGCAATCGGCTTTGGCTACGACGTTCACCGGCTCGTACTTGGCCGACGACTGGTTCTGGCCGGGGTCGAGTTCACCAGTGAAGTCGGACTGCTCGGTTATTCCGACGCCGACGTCGCGGTTCACGCGCTTATGGATGCCTTACTCGGCGCGGCCGGCCTCGGCGATATCGGCCAGCACTTCCCGCCTGGTGACTCCCGCTTCGCCGAAGCAGATAGTCTTGCCCTGCTCCGTCAAGTGGCCGATATGTTGCGCTGCCGGGGTTGGCAAATCGGCAACGTCGACCTGACCATCGTCGCCGAGCAGCCTCGGATCAATCACCACGTTCCGGTCATGCGCCATCGCCTTGGCGAAGCGATGGCGCTCGATCCCACTTTGGTTAGCGTTAAGGCGACGACGAACGAAGGGCTAGGCTTTATCGGCCGTGGCGAGGGAATCGCCGCCTTTGCCGTCGCCGAGATTCGTCCAGCTAAGCCCTCGACATCCTTGGCCTCGCCTCCTGAAGGGAGCGCGCGCCGTGACTAGATTCTTCCCCTTAACCTGCGCGTGTCTCTAGGGGTGTCGCTGCGGCGGCGCCCCGAAAATCGCTTGAACCCGACTATGACGCGCTCCTGATTTTTCCGCTGGGCAAGAGCCCACGGGAGGTGATTCTAGTGTCACTCCGAGACGACGTGCAGGCAATCTTCGAACGCGACCCGGCTGCGACCAATCTGGTCGAAGTCCTGCTGACCTATCCCGGACTTCACGCGATCCTTCTGCATCGCTTTGCTCACGCTTTACACCGACAGGGCATCCCGGTCTTTCCTCGCTTGATCTCACACTTCAACCGCTGGGTGACGGGGATCGAGATCCATCCCGGTGCCAAGATTGGACGGGGCTTCTTTATCGATCATGGCATGGGCGTGGTCATTGGAGAGACCAGTGAGATCGGCGACAACGTCACACTGTATCAAGGGGTTACCCTGGGCGGGACCGGCAAGGAAAAAGGGAAACGCCATCCAACCATCGGCAATAACGTCATGGTGGGGGTCGGAGCAAAGATCCTCGGCGCGGTGACCATTGGCGACTACGCCCGGATCGGGGCCGGCGCCGTTGTCCTCCGCGATGTTCCGCCTCACGCGACCGCGGTGGGCGTGCCTGCCAAGGTTGTCGTCTACCGGGAATCCGACGGGTCGTCCCGTCGCGTGGAGAACTTGCCGGATCCCGAGCTAGACATGATCGCGGCGCTCCAGCAGCGCATCGTTGAGCTCACGAATCGGGTAAAATCTTTGGAAAGGATGCTTTGTGACGGTTCGGGGGAATCTAAGACCGCCGTCGACGGCGACGCAGAGGCTGGCCACGCAAGCGTCGCCCAGGTGAGCCCCGGCCAAATTCCTGGGGAGAATTGATGAGAATATTTAACACCTTGACCGGTCAGAAAGAAGAGTTCGTGCCAATTGGGGAAACGGTCAAGATGTACGTGTGCGGGGTGACCCCGTACAGCGATGCCCACGTCGGGCATGCCATGTCGGCAATCGTCTTCGACACGGTCCGCCGCTATCTTGAATATCGCGGCTACCGCGTCTACTTCGTCCAGAACTTCACTGATATCGATGATAAGATCATCGATCGAGCGAACCGGCTAGGTATCCCAGCCCTGGATCTCGCCGAGCGCTTTATCGGCTCGTTTTACGTCGACCTGGCTGGACTGAACATTAAGCCGGCGACCGCCTATGTACGTGCGACGAGCGAGATTCCCAAGATCGTCGAGGTGATCGCCGCCCTAATCGACAAAGGCTACGCCTACGCTGTCGACGGCGACGTTTACTTTAGAGTCAGCCGCGATCCGGACTACGGTAAGCTTTCCCATCGCTCGCTCGCCGATCTTGAAGCAGGTGCGCGGGTCGAGGTCGACCCACGCAAAGAGACGCCGATGGACTTTGCCCTCTGGAAGGCGGCCAAGCCCGGCGAGCCAAGCTGGCCGAGCCCATGGGGACACGGTCGCCCTGGCTGGCACATCGAGTGCTCGGCGATCGTTCTTGATCAACTCGGGCCGCAAATCGACATTCACGGCGGCGGCGCGGACCTCATTTTCCCGCATCACGAGAACGAGATCGCCCAATCCGAGTCGTGCACCGGTTTAGTGCCCTTCGTCAAATACTGGATGCACAACGGCTTGCTTCAGCTTGGCGGCGAAAAGATGTCCAAGTCGCTCGGGAATTTGGTGACGATCAAAGAGGCGCTCGCTCAGTTCAGTTCCGATGCGCTGCGTGCCTTCGTCCTCACCTCGCATTACCGCAGCCCGCTGTCGTATACCGACGAAGGAGTCGCCGGGGCCGAGCGCGGCGTTGCCCGATTGCGGGCCGCGGTCACCCCGCGTCCGGGCGAAGAGATCTCGGGTGAGCCCGCGGAATTAGCCGAAGCGCGACAAGCCGCCGTCGAGCATTTTGTCGCGGCGATGGACGATGATTTCAACACGGCGAGTGCCTTGGCCCAGCTCTTCGATCTCGCGAAAGAGATTAACCGGGCCCGCGAGAGCGGCGTCTCGGCCAGCGGCGTTGCCGCGGCTCAAAAGACGCTGCTCCAACTGGCCGGCGTCCTCGGCCTGACCCTGGAAGAAAGCGAGCGCGACCTGGGTGCCAAGCCATTCGTCGACCTGCTTCTCGAAGTTCGCCAGGAGCTCCGGGGCGCCAAGCAGTATGCACTCGCTGACCGGATCCGTAAGCAGCTCGAAGAGTTGGGAATCGTCGTCGAGGACCGAGTAGGTGGAACGTCCTGGCGCATGGCACGCTAAGCGATCACGATGGCTTTGATCTGGGGAAGGCATCCGGTCGTCGAGGCGCTGCGCGCCAATCGGTCGATTGACCGAGTTCTGGTGGCCGAGAGCGTTCGGCCAGATGGTCTCATCGCCGAGATCCTCCAGCGCAGCCGCGAACGCGGAATTCGCGTGCAGTATCTCGAGCGGCAGATCCTCGATCGTCTCACCAATGGCGCTAACCACCAGGGGGTCGTCGCCGAGGTTGCCGAATATCGGTACCGCAGCCTCGGCGACACTATCCAGCTCAGCAAGCAGGCAAGTGGCTTGCCCTTGATCCTGGCCCTGGACACGCTCGAAGATCCTCAAAACTTCGGCACGCTGCTCCGGTCCGCCGATGCCGTCGGTGCTACCGCGGTAATCATCCCCTTGCACCGGGCCGTCGGCGTCACGCCAGGCGTAGCTAAGTCCTCGGCCGGGGCGGTAGAGTATTTGCCGATTGCGCGGGTCACCAACCTTGCCAAGGCTCTGGACGAGCTCAAGCGACATGGGTATTGGGTAGTCGGCCTCGACGCGGCCGGCACCACCCTCTACGATGCCACGCCGGTTGACGTTCCCCTCGTCCTCGTCGTGGGCTCCGAGGAGCGAGGTCTTGGCCATACGGTCAGCGCCAGTTGTGACCTCCTGGTCAAGCTGCCGATGCGCGGCCACGTCGAATCGCTGAATGCCGCGATCGCCGGTTCGATTGTCCTCTACGACGTTTGGCGACGACGCGGCTTCGTCTGAGCCTGGCTTGACCCGAAGCGCCAGGCTATGCTATTGTCCCTTGGCAATTCCTCGTCCTGGATTCGATTTCGCTGAGGAACGACATGCGTTGTCCATTCTGTGACGGTGGTGCCTCCCGGGTGCTCGATTCTCGCGAAGCCGGCCGCGGAGTACGCCGACGGCGCGTCTGCCAGAACTGCGGTCAACGGTTCACGACCTATGAAAGTCAGGCTCCCCTTGCCTTAACCATCCTCAAGCGCGGTGGACGAGCCGAAGGCTACGATCGTGCTAAGCTTCTCCACTCCCTTCAGGTGGTCTGCTACAAACGCCCTGTGCCCGCCGTGCAGATTGAAGCGGCCGTCGACCGGATTGAAGCCGAGCTCGCGCGCTTAGGCCAATCGACAATCTCGTCGCTTCAACTTGCCAGCGTGGCCCTCGATCAGCTCAGCAGCCTTGATGAAATCGCCTATCTGAGCTACGCCAGCAGCGTCCGTCGCTTCCACGATGCCGAGGAGGTCCTCGCTGAGATTGAAGTCCTGCGGATGCTCCAGCGACGCAACGCCGAAGCACGCGTCCAAATGCGCCTCCAGTTCGACGAAGACCAACCCCACTGGAACTAAGCCGACCACCGGGGACAGTCAACACTCCTCGCTAGTTTTCTGGATCATCGTTCACGTTTCCTAAAGCGTGCTTGCCATTCGTTCCACCCCGAGCGGACTGACATATTGACAGACCAGCAGACTCATCGCCATTGTATATAAATGTTTCACACTATCCGGCCACTCTTGTGTTTTTGTATATAATTGTTTCACAGCGGGCCTTGACAAGTGCTGGTCTGTTGGCTATCATAAGCTAACAGCGAGATAGCGGAGGGGTAGGCAAAAGCAGCAGATCGGCATCGAGACCCTGCTGTGTCCAAAAAGCACGAATTGCCAAGTCGGCATAGATGATGTTGCCGCAATGGCACGGAGTGAGGCCGGGGCTAAGCGTGCTGCTGTTTGGTAAGGCCGGGCGCCTTAAAAAACTTCACCTTGCCACCTGCCGTTCCCCCCTTTATCCTGGCGACCAGACCAGAAGCGGGCTAGCGCATGGCAGTCGTGTGACTGTCTAGTCAGATGCGCGGCGTTGCAGTAAAATGATGTGGTGGAACAGGTGTTCCAACCGACACCATCCGTCATGGGAAGGGTGGTGTTCGTGACTAGCTGTCGCCGTCGTGCGTCGACCGGCCGTGCCAAAGCGCTCCGCGAAAGACTGATGCGGATCAGCCTCGGGTGGGTGTTTCCCGAGGAAAGGGTTGATTGGATTGATTTCTGGCACGAAATGTTCATGGACTATGGAGAGGAGGCCCCGGGTGAGAATCGTCGATGGCGCGGATAGTCCGGCCGGAACTGCAGGCACGGTCCTACAAGGAATCCGTCAAAAGGTCTTCGAAGATCGCTACTCCTTGAAAGACCGCGATGGTCAACCGATCGAGCACTATCCCGAGCAGCTCTGGCAACGGGTCGCTACGAGTATCGCCTCGGTCGAGCCAACCGAGGAAAAACGCGCGCTCTGGGCCAATCGCTTCTACGAGGCGATGACAGACTTCCGCTTCGTTCCGGGCGGGCGCATCCTCGCCGGTGCTGGTTCCGGACACAAGGTAACGTATTACAATTGTTATGTCATCCCAAGTCCAGAAGACTCCCGCTCCGGCATCCTCGATAATCTCAAGATCATGACCGAAATCATGGCCCGAGGCGGCGGGGTCGGCGTCAATCTGTCGACATTGCGCCCCCGTGGCTCATACATCCGCACGGTGAATGGCACCGCCTCTGGGCCATGCTCCTGGGCTCAGCTTTACTCAGTGGCAACCGGCGACGTGATCCAGCAGGGGGGGTCCCGACGGGGCGCTCTCATGATCATGCTCGATGACAACCACCCTGACATCGAGGAGTTCATCACTGTCAAGCGGCGACCCGGCATGATCGAGCACGCTAACCTGTCAGTTTGTGTGTCCGACCGCTTCATGGAGGCGGTAAGCACCGATTCAGAGTGGGATCTCGTCTGGGAAGGCAAGGTTCACCGCACCGTGCGCGCCCGCGACCTCTGGAATCTGATCTGCGAATCGGCCTGGACCTCCGCTGAACCGGGCGTCGTCTTCATCGACCGGTATAACAAGCTTTCGAACACGTGGTATTACGAAAATATCCGATGCGTTAACCCATGTGGCGAACAGGGTCTACCGCCATGGGGGGTTTGTAATTTAGGCGCGCTTAACCTCGCTGCCTTCGTGAAAAATGGCAGCCTCGACTACGATCTCCTCGCCGAGCATGCCCGGATCGCGATTCGCTTTCTGGACGACGTTATCGACGCCAACGATTACTTCATTGAGGAAAATCGGATTGCCCAGCTTGGCACGCGACGTACGGGCCTAGGCACGATGGGCCTCGCCGACGCGCTCTTGCTCATGGAGCTTCGCTACGGCAGCGACGAATCGCTCAAGGTCATTGAGAAGATCTACCAGACGATCCGCGACGCCGCTTACGACTCTTCCTGCGACATCGCAGCCGAAAAGGGTGCCTTTGCCAGGTTCGACCGCGAGAAGTACCTCCAAGGCGAATTCATCAAGCGCTTACCAGAACGCATCCGGGCCAAGATCGCCCAGCATGGTATCCGCAACGCGGTTATCCTGACCCAGGCCCCAACTGGCACGACGAGCTTGCTCTCCGGCGTCAGCTCGGGCATTGAGCCAGTCTATGACTTTGCCATGGTCCGGCGCGATCGGACCGGCGAGCATGTGCTCTACCATCCGATCTTCGAGGCATGGCGCCGTGCTCATCCGGACGCGGCGGTGCCGGACTGGTTCGTCAAAGCTGCCGATCTGACTCCCGAAGAACACGTGCGCGTTCAGGCGCTGATTCAACGTTACACCGACTCGAGCATCTCGAAGACGGTCAACGCGCCCAACGACCACACACCGGAGCAGGTTGATACCCTCTACCGCTTGGCCTATGAGCTCGGCTGCAAGGGCATTACTTATTACCGTGATGGCTCACGTGACGCGGTCCTGACCCACTTGGAAGACGAAAAGGAGAGTGCAAAGACGGTAGCCACGACGCCGATCGGCGAAGAGGTCGCTCAGCTCCGCGTTCGGCCTCACGTCTTGACCGGCGCCACCTACCGGACGCCAACTCCTGTCGGCACGGTATTCATCACGATCAATTCGGATCCAGCGGGCAACATCTGCGAGGTCTTCGTGACCGTCGGCCGCGCCGGCTCGGACATCGCGGCCGATGCCGAGGCGATCGGACGCCTCATCTCACTCGCCTTCCGGATTCCTTCAGCCCTTTCGCCGCATAGCATCGCCGAGGCGGTGATCGACCAACTCTCCGGCATCGGCGGCAGTACCTCACTGGGCTTCGGAAACGCTCGGGTCCGATCGCTTGCTGACGCGGTAGCGAAGGTTCTCGCTGAGCACGTGGGTTTGTCGCAGACCCCACGGGTGATCGTCTCCGCGGAATCCCACCCGGATGATAACGGTATGAGCAACGGCCACGCCGGGATCCCGCGCGCCCGCACCACCGGCGATTTCTGCCCAAGCTGCGGTCAAATCGCCTTGGTCAACGAAGAGGGCTGCCACAAGTGCTACGTGTGCGGTTACTCGTCGTGTTAACCTATTCCCCCTAGACTCGGCGTTAGGGGTGGCGTCAGTCTCTCTCGTCGAGATGGAGAGACTGACGCCACCCCTACTCGCATCGGGAAATCCGTACGGATCTTTTCCGCGCTATTGACGCTAACGGGTAAGCAGCGTATGCTGTCAAGGAAGGTCGTTTCTCTCACGAGCACCGGTCGATGAACGAAGCTCTCCGAACCTCTGAACACCACGGCGTGCGTTGGTTCACCTTTCGATGCTTCGATCCTTGGCAACCGGTCATGGCGGTTGTCAGTTCGCGCCATGGTGGGGTGAGCAGCGACGGTAAAGCCACGCTCAATCTGAGTTACGCGGTCGGTGACGTGCCAGAACGTGTCACCGAAAATCGTCGCCGCTTGGTCGAGGCAATCGGGATTAATGGTACACCGGTGATCTGCGCGGCTCAGGTTCATGGCTGCAATGTCGCGGTGGTCGACGAATCGGCCGCGGGCGCTGGATTCTCCGGCCCGATGAGTGCAATCCAGACAGTAGACGCACTAGTCACTGATCGGCCCAATCTAGCCCTCTGGCTTGGTTTTGCCGATTGCGTTCCCATCGTGGCCTACGATCCTGACCGTCCAGCAATTGGCATTGCCCACGCTGGTTGGCGGGGTACTCTCCTCGAGGTATCGCGCTGCCTGATCGAAACGATGCAAGCCGCTTTTGGTAGTCGTCCAGCGGCACTTCGGGTAGCGATCGGGCCATCGATTGGGCCTTGCTGTTATGAGGTAGGACCGGACGTCGAAGCCGCTTTCCGCGACCGTTGGAGAGCACTGAGTGTACCGATCTTTCGCCACGCGGGAGACCACCGCTATCTGAATCTTTGGGAAGCGAACCGTCGTTCCCTGTTAGCCGCTGGCGTACCGGCCGAACAGATTGCGCTCACGAACACCTGCACTGCCTGCGAAGTCGACGATTTCTTCTCTCACCGTGCTCAGAGGGGCCAAGCTGGTCGCTTCGCCGTCATCGTCGGACTGCGCAAAGGAGGATGACCAATGCATCTCGAAACGGCTCGTCTAAGCACCCTGGCCGAGCGTATTGAGTGGGTTCGTCAGACTATCGCCAACGCTGCTCGACGGGCTGGGCGGAATCCCGACGACGTGACCCTCGTCGCGGTAAGTAAGACAGTGAGCGCCGAGCAGATTCTCGCCGCCACCGAGCTAGGGATCCACCACTTCGGAGAGAATCGGGTTCAAGAAGCCGAGAAAAAGATCATCGCCTTGGCCGACCGGCTTCCGTCCGACGTGACTTGGCACCTCGTCGGTCACCTTCAGTCGAACAAGGCCCGCACCGCGATGGCTATCTTTGCCATGATTGAATCAGTTGACTCACTCCGCCTGGCCACGGTGTTGAGTCGCCTGGCGGTCGAGCGTGGTACGCCGGCCTCAATTCTGCTGGAGGTGAACGTTGCCGGTGAAGCAAGCAAGTTTGGCTTCACACCAACTGCCTTACCAAATGTTCTACCGGCTATTCTGTCGCTGCCCATGCTCGAGGTTCGTGGGCTCATGACAGTGGCACCAGCCGCTGACAATCCCGAAGAGGTGCGTCCGGTGTTTCGGCATCTCCGCGAATTGCGTAACGCATTGAATACCAGCCTGCCAAACGTCCATTTGCGTGAGCTATCGATGGGTATGACCAACGATTTTCCCGTAGCGATCGAGGAAGGAGCGACTATTGTGCGGGTTGGGCGCGCGATCTTTGGTGAGCGATCGGCTTGAGCACACTGCGGAGTTAGACCATTTCTGCTAGAATTCCTGGTGGGAATTTTAGCTGAGCGCCCGGATTCATTGGCGATAAAGAGGCACCGGTGGCAAGTTTTCTCATCGTCTTCGTTAACCTGCTGTTCAATATTCTGACGTTCGCGATCTTAATTCGCGCGTTGATTTCGTGGTTCCCAATCGCGCCCGATAGTCCCTTGATTCGACTCCTCGACGACGTCACCGAGCCGATTCTCGCACCACTGCGTCGGATCGTCCCGCGCCTGGGGATGTTTGACATCACGCCGATTGTCGCGATGTTCGCCTTACAGATCATTCAGCAAATCTTGATCTCGGGGCTGACGAGTGCTCTCTAGATTCACACGCTGCGAGCCCTCTCGGGACGTCATTTTGTAGTAGCAGTAGGGAACGTGGAGCCACAATCAGCTTGGCAGGATGCCCCCTCCGAGCCATGGCGAATCATCGCCGAACGGAAGATCGCCGAGGCCATAGCGGAAGGACGTTTTCGTGACCTCCCGGGTGAAGGCCAGCCGCTCGTCCTCGACGATAACCCGTTTGAGCCCCCCGAGGCACGTCTAGCCAACCGGATCCTGAAAAACGCGGGTTTCGCACCGCCGTGGGTCGAGATCGGTCACGATGTCGACCACCGTTCTCTCATTGTCGAAGCCGCCCGCCAGCGCCTGCGTGATGCCGTGGCGCGCCAACGCTCTGAGATCGCTCCTAACCGACAGCGCTTGTTGGCTCTCGTCTCGGCCTATCTCGACGCCGTCGAACAACTGAACGAGTCTATTGACCGATTCAACCTCGCCGTGCCAATCGCTAGCCTGCAGAAGTCGCGGTTATCGATTCGCTACGAGCTCAACCACTTGGCTCGCGCGGGACTCCCCGTTCCCCAACGAGCGGATGATTAGTATATTTTTAGTATGTTGAAGAATCAGTGTATGCCGACCAAACGCTGGCGAAACGCCCATTCGACCTGCTCGGCCAGCGTTCCAACCTGATTAAAAGCATCGTCCGGGAGACGACCTCGTAACCAAAGCTGGCCCAATCGGGTAACCGCGGGCTCAATAATCAGATCTTCGACGTCTGCCAGAGCCCAGCCATTGTTGGCCGCGCGCATCAGAACCCCGACTGCACGCTCGTAATCGTTTCCCAGAAGTGCGTACATCAGATCGTCGGCCTGGGGACCTAACGGCACACCATAGATGCCTTTATGTCGACGTACCGCCGGGTCTGGATGTACTGCCGGCGAGTAACGGTATTGAGGGAAAGTTGCTAAGCTCACGTTGCGCATCCTCCGTCGTTCAGCGAGCCGTGCGAACACTAGGCCCGCTCCAACCATTCGTCAGAACGATGGAGTGGCCCAAACGTTACAGAACTGAAGAAGGAATTTCGCTCCGCAATTCGGCGAGGATAGCCACGTCCGAGGCAACCTGACGGCGCTGGCTCCAGGGCAAGGCCTCGCCTTCAACGTCATTGCGCCCCCAGAACCCGTCGTCTTTCACCTCGAGCACTTCAACTTCAATCATTGTCGTCGGTACGATCACTGAATCCATGCGCTCTTTGATAATCCGCGCCTCTCCCTTGATGCTCACTGTCAGATTTCCGCCAAGGACAGAGATACGGACGTGGCCATTGCTGCGGATGTTAGCTACTGTTTCGACGCCGCTATCGATCGCCATGCGAATAATGCGCGGCGATACCGCGACGATCCACGAGATCGGAGCGGTATCTGGCCAGCCATCCTGGTCGACCGTGGCCACGTAAACGACTCGGTGGCCGCGCAAGTACTCGACGAGTTTCGAGGGTAACTCTTCACCGATGATGACACCCATCGCTGTTCCTCCACCGCATTGAGGAATTGGAAAAAGCGCGTTTCATTCACGGGCGGTGAACGTCATCTATCGGTCTCATTCACACCCGCTGAACAATCGCTCGGAGCCTGCCTCGCCCACGAGTATAATTTGTGGTTGCGATAAGTGTCAACTTATAGTTGAGTTAGGCGGTTGCCGTCCAGGTCACTCTCACGACCTCACCGGGTCGGCCAAGCGGTCCTAACGGTTTGCCATTGTAGGTGACGCTGACGTTTCCGGCATCGCCTGACCAGATCATGAGAGTTCGGTTCGCCCTCCAGGTATGCTTATCACCATTTTGAAGAATACCGCTGAAGACCACTTTACCATCGGCCTCCACCTGCATCCAAACTCGTCCGGAGATCGCCGCGTCAATGCGCACGCCCTTCTGAGGCGTTGCGGTCGGAATGAGCGTCGCCGTCGGAACCGGTGGTGTGGTTGGCGTCGGTGAAGGCTGAGCGAGTGGCTGGGACGTCGGCACCAGGGTCGCCGACGTGGCCGTTGGTGGTGGGGCCGTCGGACTAGGTAGCGGAGTCAAAGCAAGCAATGCAATACTTCGCGGCGTTGGCGGCAAGCTGGCTCCAGAAACGTAGGTAGACACCTGCTGGTACAGATAGCCAACGAGAGCAAGCAGGAAAACGACCCCAAACGCCGGCCAGAGATATCCGGGTACGCCGGTCGAAGACCGAACTATCCGAGCAGTCTCTGGTTGAACCTTGGGAACCAACGGGACCGCGAGTTGCTTTTTGAACGCGGTGACGAACGGCTCAGGATCGAGACCAAGGAATTTTGCGTACTTTGTGATCAAGCCGATCGCAAAGACCGGGGCCGGTAATACGTGGTAGTCGTCATCTTCGATCGCCGCGAGGTAGCGTTCGCGGATCCGTGTCTGCTGTTCCACCTGCGCCAAAGTCAGTTGGCGCCTCAATCGTTCCTGTCGCAACAGGACGCCCCTGGCTTGGTTGACACCATTGTCTTCCATGCGTCCTCCTGGCGATTGGCGGCTAGGTTATTTGGATTCGGAAAGTCTCTCCCCCCGCCCAGTATAGCACTCCCTGGCTCAGATAGCAAAAGAACGAACGATAGCTCTCTAAGACGTTACTTAGCTAGACGTTCAGCGACCACGAAGTGAGAGAGACCAAACACCTGCCAGGGAGTCGATTCGAGCGCGTAGCAGATCGCGCGGATGGCCTGCCCTAGTCGCGGCCGACGCGCCACGATATTATCGAAGCCCGGGAAGACATAGCCGTGGTAGATAATCCGCGCCGGCTGGTTAGCGAATAGGCGCCAAATGTCGTGTCTGGTGTAGGCGCGGACGTGCGGGCAAAATCGATCGCGGATCACGTCGGGTAGCCAGTTGATGAATGGAATCAGCCGAAAGATGTAACGGCTCCCGAGGTAGATGCCATGCGTCTCAAAAAAGTAGAGGCGATTCGGAGCATACATGATCAATCGCCCGCCTGGTCGTAACACTCGCACAGCATCGGTGATCGTTTGTGCGTCATCACGGACATGCTCGATAACTTCGTTGAGGACCACCACGTCGAATGAGCTATCCGGAAAGGGCAGATCTTCGGCGGCCGCGACCGCGAGGCCAGGTAAAGTTTGCGCTCCTTCGGCAACCCTCTCTTCGTCAATGTCTACGCCCATCACGTGGTCGGAAAATTGTCGGAACTTGCGGACATAAGTACCAATGCCACAGCCAATGTCAAGGATCCAGCGACCTTCCAACGTTGCGTATGCCCGAATGAGGGAAAGGCGACGGTCTTGCCCAAATCGCCACACGTAGCTGGGATGCCCCAAGGCAATCCACTTTGGCTCGGAGGGATGACTTGCCATACTATCCTCACGATCCTTTTCTACAACCGTAATCTCGACTCGCCACCTACCTTTTGCGGAGGATGCGAAAGGGGAGTCGGCACAATAGGCAGAGACGTCTGTGATTCTGTCGGCGATACTCCACCAATCGCCTCCACGACCTCTTGGAGCACGCCAAGCCAGTTACCTTTCAACGCGCGGCAATCCAGGCGGATTTGAGTTCGGCCGAGTGCTAAGATCGTCCCAAACCGACGACGCAGTGCTGCCGCGTCGAAGCCTCCCTCGCCAACGAGCTGGAG
The DNA here is from genome assembly GCA_021324795.1 of Chloroflexota bacterium. Lineage (GTDB taxonomy): Bacteria > Chloroflexota > UBA6077 > FW602-bin22 > CADDYW01 > JAJPIK01. Next base: position 27,437 of record JAJPIK010000052.1, read on the forward strand.
CACGATCTGATCACCGTCCATCGTGATTTTGATGATACCGGCCTGCCCGGCCATCGCCTTCAACTGCACGAGGTAGATCAGATTTTGTGCCGCCTCCGGTAACGAACCAAACCGGTCCTGAAGCTCGAGCATAAGGTCACCTACCTGGGACGGGTCGGTTAGGGTTGCCAAGCGCGTATAGAGATTCAGTCGGGCCTGCTCGTCTTCGACGTAGGATGACGGCAGGTAGGAATCGAGTGGCAAGTCGATCGTGACGTTCAAAGGCTGCACGACCGACTCGCCTTGTAGCGTCTTCACCGCTTCCGCTAGAAGCTGCGTGTAGAGGTGGAATCCAACCGCGGCCACGTGGCCGTGCTGTTCCGCACCAAGGAGATTTCCTGCTCCGCGCAACTCGAGATCTTTCATGGCAATCCGGTAGCCAGCACCAAGGTCTGTCGCTTCGAAGATCGTGCGCAGCCGCTTCTCGGCGATTTCGCTCATTTGTTGATTCTTTGGTGTCAGGAAATAGGCATAGGCTCGGTTTGCCCCTCGCCCAACCCGGCCGCGTAATTGATAAAGCTGCGACAAGCCGAACCGATGAGCGTCGTTGACGATAATCGTGTTGACGTTGGGAATGTCTAGGCCGGACTCGATGATCGTGCTACAGACGAGCACGTCGTAGCGGCTCGCCGCGAAGTCCAGCATCACCTTCTCGAGCTGTTCTTCCGGCATCTGACCGTGCCCAACGACAATACTTACCTCGGGAACCAGCTCACCCAAACGATGAGCCATTTGGTAAATCGTCTGAACTCGATTGTGCACAAAGTAAACCTGCCCGCCGCGATCGATCTCACGCAGGATGACTTCACGAATCAATGATTCGTCGAAGCTCGTCACCGACGTCCGAATCGGCAAACGATCCTCCGGCGGTGTCTCCATGGTGCTCAGATCCCGTACACCTACCAGAGCCATATGCAGGGTGCGGGGAATCGGCGTCGCCGACAACGTCAGAACGTCTACTTCAGTGCGCAACTGCTTGAAATATTCTTTTTGGACCACGCCGAAACGCTGCTCTTCGTCGATAATCACCAGGCCAAGATTTTTGAAGCTCACGTCCTTTTGGACCAAGCGATGCGTGCCAATGCAGATGTCGATCGAGCCCGCGGCCAATCCATCGATAATCTGCCGCTGTTCCTTGTCCGATCGAAAGCGCGAAAGCATCTCAATTCGCACCGGAAACGCCTGCAGACGCTCACGGAAGGTGTTGAAGTGCTGCTGGGCGAGCACGGTCGTCGGCACGAGGACTGCGACCTGCCGACCGTCGTTTACCGCCTTGAAAGCCGCCCGCAGTGCCACCTCGGTCTTGCCGTAGCCGACGTCGCCACAAAGCAGTCGATCCATCGGCCGTGGCTGCTCCATATCCTGCTTAGTGTCGGCAATCGCCCGGAGCTGGTCCGGTGTCTCCATGTAAGGAAATGAGTCTTCGAGCTCACGCTGCCAGACCGTATCGGGTCCGAAGGCGTGGCCCGGTCGAACCTGGCGGGCCGCGTACAGTCGCAGCAGCTCGCCGGCCAACTGTCGCACCGCGTTTTTCACGCGCGAGCGCACTCGCACCCAATCAGTCGTACCGAGACGATACAGCGAAGGCGTTTGATCGCCGGCGCCGACGTAGCGAGTCACTCGGTCGGTCTGATCCGTTGGCACGTACAACCGATCACCCGCGGCGTATTCCAGGACGAGGTATTCACGCTCGCCGGTTTCGCTGGCCATTCGGATCATTCTCACGAATCGACCAATCCCGTGATCGATGTGGACGACATAGTCTCCGGGCGTGAGATCACTCAGGAACGCCTCGCGACTTGGTCGACGAGCCGGTGCTGTCCGCGCCGGTTTGGTCCAACCAAACAACTCCCGATCGCCCAATGCCGCGAGCCCGCCGTTTGGCCCATCCGACACAGCAAAGCCCTCGGCGAGCCCACCATGGACAAGCAACAAGGCTCCAGGCTCCGGCGCCTCCGGAACGTCGGAAAGGACGGCGACCGGCATCCCCTGCTCGGCCAGCACTTCGGCAAGCCGACCGGTTTGCTGACTTACCAGAAGCGTTGTCTTCCCGCTCTGACGCCAGTGGCTCACGTCGCCGAGCGCCGCGTGAAGCTGCCCTGCATAGCTGGGTACCGGGTGAAAATCGGTTAAACGGCCGATCGTACTCTCGCCATGCTGGCTACGCTCACTACCGTCATCCCGCCAGGTCCACTCTAAGCAATCATATGGCTGGATTGCCTTGCTCAAGGCTACCCAGTCCAGATAGGCAATACGAAAGCCCGCGGGGAGAGCCCCTCTTTTAACCAGCTCGACCCGCAACTCTTCGGCTTGCGTCACCAACTCCTCGGCAGCACCAATCACGGCACTAGGCTCGTCAATAACAATCAACCCGGTGTTGCCAAGGTAGTCAATCACCGAAGCCTCCGCAAGATAGGGAGCGTAGAACTCCATGCCATCGAAAGCGACACCGCTCGCCAAGCGTTCGAGGTCGCGCTCCCATTGCGCCGCTTCACTCTCCGTCAAATTATGACTGTCGACGCTGCGTAGCCGTTCTACGATGTGCTCGGTCGCCAACGGTATCTCTCGCGATGGCGACAGGCTCAACTCATTGACGTGATGCCGCGATCGTTGGGTCGACGAATCGAATTGGCGGATCGAGTCGATCTCATCACCAAAGAAATCCAGTCGCAGTGGAACCTCGGCATCCACTGGGAAGACGTCGACAATGCCACCGCGTCGACTAAAGGTGCCCGGATATTCAACCAATGATTCAGAGGTGTATCCCAGATCGAGCAAGCCAGCGACGAGATCGTCTGGCCGAAGGTGATCACCCGAACGGATTGTGCGCCCCAGCGCTCGAAAGTCGGTGGGCGACATGACCGTTCGCATGAGGGCGCGGACGGACGCAATGACGACCAGCGACGGGGTACCATTTGCAAGCGATTGCAGTGCCCGCAAGCGCGCCCGAGCGGTATTCGGATGTGAAGGTAACCGCTCATAAAAAAGCGGTTCCGGCGCCGGAAGATGCAAGACTGATTCGGGGCTAGCCGACCAGACAGCAACCTGTGACGCCAGGTCACGCGCGCGATTCTCGCTCGCGACAATCACCAGCATCGGTCGTGAGACGTCCCGCTGAATTCCAGCCAGGACGAATGGCTTGGCGGGATCCACAAGCGATGCTGTCCAGACTCGCCCTCGCCCTGGCCGGTTCGTCGTCAGCGGTCCATCATTATTTTTTCGGTGGGAGCTCGGCGCCAACGACGTGCTCTCCGTACGAAGCGCCCGAATGATTTGCTCGTAAGCTCGTCGGCCCGACAAGATTTTTAGTAAGCCAGTGAGATTCATGCAACACCTAAGAAAGCCCAAAAGGACGCATTCAATTGAATGCGTCCTGTCAGTTACAATTGTACCATCCTTCTTTCCAAGCTCGGACACCCACTGTATGGTAACATCAGAGGCGCCGGGGGAATGGCATTCGTGAAAAATATCCACTCCATCACTAGCCGACCGATCAAGCCAGAGATTACCGCCGACAGCCTGGCGCCGACTCTTAGCCAGCGCTTCGACTTCACCGTTCTCGTCGTTCTTCTCGTCACCGCGAGTGGCCTCGCTCTCCGCCTCTGGCACCTCACGTTTCTCAGCCTGTGGTGGGACGAAGGAGTAAGCATCTACCTGGCCGGGGCTGGCATTTCCGCCATGACCGTTGCCAAGGACTTCACGGTCGACCTTCATCCGCCGGCCTATCATCTGGCTCTGGCCGGCTGGCGTGCTCTTCTCGGACCATCGGTCTTTAGCGATCGTCTTCTTTCGACCTTCGCCGGCGTCCTAACAATTCCTTTATGCTATCAATTCGTCCGACGCTTAGCCGACCGCGCAAGTGGCATCATCGCGGCGGTGCTCGCCGCCGCGTCACCAATCGCCGTTTATTACAGCCAGGAAACACGCATGTATGCTTTTCTGCCATTCCTGGCTCTGCTTTCACTCTACGTCAGCACCTCTCTGCTAAAGAATCCCACCCCCCGACAGTGGGTTTACTGGGTACTCACCAATGCGCTTGGCGTCTACGTCTACTACTACTTGGGACTGCTCAGTCTCTCCGAAGCCACGGTGCTCCTGATCATCGCCCTTCAACGCCAGCGTCGCCGCGCCTGGCTGCTGGCTCAGCTCGGCCTCGTCGCCACCTATCTCCCCTGGCTGGCCATCATGCACAATCGCCTCGACCAATCGTTATTGTCTCTCCCCATCTCTACCACGGTCCATCTGACCCCGAGCGAATACGCCTTCGAGAACCTGCAGAGCTTTACCGTCGGCTTTTCTTTGCCTCCCGACGGACAGTATCTTATGATTCTCTTCTTAGCCTTGAGTTTGTTCGGGACCGTTTGTCTCGGTCGACGCCAGCCGCTCCTGCTCGTTCTTCTTATTCTGAGCGCGCTCATTCCTTTCGTCGCAGCCGGTCTATTTCTCCTGTTCCGCCCGTTCTTTTTCCCGCGCTTTATCCTCTTCGTGGTCGTCCCAATCTGGAGTTTGGTTGCGATTGGCTTGACTGCCGAGCGACGTGCCTGGCCGCTCGCGCTGGTTCTCCTTGGTCTGATCCTAGCCGGAAATGGCTGGACCTGGTACCACGAGCGTACCTCACCCCGCCCCGGTGAAACTCTTGACGACTATCGGACGGTCTTCGCGAGCCTCGCGGCCGTCGCTCAACCAGGTGATTTGGTCATCTGCGGCTATCCGTGGCAGGTCGGTTACGTCGAAGCATACCTCGTCAGCAAGAATCTTCGCCCCGTGTTTATGCCGGGTCGGATTCAACTCAGCCAAATCACGTCGCTACTCAGCCAGGAGCACCGGGTTTGGGTGTATGCCTACTCGCCTGATTATCACTTCGACGGCGACTGGCCAGAACTCGATCTTCAGTCTATCTTTGTAACGCGCTTTATCGACCAGTTCGGCGATTCACGCATCCGACTATTCACGCCCGCGACCACAGCTACCCCCTCAGTCCGGTCCGTCGTGGCGACCCTCGGCAACACGATAGCATTGCAATCGGCAGACATCCAATCGACCCGGCTCAAGCCGGGCAATCAAGTCCAGATCATCCTTCACTGGCGCGCCCTTGCCAGACCAGACGCTGACTATACCGTGTTTGTTCACGTGGCTCGGCCAGATCAAAGGATCCAAGCTCAAGTCGATGCGCCACCCATCCAGGGAGAGTTTCCGACCAAGCAATGGTCAACGGGAGAAGAGATCGTCGATCGTTACTCGGTGACTTTGCCTGCGGATACCCCGCCGGGGTCGTACCTCATCGAAGTGGGCATGTACCTTCCATCGACCGGTCAACGCCTGAAGGTCGGGCCAGCCCCCCGTCCCAACGACGAGATTCCCATCGGCGTCATTACGGTGGAACCTTCGGAGTCATCGCGACGTTTACCAGATTCATCGCCTTAACGATGCCTTCGCAGAGATACGTCTCGATGCCCTTTACCAACCGGTCGAGGATCTCCGGGAGGGCACGCCGCTCGCTCGGCGTGAAAGGGCTCAGCACGTAGTCCACCGGATCGATGCCCGGTGGCGGACGCCCAATGCCAACACGTAGTCGAGCAAACTGGCTTGTTCCCAACTGATTAATGATCGACTGGATGCCTCGCTGGCCGCCTGAGCTTCCCGAGTCACGCAAGCGCAAACGACCGAACGGCAGATCGAGATCGTCGGTGATGACCAGCAGATCAGTGGGCGTCAAGTTCGAGAGCTTGAGGAGAGCCCGCACGGAATCGCCGCTATTGTTCATGAACGTCTGTGGTTTGGCCAAGATTACTCTTTGACCGCATACTTCGCCCTCGGCGATCTCGGCGCGTCCCCTCTGCCGCCCAAAACATAGCCCCCAGTGCTCGGCCAGCGTGTCGACACTCAAGAATCCAATATTATGTCGCGTCTTGCTGTATTCCCGACCGGGATTCCCTAACCCGACGATCAGCTTCATTGAAGATTCCCCTCTCCGTGAAAGAGGGTCAGCACGACATCTACCTTGCGCGTCAAATGCTCCCTACGTACGTCTTGGGGTCTGTTATCATTCGATCCGCAGCGTGCCGATCGCGGCATTGTCGCCGGCCGCGCCGGGTCCACTTGGCTTCAAGCGATCGAGGCTATGGTGATCGTACAAAACGACGATCAGCCGATAGTCACCTGATGCAAGCTGGCTCGGCAACTCCAACGTGATTGGGTCGACAACCTCCTGGCCAGGCTGCCATTGGCTCATCGGCAAGGCATTATTGGCCGGCATCGCATCGTGCTGCGCGACGAGCTTACCCTGACTGTCCAAGAGCTGCAAGGAGACGGTGTAGTCACGATCGACGTGACCATCTGCTTTCCAGTGCAATGTCACGACCACTGGTTGGCCGGCGTGTCCAATTAGCGTCGTTGGGCTGACGCCTACCAACTCTAGACTCGCTCCAAAACGAATGCCAATCACTTTCTCGGCCGGGCGATTAGCAAGATCGAACTCCTCGAGCAACACCGGACCATCTCTCTGAACCGAGGCCGGACCATACCGCCCGACCAGCCAATCGTTGATCGCGGGGGTTAGCGGCGAAGCGGGCTGTCTGGCATCGCTTAACAAGACGACCTTGTCCCGACCGCTCGTCACTTGATCCAATCGAGAGAACAATGAGCGATCTCCCGTCCAGGTTAACAAGTGCGGCTCGCTGATCAGGGCCGTGGGCCGAGGGGCTAGGTTAGCGACCAAGTCGTCATAGGGAACCTGCTGCGTGAACACGATCAACGTCGACGGATCGCTTCGACGGAGCGCCCGAACGACATCCCCTTGCCCGTTTCTGGCCAAGGTTGCCTGACCTATTTCTGGTGCGATCCACGCGACCACCGCCACCGACGCGATCAAGGCAACCACGGCGAGTGGACGCCAAAGCCTCTGTCGTAGCTTCAGCCAGCGCTGACGACGCCCCGGCTCGACCGACATCGCGAATTCCACCGCGAGCCACAGCACCAGCAATGTGCGCGCGGTCACGCTGATCCATAGTAAGTGGTGTAGCGTCGGGAAAAGCGTTACGTAGAGATAACCTTCGACCACGAGATCGACAAAAGTGAGGGAGATTGCTAGCAGCGCACCATCGAGTCCAGGCAAGGCAAGCGCTACGAACGGCAGGAGCCAGACCGTGAATTGCTGGCTAAAGCCGCGCGATAATAGAATCACGAGACAAACGGCAAAACCAGTCCAGGCGATCGCGGCGCGAGCAGTTCCTATGCGCCAGGCGACGCGGCCCAATCCCAGATATAACACCACGCCGGCCACCGCGGCGATCCACCAGATTGCGGGATCCTTGACCGACTCTCCCCAGGCCGCGCTCGCGTTGAAAAATAGACGGTCGCTCAACGATGCCACGCCCCCTGGACCATAGAAGCCATCAATGATCGCCCAAGGGCTCAGCCACGAACCGCGTGAGACCATGTTGCGAAAAGTCGCGAGAAAAGTATCCGGACTGAGCAGCAAGAATGGCATGGCGATCGCGATGCTTGTCACCACACTGACCGTAAGAACGGTCAGTGGAAGGCCGATGGCTTTTCTCACCCCCTGCCCGCAAGAGGGAGAAGAGCTTTTGCATCGACGCACTACCAATCCAGCCGGCCACGCCAGCAGCGGGAACAGCTTCAGCATGAAACCGATTCCCAGTGCTAGCCCGCCGACGACTGCGCCAAGCGAGAGCCAGCGCCGAGGCTCGGGAGTGCGCGCAACGAGCGTTTCCAGGGCCAGCAAGAGAAAAAACGTCGGTAAGGTATCAAACCAACCCAACAAGGCAAAGCCGGGGAGAAACAAGGCGGCGTAGAGAACGGCCGAGCGCCGGCCGGCCGGCTTTCCCCAAAATGCATCGCCAAGCCGATCGATCAGGACAATCGAGCCCGCGTCAGCAGCGGCAAGGACAACCGTCAAAATCAGATCAAACCAGAATTCGGGGTTGATCCATGCCGGAATCAGCAAGCTGAGCTTGTAAGCGCCGACGGCGAGCCACGGAAAGAGCGGTGGATACTCGATCCAAAACTGAATGTCGGGAAAGTATCCCTGGGCCGAGAGTGCTGCCAGCTCGTGGTAGTAGCGAAAATCTGACCAGTCTGGTACGCCGCCGCCATAGTGTAACAGGAAGAATGCTGGCAGACGAAAGCCGACCGCGAGGGCAATCAAGACCCCAAGCGAGGGCAGAGGGATATGGATCACTTCGGGGTTTTCAGTACGCATTACGGTCGGTCAGAACAACAAAGAGAGTCTTGAGGAGGATCTTGACGTCAAGCCAAAGAGTCCAGTTCTCGACATACCAGATATCGTAAGCGGTACGTTCCTCGATCGAGGTATTCCCTCGCAAGCCATTGACCTGGGCCCAGCCGGTCAGACCAGCCTTTTCTCGATGCCGGTCGAAGTAACGCGGGATGGTCCGTCGGAACTTCTCGACGAAGACCGGTCGCTCCGGACGCGGTCCGACGAGGCTCATATCCCCGACGAGCACATTGATCAATTGGGGCAGTTCGTCGAGTGAAAAACGCCGGAGAAAGGTGCCGAGACGCGTCTTACGGGGGTCGTCGCGAGTTGCCCAGATGGCTCCTGTCTCCTTTTCAGCATCCGGCCGCATCGTGCGAAACTTGATGAGCTGGAACGGCCGACCATCCAAGCCAACGCGCTCCTGAATGAAGAAAACCGGACCATCGGGAGAGGTGATCTTGATGAGGACGGCAATGAGCAGCATCAACGGCGATAAGAGCACGAGAGCCGGGGCACTGACGAGCAGGTCCATAGCTCGCTTCAAAGTCAAGTTCCAGCCGCGAAGGGCAACATCCTTGACGCTGATCAGCGGCAGACCGTCCAAGTCCCCTGTATTCACTCCCGAGGTCATAAACTGGAACAGGTCGGGAAACACCTTGATGTTGACTTTCTCGTCGGTGCATTGAGTCACCAGTTCCAGCAATTGTTGCTGAGACAACGTTGGCATGGCGACGACGACGTCATGGATCTGATGGGTGCGAACGATTTGTCCGACGCTATCGAGCGTGCCCAAGACGGGGAGGCCGTCGATGACCGAACATTCCGCCGACTCGCCAACAAAGCCAATTGGTCGGTAACCCATATGCGGCGCGTGACGTACGCGGTCGAGCACGAGGTGAGCTGGCTCGTTGGTACCGACGATCAATAACCGCTCCACCCCAACTCCCCGGCGGCGCAGATCAGTTTGCACGAGATTGACAACCAGGCGACCAAGTACAAGCGCCAAGACCGTAAAGGCCCAGGCGAGTGCAACCATCAGCCGAGACGCATCGAGGTCGCGCCAAATCACCGCGGTCGAGACCATCGCGATTGCCGTGGCCACCGAAGCGGAATTGAAGATCGTGTAGATGTGGTCGAGCCAGGAGATCGAGCGCCGCGGACGATAAAGTCCATTCGCCGCGAAAACAACCGGAGTTGCCAGGCAGAGGACTGCCAGATAACCGATGTAATTATGGAACGGGTGGTATTCCTCGTATGGGATAAGTCCGCTCGCAAAGCGCAGATCATAAGCGAGTAAAACTGCGCTGACCACGGCAAGTACGTCGACGACGACGTGGACAAGCGTCACATAGACGACGGAGTTCCGGGGCATCAGCTTCCTCTACCAGTTCAATCACGAACGAGTGCGCTCAATGCACCGCTTGCGAGCGCACCATCCGACGCGTCCGGAGCTGGTTGAGCGTGAGAGCAAGTCCGGCTCTCAGGTAGATTCCCCCAATGACCAGCCAGCGCAACGGCAAGATGGTCCGAGGTGCGTAATGCTTCTCAAAGAAAATGAGCATCGCCTGATAAAACGCGATTAACGATTCAACGCTACGTTGACTGCTGCTCGCCCGTTTGTGGTGATGAACCACTACCTGTCCATTGTAAACAATCTTCCAGCCGAACTGCTTGATCCGCAGTGCCCAGTCCAGGTCTTCACCATACATGAAGAACGCTTCATCGAGCAGTCCTACTGTGAGGAGGATCTCACTTCTCACGAGCATGCAGGCGCCAACGACCGAATCGACCTCGACGATGGCGTCGACGGGCAAATAGGCCAGGTTGTAGCGTCCAAAGCGCGGGCTGCGCGGGAATAAGCGACTGAGACCGGTCAACCGATACAAGGCAACCTCGGGAGTAGGGAAGCTACGACGGCATGCCAGGTCGAGCTCGCCGTTCGAGAGCAACAAACGAGGTCCAACCACTCCGACGTCTCGGTGAGCGTCCAAATAGCTGATCAGCTCGCTGAGCGCAGTGGGCGGAACTTCCGTATCGGGATTAAGCAGTAGCACGTAACGAGGCAGCCCCTTGGTTGGCGTAACGGCAAGGATCTCGCGCAGCACCAGGTTATTGGCCCGCGCAAAGCCGAGATTGGCCCGCGTTTCGCGCAGCCTGACCCATGGAAACTCTCGACGGACCATCTCCGCGCTGTGATCAGTCGAGCCATTATCGACTACCCAGACGTCGACCGCGAGCTCGGCTCCGGCACGTTCGAGTGAGCGCAAGCAACTCCAAAGCAGCTCGCGCACGTTGAAGTTGACGATCACGATTGCCAGATCGCTCATAGTTTCTTCCGTTGAATGCGCCACCAGACGCCGACTGGATACCCGACCATCTTCGCCAGGTCGCCAACTACTCTTAACCCGGGCACCAGCATCCATGCGACTACCTTTTGCAATCGGGGTCGGTTCCGCCCACTTCGGGCTAGCCTTCGATAGGGGCGAGACAGGTAAATCCCCGCCCCGACGACCAAGCCTAGCCAGGCCCGGTTATACCAGAATCCCAGCACGAATACAAGCGGAGCCACTAGGTAGGTCAGGTAACGGATCAGGTGACGTCGGGGCCAGAGATTCGCCTTGCCATCGCCTCGTGCGTACAGATAATATTGACGGAAGAAGCTAGGTATTGACGGCCGTGGTCGGTAGGCAACCGTCGCCTCCGGGACCCAGGTGAAACGAAACCCCGCTTTGCGCAGCGCCAGGTCGAATACCACGTCCTCGCAGTAATCCAGCCACTCCGGATAGCCACCGACGGCTTCCCAAGCTGTCCGACGGAACGCGATCGAGCGTGACGAAGGGATGAAACGATCCGGATTGATTTCGTCGACGTCCGGCAAGGTTGTCGCGCCGAGCGCCCATTCAAAGGTATTCTGTGGATCCGCGATGAAGAAGCCCATCGCAACGTCGGTACCAGTGTCAATACCACCCTCAAACGGTCGGCTAATCCGTTCGAGCCATTGCGGGTTCAAGCGTGTCCCCGCATCGGTACAACAGATGACTTCTCCGGTCGCCGCGAGAATCGCTCGGTTCCGCCCCGCCGCGATGTTAGCGCCTGGGCAACGGAGCAAGCGGATTGGTGCGCCCTGCGTAATCATCTTCTCGATGATCTCCACCGTCCGATCGGTCGAGCCACCGTCGGCGATCACGATCTCATCCGGCGGCCGGGTTTGCCCGAGCAATGACTGCAGGAGCGCCTCAATCGTCGCCTCTTCGTTCCGTACGGTGATGATCGTCGAGATTCTGGTCGGGCGCACAACGTCGATCGGCGGTACACTCGGCGTAGTCTGGCTCTCTTCACCGCGAAGGATCACTGCCTTCGGCCGTCGCCGAACTGTTACCACCAGCGTTCCGAGGCCAATCAAAGTGCCGGTCAATTTCCAGTACAGTTGCTCTTGGGGGGACTCGCGGTCGGCCACCAGGCCGTCGATCCCCACCGTCCCGTCCAAAACCGTGATGACCACGTGATGTGGGCCCGGTTCCAGTCCATCGGCAATCTGCTCGTGAACCTGCCATTGCTCATTCGACTGGGTGAGATCGAGCACGGCTTGCCCGTGCACAATCGGCAGATCATTTGCCTTCAGGGGGCTTCCGTCGATCGTCACCGCGAGCTTGCCAAATTTGGGCCCAACTGGCACTACCAGGTCGAGCCAGCTTGCATCCAGATCGAAGCTCAGAGTTGCTCCGGGTACCGAGGTCTCCTTGAGCTGACCAAGACTGGCCCGCCGATCTTTGACTTCGTTCCAGCCATTCCCCCAATGCAGCGGCCAATCATTCTCTTGATGAAAGCCACGGTAAAGAATCGGCGGCGCTGTCAAGTACTTTTGGAGAGCATAATAGACCAGCTCCGGCTTCCAATCGACGCTAACCAGGTCGAAGTAGTACTGTTGCAGCTTTTTGCTCGATGGATAGACCATCCGGAAATGCCACACCGCCATCGGCCCCATCCACGGCCACTGCTCGGCGGCCCGTTGGTACGCCCGAACCGTGTAGGCAGCTTGGAGCTCGCGACTCACGCTTCCGTAAAGAGGGGCTTGTGGCCAGTTAGGCGGCAATGAGTCCCAGCCGATCTCGGAAGCCCAGATCGGCTTGCTCGCGTCGCCATTACGAACCATGATCTCACGCAGCAGAATCGGCCGAGAGAAGTTCACGTCATTTGGCTGGTTGATTCGCATGTCGTCCGGGCCGTCGCGTAATCCGTAGGCATTGGTCGAAAGCACATCGAAGTAGGGTTTCGCCCCGGCGTCGTACATGCCTTGCAGGAAGGTAACGTCCGGCATCGCTCGATCGCTATTCTCAACTGTCGGCGCAAGCGCGGCGGAGAGAATCACCACGCTCGGATCGACCGCTTTCGCGCGTTGGTAAGCGATTTTGAGGAGGCGCACGTAATCGGCTGGCTGTGCCACTTGGTTTCCCCATTCAAAAGCCAGATTCGGCTCATTCCAGATCTGGTAATAGTGCACTCGCCCTTTATAACGTTGGACAACCGCAGCCACGAAGTCGCCAAAATCCTCGTCATTCACCGGCGGCGTCTCGATCTTGGAGACACCGGGGGGGCGAGCCCAGGTCGGCGTGGTATCAATCCGAAAGATAACCTGAATCCCCTTCTGCTGCGCCAGATTGACGATGCGATCGTAATTAGCCCAGGAGCTTTTGCTGGGATCCAGGCGATCGTAGTACTCGCCTTTGGCGGGACGCTCGACGTCACTCCAGAGCAGCTCCTGCTTAATAAAGTAAAAGCCCGCTGCTTTGATCATGTCCAGACTGCGCTCGACGTTCGAAGTCTGGACTTCCTGATCGAGAAAGACGTTAACAGCGTAGGGTGGCACACTGGTCTCGGCGATAGGCGCGAGATCGTCCGTTTGCGTTGGCGGCGCCACGGCGACCGAGTACAACGCGAGGATCTGGTTTTTCAGTCCTATGCCAAGAACGTCAGCCACCCGGTGCCGAGCCGGTCCACGAACGATAAGAAACAGTCCGAGCAAGACCACCAAACTGCTGATGATCCCGATGACGAGATGCGTGGCCGACCGGAGAGAACAAAGCCTATGCTTCACGAGCCTCGACCAACGTGTTATACAAGATGTCGAGGCGTGGCATGATGACCCGCCAATCAAATTCCTGGCAGACCAGTCTTCGCCCCGCTTCGCCGAGCAAACCGCGCAACCGCGAATCACCCAGCACCTGAACCACGCCACGGGCGAAGTCCGGCGCAGCATCGGCACGCACGTACTCAACGCCCGGACGGGCCGGCACCCCAGACATCCCAAGCGAGGTCGAAACAAGTGGAACAGCCATAGCCATACTTTGCAATACTTTTAGACGGACTCCACTTCCCATTCGCATTGGGACCACCAGCAGATCAGCCTGCTCGAACTCGGGACGTTCATCACTGACTTCGCCCATCACTTCGACCCCGGGAATCTGGCCAAGCGCCTGTACGCGTGCAGTTGGATCGCGTCCGACGATCCGGAATCGCGCATCCGGTCGCTCTTGACGAACCAGCGGCCAGACCGCACGACAGAACCATTCGACCGCATCGACATTGGGCCGGTAATCCATCTTACCGATAAAAAGCACCCTCTGGCCAGTCGTTTCACACCGTCGCCGTTGATACAGGGTCGTATCGACGCCATTCGGAATGATCGCCGGATTCAGTGTCGGACAGAGAGCAGCCAGGGCCGCCGCGTCGTCCTTCGACACCGCGACGACGCCATCCGCGATTCGACATGCCTCCCGCTCGTAACGGCGGAGCCGCCGGGCTTGAATCAGAGAATAGAGGGCCGGACCCCACTTTCCCTGCCCTAGACTGATCCGGCGGGCGCTCTCCTGTAATGCGTATTCAGCATTGTGCTCGTCGAGGACAATGATTGGACCAGTCCCTTGCCGACCGTCACTCGCCGTTGTCCATAGTCGGAACATTTCCAAGCCTTCGATCTGGACGACATCAAACATTTGCCGGGCAAGAAGCGACCTCAAGACGTCAACGTACGGCTGCGACCACAGGCGTTTCGCGAGATCCGGCTCTCTGGAGGTCACCATCCCGGTCAGCCGCTGGATCATCGAGCGTCGCGGGGGTGGGACGAGATGGACGTCGCGAACATACCCTTCAAGCACCTGCTTGACCTTGTAATTTCCGGGGTCGCCATAGGCGACGACCGATACGTCGTGATGTGAACCCAGCCACTTCATCAGATAAAAATTCCGAAGCGCGGCACCGTGATCGGCGGGATACGGTGCGCGCGGCATCAGCATCAGCAGACGCATGACACCGCCTGCTGATAGACGGCAGCCGTCTCTCGAGCAACTGTCGGCCAGTTGAAAAGTCCCGCCCGACGTCGCCCCCGGGCGCCCAGCTCGGCGCGCAGCTCTGAATCCTCCCAAAGCCGCGCCATCGCTTCAGATATTGCTTCGACATCGTCAGGAGAAACAGTCAAACCAGCATCGCCGACAATCTCCGGCAGTGAGGCCACGTTCGATACCAGGGTTGCTCGACCGCACGCCATCGCTTCGAGAGCCGGCAGACCGAAGCCCTCGTAGTGCGATACGAGGGCCAGAACGAGGGCCCCATTGTACAGCGCCACTAGATCGTTCTCATCGACGCGACCGAGCAGCCGTACGGAGTCACCTAAAGGCTTTAGCCAGGCATCGAACTCGTCGGAAAGCCAACCGCGTTTCCCGACCAAGGCGAGCAAAGGGCCATTCGGTCCGTATCGCCATCGAAAGCGCGCAAAGGCTTCGACCAAACGCCCCAGGTTCTTTCGCGGCTCAAGCGTCCCCACGAAGAGAAAGTAGGGGCGATCAAGGCCGAACCGCTCACGTACCCACCTTGCCGCCTGCTCCGCCGGAAGCGGAACGAAGGCAGACCCAACCCCTTCCGGGATCACTGCGATCTTTTCCGGGGACGCGGCGGTCAACTCCAGCAAGTCACGCTTGGTCGCCTCGGAAACACAAATGATCCTTTCGGCTTCGGCAACCGATCGATGGATTTGTCGATAGTACTGCAAGCTATCCGAGGTCAAGAACTGCGGAAAACGCAGAAACGCAAGGTCATGAACCGTGATGACCCGGGCCCAACGTCGACCGAGCCGTGCCGGTGCAATAAAATCGGGACTGTGCAGGAGGTCGACATGAAGCGTGGCCAGCTCGAGACCGAAAGTCCAGCGCTCCCAACGATGATGGCATGGCGTCCAGGCGATACGAGACGATATACCGTCGAGGTCGTCTGGCTGCTTGTCTTTGTGGCTACGCACGGCCACGACGTCGACAATACGGCCCACTTCCTGGAAACCACGAAGCAGACCCCGAATGTACGTTGCCGTCCCAGCCGATTGGTAGGCAAGCAGACGGGCATCAATCGCCACGCGAACCATCATCCACCCGCTCGCCCGTTTTGCGCCCGGGCAAGACCGGAGGGATTATAGCACAGGCGTCTCAGCAGCCCTTAAGGACAAGAGGCTGCTTGTTCTTATCTTCTTCATCTTATTGCTCAATCGCCTTGCTTGATGTATAATCCATAACGCTGATGCAATGAGCGCCTGTAGCTCAGTGGATAGAGCACCGGCCTCCGGAGCCGGGTGCGGGAGTTCGAGTCTCCCCAGGCGTACCGGGAAACAAAAAGCACGCTCGGCTTTTGTCGAGCGTGCTTTTTGTTTGGATCTCTAGGCAAAGCGGGCGAAGAGAATGCCGAGTTCATAGAGCAGGTAGAGAGGAACCGCCACGAGCGTCTGATTGAATGGGTCAGGAGTTGGCGTGATCGCGGCAGCGATGATGAAAACGGCGAGAATGGCATACTTGCGGTACCGCGACAAGCGATGGACGTCGACCAGATGAACTTTCGCCAGCATGTAGATGACCAACGGCGTCTCGAACGCCAGCCCCATCCAGAAGAGAACGGTCGTCACAAAACCAATGTAATTGCTGATCCGGATCTCGTCGGTGGCAACGGTGCTAAACGTCAACAAATAACGGGTAGCGAAAGGCAGAACGACGAAATAACCGAAAAGCATACCAAAGAGGAAAAAGACGCTCACCAGCGGCAAGAGGGTGAAGACAATACGCCGCTCCTTGCGCGTCAACCCGGGACTGACAAAAGCGATAACTTCGTAAACAAACACCGGCATCGCGATTGCCGCGCCGGTCATTATCGCCACCTTGAAATAGCTGGTGAACATCTCGGTCATCTCAATGTACACCGGCTTGAAGCCCGGCGGCGCCGGGTTCAGAAGGATGCCAAAGACCTGATTGGAAAAAACGAGGCCAATGACGGTGCCGATCACCATCGCGATCGCACACCAGGTCAACCGGCTCCGCAACTCTTGGAGATGTTCGACGATCGTCATCTCCGGACCGCCGAACTCTTCCTCCTCGGCGACATCTGGACCGCCGCTGACCCAATCTTTCAGTTTGTCGACGACCGTGCTCACGTTCGTTGCCCCTCTCGACCATCAACGCTGACCGTCGAAATCGTCGTCAGTTCTCTCTCCGCCTCTCTGCGCTCTTCCTCCGTCTCTTCGGCCGCGTCATCCTCCACTCCTTCCAGGTCTTCTTTGGACACGGCCGGAGCAACGTGGTCTGCGCTAACTTCAGCCATCGGAACTGGAAGCGCGACAACCTCTCCTGACGCGATCGTGGCCGTATCATGACCGTTCGAAGATCGGGGAATGGGAATTGGCGCACCATGAATCCATTCGAGGGCAATCGATGACTCAATCGCCGTCACGCCATCCCGTCGCCGCTGCGAGCGCTCCTCGACCGCCCCATGGGTCCAACTGGGAGCGATGCCCGAGCTATACACCGGGCGCGTAAAATAATCACTCCGCACCGGCGCCGTGATCTGGGGAATCGGCATCGGCGGGGCAACCCCCACTTGGGGAGCCTCGACCGCGGGAGTAACCACCACTTCGGTCTTCTCGACGACCACCGGCTCCTCAGCGACGACTTGGCCGGCCGGCTCATCAGTGAGCGATAACGCCCGTTGCAGCTCCGCTAAGGGATTTTCCGCAGCAAACTGCGATGACAGCTCTTCAGTGACACGGCGAAACTCACGAATCCATTTCCCCACCGAGGCGGCGGTCTCCGGGAGCTTTTCCGGCCCCAGGACAACCAACGCCACCATCATAATCAGCAGCAACTCGCCTGGAGACAGGCCAAACAGATTCACTAGAACCCCTTTTCCCGGAGCGCCTGAGAGAGCCGCCAATCAATTGGCAGACTTGAGTAAACACACACCAAGGCCGTCAGCGGCAACGGAATGTATCGACGACGTTTGCACTACATCTGATGCTCGTTGATGTAATCGACTGCATCCTGCACGGTATGAATCTTAGCAGCGGCCTCGTCAGAAATCTCCATGCCAAACTCTTCTTCCAGCGACATGATCAACTCGACCAGGTCCAGCGAGTCGGCGTTCAAGTCTTCGACGAACGCTGCTGTCGACTCAACCTGGTCATCTTCTACGCCAAGCTGCTCGACAATAATTTTTTTCACCCGCGCGTAAGTATCTTCCGCCATCCTGTCACCCCAAATTGTCGGTTAAAAAAAGGAGATTACCAGGGTGGTCTCGAAGCAGACAAGCCAACGCCCATCCTCTCGGCTGAGCCGCGTCAACTCTGCGATTGCTTCACTCGACCAGCCGCCACGGTACCGAGGACGCCATTGATAAATCGGCCGGAGTTTTCGCTCCCGAAGATCTTGGCGATTTCCACCGCTTCGTTGATCGCAGCCTTCATTGGCACCCGGTTATTATCAAACAAAAGCTCGAAGATTGCAAGGCGCAGCACGTTCTTGTCAATCGGGGGCATCTGCTCCAGCGGCCACGCTGGAGCAGCGCGTGCCAATTCTTGATCGATCGCCGGTCGGTTCGCCAGTATGCCCTCGACCAGGTGGCGTGCAAACATACCGACTTCGCCAGCGGTTGACTCGAGTTCGAGTAACCGATTCAGCGCCTCGAACGGCGGGTGACCAACCAGGTCAGCTTCGTACAGTGCCTGCAGGGCCAACTCCCGCGCTCGACGACGATTACTGGCTACGACTCCGGGTTCCTTCCTGGCCACGTCGTTGACCTCATTGTGTCGATCTGCTCGCCATCGCCGATTGATAACACCGTCAGCTTCGGTTCGATGCGCCGCACCAGACCATTCAACACCTGGCCAGGCGCAAGCTCAATCAAACAATCAAGCTGATACGCTCCAAGTCGCCGCACACTGTCGACCCAGCGCACTCGAGCACTGATTTGATCGGTCAGCTCTGCGCGGATCTCGCTGGGCGTGCGCATTGGCTCAGCAGTACAATTCGCGACGACGTCGAACATCCCCAACCTAATTTCTGTACGCTCGATTGCCTGGCCTAGCGCCTCTGCCACTGGCGTCATCAAGGGGGAATGAAATGCTCCACTGGTCGCCAACGGTAGACTGCGCCGCGCCCCACGCTCTTTAGCGAGAACGGCTGCCGCGTTAACCGCGTCCACGGTTCCACTGATCACGACCTGCCCCGGAGCATTGTCATTCGCGACGACGACGACCTGCGCGGTAGCCGCCTGTGCCGCCTCACAGACTGCTTCGACCTCGCTCAGCGAGAGACCAAGGACTGCCAACATCGCTCCCGGTTGGGCTTCCCCGGCTTCACTCATCAGTTGGCCGCGGGTAGCGACTAGTCGCAGGCCATCGGCAAACGTCATTGCTCCCGCCACGGCCAAAGCAGTATACTCGCCCAGACTGTGGCCGGCCGCCACGACAACCTCGATCCCATCGGTCACACGATCTTGCCAAACCTCCTGGCACGCGAGCCAGGAAGCGTAGCCAGTAACGTACAGCGCAGGCTGCGCGGTCGCCGTTTCGCGAAGCGCTTCTTCGCTGCCTTCCAGACACAGACGACGGAGGTCACGCCCCAGCACGTCGGCTGCCTCTTCAAAGACTGCTCGTGTCGACGCGAAGTTCTTCCATAGCGCAGATCCCATGCCGACGTGCTGAACGCCCTGTCCTGGACAGAGGATGCCGACCCGTGACATGCGCTTACTTAGTCTTTAAGACCTGCTCGCCTTTGTAGGTTCCACAGTTCGGGCAAACCTGATGGGCCGGTCGCATTTCGTGGCAGTGCGGGCATTCCACCAGGTGAGGAGGGGTGATGTGGAGATGCTGTCGCCGCTCGCCCTGACGTGCTCGCGACGTTCTCCGTTTGGGCAGTGGTGGCATGAGTCATCTTCTCCTTAGTAGGATTCCTTGTCCGTCGACTCCTGGTCAATCAGGAGTGATTCCAGGATCGCAAAACGTTCGTCTTTCGCCTGGACGACACACTGACAGCGTTTCTGATTGAGGTTGACCCCACAATGCGGGCACAAACCGGCGCAGTCAGTCTGACACAATGGCTTCATGGGAATTTCGAGCACGCCATACTCACGTACCGCAGGCGTCAAATCCAATTCATGTCGTTCGTTGATCAGAAAAGCATAACTCTCGTGAGGGATGTGTGTCGGTTGGCCAGTCACTACGTCGACAATCGGGATGTACTCTTCACTGAAGCGAATGTTCAGCGGTTCGACGTAGACATCGAGACACCGACTACATTCCTCCTTGGCCGCGGTCTTCAATCGGGCATTCACCAAGATACCCCGATTGGTCCGGATGAACTGGACAGTCCCTCGGACCAACTCGGTCAATTGGATACCTTCATCCAATTGAGGAAGCGATTCGTCAACAGCATAGGTACGAGTCGTTCCGACCGCCGCCTTGAGTAGCTGCGCCACGTTGAAAATCACAGCATCACTCCCCAGCCGACGTCCAGATGGCAGCAAACTATAATAGTATATGCTCAGCAGAGCAATCAGTCAAGAAAACAGACGATCAACCAGGCCTATTCGCTGTTTCTACTTCCATCCATGGCGCGGTGGACACTCCGATCGAGCGTTGCCCGTCCCTTGCGCACTGTCGCCAGCAGCTTGGTCAGCTCGTTCTCTAAGCCTCCTAGCACTTCGAGCGCGTACTGATCTGCTCCCTGGCGAATCTCTTCGGCTTCTTGTTGGCTGTCTGCGATAATCTGGCGCGCTTGCTCCTCGGCTTGCCGAAAGACTTCCGTTTCCTGCATCATCATCGTCGCTCGCTCTCGCGCCGCGTTGATGATCTTGTCGGCTTCGGCCTCGGCATGCAAGATTACCCGGTCTTTTTCCTGGCTCACACGACGCGCTTGCTTGATCTCTTCCGGCACGGTGACTCGAAGCTGATCGATGATATCCAAGAACTCTTGCTCGTCAATCATCGTCCGCGACGAGAGTGGTAGGCGCGTCCCGGAACTGACCAACTGCTCCAAACGGTCGATCAACTGCAGAACGTCGATGGTCTCACCCCTCTCCGAGTCAGCTCGTTAGCCAGCGAGGCACGGGAGCGGCTTCTCCCCGCTCGACGAACCTCTGCCGGAGAGCTTCGGCAACAAAATCTGGTACCAACCCCTGGGCCGGCCCGCCCAGTTTAATGACTTCTTTAATCAAACTCGCGCTCAAAAAGCTGTATTGTAAGTTTGTGACCAGGCAGACGACTTCGATGCCTGGAGCCAAGCGCCGATTCATCAGCGCCATTTGAGTCTCGACTTCGAAATCTGAAACGGCGCGCAGGCCGCGAACGATTACTTTGGCTCCGACTCGCTGGGCGAAGTCCACCGTCAGACCGGTGTAGGGCTGCACTTCAAGATTGCTCACCCCAGCGACCGCTTGCTCCGCCATGGCGACGCGCTCTGGCGTACTGAAGATGAGAGACTTAGCCGGAGTATCGTACACCGCCAGGATCACTTGGTCAAAGATCGCCGCGGCGCGCGTAGCGATGTCAATGTGGCCCATCGTGATTGGATCAAAACTGCCCGGGTATATTGCCGTGGTGGCCATTTTAACCGCCTAGCAACCCGCCAATACCGAGAGCCAAGGGTATGCCAATTGTCCAGGATCTCACTGGCGGGGTTGTCGTGGGACAGCCTCGAAGGCGTCTCATACTAACTTGTGATCCTATCAGATCTGCCATCGATAAATCGAGAGTACCGTATCGCCATGTCGCCGCTCGCGAACCAGGCTCAGTCCATTGTAATGATCCGCCAGGGCAAGCCGCCGAGAATGCTCGACCGCGACCAGGGCGCCGGGCTTCAGCATGCGTCCATTTGCCAAGCCGACGACGACCTCACCAACGCTTTGGTCAGCGTACGGCGGATCCATTACAACCACATCGTACGGCGCCTGGAGAGATTGGTCAACCGCCCCCTGAATGACTTTTTCCACGCTGACACCGATCACCTTGGCACGATCGGCGAGATCGGTGATCTGAAGATTTCGTTGGATCGTTCGCCGAGCGGCTGCGTTCGCTTCGACAAAGTCGCACCAGGCAGCACCGCGCGAAAGAGCCTCGATCCCCAAAGCACCTGTTCCAGCGTAGAGATCCAAGACCTTTAGTCCTTCCCAAAGCTCCGGTGTGCCAGGCTCTGCCTCTTCCGACGCTTCTGCACCACCGGGGCGTTCTCTGGCCAGCAACGACTCGAGCATTGAAAACAGGGCACCTTTTACTTTATCAGACGTTGGCCTTGTTTGGGCCCCTGACGGGCCAAACAGTGGTCGTCCACGCGCCGACCCGGCAATCACACGCACAGTCAGCTCACCCGCTCAGACCAAATCTACTTGACGCTGCCAGAATTGCCGGACCATCTGTCCTAGCTTCCGATTCTCCAGTGTCTCGAGGAGCGGATCCGCGGCGTAGATCTCGCTTGCGGCCGATCGGACGCGTTCGAGGAGCGCGATGTCGCTCAGCCGCGCCATCTTCAAGTCTGGCAAGCCGCTTTGGCGAGTACCAAAGAATTCGCCCGGCCCACGCATCTGAAGATCCGCTTCCGCAAGCTCGAAGCCATCATTGGTACGTTCGAGCAGCGCCAAGCGTTGGTCGCTCGTCGCGCTCGGATTATCCGAGATCAGCAGACAGTAGGATTGTGCTGAGCCGCGGCCAACCCGACCACGAAACTGATGGAGCTGAGCCAAGCCAAATCGGTTGGCGCCTTCGATGAGCATAACAGTCGCGTTCGGTACATCAATCCCCACTTCGACGACTGCGGTCGAGACAAGCACGTTCAGCTCCCCTCTTTGGAAGCGCCGCATAATCTCTTCCTTTTCGCTCGGCCGCATCCGTCCGTGAAGCAAGCCGAGCGTGAGATCCGGAAACACCTCCCGGCTGAGACGTTCGTGTTCCTCCACCGCGGCTCGCGCCTCGCTGCGCTCGGATTGTTCAACCAACGGATAAATAATGAACGCCTGGCGCCCAGCGCGTACCTCGCGGCGCAGGAATTCGTACGCTTTCGGACGGTCGGTGGGACGGAGATAACGAGTCTTGATCGGCTGGCGACCGGGAGGGCGTTCGTCAAGAACGACCAGATCGAGATCCCCATACAGGGTCAAAGCGAGAGTACGCGGAATGGGGGTGGCGGTCATGACCAGAACGTGGGGATTATACCCTTTTTGGCGCAGAACGCTTCGCTGCTCGACACCAAAGCGATGTTGTTCGTCAATTACGACCAGCCCAAGGCGGGCAAATTCTACCCCTTCCTGCAGCAATGCTTGAGTGCCAACCACGATCGCCGTGGTTCCCTCGGCAATCCGAGCGTAACGGTGCTTTCGCTCCACTCCTTTGACCGAGCCGGTCAAGAGCGTGACCACTGGTGCATCCTTGCCCAACCCTGCAAATAACTTCTCCAAAGTTCGCTGGTGTTGCTCGGCGAGAATTTCGGTAGGCGCCATGATCGCCGACTGAAAGCCATTCGCGGCCGCTTGAACCATGGCCGCGGCGGCGACGACAGTCTTGCCCGATCCGACGTCACCCTCGAGGAGAAGACTCATTGGCCGCTCCTCACGGATCCGGGTCTGGATCACCTCCAGTGCCCGCCTCTGAGCGCCGGTGAGCTGAAATGATAAGCTTTCAAGAAAAACACGGACCTGCGCTTCGCCCTCGAGGAATTGAGGGGCGACCCCACCGATCTCCCAGGCTCGACGTCGTTGAAGCAGTCCGAGCTGGATCAGCAACAGTTCGTCAAAGGCAAGCCGCCAGCTACCGGACGCCTTGAGCTCGTCGCTATCCGGATAGTGTGCCTGGGCGATCGCCTGGGGCAGATCCATCAGTCGATAGCTCTGCCGAATTGTCGCCGGCAAGTAATCCACGAGATACGATGCGTACCGATCAATCGTATGCTTGAGGAGTCGTCGCATAAAGCGACCGCTCAAACCTTCGACAAGCGGGTAGACTGGGACCAGACGGGCAGTGTGAACGGTGTCTTCCCCGGAGAATAACTCCCATTCCGGATCCTTGAATACCGGTCGCCCGGCGACCAATCGACACTCGCCGCTCATCACCACCGTTCGTCCGGGCGTAAACTCTTGTGAGACGTAGTCTTTGCGACGAATCCAGACCGCCTCGGCGGTACCCGATTCGTCGGCGAGGATCGCCCGGATGATTAAGAGACCACCCGGACGCGGCTCGACCTTCGTCCGCCAAACGCTGGCCAGGATCGTTTCATATCCTTCGAAGGTAAGGTCGCGGATCAGCTTCGCCGCTCGGTAGTCGAGGTGATAGCGGGGAAAGTGGTAAAGCAGATCGCGAATCGTTGTGATTCCGAGCTTCTGCAAACGCGCTGCCTGCGCCGGACCGACCCCGTGCAATGATCGCACCGATGCCTGGAGAGGATCTTCCCCCTCGCTTGCAACAAACGGCATCGCAGGAGATTTCGACCGCGTCGAATGCGGCGCAGCTTCGCTCGCTGAGGCTCCCTTCCCCCTAGTCCCACGCCCAGGGGGAAGGCTTGAATTCCCCTTGCCTCCCCCCTGGGATGGAAATTCCTTTTCTCCCAGTGTGCGCGGGGAGGCGGCAGGGGATGAGAAAACTCTCTTGGGCTCGCCATCCGACCGGCCCGCCAATACGGCGTCAATAGCCGTCCTTCGAGCCTCGGGAGAGAGGTGGGCATAGTCGAAAAGCGGGGAAATCAGCTCGGTCGCACGTGCCTTGTCGTCGGCGGGAACACGCCCCAGCCAACTCTCGAGAAATCGTCCAAGTCCCCCGATGACCGCGGTATCGGCACAGCCGCGCTGGCGCTCATAGTGGAGAATACGCCTCAGTTGTTCCCAGACGTCCCCCGCGCCCTCTCCGGTTGGCCTCGGAACGTTCTTAGCCACCGAGCTCCGCGACGCCCTGAGAGACGACGACCCCCAACCCCCCCGGACCGGCATGCGTCCCGATGGCCGGACCGTAACGCTCGACCAGGATTCGCTCCCGCGGGCAGAGTGACTCGATCCGACGTAGCATCATTTCGACTTCGTTTTGTAACCCGCCGTGGATGATGCCAACGCGATCGATCTGTGGGAACAGCTCCACGAACTCAACCAACCGATCAATCGCCTTTGACTTCGTCCGGACCTTTTCCACGGGTTGGACTTCGCCATCCTCGAGCTTGAGGATCGGGCGAATATTCAGGAGGGTACCCAGGAAAGCGCTGGCGCGACCAATGCGCCCCCCTTTTTGGAGGTATTCAAGCGTGTCGACGAAGAAAAGGATATGGACGTTCGGCACCAGACGGCGGATCATCGAAACGATCTGACGTTGATCCGCACCGGCATTTGCCAGTTCTGCAGCAGCCATCGTGATCAACCCCAAACCGAGACTCGCTGATCTCGAATCGATGACCTCAATCTGACAATGGGCGCGGAGCGCATCGCGCGCGACTTCGGCCGAATGCAAAGTCCCACTTAGCTTCGATGAAAGGTGGATCGAAACGACCGACTTCCCCTCGGCACACAAGCTCGCGTAGGTCTCTTCAAAAAGCCCCGACGATGGCTGCGATGTCTTCGGCAATTCTTGGTAGTTGGCGAGAAGCTTGAAGAATTGGCTAGATTCGAGGTCGACGCCATCGCGGTAAACCACTTCACCAAAGCGCACATTTAATGGCACGACGGAGATCCCTAGGCTCTCGCAAACCGAAGCCGGGAGATCACAGGTGCTGTCGGTAACGATTGCCACTCGACGCATCACTTTTACTCACACGCAACTAAGAAGAGATAGTGAGGTTGCCCACCAGCCACGCACTCAATCTGCTGAGACGGAAACGATCGCTGTAATTGCTCGGCAAGCACCTGTGCTTCGGCCGCCGTGACCGCCTCGCCGGGATACAAGGTAATCACTTCAGCCGCGTCGGCTTGGAGCTCGCGTAGCGTGTTGATCAGGACCGTCAAGAGGTCATCGCCACTACTCACGAGGCGCTCGCCGACCATTCCAAGCAGGCACCCCTCGGTCAGATTATGCCCGTTCAATTGGGCCGAACGAACAGCACGCGTGATCTGGGCAGTTCTGACCGCGTTTACCGCGGTAGCCAGGCGTCGGGCATTTTCCTCGGCCGATCGATCTGGCCGGAATGCGAGCGCCGCGGCCACCCCCTCGGCGAGGTCGCGCGTTGGTACAATCTCCAGATGGCAGCCCAACAACCGCTGGGCTTGTTGCGCGGCGGCGAGCACGTTGGTATTGTTCGGCAAGAGAACACATTCCCTCGCTCCCACCTCAGCCACGGCCCGCACTAACTCCTGTACACTCGGATTGAAGGTTTGCCCTCCGGTCACTAACGCATTCGCGCCCAAGCTTTGAAACAGCGCGGCGAAGCCATCTCCGACGGCCACGACGACGAGTCCGCACCTATCCATCTGCTTTTCAGCCATGAGACTTGTACGCAGACGATCGTGCTGCTCGGTCATGTTTTCGACTTTGACCCGGTCAACCATCGCCCGTTGCTTTGCCTCGGCAATGACTGCATCGGGGTCCAGGGTATGCACGTGGACTCTCACAAGATCGCCGTCGGCCACCGCGAGGACAGAGTCACCAACCGAGTGTAGCCAGTTACGAATCTCGGCAAGATCGAGCCTATCGCCCTGCATCACGAATTCCGTGCAGAAGCCGAATGAGGCCGCTGCCATCCGGCCGGCCGCCGACGTCGCGACGCTGCCTACCCACTCCTCCCCCGGCGGCTGACCAGCCACCGACGCCGCCATCCCTTCGAGGATCGTTGCCAATCCCAAGGCTCCGGAATCGACCACCCCCGCGTCATGCAATAAGGGCAAAAGATCCGGCGTGTGCTCGGCTGATACTCTTGCTTCGTGACTGGCCGCCACGAGCACTTCCTGGCATGACCCGCCAAGCGCAGCGCAAGCCATCGCCGCCCGTGCCGCGTCACAAGCGACCGTGAGCATCGTTCCTTCGACCGGCCGGTCGGTGGCATCACGAGCAACTACCGCGGCGGTTGCCAAAGCATTTGCCAGGGTAACGGCATCAACGTCAGTGCTGCCAGCGAGACCCCGCGCTAGTCCCTTCAGATACTGGGAGAGAATCACCCCGGAGTTGCCCCGTGCCCCCATCAAGGCGGCCCGGGCAACAGTCGCCGCTACCATATCAACCGTCAGCTTGCCTGCCAAGCCGACTTCCACGGTGGCTCGCATCGTCAGAAGCATGTTCGTTCCCGTGTCGCCATCCGGGACCGGAAAAACGTTCAGGGCGTTGATCGTATCGGCGCGCTGGGACAAGAGTTTCGTTGCCTCGATGAGCGCCTTAAGCAATTGCTCACCATCGAGGCGCTCAACCGCCGTTGCTTTGCTTGACGTCACGACTCACACTCGGCATCGGTTCTCACGCCCTCTCCCCCCAGCACAGTTCCTTGCACGAGGCTGCATAAGGTGATATGATCTAGTGCAGTTTGCCGTCAACTGGCCCGAATGCCGCAAGGTCATCTGGAATCATAACAAAAAACACCGATGACCGAAAGAAAGATACACCCCCGGCTGCGTCTGACCAATGGCGCCCAGGGTCATGGTCGGCAAGTGATTTCAAGAAGGAGTATCCGACCTTGGCGACACGGTGCGAAGTCTGCGGAAAGAAGCCGATGGCTGGCTATCGCGTCAGCCACTCCCAGCGCCATACGAAGCGTCGCTGGCGTCCCAACGTCCAACGCGCCACCTTGATGATTGGCGGCGAATTGGTCAAAGTCAATCTCTGCACCCGCTGCTTGCGAACTCACCACAAGGTGACAAGCGCTGCGTAATCAAGTCTTATGGAGCGAGTGAGTAACCTATGCCGTGGCAGGGCATAGGTTACTCACTCGCTCCATTCACTACCTATCCCCCGGCCGCGGCTCGGCGTAGCTCGCCGAGTGCTTTACCAATGCCGTCTGGATGACGAAAGACTGCCGAGCCAGCTACCAGGACATTCGCTCCTACTTCAACGACCTGGTGTGCCGTCGCTGGACTGATCCCCCCATCGACCGACAGGTCAGCCATCGAACCAGCCGCGTCGAGCATCGCCCGGACCCGCGCAATCTTTGCCACGCTCGACTCAATGAACTGTTGTCCCCCGAAGCCCGGATTTACTGACATGACCAGGATGAGATCAGCGAGATCCAGGATAGAATCGAGAAGGACCGGTGTCGTTCCAGGATTGAGCGCCACGCCGGCTCGCATGCCGAGCCGATGGATCTCGCTGAGATCGCGATTGAGGTGCGGACACGCCTCGACGTGAACAGTCAAAAAGTCCGCACCACTCTCCTGAAACGCCGAATAGTATCGACCGGGGTCCACTATCATCAGATGCACGTCCAAGGGCAGACGAGTGGCCTCACGAATGACCTTGACGATCATCGGACCAAAGCTCAGGTTCGGTACAAACGTGCCATCCATGACGTCGACGTGAATCCGATCGACGCCTCCCAGACGGTCGAGCTCCTGAACCTGTTCGCGCAACTGCCCAAAATCCGCCGCCAGAATCGACGGCGCGAGCAATACGTCTGTCGCCATCAGGATAGCTTTCACTGCCTTTCTGCTGCAAATCTTTTGAATTCTAGGTTGTAACGGCGAAAGGCGCAAATGCTCGCTGCCTGATTGCCTTGACGTCGCACACCGAGATCGGTAGAATTTTTGACACACTATGATCCTTGATGTCAGTTCAAAGCAATTCGCGTCGACCAAAAAACCAATTCCTCCGACGCTGGTCGGGATGAACCTCGGCGAGATCCGAGCGCTTCTCGCTGAGCGGGGTGAGCCTGTCTATCGCGCTAATCAGATTGCCCGCTGGCTCTACCGCGAAGGCGTAAGCAACGCCAACGATATGTCGGACCTGCCATGCTCGCTCCGCGAGCGCCTGGCCCAGGAAATCCGGATCAGTCCCTACGAAGTCGTCGTCGAGCGCACAGCAGACAACAATCTCACGCGCAAAGCCTTGTTACGCCTGGCCGATGGGAGCCTCGTGGAGACGGTCCTGATGCGCTATCCGGCGAACGATCGCCAACGAGCGCGCAACACTGTTTGCGTATCATCTCAGGTTGGCTGCGCCGTGGGCTGTCCCTTTTGTGCAACCGGTTTCCTCGGCCTGAAGCGCCATTTGACCGCTGGCGAGATCATCGGCCAAGTCATTTACTTCAACCAGCGCTTACGCCAGCTTCAAGCCAACGATGCCCGGGTGACAAACGTCGTCTTCATGGGCGAAGGAGAACCACTCGCCAACTTCCAGAACGTCTGGTCGGCGATCGAGCTACTGAACGCTCCCGAGTGCGTCGGTTTGGGAGCACGGCGGGTCACCGTATCAACCTCCGGCCTGGCCCCGCGAATCCGCGAGTTGGGGACCAAATCGCTCGAAGTTGGCCTGGCAATCTCTCTCCATGCCCCGACCGATGACCTACGCAATCGCCTGGTCCCGGTCAATCGAAAGTATCCGATTGCCGAGTTGATCGATGCCTGCCGCGAGTACGTCGCTCAGACCAACCGACGCGTCTCGTTCGAGTACGCGCTGATGCGCGACGTCAACGACAGCATCGAACAAGCCCGGACACTCGCCAGGCTCTTGGACGGTCTGCTCGCCCACGTCAACCTTATCCCGCTCAATCGCGTCGAAGGCAGCCTTTTCCAACCCACGCCCTGGTCGCGCATGCTCGCCTTTCAAAAAACGATCCAGGCCAGCGGCATCTCCTGCACCGTACGCAGCGAGCGCGGCGACGCCATCGACGGCGCCTGCGGCCAGCTCCGCGCCCGTCTTGAGCAATCTCCCACTGCCAACGCTTCCTCTCCTGCGAGAAGAGAGTTGCCTGATTGGTAGGCTACATGGTTCGTTAGGCCAGCGAGCCCGCGTAGTCAGTCACCCTTCGCTCTGGTCAGGAGGAGAACCTCCACGCCTTCGCTCGCACCGATGGCGATGAGCGGTGCCAGTCCACTTCCGTGCTCATAGCCCATCAGCTACCGTTCTCCACCGTCACTTGATACGCCCGGCTATTCACCACCTCGAACTGTCCTCTGGCCCCTTCAGCCGACACCGTGACTTCTCGACCGGCCTCATCGATCACCCGCAGCCGTGCGATTCGGTCCGCTCTGACCTCAGCAATGAGCTGACCATCACCAACCGCGTAGGAAACGTCCAGACGCCATCCACGGTACGGCAGGTGCGTAAATCCGTAGCGTCGTCCTGGCTGCAGCCACTCGGCAGGAAGATTCGGCACTAGCGAGAAGGCAAACGCCCCCGGATCCTGCCCGTCGAGAAATCCGAAGACCTGGCGAACCCAGAGAGAGGTCGTCGTCGCTCCCCAGCCGTAGCCATCCGATCCGTTGAAGTCGGCCAGATCGATCGGCCAGAACTCCGGCGACGTGCCCGGCGTTGGCCGGGGCGCTGCGTCGAGCGAGCGCCGATCGTTCTGATGATAGACTCGCGCGATGATGCGCTCAGCAAAACGGCCGGCGAACTGATGCCATCCCGCAGCCGTTGCCGCTTCCGCCGTGACGTAGCTCCAGGAAGGCCAGAGACACCAAGGCGGCGCATCGTAGAAGGCAATCTCCTCGGCCAGGCGCCTCTGCTGCTCCGGCGTCGCGATGCCAGCCACGAGGGGGGTCAGGCTCAGCGCCGAGTAGCGGACCGGATCGGTCTGCCAGTAGCTCGGGCTTTCCATCCCTCCAAGAAACTGCCCGGTGCGTTTGTCCCAATCACGGAATCGACCAGCCTCGGGATCCCAAAGCTGCTGGGTGCGCCGAGCGTAATCGTCAGAAACGGCGCGCCAGCCTAATTCGTCGCTCACTCGCCCAAGCTCGCGAGCGAAGCGTGCCAGGATAGCCGCCGATTGACTCATAGTCGCCTGAAGCTCGACCGGTCGCACGTAGTGCGAGATCACTTCGTCGCCCTGGCCGGACGGGTCCAGTCGCGGGGTACAATCTTCACCAGCCTCCCAGGTGCACTTATAGACGCACCAGCCATCTTCGTCGGTTCGCTCGGCCAGCCAATACTCCAAGTAGGCAACGAGCTGCGGATAGACCTCGCTGAGCCAGGTCCGATCGAGCGTCCGACAATAGAGCAGCCAGAGATTGTAGAACGGCAGGCACCAGGCTGGCGAGGTGCCGCAAACCGTTCCGTCCTTGGCGACCATGTTCGGTTCGCCGCCGACAAACACGCACGGGACGTTCGCCGCCGGTGAGTCGCACAGCAACGTTCGCGTCAAGCGCAGCGCCAACTCCGGCGCGGCGTAGCTCAAGCGGACCGCGTCGAGCGTACCTTCGGCCAGGACAATCCGGGGCCAGGTCATCATCCACGACGGCCAAACATCCCTAAAGATGCCACCCGCGGGAAAAACGCAGGCCCGAGTCGTCTCGAGATCATAGACCCAGCCGCGTTTCCATTCGTCAGGCCAATCGCCCACTGGCATCGCCGCGTCGGCATAAAACCGATCGTCGGCCGCTTGCTTCTCATCACATACCGCCGCCGCTCGGGTTGCAACCCGACGTGCCACTTCGACGTCACCGCGCACAAGCCCTACACTCCAGCGAGCTTCCCCGCCGGGAGCCAGCCTCTGACTGCTTCGAAACCCCAACGCGACCTGACCATTCTCGACCAACGATCCAGCAGCTTTCGCCACCTCCGCCGCCGAAATGGGAGCAACAGATTCCCCGTCTACCGCAAAGCTAATCCGGCGATCGCTCTTACGGTCGTGGAGGGACCAGGAACGATCGAAATGGCGTGTCTCCCAGATGGCGCGCTGTCCGTCAACTCTCGCCAGCACCCAGAGCTCGAGATGGTGAGCCAGCGCGCCTCGGTTCTCGAGCGTCAGCGTGGCAACCAGGGCGTCGCGCTCGGCCAGCCCGAATCGCAATTGGCCCCGAATCTGATCCATCTCCCAGTCGTAGCTGAACAATGACGCCGAGTGATGGGCCGACCAGTAGCCCAAGCGCGCGAAGTCGGCCCGGGTCTGGTAGAATCGTCCATTCCAACGAATCGTGACAACGACCGCCGCCTCGTGCTCGACGATCCGCGCCGTTGGCTCGACCCAGCCAAGCCCGAGCGCATCGTCAGTCGTTCGCAGCACTCCTGCCTCGGGTTGCTGCCAGCTATGCGCCAGATGAAAAGGATTCGCAAGATAGCCGAAAGGCGTATACCGGTCGATTGGGAAAGACATAGCGCGGGGGAGATTCTTCGTCGCTTCGCTCCTCAACATGACAAACCGTGGCGGGAAGATTAAGGGGTCGGCGTTGCTGTCCGCCTCCTGCGTGTACCTGCTCCTGACGATTTCGCCTGGTGAAGGGTGCGTCTCGGGAAAGCACGAAGCAGGTCAGCAACGTTCATAAACCACACCCGATTTTCCGAGCGGATTCGTTTCCAACCCGTGTCACTAC
Source organism: Chloroflexota bacterium (assembly GCA_021324795.1). Taxonomy (GTDB): domain Bacteria; phylum Chloroflexota; class UBA6077; order FW602-bin22; family CADDYW01; genus JAJPIK01. The sequence continues at coordinate 59,430 of JAJPIK010000052.1, forward strand.
GCATGTAATAATACTTGCTGCTACGGCTCAACGATGTCACAACCACTCCCTGATCTTCGCTCACCTGTCCAGGAAAAGGAGTTCCGGAAGCCTTCGGACTCGTAGTCGCGACCGCGGTACTTCCGATCGTCGGTGACGGCGTTGGCGAATCCGGCACCGACGTCAGGGTTGGCGCGGGAGTCGTCGGCAGAGCCAACGCCGTCTCTGCCAGCGAGCTCGCCATGGCTGGCGTGGGCGCCGAGGGAATGACATTAGGCGGGGGCGTCGGAACCGATGCCAGGGCGACATCGGCGATAGGCGAAGCTTCGACTGCAGAAGTAGGCGTCGCTTCTGCCCTGGACGGATTGGCCCTCTGAGTGGTTGTGCTACCATCCCCGACCGGGCTGGCTTCATTCGCGGTCACCACCGACCCGGGCAAGCTTGGTGATGTCACACTCGCTGGAGCAGCCGGGCGCGGATTGGGTCCTGCAACCGGAGATACGACGGGCAAAGGAGGCACGGACGCGCCAAGCACCTGAGGAGCATCCGCGGCAACCGGCGTTGGCGAAATCCGTCTGACTTGGGTTGGCCGCTCGAGACGGGTAGGTCGGGAAGCAACCGTCGCGGTCGCCAACACCGGCGCCGGCGTATCGGCGAAGCTAATGACGACCGGCGGAGGGGAAGGAGGACCACAGGAGACCAGGACAACCATGAGCAGGGCCAGAATCGCGGGACAGCCCCAAACGTCGCGTGCTGCCGAGCAAAAGGTGTGGTTAGCCGCGCACCACCCTTTCACCCTGGTCGCCTATCCTCCTTACGTCATTGGAACACCATTCGTGACAGGAACGTGGTCGAGCGAGACAACCGGCTGCAGAGAAACGTCCTGGATTGCCACCCCAAGGGCACGTGTATCCTCACCGATCCCCCAATCGATCGGCCGAGCGACACGGTCAACCACGAAGGTGATTTTGACAACCTTGCGCTTGGGCAAGGAAATCGTACCCACCGCCGTCATGAGATCAACCTGGTTGGCATTATACTCCCCTAGCGGCTGGTCGTCAACGTAAATCTTCAGCCGGGTCGCACCACGCCCCCACTGAGCGAGAGAATTGTGATACCGAACCACGAGACGGGAAGTCGGCGAGGGAGGCATCAGGTAGAGAGACGCCTGTTCGCCCAGCCAGCGATACGACGCCTCATCTCCCTCCGGACCATACCATTGTCCATCGACAAAACGCTCGGAAACCTCGGCAACGCGGGCTTGAGACGGCGCCCAGGTCAATTGAGAACGCTGCCCGACCTCGCCTTGTGCACCATCGGTTGAGAGTCGGCTCCCATCCCGATGAACAGTACTCCCCCCCCAATGACAGCACATCGCCACGACCCCCTGATCCAGCTCGACTGGCGCTTGAATCACGAGATGGTGAATTCCTTCCCGGTTCGCCATCAGGCGAAGCGGATCGTCATAGGGAGTCAGGGCTACGTCCACCGTGTAATGTCCAGGAGCAAGGTTCAGCCCGTCGTAGCGCAGCCGAATCACCCCATCGGCAAGGTCCGGCGCAAACGTCACGTCGTAGGAAGCCGCCGTGACCCGGTGCACTTCCAAGCCATCGTCCCGCCGAATCGTCACCGTCGCGCTTAATGGACGCTCGCGTCTCCCGTAGCTCAGGTAGCCGATCTCGACGTGCATCGGCTCGTAGGGTGCGAAGATGTGCTGTTCCTGCCCTTGTTCGTTGCTCAACTTAACTCGAGTAATCTCACAAGGATAAGTCAGCCCACCCGCCACGGCAACCGTTCGCGCAGCATCCTGCTCCGCCTCGCTGTCTCCCTTCTCGATCTGGGCTTCCTCACGCTCCCGTACCAAGTTCAGATAATGCGAGATCGCCTGGTCGGGGTGGCCGTCGTATCGCACCTGCCCGTGATCGAGCCAGATGATCCGGTCGCAGATCCGCTGGAGAATCGGCAACGAATGCGAGACAATCAGAATCGCTCGACCTTCGCGACGCATCTCGTGAATACGCGAGTAACACTTCTCTTGAAATGCAACGTCTCCTACCGCGAGCACTTCGTCGACAATCAGCACGTCCGATGCGATCGCGATCGCCGCTGCGAACGCCAACCGAACGTACATGCCCGATGAGTACAAGCGCACCGGCGTATCGATGAACTGTTCGAGCTCAGCAAACGCCACGATCTCGTCAAAATGCGCGTCGACCTGCTTGCGGCTCAGTCCCATCAAGCTCCAGTTCAGATAGACGTTGTCGCGCCCACTCAGATCCGGATGAAAGCCCGCGCCGAGCTCGAGCAACGCCGAAACTCGGCCTGAAACCTGAACCCGTCCTTCCGTCGGCTCGATAATTCGGGTAACCAGCTTGAGCAGTGTGCTCTTTCCGGAGCCGTTGTCGCCAATGATGCCAACAGTTTCACCAGGACTCACGGTTAAGGACACGTTCCGGAGCGCCCAGAACTCCTCTGCCCGCGAGCGACGGTTCCCCAGATTGACGAAAATATCCTGGAATGACCGATAGTGCTCGCGTCGGAGATAGAAGCGTTTAGAGACGTCGTTAATTAAAATCGTCGAGTTAACAGACATCCAAAACCGATCATCGTCTCTTTCACGGATTACTTGCCAATGCCCCGGCCGCGCCAACAAGCAGGCTCAGCTGCGGCTAGTATAGCATAGTCTATGGTTAACCAATCTGGAGCACAGAGGTCCAGCCCAAGCAAATAGCAATCCCAGACCTGCGAGCGCTTGACCCTAACCAGAGATGTATGTTACACATATCGCGTTATCGCCAGGGGCGCGCTGGCTGTATTGCGGGAGCTTTGGAAGCTTTCGTCGCCCTACGCCATTAGCCCGCGTAACATTTGAGGCCTGCCGGAGAATTGCATGAAGCTAAGTGTAATTATACCTGCCTACAATGAGAAGGATACTATTCTTCAAACTATTGAGCGGGTTGCGATGGTGGACCTTCCGATTGAAATTATCGTCGTCGATGATGGCTCAAACGACGGCACGACGCAATTGCTAAAGCACCTTCGGCAACCTGGAGTCTTGGTAGTTACTCATAGCCAAAATTTGGGTAAAGGTGCTGCCGTCCGTACTGGCCTCTCCCATGCAACCGGAGACTTCGTGATAATTCAAGATGCAGATCTCGAGTACGACCCGTCGCACTATCCGCGCCTACTTCAACCTATCCTCAGTGGTCGCGCAGACGTCGTCTTTGGCTCACGCTTCCAGGGACAGATTAAGCGGATGACCCTCATTCAGAAGATCGGCAATTCATTCCTCACTCTTTTGACAAACATCCTTTACGGTGTGTGCCTCACCGATATGGAGACCTGTTATAAGGTTATTCCCTTACGCATTATCCAAAACCTCAATCTGCAGAGTCGTGGTTTCGAATTCGAACCAGAAGTTACCGCGAAGCTTCTCAAAAGAGGTTGTCGCATTGTTGAGATCCCGATCCCTTACGTTGCCCGAAGCAAGAATGAGGGGAAGAAGATAAACTGGCGGCATGGCTTCCCTGCCATGAAGGTCTTACTGACTCAGCGGTTCAGTCCAGATTGAGCGCTTTGGTCGAACTTGAATTTGCTCTTATTTAGTCACGAGGACCAAACTTAGCCGCTGCTACGTTGGCGATTCCATATCCAACCGAGAACGAAGAATATTGCGCAGAAACACTCAATTTTTTGTAGCCAGGATCCTTCATACTGCACATAGAAGTGCATGGGACGATGGATAAAAGCGTTGCGGGCAGCCGCCTTCTCTGGGGAAGTCCTCGGAAACTAGGACCGCGACAAAATTCCCCGCCAACTGAAGCGGTGTTACCCAAGGGGGTGACGGTGATACATCGAAAGAATCAAAATCTTCTGACGGCGTCATGGCTTTTTGTCCTCTTTGTTCTGATCTATCTCTCCACGGCCAAGGGGGTGTTCGAATACGAGGACGACGTTTCGATGTTTTATGTCACCCAAGATATCGTACTCCATGGGAATTTTAGTACCCCACCGAAGACCCCTGGAGCGACCCAAGGAGTCGATGGTCACTGGTACAGCAAGTATGGAATTGGCGAGTCCATACTGGGCGTACCATTCTATTTCATTGGGAACATTCTCGAAAAGGTCTTGCCGAGTAAGGAAATCATCGATCAGAGGGGGTTTCTGCGGGCTAACACATTGGTATACACTGTATGCCTGGTCGGAATTCTGTGCACCGCAGGGGTTATTAGTCTTGTGTATCTCGTTGCTCGGGAACTTGAATGTTCGCCACGCGGTGCGATAGTTACTGCTTTTTGTTTCGGTCTCGGAACTTTTGCTTGGCACTACTCCCGCACATTCATGAGCGAACCACCAAGTATGCTGACCGGCGCGATCTCGTTCTATGGAATGCTACGATACAGAAACCAAGGAAGGATCCGTTGGCTGTTTCTCTCGGGTTCCGCAGGTGGGGTATGCTTGTTGATGCGACTGACTAACATATCGGTCATCGCCCCGGTCGGTGCCTGGTTATTGTGGTTACTTTTCACAAAAAAACGCGATACCCCTTTGGGTATGCTGCGAAACGTTGTCACCTGGGTCTTGCCAATTGCCGTTGCGCTAGTCATGGCAGGTATATATGACCTGACACGCTTCGGCAACGTATTTGAGACCGGCTACGGATTGGAGGCAGGCCAATTTACAACCCCGTTGTACGTGGGAATCTATGGGCTGGTCCTGAGTCCAGGCAAGAGTGTGTTTCTCTATGCGCCTGTTCTGCTGATAGGTTTAGCTGGCTGGAAAGCCCTTTACCATCGGAGCACCGACGCTACAATAGTGGCTGCCGGAATCGCCATTGTATATATGGCTTTCTACGCGCGTTACTATCAGTGGTATGGTGGGGGAGCGTGGGGCCCACGATTCTTGACTGTGATACTGCCGTTTATGGCGATCCCGATTGCAGCATTCGCCGACAAAGAGATGAACGTTCCAAAATGGATCATATTCGGTGGAATTGGTCTGCTGAGCCTATTCATCCAAGTAGTGAGTGTCCTTGTTCCTTATGTCCCTTATGAAGGCAAAATGGAGTCAAATCCTATCTTGTTTGCAAGTCTACTTTGGAATCCAGCCGCCTCCCCGATTATTGCCGAATCCGCCAGCTTTGTCGCCCGCCAGTACCCCGTTGATCTCAGCTTCACCTACTATGCATCTCCGGCCCTTCAAACATTCCAGATCACTTCCTTAATCGCCGCCGGCTTTGTGTTCGCTGTTGGTATGGTAGTCGTGGGGAGGAGATCTCAACTGGAGCAAAGGTTGGTGAAAGAGATAGACGAGTGTGCCGCACCTGACTTGCTGCCCAGGTGAAATCTACCTTCGGGTTGTTCTATATTAGTACATTACGACTTAGGATGGCACACCGAGCAAGAATTCCCCCCAATTGGGTCAGGGTCTCCCCGCAGCGCCGCCACTCCCACGCGTCCGCTGCGCGAGGTCCGTCAGTCCCTGGAGAAACCGCTTCCCGTGTTCGACAATATGCATCCCCGGGCTCCGTTGGGGATTGGGTTGGCTTGTTACCCCGAATCCAACCGGAGCCCGCAGACTCTTTGTTTGCTCCATCGCTCCTTTCTCCCTATTCACCCACACACTTTTTGAACCGAGTCCCCCAATCGTATACTGTGCCAAATTTCACGCACGCAGAAGGTATCAGGCCGTCCCTCGCTCGACCACATGCACACGGCATGCGCGCTCACGCCGAGTCGAACGACGAATCGCATCAAGTAGACATCCCAGTAATTTCTTAGCTTGGGACCAATGGGCTGAGTGAGAAGGGACTGTGGCATCAAACAGGAGATGAAATGTCAATAGAACGCGGAATCTCATCTATCA
>JAJPIK010000002.1 GCA_021324795.1 Chloroflexota bacterium
AGAGAAAAGAAAGAAAGGAGCAAAGAAAGAAAAGAGAGAGCGCTACTACCCTTGACGGCAACCAGACTGTGCATTAGAATTGGTCTGGTCGTAGGGGTTCACCCCACCATCCAAAGCGAGGAGGGCGTAGCTGGTTTGAGGACCGTGGATCCCGGCCGCAGTGGCCGCTCTATGAAGGGTGCGCAGGCTCTCGAGGATCGCGCTCCGTTGCGCAGGCTCAAGATTGCCGTGCTCCATCGACTGCACCTCACTGGAAATGAACCAGTCGCCATCGTACGCCAGGAACGCTTCTGCAGACCGCGCGTCGATCGGCCAGGCACGAGCTGCGACCTCCAAGGCCGGGAATCCGGTCAGCGCGTCGACTGCCCGAACCCCCGCGTTTCTGAGTGTTCTAACGTGCTGAACGACTGCCGATCGCAAAGGTGCATTGACGGCGCCCTTCTTCAGCACTTCCAGCCGCCACGGAAGGGTCGCCATCGAGACGGTCGATGGGAACGCGGTTGGCACTTTCCATCCGAAAGCTTCTACCGCGACGTATGGAATGAAGCGCTTGGTTATGCAAATGGCACACAACCGCTCGGCTCCGTCCGGCTGCACATCTTGGCTTTCGATCCTCATCGCTACCTGGGACCAAAATGCCCGGACCCGCGCGCGCGAGCCGTCACCAGCGTGCAGCGCTTCCCGAGACCCACAACAGGTACACTTCTCGCCTTCTTCAGCCACCAGCGCGAAGGCGCGAAGCGTCTTGCGGCGGGCCATCGCCTCGGGATCGCCCAGCACCCACATCGGCGCCCAGAGTTGGCCGACCTGCCGTTCCCAGATCCGTTCGGTCTCGGTCGACCAGGATGGAAACTGTCCCCTGACGTACTCCTTGACCACCTGATTGATCCGTTGCCACGTGGTACTCCACCCTCGGACAGCGTATCGGGCGATGCCGGCGCCGTGCGATACCGGGGCAGTGATCTCGGCTACATGCGGCACCGAGCCCACCCGATCACCTGGCGGAGCCGGTTGGGTCCGGTTGCTGACCGCAGCGAACAGTGTATTCGTCACGAGGGCCGGCAACACGACGCGACCGCCAGCACGCTGGGCGCTGTCCAGGGCGTGCGCGGCGAGATAGGAAAGCAGATACGACCCGACCCACAGATCGCGCGTGCGGCGCGCCTGCGCCAGGAAATCTTGCACCGGACCGAAGGCGAGGTGGATGGATTGTTCACTCATACCCGAACCTCCACGGCGCCGGGGGACACCTGCTCGTCGAGGAACTGCTGCACGATCGTCTTCGCGCTGTCGGGCCAGGGCCACGGATGTTGCCCTTGCCGGTCGCTCCAGTCCTTCAGCTCCTCGCCCGGACTCAATCGAGGCGCCGGCAGATGGGCAAACAGCGCGTGATGGCTGTCCCCCAGACGAACGATCCGAATGAACAGCGGCGAGGCCATGCGATCGTGGCGAGTGCCCACAACAGTCATCTGGATCGGCCCAGGTCGGCGATCGCTACCCCCCTGCTGGAGTGACGAATACCGGAACGTCAGCGGCAGGCCGAAGGCGGCTCGCTCCGGGCCGGTCGAAAGATAAGCTGGCCTTACCCCGGGCGGCATTTGCCCGTGGCTTTGGAGCTCACGCTCATTCTTCTTGACCAGATGAGCCTTAACGGCGCCGTAATCGGGATCGCGTCGCAGCCGAAACTGTTGAAGGCGTGTACCAGCATCGTTCAAGGCAAGCTCCCAGCCCTTAGCCACTGGTCGACCGCTTCGATCACCGTAGCCCTCCTTCAACAGGAGGAAGCGCGCGTCCGGCGCGACGACAGTATGATCCACCCTTGGCACGTTTGGGAACCACTCGCGCAGCTTTCGAAGTCCCGCCTGCATGCGCGCCTTCCACTCTTCCGGCGCGGTGGCCTGACAGGGAAGCGGCAGAGCCGAGCACTCGCCCCACCCATCCCACTTCTCGATGCGCAGACTGCCGAATCCACGCCGCGAGCGTGCTCCGATACCGCCGACGTGGACGAGCAGCCAGAGTGCCGCCAGCCACGCCTGCCGCGCCTCCGCCGTCCCGCGAACGGGATGCGAAGTCACCCGAAGGGTGAACGATGTACCCGTCGGAATCGCCCTGCGATCGTTGGGGTAGAGGCCAAGTGAGTAGCCCAGGTAGGTAACTCCGTTCTCGAATCGCTGTTGCTTCCAAGGAAAATCCCCTTCGATCCACCGTTCTAGTCGCAGGAGACAGGGTGACTGGCCTGCGGCTGCGCTTCCGAAGAAGCGCTCTTCACGCGTTGGTTCGCCCGGGCGCTCTTGCTGGGCGTAGGCACCGTCGAGCGCACGGTACCAGTAGCGTAGCAGCCCCTTCACGCTCGATATCCTCAGCTCGGCTCGGGCGTTCGGTTCAGCGCCGCCGATGAAGAGCGGTGTGACCGCTGAAAGCGTCACCAGCAGCACGTCACGCTGGGCCATCGTCATCTCCTCCCGCCGAGGCTGTCGGGGAACTCAACTCGACAAGCTCGGCTGCGACGTAGGGATTGTTTCGCTGCTCCTCGGGTGGGCGGCGGTCGACGAGTGCAACGCGCCGCACCCGGCATCCCAGCCGATCAGCCTCCTCGGCGATGCGCTCAACAGCGTACTGCAAGGCGGTCGTTCCTCCAGTCACATTGACGACAACCTCGCCAGCCTCAAGAAGGATAGCGCGTAGATCGTCATCGAGCAGATGGTCTACCTCGCGGAACCCGGCATGAACATCGCTGAGGAATCGCACGTGGCGGGACAGATCCTCTACCCCCGCAGCGCAGAGTGTCCCCTCCAGCCGCGCGGCTGCCTGATGGGAGGTAACGACGACTAACCCCCGTAACCTGGCCGGTCCCAGGCGCGTGATCGCCGAGTAGATGACGCCGGGTGAGAGTCCCAGCGGGGTCACCAATAGACATCCATCGGATGGTCCTGAAAGTTGGGTTGTACTGCTGCCTGCTAGCAGCGCCCGCGCATCAACGAGGCACTGCTTGACCTTTTCCACCGATGGTCGGACCTCTCCGGGTCTCATTCCGGCGTGAGCAAGCTGGTTGCGGAGTTCCCGGACCTGCTGCCACAGCCGTGCGAGAGGGCGCTCAGCTGCGGGAGATAGTCCCCTCTGCTGGCGATACGCTGCTGCGTTGAGCTCGCGCTCCGCCAGCTGGCGGTGAGCCCGATCGAGCCAAGCGCTGGTCTGCCCAGCCCTGTAGAGGACGAGGTTAACCAACCATTCACGGAGAACCAGCAAGGCTTTCGGCATCTCCTGACGTTCGGTGAACCAGCGCGCCACGCGGAGTTGACGCTCCAACTCGTCCGAGGTCAAGCTGACCGTGCTCTTTTTTCCAGTGGCAGGAGCCGCGAGAGGTTGAACCTGACTCTCAACATAATCGAGAGCGAGGGCGCTCGTGACCGGCTGGGGAGCAGCGTTGCCAAGGTGTTTCAAAGCTTTGATGAGGCGTCGGGCCGCGAGACCAGTCTCCAGTAGAAGCCCAGCGGCCAATGCCTCCGCAGTGTCACGGACGGCACCTCGGGCTTCAGCGATGTGCTGATTGCCCCGCGCGGTCTGGAACAGACGCTTCACGTCCCCGTCCAGCAGGTTTGCCAGTGGCCGGAGATCGCCGCTTTCCCGGCCCGTCTGGACGGCGTGGTACCAGTGGACGAGGTCGAAGAGTGTTGTGATGTCGAAGATAGGTACTCCACCGGCGCCATTCTTCAGCTCGAAGGCTCCGTAATAGATTCCGCCGATGGTAATACTGCGATAGGCGGTCAGGTACGTCAGCGCAGTGAAATAGACGAACGGAAGGTGACGGAGACCAAAGGTCACGTCGAGCACGACCCGATCATTGTTCTCAACGGTTTGGACGAGGGATTCAAAGATTCGCAGCAACTCGTCGGGATCCTGGCCCGGTGGGATCTCCACGGCCTGTGGTGTCAGGCCAGCCTGCGCGAGTTCCTCAGCGAGCACGTCGTACCATCGGTCGCGAGCTTCCGGCGTAACCAGGATACTGGATCGAGCCCCCTTCAGATCGAGGAGGCGTGCCAAGGCGACGGGGGCGAAGCGGGTACGATACGTGCGGCTGCCCAAACGATAGGTTGTCTCCCAAAGCTCGCGGGCACCCACTGAACAGACGAGATGGCGCCCTGACACGTTCGTCAACCCTCTCCCCGGGTTCATCGTCGTGTCTCCTCCCTCACCCCCGGCCCCTCTCCCGCGCTGCGGGAGAGGGGCCGGGGGTGAGGGCCTCCCGCTCCGCCGGAGAAGGGGCGGGGATGAGGGCCCGTACTGCCTCCCGCAGCAGGTGATCCTTCTCTGCTGGCGACTTCGGCCCGACCAGCCGCGTGGCCCACAGTCGATGCTCTGGCGCCGGCTCGGAGCGACCGAGCACGAAGAGGGCGACGAACGCGCCGGCGGCTGCAGGATCCTCGAAGCCATGCTCTCCCAGGTGGGCCAGACGCTCGATGCGCTGGTGCTCCAGGATGTCTCTGCGCAGGTCGGCGAAGCTCCGCAGGAACATCCACGACTGCTGGGTGACCATGGCCACCCGGCCACCCGGCTTGGCCAGGCCGAGGCAGCGCTGGATGAAGGCAGCGTAGAGGTCCCGCTTGCCCTCGGCGTAATGCTGCTGGACGTACGCCTTGACCCGTGGCCCCATGCTCTTCGAGCCCATATAAGGCGGGTTCGTCGCCACCACGTCGTACCGCCGCGATAGCAGCTCGATCAGGTCCAGGCCCCTCTCGGCCTCGGTGCCAAAGATGGCCGTCGAGAGGTCCGGGGCATTGGCCTCGGCCTGGAAGTGCTGGTGCAGCCGGTCCAGCACCTCTCCTTTCCAGGCATCCCAGGCGCCGAGCGTGTCGAGTTCAAGGCGACCCTGGACCGGGGGCGCGGGCATGCCCAAAAGGGGCAACATGCTGGTCTGCTGGGCGCCTCCGCTCGTCCGGCGCGCCTCACGCTTCCGCAGATCCTCCAGCGCCCGCTCGAGCTGCTCCTCGACCTGGAGCAGGCTCCCAACCTCGCTGACGTTCGCCAGTCCCGCGAAAATCGCCTCGAGCACGCCACGCAAAGGCTCGTCCTGCGGGTAGGCCTGCAGGTAGCCCCGGACGGCGTCGGGCGGCACCGACGCGTTCGCTGCCACCAGGTTCACCCGGCGGGGCTTGAAGTGGGGGGCGCGCTCCTTCGCCTTCAGGTAGAGCGCCACGGCAGCGATCTGGACCGAGCGCTCGTCGATATCGGTGCCGAAGAGGTTCCGCTCCAGGATGTGGCGGCAGATCTCGGCCGGCTCGGTGATGCGACCTTCCTCCTGGTACATGTCCCACAGGAGATCGAAGGCGTAGACCAGGAAGTGCCCGCTGCCACAGGCCGTGTCAAAGAAGGTGAGGTCGCTGGCTTCCCTCACCCCGTGCTCCCCTCTCCCGCAGGGCGGGAGAGGGGAGCACGGGGTGAGGGTTCAGGCACGAAATACTGCCACCGCTCCGGCAGCTTCGAGTCCGGGTGGATCGCCGCCCAGAGCGCGCCCAGCGAGTTCTCGACCAGGAAGCGGACCATGTAATCTTCGGTATAGATACAGGTCGCCGGGATAATGTCCGTTCCCTCGATCTTCGCGCCGCGCGCGGCGGCCTCGAAGACGCGGTCCTTCTCCTCGGCATTCCAGTACTGGTAGACCCAGCCCAGCAGGTCCGGCTCGCCGAACGCGCTGTCGGTGAGCCCCTCCACCCGGTCGCGCCCACTCCGGGGCAGCACGACGGTTTCGCCGGACAGGGCGCGCACGCACGTCTGCAGGGCGTCGGGTGAAGGAGCCACCAGCGTGAAAGGCGAGTCCGGGTCGAAGAGCAATGGCAGCTCGCTCGCAGCCTCGGCGCACACCTGTCGCAGAAAGGCCAGTAGCCCGCCATCTTCGGCCTGGCACAGCTCGGGGTGCTCTCGACAGAAGCGGTCGTGGCGGAGCGAGCGGCCAGCGTAGTCCGGCTTGACCTTGATCGCCTCGTCCACCCCGGGGACGCGCGCCTCCAGGCACCGCAGCGCGATCAGGCGGTTGAACCAGGTGTACGCGGCTTCCTGGATATAGAGCGCGGTCGCGTTGCGGAGGGCCTCGCGGTCGGATCGACGGTCGCTCTCGGGCAGGGAAGGGATGAGCGACCTGATGGCCTGCTCGAGCTTGGTCCGCAGCGCCCGTCCCTCAATTGTCGCCGGCGAAATTCTTTGACGAATAAAGGGGTGATTCTGGCAACAATGGTTGCCGGGGATGACCAGATGGTCTCCCGAGACTGCTGATCAAGGGAGGGCCCC
>JAJPIK010000080.1 GCA_021324795.1 Chloroflexota bacterium
AAGGAAAACCGACCTCTGATCGCCCGGACCGTCTACCGACCAGCTTAGCGCACCGGCGCCCCATTTTCATCCCCTGGTGGTGCCCAGACGGGCATCAATCACTCCTTGAAGGTGAGATCAGCCCTTGATTCCGGATAGGACAATCCCTTGAACGAACTGGCGCTGGAACACGAAGAAGATCACGATGATCGGGAGCGTCGCGGTAAAGGAGGCGGCCATGAGCAGATGCTCTCGGGCCGGTCCCCCAGCCGTCGCTACCTGTTGATAGAAGCGGAGGCCAAGGGAGATGGTGAATCTCTCAGTCGTGCTGAGGTAGATGAGTGGGCCGAAAAAGTCGTTCCAGTGCCCGATGAACGAGAAGATCGCCAGTGTCGCCAGCGCCGGCTTCGAGAGCGGTGCGATGATTGTCCACAGGATCCGGAAGGACCCCGCGCCGTCAATCTCCGCGGCTTCGTCCATGTCTCGAGGCAGAGTCAGGAAAAACTGGCGGAGGAGAAAGATCGAGAAGGCACCTCCACCGAAGTAGGACGGAACGATCAATGGATACCAGGTGTCAAGCCAGCCAAGGTACTTGAACATCAAGAACGTCGGGATGATCGTGACCTCGACGGGGAGGATCAACGTGCCGATCACCAGGATGAAGAGCGCGTCCCGTCCAGGAAAGTGGAAGCGGGCGAAGCCGTAGGCGACGAGGGTCGCCGAGACGATCTGACCGGTCATCGCCAGGACGGTGATGATGATGGTGTTGCGGAAGAACAAAGCGAAGGGCGCCTGGGTCCAGGCGTCCCGATAGTTCCACCAGCGCCACTCCGCCGGAAAGAATCGGGGCGGAAAGACGAAGATCTCGTAGGGTGACTTGAAGGAAGTCGTGAAGGCGAACAGGAACGGCCCCATGAACGCCAACGCTAGCACGGTGACGAGCCCATAGGTCAGCAGGCGCGACGCGGCAACGCGACCAGGAACCCGTACACCTCGCGCTGGGACGGCGATGGCCCGCTCGGCCTGCCTCGATTCACTCGTCAGCGACATGTCCAGTCATTCCCTGGTCAATCTTTCCCTGCGTAGTAGACCCACCGGTCCGAGAGACGGAACTGGATGATTGTCAGGATCAAAACGATGACCGTGAAAATCCAGGCCAGGGCCGAGCCGTACCCCATCTCGAGGTACTGGAAAGCCTGGTTGAACAGATGGAGCATAAAGAAGTACGTGGCGTAGGCCGGGCCCCCGTTCGTCGCGACAAAGGCGACAGTGAAGACGCGCAACCCGCTGATGAGGCCCAGCACCAGGTTCAGAAAGATCGACGGAGTGAGCATGGGAATGGTGATGTTGAGGAAACGGTTCCAGGCGTTCGCCCCGTCGATCGCCGCGCTTTCATGGAGCTCGGCGGGAACTCCCTGGAGACCGGCCAGGAAGATGATCATTGCTCCGCCACCCACCGAGCCCCAGAGATACATGAGGATCAGGGAGGGCTTTGCCCAGTCGGGGCTGCCCAGCCACTTCGGGCCCTGAACACCGACGAGGGACAACACGTAGTTCAGGAGGCCGAACTCCGGATTGAGGATCCAGATCCAGAGGAGGGTGCTGGCAACGATCGGCGTAATCGAAGGCAGAAAGAACATTGTGCGGAACGCGGCTCGCGCCATGATCTTCTGGTTCAGCAAGATGGCACAGCCGAGCGCGCCGGCGATCGACAGGGGGACACCAATGAGCGCGTAGTAAAGCGTGTTGCCGAGCGAGAGCCAGAAGAGGTTGTCGCCAGCGAAAGCCTTTTGGTAGTTTGCCAGACCGACGAAATCGGGCGTCGAGAGGATATTGTAGTCGGTCAGACTAAAGTAGGCCGAGGCCACCGCCGGACCCAGGATGAACAGCACGAAACCTAAGAGGAATGGGCTGATGTACAGGTAGCCAAGGAGCGCCTTGCGCCGACGAAGTGAGTGGCTATGTTGACGTGGGACAGATGACACCATAACGTTCGTGCTCCGGCGGAGAGTTCAGTCGCGTGGGCCCCAGCGCGCCGAGCACCGGAGCCGACGCCCACGATCAAGCCGGTTGCTTGTCGACGATCGCTTGCAGCGCGGGCAGCACGGCTTTGATGACCTTCGAGGCGTCCGTTTCCTTCCCGATTGTGATTGGATCGAATCCCTTCTGAAAGGCATCTGCTAGCTCTGTCTCTCGATAGTTGGCCGGGAGTAGCAGGCCCGGCGCGTCCTCGAGAATCTTCGAGAAGACCACGTGCGCCGGACTTGAGGTAAGCTCCGGCGCCTGCCAGACGTCCGGTCGGGCACCAGGCACCGAGCCACGCTTAGCGATGTCAATGCCGGCCTCTTTTGAACTCATAAAGGCGCAGAACAAGAACGCTGATTCCGGATCCTTGGCGAACTTTGTCACGGAGTTCGTGTCCACTTCGAACATGCCAAGCTTGCCATTCGTCTGCCTTGGCATCGGCACAACCGCCCAGGGAAGGTCCTTCGCATACTGGAGCATGCTGGAGATCCCCCAGTAACCCGACTGAAACATGGCCAGCTTCTTCGATGCGAACATCTGGGCACTACCAGCCTGGATCAGATCCGGAGTTGGCGCGACCTTGAGCTTCCCGATCAGGTCGGCGTATGCCTCCTGGATTGCCTGAGTTGCCTCCGGCGTGTCAATCGTCACCTTTTTCCCATCGGCTGATAGGTAATCGCCACCGTAGCCACGGATTGGGATGATGTACGACCACATGTCCGAGCCTGGGAGGTATCCGAACTGCTCCGTTTTGCCGCCGCTCGACTTGGTGAGAGCCTTCGCCGCGTTGGCTAGGTCCTGGTACGTCCACTTTTCGTCCGGCAGTTTGATTTGGGCATCACCGAACAGGCCCTTGTTATAGTACAGACCGGTCCTGCCGGGGTGGCAGATCCAAGGGATACCAAAGAGTTTTCCATCTTTGGTCAGCGCGTCGACGGCATTCTTGAAGAATACGCTGAGATCGAAGTGCTGCGCTTTCACGTAGGAGTCTAGTGGGATCAGTAGTCCCTTGTGGCTGAACTCGCCGAACAGGCCGATGCTCGGCATCCAAATCGCGTCAGCAAGCGTCCCGCCTGCGGCTTGGACCTGGATCTTTTGAGCCCACTCCGCCACAGGCACATGCTGGGGCACATATTTGATGTTCGGGTACTTCTCCATGAACTTCTTGCCGAAGGCATCATAATGATCGGCTTGTACCCCGATGCGGGCGGTAAAGGTAACTTGCGTCTGCTTCCCCTGAGAGGATGCTGCGGCTGGAGCCGTGGTTGGCGCAGCGGCGTTCGTCGCAACGGTTGGAGCGCTTGCTGCCGTAGGCGCGGTGGCCGGCGTCGACTGGCCACAGGCGGAGAGCAGTGGGACCGCTGAGACGAGCCCGACGATTGCAGCTGCCAGAACTTGACGACGCGATTGCTTCCTGACTTGCATCGAAATCCTCCTACCGACAGATCGACCAGTCTTAGGCCACGCCAGGAACCTATTGCCACCAACGCGTCCTAAAGGGTAGATGATGGACTTATACAACGTCGAAGGTCAAGCCATCCATAGTGCTGAGGACAAGTTGACGCCAAGATCGGCCATGAGTGACCTCAACATCGGCACAGAACTCCGTTCGGCCGGCAGCCGTTGTACCCGTCAAACTGACGTTCGTTCTGCCCGTTCATCGTCGCGCAGAGCTTATTGCAAGTTGCAAGACGGCAAAGTAGTGTGGGGATCGTGTCGCAAATATGACGCAGAGACAGTGTTCGAGAGATGATGGCACACGACGCACGGGGTACCGAAGGCGCTGACCGCCGCTCATCCGTTTGATATTTCTTTGCCTGCTCAATTGTCATTAGTCGAGTCCGAAGGAGACGATCAGCCGCCCGTCGCCAGCGCCGAGGGCGACGCTTGTGTTGCGTATAATGGACTCCAGAATTTAGACGAGACCCGGTCATAATTCGCTATGCTGCCTGTAAGAATGCTTTGAGACCGACGCGCAGATCACCGCCGGTCTGGTAGCGCTGGAGCAGGGTCAATTGGTAGACAAAGACTGCGCCCAGGATGTAGCGGCGGGTCGGGACCAGGCCCTTGGTCGGGACCTGGCCCAGACAATCGAAGATGCCCTTGAACTGGCTATTGAAGTTCTCGATGGCGTGGGAGCGCAACTGGTGGAAGAGGCGGCGGACCTCGACCCCGTCGTCGTGATGGGGATAGCTCCCCCGCTTGGTCGTGACCAGGATGCGGTCCGCGGTTTCCCACCGCTCCCGCAAGGTCGGATCGTTGTAATGGACGTCGCCCAACAGGAAGCGGGGGCTCGCGGGAGCATCGTGCGGGAGGTGATCGACCAAGGGCAGCGCCTGGACGTTATCGGCGACGTTGGCCGGGGTGAGATCGGCGGCGAGGGGGATCCAGACTGCGGCCACGGTGGTGATCAGGTGCAGCTTCCAGCCGTAGACCCAGCCATGCCAGCCCGATTTGGTCCAATGGGCCTCGGGGTCGATGGAGGTATGGGGGACGATGCCCTTCTCGCGATCGGCCTTGTGCCAGACCCCGCCTTTTGCCCGCAAGACCGTGCTATCGATGGCTCCGATGCTGCTGCCGTCGGGCCACGGGACGAGGATCTCGGCCAAAGAGCCTCCCAAGCAGGCGATCTGGGCCGGCAAGGTCTCCGGGATGGCCTTCAGCCGGCGCTCGAAGGTGCGCCGGGTGGTATAGTGGCCATTCTCGGTGAGCAAAGCCCGCAAGCGCTGCATCTCCGGGGTCGGCTCGGCGAGAACGGCGAGCAGGCTCCCGACCTTGGGCAGATGACGCACGATCATGATCACCAACGCTTTCAAGAACAGCCGATCCGGATAGACCACCTTGCGCCCGCGCCGTTTCCGCGGCGGAGGCGAGGGAATCCGATCGACGAGCAGCACCAAGAGCACCAACACCGACGTTTCGGGTACCATGGGAGTGTCTCCATCCATGGGAGTCGCAACCACATGGTACGGGACCACCGCGCCGGCTGCTCGTCCGGCGCGGTGTACGAATTATGACCGGGCCTCATTTAGACAGTCAACGTGGGCATTTTAATGTGGTTCGGGGTCGATGAAGAAGACGTACAGCGCGAGCTTCAAGGCGCGGATCGTTCAGGAAGTGTTGAAGGGGGAGAAGAGTATCGTCCAGATCGCCGCCGAGAATGGAATCCATCCGAACGCCAGCGGCAACTGGAAAGCGATTGCCCTCAAGGGTCTCCCCTCGCTCTTCGAGAAGAATCAGCCGGCCATCGCCGCCGAGCGCCAGGCTCACGCCGAGCAGTTCCGCGATCTCGATGAGGAGATCGGTCGGCTCAGTACCCAACTCGCCTTTCTCACAAAAATTTGGTACCCTCGGTGAGTAGATCGGAGCGGGTGGCCCTCCTCGACCGGGATGGGGACGTGCCTTTGAGCGTCCAGGCGGATTTGCTTGGCCTGAGCCGTTCGAGCTTGTCCGATCACCCGGTTCCGCCGGCTCCGGAAGAGATCGCGCTCAAGCAGCGCATCGACGAGATCTACACGGAGTGCCCGTTCTATGATTCCTGTCGGATCACAGCGCAGCTCAACCGCGAGGACATCCTCGTCAATCGCCAGGCGGTCCAGCGGCACATGCGCGAGATGGGCGTCGTCGGCATCGCGCCGAAGCCAAACCCGAGCACGGCGAATCCCGAACGCGTGATCCACCCCTACCTGCTCGGCGAGGTGAATGCGTCGTTTCCCAATCACGTCTGGGGCATCGATATCACTTACATCCGCCTCACCAAAGACTGGATGGACCTGGTGGCGGTCCTCGACTGGTTCTCGCGCGACGTGGTGAGCTGGGAACTCGACCAGACCCTTGCGATCGATTTCGTCTTGAAAGCGCTCGATCGGGCCTTGGCCCAGGCGAAGCCACTCATCTGGAACAGCGACCAGGGCAGCCACTGTACGAGCCCGACGTACCTTGAGCGGTTGCTTGCGCACGATGTTCAGATCAGCATGGATGGCAAGGGCCGTGCTCTGGATAACATCTTTACCGAGCGGCTCTGGCGCACCGTCAAATACCAGGAGGTGTATCTCACCTAATACGCTTCCCCGCGGGCGGCGAGCCGCGGACTCGGATGCTACCTGGACGTCGACAACCAGCGGCGTCTGCACCAAGCGCTCGGCTATCAAACGCCGGCGGAGGTGTACTTCGGCACGCTTGGCGCCGGCACCGTCAACGCAACGAGTTCAAGTCGGTGAACTGGATCCAACGAGACAGCAGGAAAGAAGGAGATCGATCCACATTAAAATTGGAGTTTAGAGCTTGCCTGATCTGAAGTGGGGGTTCGCGCCAATGGGCGAAGGGACGGTTGTCCACCAGGCGGTCGGTATGCGAAACTGTCGGTAGGCAAAACATAACAAGTCCGCGCCAACGCGTGGTGGACTTCCGCCTGCACGTAGGCGCCAGTTTCACGTTTCGTGCCGATGCCCTCTTCGAGTTGGTCGATGCGCTGCTGGTATCTCCGCTGGTGTGCTCGGCGGTGGAGGTCAGCCAGAGTCCGCTCTTTCGGCGGCGCTTCGCCAGTGTTTACGACGCCCTGACCGCGGGCCAGATCAACCCGACGGTGTTGCGCCGGACGCTGGCCGCCGCGCCGGAGGATGCGCTCACGGTCGCCGGGTCTGCGGTCTACGCGCGTGATACCCCGATCGCGCCCCGCCCCGATGCCAGGACGGAGCCCGATCGGTCGATGGTCTCCTCGGCCGCCCCCGCGAAGGCGATCCCGGGCCACCCGTTCTCCTGGCTCGGACGCGTGATCGCCTGGGGCAAGTCGTGGCTCTCCCCCCGCGTGGTTGGGCGCGTGCCGACGAGCAGCACGCCGGGCGAGATCGGGGCGGCGCAGGTCCGGCGCCTCGCCGCCGACCCGACGCCCCCTGCTCCCAAAGTGGTGACCGCCGACAGCCACTCCCCGGTTCCCTCCTTCAGGCGCGCCTTTGTCGGCTCGGCTCCCGGCGTCGTCCTGCTGGCGCGCTTGGCCGCGAACCGCGTTGTGCACGGTCCGCCCCCACCGCCTACGGGCAAACGCGGGTGGCAGTGCAGGCACGGCGCGACGTTGTCGTTGCCCACGCCTGGGCCGCCCGATCGCCCGGAGACGGCCTGGCTGTTCGGCCGGGAGGTGCGCCTCAGCGCCTGGGTCGGCTACAACGTCCGGAAGGTGCCGACGCTTGGTGGCGTGGTGGTGGGCGCGGAGTTCCTCACGGCCGATGGGATCCCCAGCTCCAAGCGCCCGCTCTGGCTCTTCTGGAGTGGTTCCCCGGACGTTGCCCTCGCCGACGTGGTGACGATGTCCTTACTCCGTGACGCGATCGAGCATTTCTTCCGCTTTCTCAAATAACGGCTCGGGCCCCTGGTCGCTCATTTGGGCGATCTGGGGCCGATCGAGACCTGGGTGTAGGTCGTGGCCTCGGCCTCCTGGCAGTTGCTGCTCGCCCGCGCCTCGGTCCAATCGGCGTACCGCCCGTGGGATCCGACCAAGACCCGCACCGCGCCTTGACCGCGGGCCAAGTCCGCGCGGCCTGGCAAGTATTTTCGCGCCCGTTGGGCACACCGGCCGCAGCGCCCTGGCGAGCGAGAAAAGTCCCGGGGCGTGCCCCCGGACAACAGCCGAAACCACGCGAGGGCCATCCGGTGGTCAAAGCCCACCCCAAGCAGGCAAAACCGCTGCCTCAACGCATCAAATCTACCCGAAACCTGTTTTCCGGACGCTACAGTCGCTAACCTGTGGCGTCCGTACTCTAAATGCCAATTAAAATTGCCTCGTCTACTATCTTGACAAAGGGGTCCATCTTAAACTGGGGCATCCGGGTGCCTTTCCCACGCGCACCGCCGCTTGGTCCGCCAAAGCGGTACCCACCTTTGCCAATGCCCTCGACATGGTGCGTCAGCATCTCTGGCCCTGCGTCTTTTCTGAGACGTCCGACTCCCAAACCGACATGGTCAAAATCCCACGCGTGGTGTTTGAACGCTTCGCCACCACGCTCGCCTATGCAGCCTGACCGACTGCTAAATGGATAACGTCTAGCTGAGGGAGGATGTGTCGGTGCGGAGCTTGGGCGAGATTCTGGGCGTGAACCGGAGTTGGTTCTATGCGGCGGTGGCCAGACATCCTGCCGCTGTGGAAACCGCCTTGCGGGATCGGATCGAAGAGATCGTTCTGGCGCTTCCCGGCTACGGCGACCGGCGCGTGGCCGCGACGTTGCATTGAGAGGAATGGTGGTGAACCACAAGCGCATCCTGCGGATCTTGCGCGAGGAATCGTTGCTCTGCCAACTCCAGCGGAACTGGGTCCCGACGAGCGACTCGCACCACAGCCAGAGCGCTATCCGAACCTGGCCAAAGGACGAGCTATCACGGGCCTGAACCAGCTCTGGGTCGCCGATATCACCGGTGTGCATCTGCCGCGAGCCGTCGTCTACCCGGCCGCCGTTCTGGATGCGTTCAGTTGAAAGAAGGGGGCCTGGAGTGGGCTGGCGTTCTCCTGCATCATCTTACGACATCGGAGTCCACTCACCAGAACGCAGGCTGGTCCCACTCAACCTTTGACACCTGACAGAACGAAGCCTCGGATAACGTAGCGCTGCAGCAAGATAAACACAACCAGCGTCGGGGTGAAGGTGACTGTTGCCCCAGCCATGCGCACCGCAACGCCTCCTTCGAAGGTGAGCATCGTCGCCAGCCCCACGGTAATCGTCTTCATCGTGTTGGATTGCAAGACGAGCAACGGCCAGAGGAAATCGTTCCACGTCCCCAGGAACGTGAGAACGCTTAAGGTTGCGAGGACCGGCGTCATCAGCGGCAGGTGGATGCGTCGGTACAATCCCCACACCGAGCACCCGTCGATAATAGCGGCTTCGTCGTAGGTCCGCGGAATCGTCAGGATGAACTGCCGGCAGAGGAATGTCCCAAAGATCGATGCCGCTGCGGGGATGATGAGGGCGTAGAACGTGTCGATCCAATGCAACCGCGCGATCAGAATGTAGAGTGGAATCATGGTGACGGTGAATGGAATCATGATCGCACTCATTAGGATCCAGAAAATGACCTCCTTGCCGGGAAACTCACCCCGCGCGAACGCGAATCCTGCCATCGATGAGGTGAGGACCTGCAAAAGCGTGACGACGATCGTGACAAAGAAACTGTTGATTAACCAGTGCGTCATCGCCGTCCCCGCGAACAGGTCGACGAACGCGCCAAGAGCGGGATGCTCTGGGATGATCGCAATCGGGAAGGTTAGCAGCTCCATGTCCGGTCGTAATGCAATCGAAACCATATAAAAGAAAGGCAGGAGAAACATTGCCGCGAAGAGAAATAACGCGACGTAACCGAGCAAGAGGAGGCTGCGGTGCGCGAGGTCCAAGCGAACTACCCGGGATGCAGCGGAGGCGGCGGGATGAGATGACTGAGCACCGGAGATGGTCTGATCAGGGGTACAGCTCATCGGACCATCCTCCGATCGAGTTGCGCTGAATTAGCGCGATGGACAGAATGACCGCAACCAGAATGATCGATGCTGACGACGCGTAGCCCATTTCCTGGAGAGGAAACGCTGTCTGGTAGATGAAATAGACGATCGTCGTCGTGTTGTAGAGTGGGCCGCCGCCGGTAAGCAGGTAAAACAGGGCGAACGCTTGGAAAGCTCCAATAGTACCGACAATCACGATAAATGTCGTTGTCGGCTTAAGCAAGGGTAACGTAATACTCCAGAAGCGCCTCCACCCATCCGCGCCATCGACCTGCGCAGCATCGAGCAGTTCCTGGGGAATTCCCTGAAGGCCGGAGAGCCAGAGCACCATGTAATAGCCCACGGCCGTCCAGATGGCAACGATCGTCACACTAGGAAGAGCTTCGATCGGACTCTGTAGCCAGCCCTGCACAGGTATTCCTGCGAGGCCCAGCAGGTAGTTCAGGGGACCGGTCCGATCGGGAATGAGGAGCCAGCCCCAGATCATCGCGATCACGGTCACGGAGGTAACGACAGGCACGAAGTAGATCGTCCGAAAGACTACCTGTGCCTGACGCGCAAGGCTGAGCAGCAACGCCTGCCCGAGCCCCAAAGCCGCGGTTGGTACCAGGAACAGCACTACATACTCAACCGTGACGCGCAGTGAGATCCAAAACTCAGGATCTTTAATCAGACGTTGGTAGTTTTGCAAACCGACCCAATGTGGTGAGCCCAGGATGTTCCACTGGGTGAGGCTGATCAGGACTGTCGCGACGATCGGGACGAGGCCGAAGATCGTGAAAAGAATCACGTTCGGAGTGATGAGGGCATACCAGATCACGTAGCGCCCCCAGCGCGACGGCTTCCGGTGGGCGGCGTTTCGTGGACCCACCGCGACGCTCTGATCTCTCATCACTCCGGTGTCCGAATTTACTTAATCGGATTCTGCTTTATGTAGTCATCCATCTTCGCCGCAGCCTGCTTTGCAGCGTCCTCGGGCGTGATTTGTCCAAGCGCTGCGGCACTCAGCGCCGGCTGGATAAAGGTGATATTGTTGTTGTAATAGTACTGAATATCCTGATCGACAACAATGAACTGAACCTGACTGCCCCATTCTTTCGTCACGGGGTCGACGTCCCATTTGTCCTGGGCCGCCTGGGTTGGCGGAACAAAGCCCCCCTGGGTGTTGTAGAAGGCGAGGTTATCCGGCTGGAGCAGCCAGGTGAGCCAGTACGCCGCGCCGTTCTTGTTTTGCCCCGCAGCGAAGATGCCCAAGCATCCGAGCGTTGGCGTGGACATGCGCACGCCGGTGGGTGCCTTGAGAACCTCTTCAATGCCGAGCTTGATTCCCGGCATCTGCTTCTGGTATTGCTGGATCAACGACATCGCCGACGTGTATGCGGTACCGACCTGCTTCTTCTGCGGGAAATAATCGACCCCAGTCGCCGCCGCCGCGTTCGACGACGCGGTCGCCCCGGCCTTCGGAACATACTCTTGCTTGAAGAGATTCACGATGAACTTGAACGTCTCGACACTCTCGCTGGAATCAAGCAGTGACTTCTGATGGTCCGGCGAGATCATGTGGCCACCAAAGCCGTAGAGGAGCGCGTTGAAGGCTTCCAGGCTGTTCACGCTGTACGACATGCCGTAGAGTCCTTTGGCCTTCGCCTTCACGCACATGTTCAGCAGGTCATCGGTCGTTTGTGGGTTCTTCGTCGGATCCAGGCCAATCTCCTCGTACAGATCCTTGTTGAAAAGACCACAAACGGCACCCGCGAGGATCGGAAGCATCATCAACTTACCCTGGTAGCGAAGCCCATCGATCATGGCCTTGGGATAGGAGCCAACCAGGTTGGGCGCGATGGTGCTTAGGTAGTCGTCGAGCGAGACGATCGCACCGGCCTGGGCAAAGGGAAACACCATGTCGTCATTCAGATAAGCCATATCCGGCGTCGCCTTGGCAGCAGCCGCAGCGAGCATTTTCTCCCGTCGACCGTCCCAACTCTGCATCTGGACCTCGACGTCAACGCTCGCGTACTGCTTCTTGAACTTGTCGATCAGCGGATTCCAGATATTCTTGGGGTCATCCTTGGTGAGCGGAAACGCCCACATCACTACTTTCCCGGATGGTCCGGACGTGGCAGGAGCGGCTGCTGCCGTGGGCTTGGCCGTTGCTGCGGTAGACCGTTGCGAAGCCACGGTAGGTTTGGTGCTCTGTGCTGACGCGGGAGACGCCGTCGGCGTCGCAGCGGATTGGCTACAGGCTGCGAGCACGGTAAGCGTACCAATCAAAACCGTCGCCTTGATCAAGCTTCGACGCGGTAGCGTTCTCATCGACTACCTCCACTGGTTGATTGGCCGTACTATAATGAGTGTGCGTCGAGTTTGTCAATAGGGTTTACGAAGTTAGGGGCGACAGCCACAGCTCGCGCCCGCTTCGACTTTCTCTGTCCGCAGGAGGCAGCCCTTGCCGCTGGATCCCATCGTCTCGGTCGACGTCTTTCCCACCCGTCTCCCGACTCGCACCATCCTTCACCTCTCGCGCGGTCCGGTCTCCGACGAATTCGGTGCCCCACACGTCTTCGTTCGCGTGCGTGACGCTTCGGGCGCGGAAGGTTGGGGGGAAGCGCGTCCCAGCCACCGCTGGAGTGACGAGACAGAGGAAACCGTCATCAGCACAATCCGAACCTACCTGGCTCCGGCTATCATCGGCCGGGATCCCACCGATCTGGCTGGACTGCACGCGGCGATGGATCGCGTGATCGCACCCGGCCTGACGCGTGGACAGCCCATCGCGAAATCGGCGATCGATCTGGCCGTTCACGACCTGCTGGGAAGACGCCTCGACCTCGGATTGCCCGCCCTCTTCGGGCGGGCCCACCCCGGAGCGGTCCCGCTCTGCTGGATGGTGAGCGCGGACAATCCGGCCGATGCCGAGGAACAGGCGCACCGGGGCTACTCCGCGGGCTACCGCGGTTTCAAGGTGAAGATTGGAGTGCGGCCCGAGTACGATGTGGCGATCGTCGAGACGGTCCGCGCGGTGGATCCCTCCGTCTACCTCTGGGTTGACGCGAACCAGGCATACGATGTCGGAACCGCGCTGAAACGGGCACGCACCCTGGCTCGCATTGGTATCAGTGTCTTCGAGCAGCCCACGCCGGCGCGGGACATCGATGCCCTGCGTCGCCTGCGCTCCGATGGAAGCGTTCCCATCGCCGTCGACGAAAGCGTCTTCTCCGTGCAGGATCTCCTGCGCCTCTCCCGGCTGGACGCATTCGATGTCCTCGTGGTAAAGGTAAGCAAGCTCGGCGGGCTCTGGCATACTCGGCGATTACTGGACGTCGTGGAAGAGATGGGAGTGCAGGTGCTCGGCAGCGGTTTGACCGAAAGCGGACTCGGGACCGGGGCGAGTGCGGCCCTCTTTGGTACCTACAGGCTGGCGGGACCCGCCGATCTCAACGGCCCACAGATGCTCCAGGCAGCACCGGGCGTGCCTTCCTGTCGCGTCGAGAATGGCGCGCTCGTTGTCCCTCCGGGGCCAGGCATCGGCGTGCAGCCCGATCTCCAGCGGTTGCAGCAAGGCACCGTCACCGCCGGAGCGGCTGTCGGCGGATGAAGCGGATGGGAGGTGCTCGCGCCGCCGTTGATGACCCGAGACCGTTCGATCCCTGCCGCCGCCCTTGGCGGCCACCCCTCTCCAGCGCGCTGGAGAGGGGCCTGGGGGTGAGGTGCTGTCCCGTCGCATTGCTCAGTGAGAGCGCACCCGGCTCTGGGAGGAGTCTTTGATGAAATCGAATGCATGGAGGAACCAGCGATGCTACGACTGGGCATTGTCGACTGCGATACCAGCCACGTCTACCAGTTTGCCCGCCGGCTGAATCACGTCGACATCGAGCCGGACCAATGGGTAGATGGCGCTCGGATCGTCGCAGCCTGCCCGGGAGCCTCGCGCATCGCCGATTCCAGCCGGATCGCGGACTACCTGGCTGCCTTGCGCGCGGCAGATGTCGAGCTGGTTGAACGGCCCGAGGATCTCCTCGGACAGATCGACGCGGTTCTGATCGAGTCCAACGAAGGAGCCGTGCACCGCGAGCGCGCGACCCCGTTCATCGAAGCCGGGCTGCCGACCTTCATCGATAAGCCGCTGGCGTCCTCGACCGACGACGCTCGCGCGCTCGTCGAACTGGCGGCGAAGCGTGGCGTCCCGCTGTTCTCGGCATCCTCGCTGCGCTTCACCCCCGAGATCAAGCAGGTACGCGCCGATAGCGCAGGTATCGG